>JAIXSO010000032.1 GCA_027484685.1 Bacteroidota bacterium
TATTTAAAAACAAATAATGACAATGAGTTGAAAAAGTATGAAGTAAATGATTCTGACAGAACATATCAATTTTGGGAGAGAAACCCATTGAGTATTGAAATTTATTCAAGAGAAGTAGCAGAACAAAAATTAAGGTATATTCATAATAACCCTTATCAAGAAAAATGGAACTTTATGATTGCAGGCGAGGACGCCTGCAATGGCGGAATCTATAAACATTCATCAGAGGAATTTTATAATACCAACCATAACGAAATGAATATGCTTACTCATTATTTAGATTATTTTGAAAAATAGATTATGATTGCAGGCGAGGACGCTTGCAATGGCGGAAAGAGATATCATGAAACAAGACATTTTTGTATTAATTATATTCATAACTGTATTGATTACAAATCAATGCAGCTCAAGAAAAACCAATCAATTTGATTCTCGAGAATATTGGAAAAAAGAGTTAAATGAAATTTTGGCTGACACCTCAAACCAATTTTATGCTGACACTCTTATTACTAATGAAAAAACTGCATTGGCAATTGCAGAACCAATCCTTGCAGCCAAATATGGACAAACGCAAATAGACAGAGAAAAGCCTCTAGTTTCCATAAAAGTAAACAATTATTGGATTATAAATGGAACATTACCTAATGGTTACGTAGGAGGAACCGCAACTGTCATATTGAGGGCAACAGACGGCAAAGTCATAAAGTTGATTCATTACAAATAAAGGATAGCTTATTCTTAGCCCTTGTTGGTGTATTAGCGAAGCGTCACCAACAAGAAATATTTTGAAAAATAACTTATGATTGCAGGCGAGGACGCCTGCAATGGCCGAGAAAATACATTTATGAAAAATCTAAAATTATTTATAGTGGGATTATTCTGCTTGATGTCACTTGTATTGATAGTATATCAATTTGATTTCACTAAACGTAAAATTGCTTCTTATAGCCATAAAATTGAAATCCCTAATTACCTTTTTAAAGTTCATATTATGGAAATCCGATTTTTTAATAGGTTTTCAAATGCAAAAACAACTGGAATTATTTCATCTGAAAAAATTTTAGATTTTTACAATGATATTCATGGAGAACAAGTAATTATAAACTCAAATCCTTTTGGCGGCATTGTGTCTTGGTCTAAAATTAAGAGCGATAGTTTTTCTATTATTTACAGAGACTCTGAAGGTAATTTAAATTCAAAAGTAACTAATGGGTTATTTTATAATGTCGAAATAAATAGTCATAATGAATAAAAGAACAAGTCATTTTCAGCCGTTGCAGCCTGTCCTAGCCTACAAAGTCAAAACTAATACAACCGTAACTTCTATTCATTTTATAGTTTTGTATGTAACATGAGCTATTTTTAAAAGCTTATTATTGAAAATGGCTGAGAATAATTTCAATATAACTGGTTTAACAAGTGAGCAAGTAATTATTGCCCGCAATAAATTTGGCCAAAACAAGCTAGATTATAAAAAAGAAAGTAACTTTTTTGATGCTTTAAAACGCACCATTAAAGACCCCATGATGATTCTGCTTTTGGTGGCAGCATCTATTTACTTTATGAGTGGCAAAATTGGGGATGGTATTTTTTTAACCTTTGCCATTGTGTTCCAAACTTCTATTTCGTTATACCAATTTTCGAGAAGTAAAAATGCGTTGGAAAAACTAAAAGATTTTTCGCAACCCAAATGCAAGGTAATTCGCAATGGAGAGGTGGTGGAAATAACAAGCCAAGATTTGGTAATGGGCGATAGCATTTTGGTAAACGAAGGCGCAGCCATAGCAGCAGATGGCACTATTGTTCACTCCAACGATTTTTCGGTAAATGAGTCTATTTTAACTGGCGAATCGTTAGCTGTGTTAAAAGATAAAACCACAGACGACCATTTTATTTATAGCGGGACAACTGTAGCCACAGGTTTGGCCGTAGCCACCATTACTGCCATTGGCAACCAAACCAAATTAGGCAAAATAGGAACCAGTTTAGAAAACATAGTTGAGGAAAAAACACCTTTAGAAATTCAAATTGCCAATTTTGTTAAAAAGATGGCCATTTTTGGTGCACTAGTTTTTATAATAGTTTGGGGTATTAATTATTGGCATTCCCAAAACATACTAACCAGTTTGCTGCAATCGCTTACCTTGGCTATGAGTATTTTACCAGAAGAAATTCCGGTAGCTTTTACCACTTTTATGGCATTAGGTGCTTGGCGGTTAATGAAAATGGGCATAGTGGTAAAACAAATGAAAACAGTTGAAACACTTGGCAGCGCCACGGTAATTTGCACCGATAAAACAGGAACCATTACCGAAAATAAAATGAGTTTAGCCAAAGTGTTTTTATTGTCGGCCAATAAAATTATTGAACCAAAAGATTTACTAAGTGATGAGGAAAAAGACCTGATAAAAACGGCTATGTGGGCCAGCGAACCTACTCCTTTCGACCCAATGGAAATGGCTTTGCACCAAGCGTATACTAACTTAAAAATGGAAGATGAAAGACCTAATTACAAGTTGGTACACGAGTATGCATTAGATGGTCAACCACCTATGATGACCCATGTGTTTGAAAACAAGGAAGGTAAAAAAATTATAGCTGCCAAAGGTGCACCTGAAGCATTGATGTTGGTTTCAAAATTAACCGAAAACCAAAAACAACAAATAAACAAAGCCATTGAACTTTTAGCCAATGAAGGTTATAGAATATTAGGTGTGGCAATCAGTAATTTTAGCGAGCAAAATTATCCTGAAAAACAACAAGATTTACCATTTGAGTTTAAAGGATTGGTAGCCTTTTTCGATCCACCAAAACCAAATATAGCGCAAGTGTTAACCGATTTTTACACTGCGGGCATAGCAGTAAAAATTATAACTGGCGATAATGCCGAAACAACCATAGCAGTAGCCAAACAAATTGGTTTTAAAGGTTTTGAAAATACCATAACAGGCAATGATTTGATGGAATTATCGGATGCAGAATTGAAAACGTGCGTGATGGAAACAACCATTTTTACGCGTATGTTTCCCGAAGCTAAGTTAAAAATTATCAATGCTTTAAAAGCCAATAACCAAATAGTAGCCATGACAGGCGATGGCGTTAACGATGGACCCGCTTTAAAGGCAGCACATATTGGCATTGCCATGGGTAAAAAAGGAACTGAAATAGCTAAACAAGCTGCATCGCTTATTTTATTGGAAGATGATTTATCGAAAATGGTACACGCCATAGCCATGGGTCGAAAAATTTATAGCAACTTAAAAAAAGCCATTCAATACATCATTTCCATTCATATTCCAATTATATTAACTGTGTTTATACCCTTGGCTTTAGGGTGGATATATCCTAACATTTTTTCGCCCATTCATATTATATTTTTAGAAATAATAATGGGGCCAACTTGTTCTATTATTTACGAAAACGAACCCATGGAAAAAAACACCATGCAACAAAAACCCAAACCACTTACCGATACATTTTTTAATTGGAAAGAACTTTCCATAAGCATTGTACAAGGATTGGTAATAACAGTTGGCGTATTGTTTACTTACCAATATGCTATATTTAATTGTTCAAGCGAGGCCATTACCAGAACCATGACATTTACAGTTTTAATAGCTTCCAATATTTTTCTTACCTTGATTAATCGCTCGTTTTATTATTCTATATTTACCACCATTAGGTATAAAAACAATATGGTTCTGTTTATCATTTTTTTAACCGTAACCTTAGTAGCATTGATGCTTTACATAAAACCACTCACTTCATTTTTTGAGTTTGAAACCTTGAGTTTTTTGCAATTAGTAACTTGTATTGCAATTGGTTTTGTTTCGGTAATTTGGTTTGAAATAGTTAAAAGATTTAAAAGAAGGAAAAAGAATATTTTGGTAAACTAGCTTTTATTTCATCATTCGTAATTAAATGTCGTTTTGTTATGGGAAAGACATTTCGGCTTCGCTCAATGTCCGCGGTCGTTGAGCGAAGTCGAAACAAATAATAATAGAAGTTCAAAAACTTAACTAAACAAAATTAATTCATAATGCATGTTTCATTAGATGACTATCGAATTACGCTCACCATCTGTAATTCAAAATTCATAATTGATAATTCATAATTTAAAATTCATAATTCAAAATAATTACATTTGCGCCCGAATGAAAACAATTGGAATTATTCGCGAGGGCAAACAACCTGCCGATTTGCGCACTCCCCTTACTCCTGCTCAATGTGTGGAATTAATGCAAAACTTTACGGGCACTAAAGTAATAGTTCAACCATCAAACGAAAGATGTTTTAGCAACGAAGCTTACAGCAATTTAGGCATTGAACTAAACGAAGATTTAAGCAGTTGTGATATTTTATTAGGTGTTAAAGAGGTGCCAACTACCCAATTAATAGCCAATAAAACCTATTTATTCTTTTCGCATACCATAAAAAAACAATCGCATAACCGCAATTTATTGCGCCATATTTTAGCCAATAATATTACTTTGGTTGATTACGAAACATTGGTATGGGATGCAGGAAATCGTATTATTGGTTTTGGCCGTTTTGCAGGCTTAGTAGGAACCCATTATGCATTTATGATGTGGGGGAAAAAATATGGTTTTTATAGCCTTAAACCTGCTCACGAGTGCACCGATTTTGCTGATATGCTTTCGCAATACAAAGATTTGCAGCTTTCACCAATGAAAATTGTTTTATGTGGCGATGGTAGAGTAGCTCATGGTTGTTTAGAGTTATTGCGTAAGCTAAAAATAAGCCAAGTAAGCCAAGAGGAATTTATAGAAAACGATTATAATAAACCTGTTTATGTGCATTTGCGCAGCGAAGATTATTATACACGTAAAGATGGAAGAGAATGGGATAAAGCAGATTTTTACAAACATCCAGAAGATTATGTTAGCTCGTTTCAACCCTATTACCAAAGAGCTGACATTATGCTAAATGGCATATTTTGGAAACAAGGTATTCCGCCATTTTTTACCCACGAAGAAATGAAAAGCAGTAATTTTAGAATAAAAATTATCAGCGATATTACTTGCGATATTCCGGGTCCATTGCCATCTACAGTAAAAAGTACCACCATTGAAAATCCTTTTTATGGCTACAATACATTTTTAGAAAAGGAAGTAGATGCTTTTTTACCCAACTCAATTGATGTGCAAGCAGTTGGTAATTTGCCTTGCGAGCTTCCTATTGATGCCTCTACCGAGTTTGGTCAACAATTAATTAGACACGTTTTGCCTTATTTGTTAGTAGAAGATAGCGAGCATATTATTAAAAACGCAACCATAGCCACTAACGGAAAATTAACCGAAAAGTATAGTTATTTGAGTGATTATGTTTCTTAGGCTGGATGGGATTTGGGAGATGAGAAATGGGAGTTGAGAGATGGGAAGTGGGAGTTGGGAAATGAGAAGAGAGTGTTGATATGACTGGAATACAATTACTCTTCAGCAATTTCAACAACCGAATGATATCAAAAATTAAACTCCCGATTTATCAGGACAACAAATAATTTAAATAGTTCAACAATTTAATCATGCAAGGCGTGAAACCATTTAAGCAGTCTAACAATTCAACAGTTTAACAATTTAGCAATTTAACAGTTAATTAGTTAAACAAATAAGCAGTTAAGCATTACAAAACATGGCAAAAAGAGGATTTAATAGCAATATAGAACAACAAGCAGAGGTAGAAAAAGTAAAGGTTTCGAAGGAAAGTTTAAAGGAGGCTTTGGTACTTTTTAAATACATAAAACCATACCAAGGTAAGTTTATTTTTGGTTTGGTGTTTATTGCCTTATCGGCTATTTCAACTTTAGCATTTCCTGTTTTATTGGGTAAAATGATTGATGCGGCATCGCCTGGCTCTAGCAGTGCTTTGCCAACTACTGCAAACAATCCCATACAAAACCAATTTGGCTTCGATATAAAAAACTTGCATTTAGGTTTAAATACTGTTTTACTGTTAATTTTTATACAGTTAGGGTTACAAACTTTGTTTTCGTTTATGCGCATTTATCTGTTTACCGAGGTAGGCGAAAAATCGTTAGCCAACATGCGTAAAGATTTATATTCAAAGCTATTAACCATGCCCATGAGTTTTTATACTGAACAGCGTGTGGGTGAGTTAAGTAGTCGAATTTCTTCTGATTTATCGCAAATTCAAGATGCTATTTCGTTAACTTTAGCTGAGTTTTTACGTGGATTATTTACTTTGGCTGTAGGCCTTTCGGTTATATTTCTTATTTCAACTAAATTGGCATTAACCATGTTGGGCGTGGTTCCAATCATAGCCATATTAGCAGTGGTATTTGGAATGCGTATTAGAAAAATGTCGCGCAAGGCGCAAGATCAATTGGCCGAAAGTGGCACCATAGTAAACGAAACTTTTCAAGGTATAGCTATAGTTAAAGCATTTAGTAGCGAAGCCAACGAAATTAAACGTTATACCAAAAGTGTTTTTGGAGTAGTTGATACGGCCATTACCAATGCACGTTACCGTGGAGCTTTTGTTTCGTTTATGATTTTTGGTGTATTTGGTGCAATTGCATTTGTAATGTGGGTTGGAGTTGGTATGGTTCAAAGTGGAGAAGATGGATTTACCATTGGTAATTTAACCATGTTTGTTATTATTTCAGGGTTTGTAGGTGGAACTTTTGCTGGCTTTGCCGATATGTTTAGTCAGTTACAAAAAACTTTAGGTGCTACGCAACGTGTGCGCGAAATGTTAAGAGACAAAGGTGAAGACGTAGATTTAATAGAAACACCATTAAACGAAAAATATAAAATTGCAGGTGAAGTAAGGTTTGAAAATGTAGCTTTTGCTTATCCTGGCAGAACCGATGTAACTGTATTGAACAATATTAGCCTAACAGCAACCAAAGGTCAACAAATAGCGCTTGTAGGACCAAGTGGAGCAGGTAAAAGTACTGTTGCCAGTTTGTTATTGCAATTTTATCATACCACGCAAGGGAATATATTTTACGATGATAAAAATGTAAATGATATACCTTTAAGTCAGTTGCGTAAACAATTGGCTTATGTGCCGCAAGATGTAATGCTTTTTGGTGGAACTTTATTTGAAAATATTGCCTATGGCAACCCAAATGCAAGTGAACAAGAAGTAATAGATGCTGCTAAAAAAGCAAACGCATTTGATTTTATAATGGCTTTTCCTGAAAAAATGCAAACCATAGTTGGTGAGCGAGGCATCAAACTTTCAGGTGGACAACGCCAACGAATTGCCATAGCAAGAGCTATTTTAAAAAATCCTGCTATTTTAATTTTAGATGAAGCAACAAGTGCATTAGATAGCGAAAGTGAAAGTTTGGTTCAAGAAGCATTAGATAACTTAATGCAAAACAGAACCACTTTTGTTATAGCTCATAGACTTTCTACCATTAGAAAAGCCGATAAAATTATAGTTATTGATAAAGGAACCGTAGCCGAACAAGGAACCCACGAAGAGCTAATCAAAAACGAAAAAGGAATTTATAAAAGATTGGTTGATTTGCAGGCTGAGTAATGGCATTTATAAACTAAAGTAGCATTTTGTTTATTATTACAAGAACTCAAAAGCAAAATTTAGCGCATGGACCAATATCGTTAAGTTAAGGAATTTATGACCTTGAAAAGGTCAAATATTTATAGCAGTCATAAATTGATTGGTGGGTGCGACCCCGATGGGGTCGTATGTTTTATGGCAAATATTTTCTATAAACATGTGACTCCTTTGGAGTCATTTCCTTAACTTGATTATATTGAGCATCTGTCCGAAAGCTTTCGTAATTTGATGGGTGTTATTTTTAGTATGTTTTCTATTTTCTATTTTTAAATTAATATAGTTTTTGTGGCTCTTGTTGGTTTTTATACGTTAAAGCCATTCAGCAGCGATATTGGTTCGCTTTTCCTATAGCTAGACTAAATATTTTACACTTTTATTTTAATTAGCTATAGTTGAATTGTTTTTGTTTATAATATACCTAATATTTTTCTTTCTTAACATTTTCAAAATCAGTCGAATTTTTTTTGTTGATGTAATTGCTCTTTGTACCAGCAATTCTTGAGATTTATCTATATTAGTTATTACAAGTGCAATTTTCCATTTAGTGTAAGGGAGTCCAGATGTTTCAGTTAAATCTATAGTTTGTTTTATTTGAAAATAAATTTCAGAATAAGGAATTACAATGTTCCCATTTTTTTTTACCTCATTTTTAGAGAAATCAATTACCAAGGATTTAAACAATAAAATCCATTTAATTTCAGTTACGAGATACCAAAATAAATAAAGAGAAACGAAAACAAAAAGTAAAATAACAAAAAGAGAAATATTATAATGAAGAACAAGAATTACTCCAAAAATCAAAAAAAATAATGTACTTAATGCTAAAAGTATTATGTTTAAATAAACAAGAAGATTTCTTCTTATAATTTCTATTTTATTATCATAAAACAAAAACGTTATTTCATCAGTTTTGAGTATTTCGAGATTAATTTGCAACTGTCACCCCCCTATTTTTTAGCAGCTTCTTTAACAGCCGAATTTAAATTCATTGAAATCCCTGCTAGCACCCCCAATGCAAAGGCTAGCGCCCGTCCGAAAACTTTCAGACCTATGCTATTTTTAGTATGTTTTCTAATCATAAACAAATATTATTTTTGCTCTTATTGGTTTGTCAATGCCATAGGAATTAATCAGCTTTATAGGTTTCCTTTTGTGCTAGTTTGGTATGGTTGTTAATTTTCGAATAGACTATAATTTGAGAAAAAATAAGTTTTTAAATACGAATATTTAGTACTGTTTCTTGAAAATAAAGGGAAAATAATTTTTGCAGAATTCAATAAAGTTAGAATTTGGTAAATCTCTTTTTCAAATTCTTTTTCATTAGACCCAACATAGAAACCATAATTAGAAATTAGCCCGTTTGTGTCAACTTCTAATACTATTTTTATGGCTTCAACAGGTGAACCAAATGAAAGACGCATTTTAGCTTTTTCATAATTATAATTTCTCTTTATGAACACTAACAACATTTCATTAATAATACTATCTTGATTTGTTCCTATGAATGGATTTATATACACATCTTCTTTTTTAGTTTGATAAAAGGATAAATTATTATTGCTTTTAATTAGCTGATAGCTAATGCTTGTTTGTGTGCTATCAAAAAATATAAACTCAATTTTTTTATCACTAAGGTTTATCATTTTGATTGACGTATTCTGTGAATAAACAAAACCACTAAAGTAGAAAAAAATTATTGTGATTAACTTTTTCCCAACTAGTGTCCGTCCGAAAGTTTTTGGACTTTGGGGTGTGTTATTTTCACTATGTTTTCTAATCATAAACAAATATTATTTTTGCTATTACTTGGTTATTATCAAAGAATCTGCAGAGAAAGAAATTCTTCTGTTGCCTTAATTAACTTTGATTTGTTTTCATTTGTTAAGGTAATGATTTCCATTTTTTGTTTAATTCTAGAAACTAATCTCTCTACAGAGTTTCTTTCAACTGGGTTATTCAACCAATATTGAATATCACTTTTTAAAACAACAAAAAGTAAATCACCCGGATAATAATCACCT
Organism: Bacteroidota bacterium; assembly: GCA_027484685.1. GTDB lineage: Bacteria > Bacteroidota > Bacteroidia > UKL13-3 > UKL13-3 > JAAFJM01. Next base: position 9,594 of record JAIXSO010000032.1, read on the forward strand.
GATACAAATAAATCCTTATCTAAAATTTCAATTGCTCTTGGAATTAAATACTTTAAACATTGATTCTGTCCAATCATAATTCTTAAATCCTCAACAGTAAACTGACAAATTAATTTCTTTCGCAAGGTATAAACACGCCAAACTAAATATGAAACATCTTCCTTAGATGGAATATCAAAGTATTTAGCTTCTATTTCTTCAATTGTTAAATTCATTTCATTGATTATTTTATAAATTACCAACTGGTTAGGATTTATAATCCGAATCAACTATTAGAAGGATTCGCAATCCGCTTTTTTCCATATTTACCTTAAAACAAATATATTAATTGGTATCATTTTTTTGCTTCATAAATGCTAGTTTGACAAATTACACTGGCAGGGTAAAGCGGTTTGAGAGTTACAAACTCTATTTTATTTTAAATTCGTTATTTGCAACGCTATTGCCTAGCAAAGAATCTACAAACATTGCAAACAAATACAACTCTAATTGATTAGAAAATTATTTAAAATTAAAACAAATAATAGCATTATTATACTTACAAGTATAATAAAACAAAGAAATCCTTGCAAATACTTTACCTTATAACCCTGAATAAGAATTATCTCTTGAAATCTATTAGAGAAAAATAACATAAAAGATACGCATGTTAAAGTTGTGAATGCAATTATTGCCCCCAAGCTTAACGGAGATACAGAAAGAACAGATAATGAATACTTTGAATACTTTAGAACATTAGGGTTTGATCTTATTTTTAGAATAAAATTAACTAAATCATAGGAAATTGATAAAATCCATATGCAAGAAATAATAATTGCAAAAATTCTCTTAATAGGTAAACGTCCAGTTCCTTGCCTTGAAATTATTTTTTTAGAAATACAATTAGTATCGTAAAATCCAGAATCCTTAATTTTTAAGATTATAGACTCAAAATTTTCAGATGTCCAAAAAATAATTGATTCATTATAATCATTCAAATTATGTTTAATTCTTATTCCTTTTGAAAATGAACCATGATAAGGTTCTATAGAAATAATATCTTCTTTTGTAAAAATGAAATAACCAAAAATTGAAGCGTTAAGAGTTAATATATTATCCTCAATTCCTAAAGAAGCAAAAGGCCAAGTTACATTTGAAATACCAATTCTTGCACCCCCAGTTATCAAAAATTCTTTATTATTATTCATTCTATATTACTTTTATTTAGTTGTTAACCAACTGGTTCGAACTTTCAATCCGCTAATTTATTAACTAGTATCATTTTTTGCATTACAAATGCTAATAATATTAAGTGCGGTTTGCAAAAGAGCACTGACTGGTACAAGTTTCCTTTTGTGCTAGCAAGGAAACAATATTAATTAAAGAAACCATCACTCGACAACCCTAAAAACATCAATATAAACATGAAGTAAATAAATGGCTTTAAATATTCAAAATTATAATTTTTAATTAGGATAAAAGATCTGACTTGTTTAGAAACAAAAAGTAATGAGAACAAAACAATAATAAATATGGTTGATATTTGCGGCACACCTATTTTATAATTCAATATTTTATATCGATATAATTCTTCAAAATTTACAAAAATAACATCATTTATAAATGAATAAACTGTCATAAGAATTATCAAAATAATAACAGGCTTTTTAATTACTACCCGACCGCTATATTTTTTAATTTCAGTATCAACTTTTTCAGTATCTTCATTATTCTCCATTATTTTTTCAATCTCACTTATAATGATATTTGTGCCCGTCAATGGAAAAAAATAAATGTCGTCATAATACGACTCCACTTTATGATTAATTTTAATGCCTTTAATGAAACTATCCTCGTATAACTCCAATGAAATTATATCTTCTTTATCAAAAATAAAATATCCAAATATTGAAGCGTTAAGGATTAATCTATTATCTATTATTTCAATTGTTGAACAAAGGTAAGGCACACGCCAAACACCTACTGATGCTGCTCATTTAATTTTTTTCATATTGATCATATTACTCCAACTAAAAATAAAACCAATAAAAATCTACACTTGGACCAAACCTAACTGTAGGTAAAGGAATTTTTATATAATTTAAAGCTTGTGTTAGCATTCGTTGGCCTCCTGTGCGTTGTGGTATTATTTCTCGCCAATCAATATCTAAAGTTAAAAAATATTCGTATTTTCCTTTGCCTTTATTTGCTTCAAGGTTTGTGCCTTTGTAATAATCGTTCAAGGTATTATCTACTCCAAATCCACCGGCTATAGTAAGGTAATCAGGCCAAATTTTTTCCACCTTTGAACCTTTGGGCAACCAAGTATTTACAGTAGCTGTAAGCCAATAAGTATGATTCATATAATCGTCAAACCAATCGGCATATTTAAATTGGTTATAATAATACATATCGCGTTGGTAATAACTAAACTTAAAATTAAGTGCTCTAAAATTTTCGGACTTATATTTTAAATAAGGAATGGCACTTCCAATAGTTCCTGCAGCAATATCGCCCATACTAAATCCATAAGTTTGCGCAAAACCATCTTTAACTTCAATAAACACATGCATGGTGGTGCCTAAAATAAATGAGTATAAATACGATTTATCATCGTTTAATCCCGACCATTTTAAAGCACCATGTAAACCTTCGGCTAATAATAAACCTCCCATTAAATGAGCGCATTTATCCACGTTTTTGGCATATTTATAATCAGGTCCATTATCAAAATGAAACGATTGCTTGTTATCGCTCCACCACACATTTTGAACATAAATATAAGAGGCCAATAAGGTTAAACCTGTACCTCCTACCACCGAATAAAACTTTAAAGGGTTTGGCTTTTTTACAGTTTTAGAAATGCTATCATTCACTAGGTGTTGACCAATAGCTTGAGTAGAAAAAGCAATTAAAAATAAAATAGTAATAAGCAGCGAGGCAAAGGTTTTCAGCATTAAAACAAATATATAAATTTTGATATTTTTTAATAGTGAATTTTTAACTCAAAAACCAAATCATAATTAATATTTACTTTACAAATCATGTCAATATTTGTTAAAACAACACCTGTTAGTTATTTTATTTGAATATAACAAAATAGATTTATGTTAAAAAAACATAATTTTAAAAAGAAACAAACAATTGTTTATTAGATTGTTATATTTGATATAACAATAAAAAAAGATAATGAAAAATCTTATTTTACTAATTGCAGTATGGTGTATTGTTACTCCCAATACTTACGCTCAAAAATCTAAAATTAATAATAATTGGATTTTTGGTAACAATGCACGATTAATAAATAATTCAGGGAGTTTGATTGCAGAAGAAATAAAATTTTATAGCCTTGAAGCATGTGCAAGCGTTTCTGATCCCAATACTGGTGAATTATTGTTTTACAGTAATGGTGTGACTGTAATGGATAAAAATGGTAATATGTTACAAAATGGAGATAACTTAAATGGCTCAGAAACATCTTCTCAAGGAGCTTTAATTTTACCCCATCCAACTATTGACGGGCAATATTTATTTTTTACCACTCCCGCATTTACTGTTAACAACAGCGGATTATGTTACAGTGTTATTGATATGAATTTAAACAATGGCTTAGGTGCCATTGTTCCAAATAAAAAAAATATATTACTTTATAGAGACGTTGCAGAATCATTAACCTGGACTTACAACTCAGATAGCAGTGGCTATTGGATAGTTACACACGAAAGAAATACAAATGCTTTTTTGTGTTTGGAAGTAAACAAAGATGGCATTGGCACCCAAATAATAAAAAGCAGTACAGGACGAAATTGGGAAGGAGCTGGTAATTACATGGCTCGTATTAAAATTAGCCCTGATTATAAGTGGCTTGCTGTTAGTAATTCATTCAATGCCAATTCGTATTTAGGACAAGTAGAATTATACGATTTTGATAATTGCACAGGTAAAGTTACGAATGAAATAGTTATTCGGAATTTGCCAAGAATTTGTTACGATGCTGCATTTGCACCAAATAGTAATATCTTATATTTTACCAATTTAGAATATCCAAGTAGTTTATATCAAGTTAATTTAGCTTCAAAAAACGAATTGGATATAAACAATTCTTTAAGTACCATTTATACTGCACCCCTTGCCCCTGCTAACCAAAATAGAATCAGATATTTGGGCGGATTACAACTTTACGAAGATGGAAAAATGTATTTAACAGAAAATGGTCAAGAATATTTGCATTGCATCAATAATCCAAATGCATTAGGAAATAATTGCAGTTTTGAAGCAAGAAAAATTATTCTCAAAAAAAATACTAAATCTACTTATTCATTGCCTCAACATGTTCCAGAAAAACTAAAACCCTCTAAAATAATTTTAGATTCTATATTCATTGCTATTAACGATACTTGTGAAGAAAAAATAAAAAAAGCAAGCCTAGTAGGTATTGATAACCCCAGCAGCATTAAATGGAAACTGACCAATTTAACCACAAGAGATTCCTCATTTTTAAATAATTCAAAAGAGTTTAACTTTAGTAATTTACAAAAAGGAATTTATTTAATTGAGGTAACCGTTAAACAGAATTGTAAAAGCTATTTTGCGTCAAAAAAATTTACAGTTACCAACTGCGAATGTATTGGTGAAATAGCTATTAGTGATACCTGTATTGAAAATATAATAAAATTAGAGATTGTATCAAAAGACGCAATTCAAAGCACAAATTGGTTGGTTAAAGACGAAAACAATAATGTTATTTCAAAATCGGATATTTTTAAAATAAACCAAAAAAATGATTCTATTCTCAAGATAAATGTGAGGGCAATTGTTCAATTTGAATGCAAAACTGATACGTTGTTTAACACCTATAATTTAGCCGCTTGCCCAAAATGCAATTATTTCTTTGCACCTAATGTTTTTACGCCAAATAATGATGGACTCAATGATGAATTTACTTTTAAAACTTCATGTGAAATTGAAATTTTAAAAACACAAATTTTTAACCGATGGGGTGGTTTAGTTTTTGAAAGTAATGTAGTTGATAATTATTGGAATGGAACTATTAACAGTATGCCTTGTCCTGATGGCGTTTATTTTTACATAATTGAATATAAATTGAAAGGTTTATCGCAAGTGAATAAAAAGGGAACTATAACCTTAGTTAGGTAGTAAAGAAAATATAACAATATCATACCAAAACTAATCCTTCTCCAACTGCGCTATCATTTTTGCAATTCTATCTTCCAGTTTTTCGCTACTTAACTTTTCGCGCAATCTATCTACCATTATTGGGAAACAAAATGGTGAAGCTTGTTCCAAGTTTTTTATAACAATTTCCTGGCTGTTGATACGAGTTAATGCAGCCCGCAAACGCTTTTCTTCGAGCTGATCGTTCAATACTTCATTATACGATTGTTGTAAAAACAAGTTTTCAGGTTCAATATCGTTAAATACTTCAAAAAACATTTTACTACTGGCTTGTAAATGTTTAGCCAACATATTTTTACCCGGAAAACCAGTAAAAATAAGTCCTGCTATTTTCGCTATATCTCTAAATTTACGCCTAGCCATTTCAGCAGCGTTCATGCTATTGAGCAAATCATTATTCAAATCTTCTAATCCAAAAGCATTGTCGCCTATGGCATCTTCAATAGGTATAGGTTCATCGCTTAACAATTCAAAACCATAATCGTTAAAAGCCATTGATATACTTATGGGCTGCATCACTGAAATGCGATAAGCTATTAAACTAGCTATGCCCTCATGCACCAATCGTCCTTCAAAAGGATAAATAAAAACATGGTAACCATCTTTGGTTTTTAGTTTTTCAATCAATAATTGATTGGCTTTTGGCACCAACGATAATTGTTGCTGTGTATATAAAATATTGGCTATTGATTGAAACTCTATATTATCAATGCTATTTTGAGGAAAATTATTTAAGCCTTGCCTTATCATTTCAGATACTTGGCTGCTCAAAGGCATTCGCCCTCCTTGCCAACTTGGAACTACCGCATTCTTTGCATTCGATTTTTTTACATATACAATTTGGTTTCGTATTTCTACCAACTCCAGTGTTTTGCCTGCAAACCAAAATACCGAACCTTCTTTTAATTTGGTAAAAAACCATTCTTCTACCGTTCCAAGCGTTCCACCTTTAACGTATTTAATCACCAAAACCGAATCGCTGGTAATGGTGCCAATGCTTAATCTGTGGCGCATAGCAATTCGTTTATCCACTACTTTATAAAGTCCATCATCGGTTATTATTACTTTGTAAAACTCATCGTAAGCCGCTAACGATTTTCCTCCTTTGGTGATATAAGTTAACAACCAATCCCAATCATTTTCTGTAATATCTTTAAAACAAAAAGTACTTTTTACTTGGTTAAAAATACTTTTTGCGTTGAAACCACTGCCCACTGCAAGCGTTACCAAATACTGACTTAACACATCAAAAGCATTGATAATTGGAATTTTACTTTCCATTTTTCCATCTGATATAGATTGACGCAAAGCAGCGGCTTCCATTAATTCAAGCGCGTTAGTTGGTACAAAATAAATGATTGATTTAGCTCCAGGTTGATGTCCACTCCTACCTGCTCGTTGTAAAAAACGCGCTACACCTTTGGGCCCTCCTATTTGAATAATTTGATCAACTGGTCTAAAATCTACTCCTAAATCTAAACTACTGGTACAAACCACCGCTTTCAGGTTAGCTAAGTGTAAATTTTCTTCTACCCAGCTTCTTATTTCGTTACTCAACGAACCATGATGCATAGCTAATTTTCCAGCTAAATTTTCGTTAGCTTCTAACAATGCTTTGTACCAAATTTCGGTTTGTGCTCTAGTATTAGTAAATATAAGTGAGGTATTGGCTTGCTCAATAATTGGAATAATTTTATCAATTAATTTTAAACCCAAATGACCCGCCCAAGGATAATTTTCAACCTCGTTTGGCAATACCGAAATTATTTCAATTTGTTTATCAATTTGAGCTTTAACTAAAATGGTTTGTTCCTTATTTTTTTGCAATAATGGATACAATAAAACTTGTTTGGCTTCTTCTAAATTACCAATGGTGGCGCTTATTCCCCAAACTTTTAAATTATTACAACTATTCACCAAATAAGAAATAGCCAATTCCATTTGCACGCCACGTTTGTTTCCAATTAATTCATGCCATTCATCTATCACAATGGCTTGCAAATTTTCAAAAACCTTATCAGCATCTTTTTGAGCCAACATTAGCTGCAAACTTTCGGGAGTGGTAATTAAAAAATCAGGTTGTTTTTTTGTTAATTTAGCTCTCTCGGCAGCAGTAGTATCGCCTGTTCTAGTTGCTATTTGCCAATCAATATTCATTTGCTTAGCAGCTTCACTTATGGCTAATTGCAAATCTTTGGTTAAAGCTTTTATAGGGCTTATCCAAATGGCTTTTATACCTTTTTTACCTTTAAATTGATTGGCTTGCGCCAATATGGGTAATGCCAAAGCAAATGTTTTTCCGCTGCCAGTTGGCGCGTTTAATAAACCACTTTTACCTTCAAAATAAGCTTGCCAGCATTGTTCCTGAAAAGGAAATGCTTTGTAGCCTTTTTGTTTAAAGTAAGTATGGAGTAGTTTTAACATGTAATATTTACAATAATAAATAATGTAATTTGTTTTTATTCACTTAATAAATGTTTTGCTTTTACTACAAAATAATTAGTACCTCATTTTACCAAAAAAGTTTATAATTGCATGGTATGCAGCACTCCAATTCTATTTATAAACTAACAGCTTTATGGGCTTTTGCCGAATGTAGCTTAGGCGGATTAATGCACTTATTTAAAATTCCGTTTACAGGTTTTTTTGTTGGTGGTTTTGCTGTAGTTATTATTGGTTTAATAGCTCATTTTAGCAATCAAAATTTTAAAACCATTTTACAATCTACTATTTTAGTAATATTGGTAAAAGCTGCTGTTAGCCCGCAGTCGCCACCCCCAGCTTATTTTGCAGTATTGTTTCAAGGTTTTTTTGGTGCTATTATTTTTGGAGGATTGGGTTTTAATAAAATAAGTGCTTGTTTGTTTGGAACAGTTGCCATGATAGAATCGAGCTTACAAATGATTATAAGTAAAACCATTTTTTATGGTATGAGTTTTTGGAAAGCAATTGATTTATTGTTTAAAAATATTCTAAAAGATTTTGGGCTTGATAGCAATATTTCATTCAGCTTTTGGCTGATACTTAGCTATGTTTTACTATATGCCATTTGGGGTTTATTGTTAGGAATTTGGAGCGCCAAGTTGCCCAATAAATTAAGCAACAAATGGACTATCATTTCAAAAGAAATAAGCAGTATCAATTTAGAAACATTACCAGAAGGTAAACGCACTTTTAAAACTTTTAAGTGGTTAGGAGTTATATTTACATTGGTATTTATTATTACCATTTTATGGTTAAATGGCGAAAAAAAATGGGATGCCGTTTTTATAGTTTTCAGAACTTTAGCTGTTATTGGTTTGCTGTATTTTGTGGTGGCTCCTTTTATTAAACAACTCATAAAAAAATACTCTGCCAAAAGGCAAAATCAAATAAATGACATTGTAAACGATTTGCCTCAAATAAAACAAACTGCGCAATTGGCTTTTGCTTTAGCAGGTAAAAACAAAAAAGGTATCAGCAAATACCTTGAATTTGTTTGGATTTTGATTACCTTAACTTTATACCATGAAGCCTAATATTTTTATATTAAGCAAAGCCATTCAAACTGGTAAAACCACTGCTTTAATGCAATGGTGCAACATTCAAAAAAACATTGCTGGCATACTTACTCCTGACATAGAAGGCAGCAGAAAACTATTTGATATTGAGCAAAAAACATTTTATGATTTTGAAGTAAAAAATCCTTTACCAACCGATGAAATAACGCCTATAGGTAAGTTTAATTTTTACACCCAGATATTTGCTAAAGCACAACAAATTATTACGAAAAGTAATGCTGACTACTTAATTATTGATGAAATTGGCAGATTGGAATTAAATCAAAATAAAGGCCTGGAACCTGTTTTAAGTAAAGTTATCATCACTTATACCAACCATCAAGCTAAAGGCTGTTTAATTTTAGTAATTCGTGATTACTTATTAGAAGATTGTATAAAAAAATACCAATTACAACAAGCAAAAATAATTCAAGATACAGCAGAAATAACTACAGAAAATGAATGTGTTGGTATGGTATTAGCGGGAGGAAAAAGCAGCAGAATGACCACTGATAAAGCTTTTTTAAACTATCATGGCAACGCTCAAATTTATTATTTGGCAGAACAATTGAAAATGGTATGTTCTGAAGTGTTACTATCTATAAACCATAACCAAGAAAGTAAAATAGACAATCTCTTTGAATACATAGTTGATAGTGACAGCTATAAAGATTCTGGACCAATAAATGGATTGCTTACAGCACATGAAAAATATCCAAATACACCTTTATTGATATTGGCTTGCGATTATCCTTTGCTCAACTTAACTGATATTTTAAACTTAAAATATACTTTTTTAAAACATCAAAAAACTACCACTTTTTATAACCATCAAACTGGTTTTAGAGAACCTTTATTAGGCGTTTATCATCCAAATGATTTAGCTAAATTATTAGCATTTTACAAAAATGGAAATACCAGCCTACAACAATTTTTAAATACCATTGATGCCATAAAATTAGAGCCAACTAATTTGCAAAACATAAAAAGTATTGATAATCGTTCAGACTTAGAAGCCATCAAAAATCAAATAAATAGCCACATATGAGTAAACCTTCAGTTGCACCAATTTCTATTGTTAAAGTAAACTTAGATGGGCAAATAACTACCAACGATTTATTAGCTGTAGAAGAACCTTTGGAAATTAGAATTGGTTTTGGACCAAAAGAAAATCGTGAACAGCGCAATATTTCCGTTACCATGCGCACACCTGGAAACGATTTTGAACTGGCTTTGGGCTTTTTATTTACCGAAGGAATTATTGAAAATATACATGAAATAGCTCAAATAAAATATTGCACAGAACTAAATAACAAACAAGATAACCAAAACATAGTTCGGGTAGAATTACATGAAAATATTACTATTGATTTTAGCAAACTGCAACGTAATTTTTATACCACTTCTAGTTGTGGTGTTTGTGGCAAAGCCAGTATTGATGCTATTAAAACAGTTTGTAATATCGAAACAAAAAACAATCCATTTACGGCAAATCAATCAATTATATTGGAACTCCCAAATAAACTAAGAGCACAACAAAATGTGTTTGAATATACAGGAGGTTTGCATGCTTGCGCTCTTTTTGATTTACAAGGTAATTTAGAAATTTTAAGAGAAGATGTTGGCCGACACAATGCTTTGGATAAATTAATTGGTGCAATTGTTGGTAGTCAAAATGGAACCGTTTCTTTTCAAAATAAGATTCTGTTACTAAGCGGTCGTGCTAGTTTTGAGTTGATACAAAAAGCAGCTATGGCTGGTATTCAAATAATTTGCGCAGTTGGCGCACCAAGTAGTTTAGCGGTACAAACAGCACAAGAATTTGGTATTACTTTAATTGGTTTTTTAAGGGAAAATAGGTTTAATATTTATAGCAATCCTGAAAGAATAATAATAGCCTAATCCATTTTAAAATCGGTAACCATTCCTTTTTGTTTTTCCCAAACTTTACCATTCCAAATCATGTAATCGTAACTACCATCAGGTACATAAGTTTCGTACATACCTGCATTATCGGGCTTTGGGGGAATAATGTTTTCGTAAATTAATAGTTTGCGTTTTTCTTCGTAACGCAAAGTCATGGTGGCGCTATTATTAAACTCCCAAATCATTCTGTATAAAGGTTGTTTGGTTTTAATATCAAAAATAGGAGCTCCAAAGTAAGGTTCATTATCTCTAAAAAATAACACATCCATTATCTTTTTATTGCTTTTACTAGTGGCTCCATCCCAACCTAAAAGCGTATAATAAGTTCCTTTTTGAGTTTGGGTTCTTATAATTTTATAATAAATAGCTCCAAACCAATGATCCGCATCGGTTTCAGCATAAAACACTTTTTCAATGCTATCGCTTCTATCAATTATGGGAAAAAAATCGGGCATGTTATATAATTTCTTCTCGCGTTTTATTTTTTTGGGGTTCATTTGAATTACGCCAAAATTTCTAAAATGCTCATCATCGCTTGCCACATTCCAAGTAAATATTCTAAAATAATCATCAGGTGATTTTATGATAGAAATATTTTTCAATGAATCGAAATTATAAAAATAAGAATTGTTGGTTTTTAATGTTCTAGCAAGGGTTCTAATAAAGTTTTTACCACTGCTAATTCTGGTCATTTCATCTAAACTAGTCACCATTTTTTGAGCCAAACCACTTAGTCTTATTTCAGCATCTTTTAAAGTATCAAGCGTTAGTGAGTCAATTTTTTGCGCATGGCTCACCAATCCTAAAAAAATAAAAGTTATTGTACAAAAAATGTTTTTCATTACGCAATTATAAACGAAAATTAGTGTTTAATATTATTTACTTGCAGCTCTTCTAGCTCTTTCTTTTAAAATTAAATTCAACTCACGTCCTGTTTGCCCAGCTACACTGGTATTTTCGGCCGCACGTCTAAACAAATAAGGCATAACTGCTTTTACTGGACCATAAGGCAAATACTTTGCCACATTATAGCCAGCATTGGCCAAATTATAACTTAAGTTATCGCTCATTCCGTATAACTGACTGAAATAAATGCGCTTATCATCATTAGCTAAATTGTTGTCAAGCATTAATTGAGCTAATAAACGACTGCTATCTTCATTATGAGTTCCTGCGCAAATACTTATTCTATCAATATTTTCAATGCAATAAACCAATGAATTGTTGTAATCTTTATCGCTATTTTCTTTAGTGGTTTGAATTGGATCTAGGTAATTCAAAGTTTTTGCTCTTTCGCGTTCTTTTTCCATGTAAGCACCTCTAACCAATTTTACTCCTAAAAAATAATTATTGGCTAAAGCATGTTGGTGACTTTCTTTTAAAAATGCCAATCTATCATGACGGTACATTTGTAAAGTATTATAAACAATGGCTTGTTGTTTATTAAACTTTTCCATCATGGCTGTTGCTAAATTATCAATAGCCAATTGAATCCAAGTTTCCTCAGCATCAATAAAAATACGAACATTGTTATCGTAGGCCGCTTGGCAAATTTTTTCAATTCTAGCAACTACTTTTTGGTATTCAGCAGCTTCTTCCACTGTTAACATGTCATTATTGTTTACTTTTTCAAGCAAAGCAAAACGAGCAACACCAGTTACTTTAAAAACACAAAAAGGAATTTTGGGATTATTCTTAGCTTTATGAATGGTATCAATGGTTTCTTTGCAGGTGTATTCAAAATCCTCCTCAGCTTCTTTTCCCTCTACCGAATAATCTAAAATGGTTCCAATATGGTATTTATACAAATTATCTATAGCCAATTCACATTCTGTAATACTCTCACCACCAACAAATTGCTTATAAACTGTTTTTTTTATAATTGGTTTAATAGGCAAATGCAGTGCAAATGCAGTTTCAACCAAAGGAGTACCTATTTTTACTAGCCAATTCATTCCTATTGCTTTAAACAATAAATAAGAAGTACGCAATTCGGTATTGTTTTTCGACTTAAAGGCAATTTCAGTATTTGTAAAATCTAGGTTTAATATTTTATTAGTCATAAAATGCTTTTGAAAATAAAGTTTAATTTAGCAGCGCAATATTAAGTTTTTAGATACATTGTTTTACGCTACTGATGAAAGTTATTTACGATAAAAATTATACAGTTTATTTTGGAACCGATGTTTTAAATCAATTGGCACAAACTCTTATTAATAAAGCATATAGTCATGTTTTTGTTTTGGTTGATGAAAATACTGAAAAGTTTTGCTTGCCAATTGTTAAACCTTACTTAGAAAATTTTACTGTTATAAAAATTGAAAGTGGTGAAAGAAACAAGAATTTAGCTTCGGCCGAAATGATTTGGCAATGCTTACAAAAAAATTTAGCCAATAGGAATACTGTCTTACTCAATTTAGGTGGCGGGGTGTTAAGTGATTTGGGTGGTTTTTGTGCCGCCACTTATAAACGTGGAATTGATTTTATTAATATTCCAACCACACTTTTGGGTATGGTAGATGCGGCCATAGGTGGCAAACAAGGAATTGATTTAAACCATTATAAAAATTTAATTGGCTTATTTAAACACCCTGAACAGGTATTTATTTATCCCCATTTTATTAGTTCGCTACCAAATATTGAAAAAACAAATGGTCTAGCCGAAATTATTAAACATGCTTTGGTTGACGATAAAAAACTTTTTGAAAAATTAGTTACAACCCATCAAATTGATTTTGAAAACATGGAGAAACTAATTGAGAAATCGGCTAAAATAAAGATTGAAATAGTAAATAAAGATCCACACGAAAAAGGATTACGTAAGGTTTTAAATTTTGGTCATACCATTGGACATGCAGTTGAAACATTTAGTTTAACTAACGATTCTGAACCTTTAAAACATGGTGAAGCAGTAGCAATTGGTATTATTTGCGAAACTTACATTTCTTATAAACTGTATAATATTAATGATAAGGATTTAGAAAGAGTGGTTAAATTTATTACCGCTAATTTTAATAAATACATGCCTAAATGGGATACAAACGAATTATTTAAAATTATGCAAAACGATAAAAAAAATAATAATTCGAATATCAATTTTACTTTACTTAAAAAAATTGGTAAAGCTGTAATTGATTGCAATTGCAGCAACGAACTTATTATTGAAGCATTGGAATTTTATAAAAATCAAGCCTATTTAAATTAAACTTATGTTTGGGTTAGTTTATAAAAATACAACTGTGCGTAATATACGTATTGATTTACCTGCCTCCAAAAGTATCAGTAATAGAGCACTCATTTTAAATGCATTTTACAAAAATTCTATAACACTTAATAACCTTTCCTTAGCCGATGATACACAGCTAATGAACTGGGCATTAAACACCAACGAAACACAGCTCAACTTAAAAAATGCTGGTACATGTATGCGGTTTTTAACTGCCTATTTTGCTACTCAAAATAATAAAGAAATTTCACTTTTGTGCAGCAATAGAATGAAGCAAAGGCCAATTGCTAATTTAGTAAACGCTTTGCAAAATTTAGATGCTGATATTACTTACTTAGAACAAAAAAAATTTCCTCCACTATTAATAAAAGGTAAGTTAATTGAAGGTAAAAAAATTACAATTAATGCATCAGAAAGTAGTCAATTTATTACAGCTTTAATGCTTATTGCTCCTTTTATAAAAAATGGGTTATGCATGGAACTAACAGGGAATATTGCTTCGTTTGATTATATAAAAATGACTGCCTTATTGATGGAACAATTTGGTTTAAATGTAACTATAGATAGTAATATTATTACAATTAAAAATCAAATAGATGTGGCTCCCATTAAAGAATTTACCATTGAAAACGATTGGAGCAGCGCAGCATTTTGGTATTTAACTTGTTGTTTAAATAATCAAATTGCCATAACGCTAAATAACTTAAGCACAAACAGCATTCAAGGAGATAATATAACTGCTAAACTATTTGAACAATTAGGTATAATTACCAAACCAATCGACAATAATTTAATTATCCAAAAACAATTAGAAGCTAACTCAACATGTTATTTTGATTTAAGCAATTGTATAGACCTTGCCCCTGCCCTAACTGTAGCTTGTGCTGCTTTAAACATAAACGCTACTGTAACAGGATTGGAAAATTTAGTAATAAAAGAAAGCAACCGTTTAGAAGCCATTGTAACTGAACTAAAAAAATTAGGTTATAATGTCTCTAATAATAACAACGCCATATTTACTCATCAAACTAGTTCAATTGACCTTAACAAAGCTGTTATAATTAATACTTATGATGACCATAGAATAGCCATGGCATTTGCACCACTTGCTTTAAAGTTTAACAACATAAATTTGGATAACTTGGATGTTGTCAAAAAATCTTATCCTAATTTTTTTTCAGAACTAACTAAAGTTGGAATAAAAACTAAAGCTCTTTAGTAAACTGAATAGAGGTTGGAGTAGGTTTTTTTATTCCATTGGCATCAAAAGCCAGTTTAATTTTTTCAGTAACACTAAAATGTACATCCCAATAACTTTCAACTGTAGTAAAAGGTCTAACCGCCAAAGTAATCATTCCATCTTCAGCATTTAAAACAGCCACTTGAGGCGCGGGTGTTGGTAAAACTCCTTCTACTTGGTTACATACTTCTAAAACTATTTGTTTGGCTTTTTCTAAATCAGTATCTGCTGCTACAGCCACTGTTAAATCAACCCTTAAACTTCCTTGTTTTGAATAATTAGTAATAGTGGCATTAGATACGGCACCATTTGCTAGAATTATGGTTTTATGATCAGTAGTTAAAAGTATAGTATTGAATATTTGAATTTCAGTAACTACTCCACTTTGCCCTTGCGATTCAATTAAATCGCCAACTTTAAAAGGCTTAAAAACTAAAATTAAAACACCGCCTGCAAAATTTGATAATGAGCCTTGTAATGCCAAACCTACTGCTAATCCTAATGCACCAATTATAGCAACAAATGAAGTAGTTTGAATTCCTAACATTCCAGCTACAGTAATCAATAACATAATTTTTAAGGCAACACCTATCATGCTGCTTAAAAACGATTGTAACGAAACATCTAAACCATTTTTCTTTAATCCTTTTGCAGCTATTTTTGATAACCAGTTTATCAAATATAAACCAATTACAAATACCAATACTGCTCCTATTAATTTAGGACCAAAAACATAAATAAAACCTAAAAACTGTTGGGTAAGTAAATTTGTTTCCATAAAAAAAATAAAAATATAAAGTATTATTCTACTAAACTGTAACTGATTAAAATATTAGTGTATTGGCTGTTTAGAGCCAATTGTTTTGCTATATTTTTATCTACTTGAATAATTACGTCAGGATTATCGTTAACCAAAATACTAGTTACCCTAACATAAATTTTCTTGTAATTTTCAGTACTTGTAATTAAAATTAAAGTTCCCACTGGAACATTTTTATGAGCAATTCCAATAAACTTATCATCAGATAAATAAGCCAAACCTTTTTCTTCTACAGACTTAATACGGTCTGATTTATCAGCTTTTTTAATAGCCTTTTGTGTTTCAGGGTCAACAGTATTTAAAGCTAAATAAGGCTTTCTAGCTCTTTCTAAATTAACAATTAAATCTTGACCAACTCTAATTCTATTTTGATATAAATTGTTCCAATTAGCTATATCAGATGGTGATATTTTATACTTTTTGGCAATACCTTCAATAGTTTCACCATTTTGAACTAAATGTGTAAACGACTCTTTGGTTTCACCAGGATTAGCATTGGCATGAACTTCTTTAATATTTATGTCTTTAGCTTTGTCCTCTATTGTTTTTTTAGCATTGCTGTCAAGCTTATCAAATGGTGGTAAAAGTGGATCGCCCCAATTATACCTTGCAGAAGTATCTTTAACCAATGGTAGATTACTAGTAGTATTACTATTGTTTGATGATACTTTAGGATTTGTTGTTGTATTATTTTCCGCTAACTGATTATTACTAGTAGTGTTTTGATTAACAATATTTTCAGGCTCTGATGCGTTTTTTTCTGCCATCAATTTAGCATTTTCAGCTTCTACTTTATCAATGTCTAATCCAGTTAGTTTTAGTAAAGTAGCTTTATTAGTTGGTATTAATAACACTTGACCCGTTTTAAGCTTAGGTGTTTTTAGGTTATTGGTATTAACAATTTTTACATTGGTTGAATAGTTTTCTTTCGCTATTCTACTTAAATCTTCGCCACTTATTACCATGTGTTTAATATAGTATTTTCCTAGTTTTTTCAATACAATGTAGTCACCTAATTTTATTTCATTGGCTTTTAAATCTGCAACGCTTTCAGTAAAAACATCTTTTACACTTGGTGCATTATCATTACTTGTTGAAGTTGCTTCGGTAGCTTTAGATTCCACCATAGCAGTTTCAACATTCGATTTTTCCAACTGCTTTGATGACACATTTTGAACAGGAGTTTCAGTTGGAGTGCCAGCAGCAGGAGTGTTATTTTCATTATTATTATTATTATTATTAGCAGAAACTACAGGAATTTTTATAATTCTACCAACTGCTAAAGTGTTGCTTGTTAAATTATTTCGTTTGGTAATATCAGTAACTGAACAGTTATAATACTTAGCAATATTTTCTATTTTATCGCCATTACCAACTTTATAAACTATTAAACTATTGGCACCTTTAAACTCTGTTCTAATTTCTTGACCTTTAATTGTAGGCTTACCTCCACCATTACTATTCACCGAGTTTGTTTTTATAGGGCTTTGTGCCTTTGTTACTTTAACTGTGTTGGTTTCTTCATTTGGAATTGAGGATATTGGCTTTTCAACCTCAGTAGATTTAGTTTCTGCTATTGGTGTTTCTGTTTTTTTAGGACTATCCTGATTTGCGGCAATTTCACTATTATTAGTAGTAGTTATTACTGGTATTTTTATTATTCTACCAACAGTTAACGTATTACTAGTTAAGTTATTGCGTTTAGTAATATCAGTAATAGAACAGTTGTAAAATTTGGCAATATTTTCAATTTTATCGCCATTGCCTACTTTATAAACTATTAAGCTATTGGCACCTTTAAATTCAGTTCTAAGTTCTTGCCCTTTAATTATTGGCTTTCCACCATTATTGTTTATTGTATTTGTTGAAGGAGGTGTTTCCGATTTTGTAGCTTTTGCTAAATCTAAATCATTAATGGTAACTTCTGAAGGGGTGACTGGTTTTTCAACTTCAACAGTCTTACTTTCAGTAATTGGTGTTTCTGATTCAGTAGGTTTCGAAATTTCAGTTGTAACTTTTTCTGCTGGCTGATTTTCTGCTGGAACTGTAGCATTATTAGCAGAAACAACTGGTATTTTTATAATCTTACCCGCTACAAGTGTATTATTTACTAAATTATTCTGTTTAGAAATATCACTTACCGCACAGTTATAATATTTAGCTAAATTTTCAATTTTATCACCATTACCAACTTTATAAACTATTAAACTGTTACCGCCTTTAAATTCTGTTCTAATTTCTTGACCAAAAATTTGAGGCTTATTTCCATTGGTTTTAACTTTAGGTTGCACAGGTTCAGCTAAAGCACTTTTAGGGGCATCATTGTTATTATTACCTTCAAAAACAGATTTAATATAAGGAACTTTTAAAGTACTCACACCTTTTAAAGTTCCCTCAGTTTGAGGATTTTCATCTATCAAAGCCCTTTCTAATACACTAAATTTTTGAGCAATAGACTCCCAAGTATCACCTGGCTTTACTTTGTAAATAATATAATCTTTTCCCTTAATTGTTCTTATCACCAACTCTTCATTTTGCTGTGCAAAAACCGAATTAATTATAAAATATACTGCAATACAAAGCGATAGTAAATGTTTCATTTTACCTAAATTTATTTTGTATCAAAAATACAGCTAAATATCACAAAGTATTAATCTTAAAAATCAATTTATGTGCAACAATTGTGGATTGTCTATTTTGGGAGAGAAAATTAATTAAACAATTTTAAATATATTTGTTCATGAAAAGTTGCTATCACAAATGATTGAAAAAAACCTAATTATGGTCACTACACTTCAAGATGATTTATATATTTATAATCTTTTGAAAAGTTTGGATAATAACTTACGAAATATAACCTTAGAAGTTATTGTTGTTTGTCAAGATATAGAAGTTGTATTTTCACCACAAAATGAACTTTTAACATTAACATTATTGAAAGAAAGTAGAATGAGTCTTTCAAAGGCAAGGAACAAAGCGCTTACTTTTTTGTATAAAAGAGGCCATGGTTCAGAATATATAATGTTTCCAGATGATGATTCAAGTTTTGATGCAGTTTTTTTTGATAATTTTGGTAATATTTTAGGCACTAAAAAAAACTATATAGGTTATATTTATAATGAAGGGTCAAAGGAATTATATTTAGGAAAGAAAACAGAAGAAAATAAATTACTTAGTATAAAAGATTATGATTTAGTTGGATCTCCTAATCAAATTATTCAATATAAAATATTAAACAATAAGTTTTTTTTTAACGAACTTTTGGGAGTGGGCGCAAAGTATGGTAGTAGTGAAGATTTTGATTTTTTTGTTAATATAACAATCAGTGGATTTTCTTATTATTTTAAGGAAGGTTTATACAGTTACCATCCCTCAAAAAAAGAAAATTACACTAATCTCAATCTTACAAGTATTTTAGAAAGATTTAAAAATTATAGTAGTGGCTTTGCTTATGTTTTATTCAAACACAAATTATACCATTTACTTTTTAATTATTTAATAAGGACATTATTGGCATCTGGCTATTATTTTCTACAATTTAATTTTAAATTGTCGTTTGCCTACTTAATACAATTTTACTACAGAATATGTTTCATCTTTAATTTTATGTTTAATTACGGCACACAAAAATAAACTATACCTTTTTTAAAATCTGTTTTAAATATAAATACTCATAACCTTTTATCATATTTCCTATAGAATATTTTTGAATGGAATTATAGCCATTAATTGCTATTTTTTGTCTTAAATCTGCGTTATTTATCAATAAGGTAATTTTGTAACTTAAATCTTCGAAACTACTTTTTGAAAATATTAATCCATTTTCGTTATGATTTATTAGTTCATGGAAAATATCTATATCCGAAACTATTACGGGCAACTTCATCAACATTTTTTCAAGTAAGGCAATTGGAAAGCCCTCAAATAATGAAGGAAATACCGCAATTTTTGTGTATGATAATAAATTTAACACATCATTTCTGTTACCTAATAAAATAACAGAGTTTAAAAGATTATTTTCACCAATAAATGCCTCAATTTTTCGTCTTTCATCTCCTTCTCCAATTAATAGTAAAACAACATTTTTATTTGTTTCAACAACTTTTTTCCATGCTTTTAATAATAAAAGGTGATTTTTACCTACATCTAGTCGCGATAAATAGGTGACAACTGTTCTATCATTTATTAACTTTTCAATTTCTAAATTGGTTTGTGGTATAAAATTTTTGAAATCAATTCCATTGTACACTAACTCAACTTTATTTTTAAAGTGTTTGTTTAAATTATTTTTTATGCCTTTTGAAATAGCAATAATGATAGAATCGTTAAGTTTTAAAGCCAGCTTTTCTGAGTTTAACCTAATCCAATTAACAAATCCTTTATTGGAATAATATAAGCCAGAGGTGTGTACGGTATGAAAATGCGAAACCTTAGCTTTTGAAAGTTTAATGGCTAAGCAAATAATAACTAACCAAATAAATAAAGCATGACTATGAATAACATGGGGATTTATCTGATTTATTTTTTTTCTAAGCAATAGTATAAGTGGGATAAAAATAGTAACTATCTTAAATCCATTAAAACTGCGCTCGCTAAAGGGAAGTATATGAATTTTTACATGTGGAAGAAGCTTGGCAGTTTGTTCATTATTATCGTTTGATAATAACACCAAATGAACATCAAACTTTTCAGTAGAAAGATTATTGCATAAATTAAGTATTACATTTTCTCTGCCACCAATTCCAAATGAATTAGCTATTTGAATAATTCTAATTTTAGACTCCACAATATTGAAATGTTAATTTAAAAAAGTTGCCCAATGAGAACCACTATAAAAAAATTTAGGCAAACTTGAAATTGGTAATGACCTTGTTTTTTATTAATCAGATAGCTAATTATTACCTGATTGTTTGATTGATTTTACAATTTTATTGAATGATTTATAAAAAGGCAATAAATTCAATAATTGAAAAAATGATAATTGTAAATACCTCCTTTTTGTATTTCTAATTCCAAGTTTTGCTTCAGGATAATCTTTGTATTCACTTAAAATTAAAACTTCGTTTTGCATCATTCTTTTAATATTTGAAGATGAATTTGAACTGTGAATTCTATAATAAGCAAGTTTTTTATCTAAATATCCTATTTTGTACTTTTGAGATAATTTTAACCACATATACCAATCTTCTATATTAATATTTTCATTATATTTTCCTACATTAATAACTGATTCTGTTCTCATTAGCACACCTATTGCAAATACAAAATTACATTTTAAAAGTTCTTTAAATACTTTTCCATGAAATGGTGTATCTATTATAAAATCCTTTACCAAATTAATATTTTGGTAATAATAATAGCCACTAGTATATACCATTGCATAATCCAAGTTACTTTCTAAAAAATTAACTTTTAGTTTAATGCTATCATTTGTTAACCAATCATCGGTTGAAATGCACATAACATATGTTCCAGAACATTCATTTAGTGCCGTATTTAAATTGTTGGATATACTAAAATTGCCATTTCGTTTTATTGTTTTATAACTTATTGCCGATTTTTGTAATAAGCTTAGCCCAATTTGATAAGAATTATCAGTGGAATTATTATCTATAAAAATAATTTCTATGTTATTGTAGGTTTGTTCAAAAATGGAACTAAAACACTGATTGATGTACTTCTCGTGATTCCAACACAAACAAATAACACTTACCAAAGGATATTTATTATTTTCAGCCATATATTATTTTGTTGTAAAAAAACCTCTCATAGATAACAAATGTATTAGAAAAAAAAATTTAAACAAGAAACCAATCCGCTAAAACTGTTGATTTAATAGGTATTTATATTTAAATGCTACCCAAAAGCGCTGAAAAGAAATAACTTATTTAAACTTAATTTTTTAAGAAAACACTGTATTTTACATAATAAGAAGCAAATGCTGTTTTACAAACCGCAGTTCCTATTAATAGCATTTATTATGTAATAATATTAATCTAATTAATATATTTGTTTTACTGCTAACATTTTAAAAAGTAGAATACCAATTCTTAAAATACATGATTCGGATTACAAATTCGAACTAGCGGGTACATTAAGAAACAATTTTTAAATAAAACCATGAAAAATTTAATTAAAACAATATTTGTACTTTTATTATTGGTGTTTGCCAATTGCATACATGCCCAAAATGCTTGTGAGTTTGATTCGAGTTATAGTAAAGAAGCTCAAGGGCATCGAATACTAGAAACAGAAAGTGGCAATTACCTTCTTGTTACACTCTCAGGTTTTGATGCTAATTATAGATTTGCTGATAAACTTCTTTTGCAATTAGCACTTATAGACAAATGTGGAAATCAAATTTGGAGAAAAAATATAGATTCTATTGGATCTGGTAATGGTAATGTTATTGGTTTTTACAGGGAGAGTATCAATGTCTTGCTCCTTGCTGTAAATAATCTTTTTGAAGGCACAACTTTGTTTTTTAAAATAGATAGTATTGGTAATGTTATTCACAAATGGAAAAACAACTATGTTTCCGAAAATTTCCAAACAAAAAACATTTTAAAAATTAATTCAAACAAGTACTTAACAATTGGTTATCTTGTTCAAAATAGTGGCAATATTACCCATGCTAATTCGCAAATTGTAATGACTGACACGTTTGGCAGTACTTTATTAATAAAAAAAATTTATGTAGATTCTAACTCTAAAGGACAAATATTTAACGGTTATAAGCTTTCAAACAACAATATTTTGTTATTAGGGTCGGAAGATAGCTCCCTAATGATTACTTATATTGATACTTCCTTAACTATAAAAAATATTATTAAAGTTTCTGGCTCAAAAAATATTGAACGATTCAATGAATATATTGTACTGAGAAAAAATAATACTCAAATACTTTATTCGGCTCCAGTTTCTTCTCAAGGTGTTTATATGGCTAAATTAGATTTGTTAGGGAATTTACTACAAGAAAAAACGTTCCCTAGCACTAAATACGGGAAATCAATCATTGGCACTGAAAATATATATTATTTATCAAGATACCAACCTCATGCGTTACTTTCAATTGATAGTGGTCTTAATATAAATAAAATTGATACATTACGTTACCCTCAACCACCATCAATATACGATGGAAGAGCTATTTTAGATTATATAATTACAAATGATAGTTCTTTAGTTTTTATTGGTTCTATAGAATATACAAGGAGTACTAGTTATAGAACTACGGTTAATGTATTCAAACAAAGTTTGTTTAATAAAATTAAAACGATTACCATTATTGGTGCAAATTTTATTGATCAAAAAAATGGCTTATTACAACTTACCGCTGCCATATTACCAACAAACGCAGCCAATCAACAAGTAATATGGAGCATTAGCGATACCAACTTAGCTACTATTAACCAAACAGGCTTGGTAACGGCCAAGGCTAATGGAACAGTAGTAGTTACAGCTACCGCAGCAGATGGAGGTGGCGCAACAGCTACCAAAACCATAACTATAACCAACCAAACTGTAGGCATAAATGAAGTAAACTTAAATAACCAAATTACAGTTTACCCTAATCCTGCAAGTAACAAATTAATAATAACAACAACCAATAATTTAACTCCTGATGCATCAAGACTGCAATTACAACTACTTGATTTAACAGGTAAAGTTATAGCTAATTATAATAACCAAACCGAAATTGATATATCAGCCATAGCTAATGGTATGTATTTGCTGCATATACAAACACCAAATAGAAATGTGGTAAAACAAGTGGTAGTTAACAAATAAAACCATGAAAAATTTAATTAAATCAATATTTGTACTTTTATTATTGGTGTTTGCCAATTGCATGCATGCCCAAAATGCTTGTGAGTTTGATACGCGTTTCTCTTTTGGATTTAAAGCAAGTGAAAAGAGCTCTAATTTAATAGAAACAAAAAGTAATATGTTTTTATTAACTGGTACAAGTGGATATAAAACTAATATGTATGATTCAAGACCTGACACCCCTTTTTTTGTAATAAAAAAAATTGATGCTTGTAACAATCAGTTATGGAGCAAAAATCCTTTGGGATTTCAAAAATCTAATCCATTAGATATATTAGAAGACAACAATGGTGATATTTTAAATGTAATTTCGATAGAAGGAATTAGAAATCTTGTAAAATTAGATAGTAATGGTAATTTAAAATGGAAAGTAGAAGTAAAAAACAGTCCTAATTATTTTGCGGCTAAACTTATAAAATTGAATGCTAATAAATATTTATTAGCAGATAGAGGATTTAAAGGAGGGTCAGTATTAATATTTGATACACTAGGCAATACTATAGCCAAAAGATACATTGATAGTTTAAATTCATTGAGTACAATATACAATGTTTATTACACTCCAAACAAAAACATAATTTTAACAGGATTGAAAGACTCCTCTATTGCTTTAATAACCACTATAGATACTCTTACTAATACTTTAACTTCTATAGAGATACCTTTATTAATTAAGGAAAATATTTTTACAATCGATTTAAACAATGAACATTCAGAAATACTGGTTAATGGTTCTGTTACACTTGATAATAATCCTTATTTAGCAAGCTACGATATGCAAGGAAAATTAATACGAGACACTACTTTAATGTCGGATTTGTTTAAAAATTCTGGCTGTATAAATTTCACTAAAAACGAAAATATCTTTTTTATCAGTAATTCTTGGATATTAACAGATTCTAGCTATCAAATCAAAAAAATTGAAAAATCAAAATTAACACTAAACGGATATTCTTCACCATTAGGGCTTTCTTCAATAATTAAAAGTTCAAATAACTTTTTTATTGGAATAGGCTACTATTCGGAAGGTTCTGTTTCCGTAAAGACCAATATTCCATATATAAAAAGCATAGTTTCAAATAAAATAATTACATCCATTTACATTATTTCTGGTAGTAATACTATTAACACCCAAGGTGGTTTATTACAACTTACTGCTGCCATATTACCAGGTAATGCAACCAACAGACAAGTAATTTGGAGCATTAGCGATACCAACTTGGCTACCATAACCCAAATAGGTTTGGTAACAGCTAAGGCCAATGGAACTGTAATAGTTACTGCCACCGCAGCAGATGGAGGTGGTGCAACAGCTACCAAAACCATCACTATTACCAACCAAACCGTAGGCATAAATGAAGTAAACTTAAATAACCAAATTACAGTTTACCCTAACCCGGCAAGTAATAAACTAATAATAAAAACAACCAATAATTTAACTCCCGATGCATCGGGACTACAATTACAACTACTTGATTTAACAGGTAAAGTAATTGCTAATTATAATAACCAAACCGAAATAGATATATCAGCCATAGCCAATGGTATGTATTTGCTGCATATACAAACACCAAACGGAAACTTGGTAAAACAAGTGGTAGTTAATAGGTAAGATTATGAAAAACAAGTAGGTGCTGTTTTGTAAACAGCATTTCTTAT
The DNA here is from genome assembly GCA_027484685.1 of Bacteroidota bacterium. Classification (GTDB taxonomy): domain Bacteria; phylum Bacteroidota; class Bacteroidia; order UKL13-3; family UKL13-3; genus JAAFJM01. The sequence goes on from JAIXSO010000032.1 coordinate 35,009, forward strand.
TATCAGCATTTGCTATGCTAAAAAATACAACTCCAGTTGATAAATTTGTTTTAAAATTGGCAAGGTGAAACACGTATAACAAATCCTACCCAATGTATCGGTATTAAACCATGCTAGTTGCAAAACTGAATAAGCCAATCCCAAAAATTTAGACGTTACTCATTTAGGGAGCAATTTCATTCTTCATTCTTAAATTTATAATGCTTTTGTAAACCCTGAATCTGCTCTATCACTTGCAATATTAAATAGAATAGCGATATAGAAAAAATCAGCAATGCCTTTAAGGTTTAATATCATTAATAGCGAAAAACAAAATAAAACAAGTAAATTGTGTTTTTTCATTGCTGTTTTAAGTGAAAATAGTTGAAAAATGAAGTAGGTAATTGTTCCAATTAACCCAAAATAATAAATCAATCTCAAAAATCCAACATCAGTTCCCATATAATAACTAGCTGACCTACCTGCTTCTCCTGCAAACTTTCCGTCACCTATTAAGTAGGTTTTTAAATTATTAGGCATAATGTACATGGTCTTCAAATCTTCAGTAGATTCGGAAGTTGCTTTTCCTGTTTCGTTAAAATTAATAAATAATTCGAAGCCAAATTTGAATAAACTTTGAAACTGTTCAGCTATTTTTGGAAAAAAAACTATGAACAAAATAATAAAGAAGCAAGGCACTAAAATAACTAGCAAAATAAACTTCCAAGAGTTATTGAAGAAAAAACCTTTGATGGAAATGTAAGGAGTAAAAATGTATGCTAACCCTAATATTGCCCCTATTAAGGTTGTTCTTGACATCATCATACCAATAGTAAATATAAAAATAAATAGGGTAGCGTACTTAATTAATTGATTAATACCCATAATTCTGTGCCTTATATTAAATGCTAAAAGTATTAAAGTAAATGAATTAATAATACCTAACCCAAAAAACTTAGTACCCAACCCTACCAATCTAAATTGGGCAGTTTGGTTTAGTTTTGCTATATCAAAATCGTCAATAACCTGAATAGTATTAATAAATTTACCAAATTGTGGAAACAAGTACATACTAAGTGAAACACACATTTGTACAATAACAACATTGATGATTAAGTTAGAAATGAAAAAATGATCAACGTTATGAAAATTTTTATTGATAAATATCTTTATTGGTACATAAGCCAAATAAATCAATATCATTGAAAAAATATATTTAATGTATTCTGGATCTCTTGTGTCATTAATAAACAACGTAATAATGGAAATAATTGCCATTAAAATCAGTAAAACCAGACTAGTAATTTGACTCTTTTTTATTTTAAAATTACTTGGATTTTTTAAATTATTAAGGTAGGTAATAAAAACTATAATAAATCCAAAAAAACTAATTACAATTCTTGTGCTAATTGCCCCTGGTACAAATTTAAATAAGGTTGGAAATAGATAGAAAAAAACCAGAAAAACCAGAATCAAATACTTAAAAGTACCAAGTTTCATATTTAAGCAATATTATTCTTGGGGCTGTAAAAGTTTTTTAAAAAACTTGATACAAAAACAAGAAAGGATAGTAAAACTGAACCAAAAATTGCGGTGCTCAGTTTCGACATTTTTTTCTTAAATAAAGGTAGGGTTGGACTATCAACAATTTGAAAAAATGGAGTTTGATTATCCAATGAAAACTTTGCAATTTCCTGATTTTTAATCACTTCAGCATACATTAAACTTAACATTTCAATATCTCTTTTTGTTCTTTCCAAATTAACTTTTCCTTGCATTCTTACCAATCTAAGGTTTTTGTCAATTTCTTGTGCTCCATAATTTTCTAATGAGTACAAAATATTTTTTATTGAATCAGCCCTGTTTTTTATAATATTAAATGTTCTTAGTTGCTTTGAAATTGTTTTATTCGTATAGTAAACACTGATATTTTCGTATAATTGATTTATAAAATGAAGCGATAAATTTTCGTTAATTGAGCTAAATTCCATTATTACAATTCCAGATGACTGAGAAACAATACCAGTTTTCTTTTTGCTTTCAATTAATAGTTGTTTTGATTCCACAATTTTAGAAACTAATATATCTAATACTTTATTCTCCTTGTATGTTAATTTATTAATTTCGGTATTTTGAAAACCTACAAAATCTTTAAGAGAAGTATCTGATTTAAACGAATTGAGTAATTCATATGTTTCAATATAATGATTTGCTAAAGAAGTTTTTTTACCATTTATGTCAGCAGATTGTAGCAAGGTTTTGCCAAGTAAATTTCTTGAAAAGGAAATAAACATTAATTTGTCGTCATTTACATTTCCAGATCCTCCAATTCCAATTCCTGCTAAACTTGCCAATGATGAAATATTTAGTGCTGGAGAGCCATCATTTTCGTTTAATAAAAAAGAAAATTGTGCCTTGTAAATGGGTTTTTGAAAATAAGCATAACCAAATCCAATAATTCCTCCGAAAAATCCAGTTATTAATAATAACTTCCATTTTGATAAACCAAATGTGAAAACTTTTTTAAAAAAGTCAACAATGTCTTTTAAGGTTACATAATTATTTTCCATTTTTATATTTATCTTGAAATAGTAATAATCAAAAAAACCAAAGTAGTTAAACTTGTTGCAATGGTAGTTATTTCAACCAAACTTACCGGTTTTTTTACATCCTTTTTAGGAATAACTATTTCGCAACCTGGTTTAATTTTGGGATAAAATTTAACAAATAAAAAGTTTTTAGTAGCCTTTACAGTTCCATTGGCATATACTACATAAGCTTTTCGTCTTAATGCTTTTGAACTAAACCCACCTGCATTTTGAACAAAGCCTTTTAAACGATTTGCGTTATTCACATTTACTCTTGCAGGGTATAACACCTCACCAGAAACTAAAACTGTTTGACGTTCGGATGGAACTTTAATTATATCTCCATCTCTTAGCAATAAATCAGCTTTTGAGCCTGGTTTTTTAAGAATTTCATTAATATCAATACCTACTATATCAAATATCTCATTTTGATCTTCTTCAATTTTATCTTGTATATCAGCAGTATCTTTACTTTGACGTTTTAATGCTTTTATTTTGTTAAGCTTTATGTAGTTTTCAGTTTCACTTTGTAATTTTTTCCTTAACAAAATAGTCCCATTTTTGCTTCCAATTGCTGTAATACCTCCGCATCTTTTAAATAAATCTGATATTTTTTCATTATTTTTTTCTAAAGAATAACTACCAGGGTATAAAACTTCTCCTTCAATTATCACATTTTTTTGTGGTTCATAACCTGGTAACCTGAAAATAGTAACGATATCAAAAGGTTCTAAATTAAAGCTTAAATCAGCATTATTCTTCAAATCTTTATTTAGCTCAAATTGCTTAACAATGGCAATCTCAGAGTTATTTTTTGTTTTATCAATATCAAATTTTCTCCTTGAAACCTCTACCCTATTAATTGCTGCATCCTCTTTTAAGCCACCTGCTGCAATTATCAAATCCTCAATTTTCATATTTTGAGCAAATGGAAAAACGCCTGGCTTAATAACTTGACCATTAATTGTAACATTGTAGCTTTCTTTCAAATCAAGTTTTGAAGCAATTTGAATCATATCCTCCCTCCTAAGTTCAATATCATTTACTTTTCCTGTTTTTACATCTTCTAAATTCAAAGAAAGCATACTCAAACTATTATCATTATTTAACCTGTAAATAATTGCACGTGTTAAAAATGCATCTTCTTTTAAACCTTCAGCTTTATTGATTAATTTCAAAACTGTTAAACCATTTTCCAAAGCATAAGCACCTGGTCTAAAAACAGCACCTTTTATTTGAACCCTATTTTCAAAACGCTCCAAAAGTTTATCAACGGTGTAAATATCTCCGCTTTTAGGAGCAAACATCGAAAATATTCCTTGTTCAATATCTGCTACACTTTTTTCTTTGTTAGTATTTCTAATTACTTTAATACGTTCTTTATAAGCATCATTGGTAAATCCTCCAGCAAAATTTAATAAATCCTTCAAAGTTTCATTTTTAGTTACTTCAAAAAAACCTTCTCTTTTTACTTCACCCCTAACTTCCACTTTATTTTCATAAGGACTAATTTTTATTATATCTTGGTCTTGAAGCCTGATATTACCTTTTGCATCAGCTTTTAGCATAAAATCATAAATATCAAGAATGGCTACAACTTTGTTATTTCTTACTACTTTTATATTTCGCATCGAACCATTATTGTTTGGTCCGCCTGACACATACAGGGCATTAAAAACGGTGGCCAACGAAGGTAGTGTATATGTTCCAGGTAAATTTGCTTCGCCTACAATTAATATTTTTATACTTCTAATATTGCCTAAAGTAATATTTACTTTGGTTTCACCAGTATTTATTCTATCATAAACGCTCGAGAGTGCAGCAATAATTCTAACTTTTGCCTGCTCAATAGTTAAACCAGAAACTTGAACAATACCAACCAATGGAATACGAATATTTCCATCAGGGCTAACTTTTAATTTAAATGCTTCTTCAGAATAACCATATATATCAATAATCAATTCATCATCAGGACCTAGTTGATAGTTTTGGGGTGTGGCAATTTTTAAATTGGGTTCAAAGGTTAGGTTTTTATTGTTGAATAATTCTGAACCAAATACTTTACTTTTAGTTGCAACTAATGTTTCATTTTCTTTTTTGCTTAAATCATTTCCGTTAGTTCTATCAGTATTTTGATTTGACTTTTCGGTAGTTTTTGTTGGTAAGTTATTGATACGATCTTTCAATTTAACGAATTCCTCAGCAGGCATATTTCTGCGTTTGGCTTCTGCTTCAAGTTGAGTTATTGAAAGTCCGTTCTCTTGAACTTTTGTCCAAAATTCAGCTATTTGATCATCATTTACTTCATCTATTTTTATAGTTGAAATATTTTGAAGACTAAGTGGTTGTTGAGTTTGAGCATAAAGTGAATTTGTTGTTGTATAAATAAAGCATAAAACTGCAAAACAAAAATTAATCCACTTTCTTTTATTAGTCATATTTATTGAAAAAACCATATTATATCGAAGCGCAAAGTACAAATAAAATAGAAAAACACAATTTTGTCTCCTTAAAATTAAAAGTTAAGTCAGGTGTCAAATCAATTTCTGAATAGTATTGATAAGTTGTTGGTACATTAAGCATTAAATTTAATTATTTCGTTTTTTGTATTTATTACAAAATTTATGGATAAAATAAAGTTAAATGTACTAGGATTAAGTAGCGGACAAACAAGTGGAAGTTACACTTTAATTTTAGGTGAAGCCAAAGGAAACAAGCGTTTACCCATTGTTATTGGTAGTTTTGAAGCTCAGGCTATAGCTATAGAAATTGAAAAAATTGTGCCTTTCAGACCAATGACACACGATTTATTTTTGAGCTTTTTTAAGGAGTTTGGAATAGAATTAGTTGAAGTACAAATTTATAATTTGCACGAAGGGGTTTTTCATGCCAAACTTATTTGTGAACATTTAGGTATTTTAAAAGAAATAGAGGCAAGAACTAGTGATAGTATTGCTTTGGCTGTACGTTTTAAATGTCCAATTTATACTTTTGAAGATATTATTGAAGAGGCGGGAATTATTGTAGACGCTGCTGAAGAAGAAAATATTTTTGATGACGATATAGTAGAACAAAAAATAAATGTAAAAACAGGAGGAAGCAATAACGATTTAGGTAAATTGCCCCTAGAAAATTTAAATCAATTATTAAATGAAGCGTTAGCTGTAGAGGATTATGCCTTAGCTGCTAAAATTAGAGATGAAATTGATTTAAGAAAAAAATAAAAAATCCATTATAGATTATAAATATTACTAAACCTTTATGAGCATTAAATACCGTCTTACAATAATGAGTTTTCTCCAATTTTTTGTTTGGGGAGCATGGTTAATTACAATTGGGACCTATTGTTTTAACGCAAAAGGATGGACAGGAGCAGAATTTGGCGCAATTTTTTCCACATTAGGGCTTTCATCATTATTTATGCCAGCAATCACCGGAATAATTGCAGATAAATGGATTAATGCAGAAAAATTATATGGTATCCTTCATATTTTATATGGAATTGTTTTGTTTTTTGTACCAAGCATAAATAATCCAAATACTCTGTATTATTTAATTTTTGGAGCCATGATTTGTTATATGCCAACTATTTCATTATCAAATTCTATTGCTTATACTATTTTAAAGAATAATAAATATGATGTTATTAAAGATTTTCCACCAATAAGAGTTTGGGGAACAATTGGTTTTATTGTTGCGATGTGGTTTACAAATATTTTTAGTTCTAATAATCCACCAATTTTTATTCGAGATTTTGGCTTAAAAATTGGCAATTTAATCTCAACATTTTTTGGTAATCCCATATATGCTAATCAATTTTATATAGCTTCTTTATTCGCGGTCATTCTTGGCGTTTATTCATTTACTTTGCCTAAATGTCCACCACAAAAACTAATCTCAAAAAATACTTCATTATCAGAACAATTAGGATTGAATGCTTTTAAGTTATTTGCAAATTCTAAAATAGCCCTGTTTTTACTTTTTTCACTTTTTTTAGGTGCAGCGTTACAGCTAACAAATATGTATGGTGACGCCTTTTTGGATGATTTTGGGAAAATAGAACAATATAAAAATTCATTTGTAGTGGAAGGTAGAACTATCATTATGTCTATTTCTCAAATTTCTGAAACATTATTTATTTTAGCCATACCATTTTTTTTAAAACGTTTTGGAATCAAACAAGTCATGTTGATTTCTATGGTAGCATGGTTTTTGAGATTTGCATTATTTGCTTATGGCGATCCTTCAGGCGGTTTGTGGATGATCATTTTATCATGTATTGTTTATGGAATGGCATTTGACTTTTTTAATATTTCGGGTTCTCTATTTATTGAAACATCCACAGATTCTTCAATAAGATCGAGTGCGCAAGGCCTATTTATGATGATGACGAATGGGATAGGTGCTTTTTTAGGAAGTAAAATTAGTGGAATTATAATTGATAAATACTTTACCATCAATGGAACCAAAGATTGGCATTCTATTTGGATTTCGTTTGCTATTTATGCAGCTATTATTGCTATTAGTTTTACAGTACTTTTCAAGCACAAGCACAATCCGAAAGAACTAGAAAATGTTATTTAGTATTTAATTGTTTAACCACATCCCAAACTAAGTCTGTTTCAAAACCTCTACTTACCAAATATTGAGCAGTTTTATTTGCTTTTACTAAAAAATTCTTGTCTTTTATAGCTTTATATTTCTGAACAGCTTCTTTTTCTAAAACTTCCATATATTGCTCATTATCAATTTCCTCTAACCCTTGTTTTATGCAATATTCCGAAATTTTTTTAAGTTTCAATTCTTGCTTAATTTTATTTCGTCCCCATTTTTTTACCCTGAATTTTCCACCTGCAAAAGCTTTAGCAAAACGTTCCTCATTCAGGTAGTTCTGAATAATTAATTCAGCTATAACTTGATCTGCATCTTCGTAATAAACACCGTATTCAGCTAATTTGTTAGTTACTTCAAGGTGACATCTTTCTTGGTAAGCGCAATAATTAGCCAATTTAAGTAATGCTTGCTGTGGAGTAAGTTTTATTTCTTTTTTCAAATGAGGATGTTTAAATGAATGGACAAAAATATGATACAATTAACTAAAAATAACCAATTGCAATTATTAGTTTTGAACCATGCAAAATAACAAAAAATCAATCCAACTTTTATTCTTAGCAAACGGAATAAGTGGATTTGCACAAGGAGTCAGCATGCTTTCTATTCCTTGGTATTTTGCCAAAACAAATAACTCACAGGTTTTTAACTACTCCTATGCCTTGTTAACTTTTATAGTTATGTTTTTTGGACTTTATGCAGGAACATTGGTTGATAAATTTAGTCGTAAAAATAATTTTTTATATACTTCATTGGTATGTGGTTTTCTACTATTTGCCATTGCAAGTTATGGCTACATAAATAATTCATTACCTGCATTTTTAGTTATAAGCGTTTTTGCTATAACTATGCTAAATTACAATATACACTATCCCACTTTATATGCATTTGGCCAAGAAATTTCAAAACCTGAGCAATATAAATCTGTCAATTCAAATATTGAAATTGTAGGCCAATCAACGTCCATACTTTCTGGTGGATTTGCAGCCATTTTGTTGGATGGAACTGATTTTTCAGTTGGTAATATAAACTTTAAAATAAATGCTTGGCAAATTCATGATGTGTTTATGATGGATGCCATCACCTATTTTATGGCGGCTGTTTTAATTTATTTTATTCCATACACACAAACCAAAACTATTGGAGATATAAATGAAAGTATAGTAAGACGCTTAAAAAATGGATTTAATTATTTGAAACAAAACCAATCAATTTTAATTTTTGGTATTTGTAGCTACATGGTGTTTGCCATGCTTTTGGTACAAATTCATGCGGTATTACCTATTTACATAAAACAACATTTAAATGCTCAAGGAGATGTATTTGCCTTAGCTGATACCATTTATGCAGTTGGCGCATTAAGTGCAGGATTTTTTATTAATAAACTTTTTCAAAATAAATCAATTATTCAGGTAATTATAGCTTTAACGGTTGTCGTTGCTTCTATCTTTTTTGCGGCTTCGGTTAGTAAAAGTATTTTGGTTATTTATTTGGTCAGCCTTATTTTAGGATTTTGTAATGCAGGTATTAGGGTTTTGAGGTTAACGTACATGTTTAAGCACATACCCAATGTTTTAATGGGACGTGTTGGCAGTATTTTTAATTTAATAAATGTTTTTACCCGAAGTGTTTTTATCTTTATCTTTTCACAATCTTTCTTTTCATTCCAAAATAATATAGTTTATGCTTATGCCGCCATGGCATTTTTTTTATTGTTATCGGCTGCAATGTTGATGTTAGTTAAAGGAAAATTGGCTAAAAACTGATAATTTTATTGTAAAAATTTAATTAAATATTTTCTTTAAGATTTTTTTTGGAGATAGTTATTTTAAAAACCATTACATTTGAAATTGAAATTTTTTGGTACAACATTTGTAACACACTAAATAAATTAAATAAAAATATAACAATACAATGAAAAAGTTAATTATTACCGCTTTAGTAGCCGTAGCTACTTTTATGAGTGCAAATGCTATTGCACAAACAACTACAACTCCTGCAGTAGCTCCTGCAACACAAGAAAATCCAAATCAAGCTGATATTACTTTTGAAAAAGAAACTCACGATTTTGGAACTATTCCTCAAGGTGTACCAGCTACTTACACTTATGTATTTAAAAATACAGGCAAAGAGCCGTTAATTATTACAAACGCTGCAGCTGGTTGCGGATGTACAACACCTGAGTGGACAAAAGAGCCAATTAAACCAGGTCAAAAAGGTTATGTAAAAGCTACTTATAACGCTGCATCGCCTGGAACTTTTAACAAAACAGTTACAGTAATGAGTAATGGAAAAAAATCGCAAGTAGTATTATACTTAAAAGGTGAAGTAAAACCTGCTGAAGCTCCAAAACAATAATTTTAGAATAAAACAATAAAAAAGCCCAACTTTAAATTTAAAGTTGGGCTTTTTTATTGTTAATTATCGTATTCATCGTGCTCCCTTTTCATGAGTTCATCTTGTAACAATTGATTTTCTAATATTGCCCCTACCCCATTATCTCGGTATTCGGCTTGGTCTTTTATATAAAAATCAAATTGATTACTTACTTTTATTACATAACTCGAAAAATAGCGACCTTCAAAAAATGCATCAAAGCTCATAAGGGCAGCATCATTTTGTCTATTAAATATACATTTTTTAGCTAATAAATTTCTAACATCTTTGGGTTTAGCCACATTATTGTAATAATACCTAAACACGCATAAATCTTGATCTCCTAAATCAACTCCAGCAATTTTCATTTTATAAACAGGTGCTATACTTAAAATTTTGATAGAGAAAGAGCTATGTTTTTTATCGTAATACCAATCTTCAACTATGCGCAGTTTATATATTTGGCGCAAAGGATCAAAAGGTGTGATAATGGTATCCGTTTTAACATTATCGGGATTGTTTATATCGGGATTTTCGACATACTGCGTGTCAGTTCCAAACGACAAAACTTTTTCGGGCGAATAAACACTTGTACAACTATCGTTTTTAAAAGGAACCAATTTTCTAGTTTTAATGGCATCGTAAAGCAATGATGGCAAAGCGTTTTTAGGATACATCAAAACTTGATTTTGCTTTTCGCGCAAATCAATAATTCTAACCACACGTTTGCTAAAATTAACATCACCTTCTCGTAAAGGTCCCCAAGGTGTTGGCACATTTTGCTCAATGGAATTACAAACATTATTAATTGGATTTTGCTGAGCCTTTGCAACAAAATTATGAGCTAATAATATGCCACTACAAAACACTATTGCTTTAAATTTCATGTATTTTATAACGTAATATGGTTAAAATTATTGGTTAAAATTTAAATCCATTCCATCAAAAGTACCACTGCTCATTAACAATAAATTTTCGGTTTGAGTGTAATGGCTTTTGATAAATTTACTTAGTTCATTTTTATCTGTAAATACTTTTACATCATTACCAAAACCTGCTGCCACTTCAACTTCGTTAAGCATTGGCATTTTTTTCATTTCTAACGCATGTTTGCTAAATAATACAGCCTTTACATCTGCTGCTTGCATGCTATTATGATATTGAGGTAAAAAATCCTTATTTAAACTACTAAACGTATGCAATTCATAAACAGCTATAAGTTTTCGCTCAGGATTTAACTCGCGTACGGCATTTACCGTAGCTTTTAATTTAGATGGCGCATGTGCAAAATCTCTAATAATCAACGAATTGCTACTTTCATATAAAGTTTCAAGCCTTTTAGCAGTTCCTTTAAACGATTGAATAGCTTCGTAAAATTGTTCTTCACTTACTCCAGCCGCTTTACAAGCGTGTTTGGCCGCCATCATATTTTGTAAATTATGAGTTCCAAAAAACTTTAAAGCCACTTCGGTTTGATTTGGTTTTATGTAAACCACACCATTTTTTACCTCAAAATTTGGAGTTACATACGGAATTTTTTCAGCCTTAATATTGGCTGAATCAATCAGTTTTTCAACTTCAGGATCGTTATTGCTGTATATAATACTTCCATTTTCAGGCAAGGCTTCAACAAATATTTTAAATTGCTCAACATAGTTTTCAAAAGTTGGAAACACATTGATATGATCCCAAGCAATGCCTGTTATAATACCAACATTAGCTTTATAAACATGAAATTTAGGTCGTAAATCCAAAGCCGAAGTTAAATATTCATCACCTTCAAACACAGCAATTTTAGAGGTATTGCTTAAACCAACCATGGTTTCAAAACCTTCTAAAATACTTCCAACCAAATAATCGAACTCTATATTACATTTTTGCAAAACATGTAAAATCATTGCTGTTGTAGTGGTTTTACCATGGCTTCCACCAACTATTATGCGGATTTTATCTTTAGTTTGCTCATACATATATTCTGGAAAAGAATATATTTTTAAACCTAATTCTAAAGCTTTTAACATTTCAGGATTATCTTTTCGGGCATGCATTCCTAAAATGATAGCATCTAAGTTTGGAGTAATATTATTTACATCCCAACCCATTTTGGTTGGTAGTAAACCATATTTTTCAAGTCTTGATTTTGCAGGCTCATAAATTTCGTCATCGCTACCTGTAATTTTATAACCTTTTTTATGCAAAGCAATAGCCATATTATGCATTACGGCCCCGCCAATTGAAATAAAGTGAATGTTCATTTTTTAAAAATAAGATTGGCAATTTATACTTTGCAAATATTATAACGAACCTAGTTTTATTCACAACTCATTAACTTAAATAGACATTAAAGCTATTTATATAAAATAATACTTAATCATACATTTTTTATAAATATTGCATCTTGAACAATAAATAATGAAAGTCTTAAATACAACTAATAGCTATTGCGTTGGAATTATTCCTAGTTCCTCAACTTGTAGCATTATTGCCGAATTTAAAGCCCAAATTGAAGTAAAATATAAAATTAAAAATGCGCACGCTTTTTTACCATTAATTAAACTAACCGATCATTTTAATTGGGATGAGAAAAATGATTTTTTATTAATTGATAGTTTAAAAAAATACACCGCCCAATCATATTCCATGGAATTGGAGTTTTCGGGCTTTGAATTAATTGACGACAATTTTTATTTGAATATTAACGATAAAAAACAAATTGGCGATTTTCAACAAAGCTTAAAATATTTTTTAGAAATACATAATAAAATAGCTTTTGAAAACTATAGTTTAAATAATTTTGACCCGAAATTACTGCTTTTTGGTTATCAAGAAACGCAACGTAAATTGAACAAAATTTGGACAGATTTAAAGGAAAATTCGTTCAATATACATTTTATAGCAAATAAGTTATGTTTAATAAACTGCATATCAAACAACTACGAAATTGTAAAAGAATTTGAGTTAGAGTAAAATTATTATTGAAACAAGATTGACAATAAGATAAATAAAATTATATTTGCGCCCAATAAAAAATAGACCACCATGTTTACACGATTAAAAAGAAAAGACAGAAGAAATAAAACTAAATCACATTTACGCGTACAACGCATTAAATTGAACACTCAATTAGTAAAAGTAAAATCGCCAAACACTGAGCGTACTGTTATTATTGAAGGATAGTATTTCTACAAAAATATTTTAAAAGCCAAAATTTAACATTTTGGCTTTTTTTGTTTATTACCATGAACTTTAACCAAATTCAACCCGATTGGTTGCCCATTTTTGAACGCGAAGCATCAAAGCCTTATTACCAAAAAATAGTGGCTCAAATAAGCTTAGATTCAGCCAATGGAAACATAATTTTTCCTCCCGAAAATCAAATATTTGAAGCTTTTAAGTTAACTTCATTGCAAAATACCAAAGTAGTAATTTTAGGTCAAGATCCATACCATGGCGATGGGGAAGCCAATGGAATTTGTTTTTCGGTAAATAAAGGAATAAAAGTTCCTCCCAGTTTACGAAACATTTATAAAGAATTAGCTACCGACATAATCCATTTTGAAATACCCAACCATGGTAATATTGAAAACTGGGCCAAACAAGGTGTTTTATTACTCAACACAAGTTTAACGGTAATAAAAGACCAAGCAAACTCGCACAATAAAATTGGTTGGCATCAGTTTACCAATAAAATAATTGAAACCATTTCGAATCAAAAAGAACACGTGGTATTTATTCTTTGGGGTAAAAATGCCATAGAAAAAGTCCAATTCATTAACCCAAACAAACATTTAGTTTTAAAAGGAGTTCACCCTTCGCCACTTTCAGCCTCAAGAGGATTTTTTGGTTGCAAACATTTTTCAAAAACAAATGAGTATTTGGTTTCTAAAAACTTAATTCCTATCAATTGGCTAATTGATTCGTAAAAATATGCTCGTCCCTTCGGTACTGTAATTGACCTTGGTTAATTATTTGCTATTATAAGTTTGCTTCTAAAGGCTATTTTATAATTGATTGAAAATTTGATTTATACATATTGGTAACATGCAAATTTAAAGTATAGCAAAAATTACAATCCAACAAAAAAGCTGCTTTTAACACTTGGTTCAAAGCAGCTTTTTTTCAAAATTCACCAATCACAAATTATGGTTAGCTTTTTTCAGCAACCCATTTTGCTACTTTTGGTGCTAATTCTTTTTGCGATTTTGCTCCTACAAAAACTCCAATATGTCCACCAGGAAAGGCGTATAACTCTTTGTCTTTTGAACCAATTAAATCATTTACTGGAATAGTAGAGCTATTAGGAATAATATTATCTTCTGTAGCATACACATTTAAAAATGGCATTTTTACATTCTTCAAATCAACTTTGCGGCCACCAATTTCAAGTTCGCCCTTAATTAATTTATTGTCGCGCCATAAATCTTTAATGTATTTTCTAAACATTTCACCGGCTAAATCAGGGCAATCGGCTTTCCATTTTTCCATGCGCAAAAAGTTGAGCAATTTGGCTTCATCTTCCATCATATCCATTACACCAAAATATTTGCTAATATCCATACTTGGTTTAAGCGAATTAAAACCAGCACCAAGCATATCGGCCGGAATAATTCCCAAATTATCAACCATAGCATCTACATCAAGGTCTTTTGTCCATTTGTAAAGCATGCAAGAGCCTTTATCGCTAAAATCGTAAGGTGTAACATACACAGTTAAAGACTTTAATTTTTCGGGAAACAAGGCAGCGTAAATGGTACTAAAAGTTCCACCTTGGCAAATTCCCATTTTATGGATTTTATCGTTTTTGGTAGTTTTTCTAATAAAATCAACTGCACCACCCATAAACTCAACAATGTAATCTTCCATGGTTAAATACATATGTTGGCGTTTAGGATAACCCCAATCCATAATGTAAATATCCAAACCTTCGTCTAATAATTTTTTCATTAAACTACGGTCGGGCTGCAAGTCCAAAACATCATGTCTATTCATCATGGCAAACGAAACCAAAACTGGAATTTTAACTTTAGCAGGTGTATCACGCTTATAATGATACAATTTTACTAAATCATTTTGCCAAACTAATTCCTTAGGGGTAGTTGCTATTTCTACATCTTTAATATTTTGTAGTACTTCATAACCTTTAGCAAGCTTTTCACTTGTTTTGGTCATTTCTTCCATTATTGTTTGAATACTCATAACTTTTGTTATATTTTTACTAATGCGAATAAAGTAATTTATATCAATTAGCAATACATTTATTAAATTTTTAATATCTTCATTTATAGCGTATTGATTATTTTGGTTGAAATATTATTTTATCAATATTGTTTAGTAAGGTTACATTTGATGCAAAATGAAATGTAGCTTTTTAATTTTTACTGTTTTTATTGTGTTTTCGTGCTCGGTTCCACATTATCCTAAAAAATATGAAAAACTTGGTATTTATAGTCACGATACCTTAAAGGAATATAGCATAAATCTAGATAAGAGTAACCAAATAAATATTCAATATTTAGGTTGCGGAAACATTTTTATTAAACATGGTAAAGATGCCATTTTATTTGACCCATTTTTTTCAAATGCCAGAGGTTATAAAGTAGCACTTGGAAAAATTAAATTTAACCAAAAATACTTTGATAAAGGAACTTATTTTTTAAATAGGTTTGGTAATACCTATGAATCAATCAATACTATTTTTATTTCTCATTCACATTACGATCATTTATTAGACTTAAGTTATTTATTAGAAAATAAACTAATTAGCAGTAAAACTAAAATATATGGAGATAAGTCATCCCAAACAGTCATTCAAAATTTTATTCAAAATAATCCATTTATAAACCAAGATAGTTTTGTTTACAAACATAAAAATGAGCCTAAATGGATAAAAGTAAGTAATGAAATGCGAGTATTGGTACTGCCTTCGTTTCATGCGCCACATATAGCTAATATTCACTTTATGCATGGCCAATGCGATAGCAACTATTTTAAAAATTACACCAGCACCAACCAAAAAGTTAAAGCTGGTCAATTTAAAGATGGTAATACTTTTGCTTATTTGGTAGATATTTTGAGTAATGATTCCGTAACCCTTAGGTTACTTTTAAAAGGAGCAGGTTGTGCTATAAACAATGGTAAACTATTTGAAGAATTGCTACTTGAACACAATGTAGATATTGCTTTGCTACAAGTGGCATCTGCTAATTTTACTGATTGTTATCCGCAAAATTTAATCAATCAAATTAAGCCTAAAAAAGTAATTTTAACACATTGGGAGGATTTTTTTAAACCGTATGCACCTAAAAAAATAAAAACAGTAAGGGCTACCAATTTCAACTACTTTTATAAAAAAATAAAAGCCTCCGAAGAGGCTAATTTTAATTGGGGAAGTAAATATATAATGCCAAACCCTGGCACTATGATTATTTATAACTATTAGTTGTTTTTAAATGGAACTATTAATTGAAATTCGGGTATTGCTACTTTCAATTCTTTTCCATCAAACTGACGTTGCATAATATAATAACCACTCATTTTTCCAAACTCACTTTCAAGCGCGCAACCCGATACATAAGTATATTTTTCGTTTGGCTCTAACACAGGCTGAAAACCAACTACACCGTCACCATCTACTTCGCTTAAGCCGTTAACAGAATCGATTATATCCCAATGTCTGCGTAATAGTTTTAAAGTATATTCGCCCTTATTTTCAATGGTAATTCTATAAGCAAACATATGGTTTCCATCCATATTGTTTAACTTATCGTTTTGGTAATAAGTTTCAACACTAATTTGAACATCATTAGAAATAGCAACTGGCATATTATTATAACTTATTTTTATAAAAAATGTTTTATTTTATTCTCTAACTAAATTACTTTATTTTAAATACTAAAATAAACTAAAATTCAATGTTCTAAGGAAGTGCATTGAATTTTTGCATACAGAAGTCGTAACCATCGTTTTTACCTAAAATTTTATATTGATTAGCTAAATCGAACCAAGCTTGTTTAAAGTTAGGATTCATACCCAAACAATACTCGTAATTAGAGGCTGCTTTGGTATTATTTTTAACCATTTCGTACGATTTTCCTAAATAGTAAAATATTTCAGGCGATTGACCATTGAATTTTAAAGCAGTTTCAAGCCTGTCAATTGCACCATTATAATCGTTCATATTTAAATATGCCAATGCCGAATAATAATACGCTTCAGTAATATTGTTTTTATAAGTAGTGGCTTTTACGCACGCATCAATACATTTTTGGTATTGTTTTAGGTTAAAATACAATAACCCTTTATTGGCGTAAGCAGTGTAATTTTCAGGGAAAATTTCAATTGATTTATCAAAAGCTTTTTCAGCTAAATCAAATTGATTGTTTAACATCAACGCAAAACCATACATTCTGTTTGCTTCTTCACTTTTTGGTTCCCATAATACTGCTTGGTTAAAATAAACTACTGCAGAGTCAAACCTTTTAGCATCAATCGCTTTATAACCTAAAGGCATATAGTTAACTTCACGTTTAACAACAGCAGCTAATGGAACATCATCTGCCATTACAGTAAATACTGTTCCTTTTGGAGGAAACGCACCATTTAACAACTCATTTTTTGAATATGTTCTGGTAGTTAAAATTAAATAATCCCATTCAGGTTTTTGTTCTTCATATTCTCTAACCCATTGGAATTGAATATTTGGATTAATTTTATTGGCATAATACGAAGCTGTTAGTGGCTCATTATTAATGCTAACCAAAAGTTTTTTATTAGGTTCTTGCTTTGCAATCCATTCGCCTGCAGCTCTGCATGAGTTAGAATAATAATCGGTTTCGTAGTTTCCGTAAGCTCCATTTATTCCACCTACTAATTCGTTAAAATAAACATATTGATTAGGGTGATTTTTTATAAACCAATAAGTTGGTTTAACAAAAAGTCCAACCAAAACAGCTAACGAAACGTATTGAACAATTTTATTATTGTTTCCTAACAAATAATCAAATGCCACAGCAGCTAAAGTTACCATTGAAGGTACAATGAATAAATAATGACGCCATCCATTGTAATAATTAATATTTGAATACTCAACATAAGCAATTGGGAACACTACCATGAATAATAACATCAAGGACATGCCAATTCCAATACTTTCTTTTATCCATTTTATTAAAATTACAAACAATCCCGAACCAAGCAGTAAATACAAAGGATTTCCAATTGATAAAAACTTAATTACATAATACCAAGGAGCTTGTAAAAGCATGTACATACGTTTACCTTCAAAAATCTCTACATTATTGGTATAAAACGAGTTATCGCTGGCTTTTGCAAAGGCTATAAATGGGTTTTTAAATGGATTTAACAATCCATAAGGCCATAATAAAATACCTAAAATATAACCAACAACAGCTACAGTTATAAAAACTTTAAAATACTTACCAATTAATTTAAACGGTTGATTATTTTTATTTTTAAATAACCATAAAAACTGAATTCCTAAAAACAAACCAAAATAAGCCACAATTAAGAAAGCGCCCACACGTGAAGCAATACCTAACCCAATAGCCATACCAAGCCATACCAAATTACTGGTGGAAGGTTTGGGCATTGATTTGAGTATTTTAATAAAAAAATACAACGACATGGCAAAACTTGAAGCAAATGGAATATCAGTTGGGTTATTCATAGAGTTTCCAAACCAACCAGGATTAAATACCATAAAAATAATGGCTAAAATCCCTCCTCGCCAACCAACTAATTGCTTTACAGCCATACCGCAGAAAATAACCCCAATTAAACCATAAAGTGCATTGATAAAATGGCGTGTTTCAAACTGAGGTAAACCAAAAGTGGTGTAAACAATGGCAGAAACTGTATTTATTTGCTCACCATAAAAACGATATGCTTGACGGATAAAATCGGAGCTTCCTTTTGGTTCAGCTACTGCCGAACTATCTTCGCCCATGGTAGCAAACCATTTGTATGATAATTGAGAATAATCGTTATGCTGGCGCTCATCCCAAGTCATACCAAAATCGCCACTGAAATAGGGCATGGCAAACGTAGATAGTAGCACCAAAACAAAAAATAACAATCTGTATAATGGGTGATTGCCATTTTTTAAAATATTTAAATTGGGAATTTTTAACTCGGCTAAAGCTGCGGTAACAAAATAATTGTAACGCATGGCAATGGCCTTAAATGGAAACAATAAAGCTCCACCAATTCCATTTTCAGGTGTTTTATTATAAGCCGAAACTGTATAATCTGTAATTTCTACTGCACTGCATTTGGCAGTATAAAGCATAGAAAGATGACTAGTAGCAGCCACCACTTTAGTTGAAAATAAATTTAATAAATCGTCCGTTTTACCAATTAATACTGGTACCGATGTTTGGTTTAATTGCAACGGTGTAAAAAAATGCAAACTGGCATTATAAATTTTATTGCCAAAGCTGCTTTTACCTGCTTGGGTAGTATATCCTATTGCATTTGATTTTACGTTACGCTTATTGGTATTTACCCAATTTATGATACTGTTTAAATTAAGCTCGTTAAAGTTCTCGATACAAATAGTATTTGTACCTGAGGCTAATTTCAAAGCTTCTTTATACGAAACAGCTAATGAACTACCTGCTTTTAAAATAGTTGCTTTACCTTTTCCGCTTAATTCGTTAAAACTTTTATTACTACTTACTAAATCATTGTTTGAAGTAATAAAAAAACACTCAATATCGGCTTTTGCCTTTAATATATATTGGCAAATGTTATCGATGGCTTTATCACCTCCATTATTTGCATCAATTGGAAGTAATAACGATATTCTTGATTCTACTAAAGCTTGTTTTTCCATTATTATATTTTTTCGAAAACAAATAAATTATTTAACCCAAATTGGAATGTTTTTTTACAAATTAATTTAAAATCTTTTGCAAAAATCTTTTCTGTATCACTTGGTTTAAAACCATAATGCTCATGCAATTGCATGCCATCAATTAATTTTAATTTACCCAATATATCAAGTATTATATCTACTTGAGGCGAGGGAACTGTAATAATTACCTTACCACCCTTTTTTAAATATTTAGCGCAATTTTCGCCTAACTGTTTTTGTTCTTCTGTTGGCACATGTTCAAGCACAGCAAGCATAGTTATGGCATCAAATAAAGGTGTATTTTCGTTAGCCAAAGCATCTGGAAAATAGCCGGGAATTATTTTATATTTACCTTTATTTTCAACTTTACTAATAGTGGGCTCAATGCCTACACCAGCATCAATTAAATGGTTCAGTTTTTCAAACATTACACCATCATCGGTACCAATGTCTAACACATTACTTCCTTTTGTTATAAACTTTTCAGCTTTCGAAATTCTTACGTTTTGTAGATATATATCTAATTTCTTCATTTCTATTTTTTATTCACCCCAAGTACACTTAAAAAAAAGCTCGACAAAATAATTTGCAAACCAATGATAATACATACCACCGAAGGTATTACCAATCTTAAAATGGATGAATAATCCAAATAACCAAAGTTGGCTTTATTCCAAATCATTAATGAGTAAACCGAACCGCCAATACCTAAGGCTGTAACTATTAAACCTACTATTAAAGCCGATTCTAAATTTACATATTTATACATTTTATTCAATGTTTGATTTTGGGGTAAAAAACCAACTTGAATAGCGTATGTTCTGGTAAAAATAGCAAAATTTATGGCCTGAAAACCTGTAATTACAAATGCAGCAGCATATAGCAATGTATTGGTATCTAAGTACATATTAAATAAATGAACTGGCCCCTGAATAATGAAAACACCCATAATAAAACCTAATAACATTAAGAATATACCAGGTATTAAGAATAACCATTTGGGGCTGTATAAAAGTAAAAACCTCAAATGTCTCCATCCATCGCGCCAAGTTCTTAAATGTGGCGGGCGCGAGCGTCCATCTGGCGAAAGTGTAGTTGGAACTTCGGCAATTTTTAAATTAAATATGGTTGCTTTAACTACCATTTCGCTTGCAAACTCCATTCCTGTGGTTTGTAAGTTTAAAAGCGAAACAATGTCTTGTCTAAAACCACGTAAACCACAATGAAAATCTCCTGCTTTGCTTCCAAAAAATAACCTTCCTATAAAAGATAAAACAGGATTACCCAAGTAACGATGTAAAAAAGGCATAGCACCTTTAGCTACTCCACCTTTAAAACGATTACCCATCACTAAATCGTAACCATTGCGCAGCTCTTGAACAAAAAGAGTTAAATTACCAAAATCGTAACTATCATCACTATCGCCCATAATTACATATTTTCCATAACTGGCCTCAATAGCTCCCATTAAGGCACTTCCGTAACCTTTTCTTGGAACATCTATAACCCTAGCTCCAAGATTTCTGGCAATTTCTTGGCTACCATCAGTACTTCCATTATCACCAATTACAACCTCGCCTTTTACATTGTTATTTTTTAACCAAGTATTAGCTTTAGTTATACAAATGGCAAGCGTTTCCGCTTCGTTTAAGCATGGCATTACAATGCTTAATTCTATATCTTTATTATTTGTCACTTGGATGTGATAGGTATTTATAATATTGTTAATCAACACTATCCTCAGCCAAAGTGTCTGCGCCTATTTCAGCTTGAATGGCTTTCATTAATGAGTCGCTAGCTGCTTGTTCATTGTTTACAAGGCTATCAACAGTTTTTTCTTCTTGTGTATTTAAAGGTGCATCATTGGTGCAACTTGCTATCAATGCTATGATTGATAATGATGTAAATATTTTACGCATACTTTTTTTATGGTTAATTGCTCAAATAAAGGTAAAAAACAGTTTTTAACAAAATATAGCTTTGTAAAACAATTTTACCCAAAAACACAACAGATTTATTTATTTTAAAACTTACCCCAATTGGTTAATTCATCTTGTGTAAAAAGTTCAGGATAAAAAATTCTTAATTGAAAACGTGGAGGCAAGTATTTTTGCCAATTGGTTCCACCTGTTGCAGCCACATCTTCTTTAGGTTTTTGCAAATATTTTACAGCCGATTTATAATGCATTAATGGCCAATTTACATTTACATTTAAATCTAAATTACGCAGTTCAGTAATTAAATCTTGGTTTTGTTTATCGTTATCGTTCAAAGATTTATAAATAGCCCAAAGATTACATTCATTATTTGAGTGAGCCAAACGCAATAACTCTGCGCCATATTTTTGCTCAAATTTGGTTAAAGTTAAAGTTTTATTTCCTGTATCGGTTTCGGTAGCTCCAGCTTGCCAATAAATGTATTTAAATTGCTCTTCAATACTCTTATCTTTTAATTCATCGCGCTTATCTTTAGCCACCAATCTATCAAAACTAGTAGCATACATTTCAATCATGCGGTATTGTGCACTTTGAAAACCGCTAGCTGGTAATAAACTCATTCTAAACTTTAAAAATTGCTCTGGCTCCATGCCATCTACCATTATTTCAAAACTATTGGCCAAGTTTTTAAAATAAGCATTAATACGCCTCACTCTTTCAGTAAAAAACTTTACAGAAATATCATTTCTTGCTGCAGCAATTTGCTCCATTTCGTGTAACGAAAGTTTAAAATACAATTCCGTAATTTGATGATAAATTATAAATATCATCTCGTCAGGAATTAAAGTTTTAGGCTTTTGAAGTGTTAATAAACTATCAACAGAAATGTAGTCCCAATAGTGGGTATAATCTTGATATAATAAACCCTCTAAATAGCTTTTAAAATTTTGTCCTTGGGCACTGTACTTTTCTTTAATTTTACCAATTAATGAAATAACTTCGTTATCAATATTTTCCATTGTATTCTGTTTAAAAAGGGCTCACAAAGTTTTTTATTGTTGGCAATACTTTGTCTTTATCGCTAATTAATGGGTCTTGACTATGCCATTTTATGTCTAAATCACTATCATTCCAAAGTAATCCGCCTTCACTTTCTTTGTTATAAACATTAGTACATTTATATAAAAAAATAGTATTGTCTTCCAATGTTTCAAATCCATGAGCAAAACCTGGAGGAATAAAAAACATGGTTTGATTTTCGGCTGATAATTTTATAGAAAAATGTTGTCCATAAGTTGGTGAATTTTTTCTAATATCAACTGCAACATCCATAACTGCTCCTTGAATTACTCGTACCAATTTACCTTGATCAAAAGGTGGAGCTTGAAAATGTAAACCACGTACAATTCCCTTTTGTGAAAGGCTTTGATTATCTTGAACAAATTCCAACTTGATGCCTGCTGCAAAAAATTTATCTTTATTATAACTCTCGTAAAAATAACCTCTTGGGTCGTTAAAAACCTGAGGTTGAATAACTAACAATCCTTCAATTGGGGTGGTTGTAATTTGCATAATTTTATTAATATTTTAAAACCAAGAACTTGACTTTTTTGTAGATTTTCCTCCCAAACCTAGTGCTCCTAATAAGCTACGAGTTATAATCTGCGCAGCAGTTCGGCCTACTTGTTTGGTTACAGGGCTACTTAAAATTTGTTCTAAAGTTGATTTTTCATTTCTACTTGCCTTTACCTCTTTTTGCTCCTCGGCTTGCGCTTGACTTTGGGCTGCCGCTTGTTCTAATTTAGCATTTAAAATTTCATAAGCACTTTCACTATCAATATTTTGGTTATACTTAGCCAAAATACGCGATTTTGAAACCAAAGCATCAATTTCTTCATCGGTTAAAATATCCATTCTTGACTTAGGTGCACAAAGCATGGTAGCAGCCAATGGTGTTGGAATTCCTTTCTCATTTAAACAAGTAATTAAAGCCTCACCCATTCCTAATTGTGTAATTAACTCATCCGTTTTGTAAAAATCAGATAAAGGATAGTTTTCTGCAGTTTGCTTAATTGTTTTTCTATCGTTAGCAGTAAAGGCACGCAAAGCGTGTTGAACTTTTAAACCTAACTGACCAAGCACTGAAGCAGGGACATCAGCTGGATTTTGAGTACAAAAGAAGATACCTACACCTTTGGAGCGAATCAATTTGATAATGGTTTCGATTTGCTGTAAAAGCGCTTCGCTTGCTTCTTGAAAAATTAAATGTGCTTCATCAATAAATAAAACCAATTTAGGCTTATCCATATCACCTTCTTCGGGCAATGTAGCATAAAGTTCAGCCAACAAACTCAACATAAATGTAGAGAATAATTTAGGTTTATCTTGAATGTCAGTTACTCGTAAAATAGAAATTACGCCTCTTCCATCATCGCTAATGCGCATTAAATCATCTACTTCAAAACTTTTCTCACCAAAAAAGCTATCAGCTCCTTGTTGCTGCAGTTCAATTATTTTGCGTAAAATAGTTCCTGTAGATGTAGTTGAAATTTTGCCATAATCTTTCTCCATTTCAGCCTTGCCTTCATTGCTTATGAATTGCAATACTTTAATAAAATCTTTTAAATCTAGTAAAGGTAATTGAGCATCATCGCAAAATTTAAAGATCATAGCAACAAAACCCGCTTGGGTTTCATTTAAATCTAAAATTTTTGATAATAATATTGGGCCAAATTCACTAACAGTAGCTTTTAATTTAACACCTTTTTGTTTGCTAAGAGAAAGTAATTCAACAGGATATGATTGAGGACTATAGTTTAATCCAATTTTTTGATACCTTTCGGTAATTTTATCATTTACAACTCCTTGCGCAGCTATTCCACCTAAATCTCCTTTTATATCCATTAGCAAAACAGGAACACTAGCATCACTTAAGCCTTCGGCTATAGTTTGCAAAGTTTTAGTTTTACCAGTACCCGTGGCTCCAGCTATTAAACCATGTCGATTTAAGGTTTTTAAAGGTAAATTGATGGCACAACCAGCTATTACCTCGCCATTAAGCATGGCCGCACCTAACTGAATACACTCACCTTTGAATGTATATCCACTTTTTATTTGTTCAATAAACTGTTCTTTCATAAAAATGCTTTTGGCTATATGCTGTTAGCAGTTTAGTATTAGCAACTATTGGTTAAAATGATAGGAAATTAATTATTGCAATAAAATTATAATTTAAACAATTTATCAATTATTAAATCAAAAAAATTATTTATGCTTGCCCAGTAGGACCACCAAAATTCATAGGAAAAGGAGGCATCATATCTGGTAAATTAATTTCTCCTACTTGGTCTTCATATTTCCTAACATTATCGCTAAGTGCTAATAACAAACGTTTTGCATGTTCAGGTGTTAGTACAATACGCGATTTAACTTTGGCTTTTGGTACTCCAGGCATTATACGCACAAAATCAAGCACAAACTCACTGTTGCTATGAGTTATTATAGCTAAATTGGCATAAATTCCTTCAGCCATTTCTTCGCTTAATTCAATATTTAATTGGTTTGATTCGTTAATTGGTTCATTACTCATACTTGCAATTATAAATTATTTTTGCTTTAAAAAGCCACAAAAATAGCAGTATGTATAAAGTGTTAGTATTTTTTACTGGGCAGATTTTAGTGTAAACCCAAAAGTGGTACCTTGACCAATGGTGCTGCGCACATTAACTGTTTGTTGATGAGCCTCTATAATGTGTTTTACAATAGCCAAACCTAAACCAGTTCCTCCAACTTCATCGTTTCTAGTTCTGCTTTTATCAACACGGTAAAATCTTTCAAAAATACGCGGCAAATATTCTTGACTTATGCCTTCGCCAGTGTCGGCTATTTCTACCAAAATATTGTCGCCCATTACATAATAAGCAGCCGATGTAAATCCATTTGGTTTGCCATATTTAAGCGAGTTACCAACCAAATTAACCAAAACAGTTCTAATTCTATATTTATCAGCTAAAACCATAAATGGTTTATTGCAACCCTCTTTTATGGTAAGTTCAATTCCTTTTTCTTTGGCTTTAACTTCAAACTGTTCATACACATCTTTGGTTAATGAATTGATGTCAAATAATTCTTCATTCATTTGAAGTTCGCCACTTTCCAACTTCGATATTTCAAGTAAATCGGCCACTAAATCGCTCAATCTGTCGGTGCTTTTTGCCGCTTTTTTTAAAAACTTAGTATTCACCTCTGGATCATCCATTGCTCCATCTAACAAAGTATGCAAGTAACCTTGAATGCTAAAGATAGGTGTTTTTAATTCATGACTTACATTACCCAAAAACTCTTTTCTAAAATCAGCCACTTTCTTCAGTTGGTCAATTTCCATTTTTTTATCCCTAGCCCAATTAATTACCTCTTTACTCATTTCAAAAATAGGGTCTTTATCCCAATCAAAATTTTCGAGCACTGCATCATACTTTTGAGTTTTTAAGCTATGAATAGTTTTATAAATCAACTTTATTTTTCTGTAAATAAAAAACTCAAGTGTATAGAAAAATAAAAAAAATGATAAACCAGAAGTAAGTGTAAATATGATAATTACATTGATAATACTTGAATCTAAAATAAAATACATTACTAAAGCCACCACCGTAGCTATAATACTTGAAACCAATAAGGCTATATGTATAGGTTTAGGATTTCTAATCATTTTATTATCAATAATTTACAGTTCTACTTTTTAATAATACGAATTAATCTAAAAATTCCGTATAAAAACATGGCAATACCCAAAGTGTATTTTACCCAATTACTTACTATTAAAGGAACTTTATCAAATAAAATACTCGCTCCAAGCACTAAATAAAATAAACCCATAATAGCGCCAAAGTATTTTACAATATTGCCAACTTTATTTTCACGTTCTTCTCTAATTTCGTCTAAACTCATAGTTTTAAGTTATGTATTAAATAAAATAAGCTTGCTAAACTAATGTTTAACAAGCTTAAATTATATTATTAAATTGTAAATAGTTATTCTCCTAAATTGAAAACTACTGGCATTGTATAATAAACAGGTACAGGTCTACCTGCCTGACGACCTGGACTCCATTTAGGCATACCTTTAATTGCCTTTTTAGCAGCCTCCTCAATTCCAAAACCTAAAGGATCTTTATTCAATATTTCAATTTTATCTATGCTACCATCAGCCATCACTGCAAAACGAACCATAACTTTTCCTTCAATATTATTCTCTCTTGCAACGGGAGGATAAACTAGATTTTCGCCTAGCCATTCATACATTTTTTCCATTCCCCCAGGAAACTCGGGACTAATTTCTGCTTCTAACAAAATTTCACCCTCTCCATTTCCATCGCCTGATGGTTCTATTAAAACCTCTTTAGCTCCATCAACCCCTTCTACAGTTTGTGTACCAGCATCCACTTTCTCTAACTCTACCTGAGCTGGAGGTGGTTCTGTTACATCTTCATCCTTCTTAATCTCAGGTGGAGTAAATTTAATGGTACTCTTAACCGGAGGAGGTGGTGGTGGCGGTGGTGGCGGTGGCGGTGCATCTTCATCCATTGGTGGTGGTGCATCCAGTTTTGTTACCTCAGCCTCTACTACAATATTCTCTTTTGGTATTTGCGATTTCACATAGTTAATAATAACTGGTGCCGCAATTGCTAAAGAAAATCCAATAATAGAAAATATGATACCTTTTATGGTATAGTTGCTACTTTTTTTACGCAACACAAAGGCACCATATTGTTGGTTACGGCCTTCAAAGACCATATTAACCCAATTATTATCAAAAATACTTGTATTTGCCATATGTTATTTTTTTTCTTTTAAAGCTGCTTCCAATAAAGGAGCAGAACTTTTTATTAATTCCTTTTCAGGATCCGAAATATCTACTATAGCATAACGTCCAATATTACAAATTAGCATTTCGTCAAGTATATCAACTATATTACTAAATTTAGCATTATCATCCGCTTTAATAATTACAATTAAACCTTCTTTATCGGATTTTAATCGTGAAATATTTGCTTTCATATCTGACTCAGACATTTTGTTTATTTTGAATAAATCTTTATAAACTTGCACTGAATCAATGTTTGGAACACGCTTTCTATTTTCGCGCAATAACATCGGTCTAATACCACCTGCACTGTAATCAGTAATTTGTGGAGTCATTGGGTCTAATGTTACTGGATCGCTAAAATAGTACATTACCTGGTTATTTCCAGTTAATAAAACTGTTACCGTTTGAGATACTTTTACAGCTGTTTTTTCATCATCTGTAGGCTTCACCGGCATATTCAGTTCCATTGTTTTTGGTTTGTTAAGCGATGTGGTTAACATAAAAAAGGTAATCAATAAGAAACCCAAATCTACCATAGGAGTAAAATCTACCCTAGTTGAAAGTTTCTTACCTTTTGGTTTCCCACCTTTTTTATGGCCACCCCCGCCACCTTCTATTTCTGCCATTATTTAATTCCTTTCTTTAAAATTATTGACCACCTTCCATTGATGTAATAAAATTGAATCTATTAACATCTCTATCTTGAAGGGTTTTAATTACTTGTTTTATTGCAGGATAACTTACCTCTCTATCGCCTTTAATAGCAACACGAACACCATTATTGGTATATCTACTTTGCATTACCCACTCTCCTAATTCATTATTTAATGAATCGTAAGGAATTCCTGTTGATGGCATTTCTTTACGTTTTTCTGGACTTAAGTTTATATACTGCTTTAACTGCGCAATTGGCATTCCAAAGCTACTCATGTTTGAAAACTTAGTAGTTTCCTCATCAGTAAATGTAATATTAAACTTTTTACCCATTTTTTCAAGTAAAGTTTTCTTATAGTGCTCTCCTTGTAAATCAAAGAAAACCCTATTGTCATTGCTGATTGTAATAAGCATTACATCAACATCAGGAAGTGGAATTTCGGCAACAGATGATGGCGTTAACACCTGAACTGGTTCATCGGGTTTGAACTGTGTAGCTAACATAAAAAATGTTAACAATAGGAACGCAACGTCTGTCATTGCAGTCATATCTACCGATGTGCTCTTACGAGGTACTTTTACTTTAGCCATTTGTCTGTTTTATTTTTTTAAAATTATAAAATTTAAATATGCAATTATTAATTGCCAATAAAACTAGCGTTTGTGTGCTGCTGCAAAGTTTTGAACTATAGTGAAACCAGCTTCGTCAATTGTATAAGTAATTTTATCAATTTTAGTTGTAAATACGTTATACATAATAATAGCGATAGCAGAGTTACCAATACCTAAAGCTGTATTAATAAGTGCCTCAGAAATACCAACCGCTAAAGCAGATGAATCAGGAGCACCAGCGTTACCTAAAGCCGAGAACGCCTTGATCATACCTAGTACTGTTCCTAATAAAGCTACTAACGTAGATACTGAAGCCATTGTAGCAATAATTACTAAGTTTTTTTCTAACATTGGTAATTCTAATGAAGTTGCTTCTTCTAATTCTTTTTGAATAGCTAATACCTTTTGGTCTTTATCCATAGTGCTTTCGCCTTCCATTTCTTTGTATTTTTTCAAAGCAGCTTTAACAACATTAGCTACCGAACCCTGTTGTGCATCACACTCTTTAATAGCTGCATCAACATTACCAGCAGCAAGTTGAGTTTTTACTTTACGTACAAAACTTTCTGTAGAACCTTTACCTGAAGCTTTGTTAATTGTTAAAAAACGCTCGATTGAGAAAGTAATACTCATTAATACTAATGATAATAAAATAGGTACGATAAAACCACCTAAATAAATTAATCCTAATGTAGCGCCAATACCTTCTTTGATAGGTGTATGACGAACTTCGCCATCGGCAAAATTACTTGGGCTTCCTAATACAAATTTCCATAGTAAAAAACCTACTACTACTAACATTGGAATTGCAAGCGAAGCAAAAATACCACCCGCTTTACTTTCTTCTTTTTTTGTTGCTGTTTGATTCATTTTTTTGTTTATTTTTTAGTTAATTAATTGCGAATAAAATTATTTTAGTTGAATAAACACATAGTGTTTACAAAAATTTAATACCTTTTGAGTTAATTTACTGTTTTTACTTCTTTTTTTTATGTTTTGATATGGTTGATTACTAATTGTTATACATAAGTAAAATATAGTATTAACGATGGTTGCACTATATTTTTTGCTTACACAAATATGACAATTTATAATTTATTCAAACCTAAATATTTTATTTTAAACAACTGTTTTAATCAAATATTTATGCCAACAAACCTTTACAAATCTAACTTAGTAATTTATAAAAGAGTTACATTTAAACTGAAACGTAATTTTTATTTACTCAACCTAATAAAATATAGGATAAAGTTTAAACGTTAAATTTAAAGTGCATTACATCACCATCATTAACAATATACTCTTTTCCTTCCATGCGTAAGGCTCCAGCTTCTCTACAAGCCGACTCAGAACCATACTTTTTAAAATCTTCATATGCAATAACGTCTGCTTTAATAAAGCCTCTTTCAAAATCGGTATGAATAACTCCAGCTGCTTGCGGAGCTTTAAAACCACGGTCAATAGTCCAAGCTCTAACCTCTTGAACACCAGCTGTGAAGTACGTTATTAAATTCAATAATTTATACGATGCTCTAATTAATTTAGCCACACCACTTTCGGTTAAACCTAAATCGTTTAAAAAAGCAATTCTATCTTCGTAACTATCTAAGCCAGAAATTTCACTTTCAATAGCAGCACTAATAATCAAAACTTCTGCATTTTCATTTTTAACTGCTTCGCGAACTTGCTCTACGAATTTATTTCCATTTACTACTGAGGCTTCATCAACGTTACAAACATACATAACAGGTTTAGCAGTAAGTAAACATAAGTCTTCTACATGTTCTTTTTCGTTATCTGTTACTTCTAAAGTTCTAACCGATTTTCCATCATCTAAGTGGGCTTTGTATTTTAACAAAGTATTTTCCACTTTAACCATTTCCTTGTCGCCTGTTTTAGCAGCTCTGCTTACCTTTTGAAGTTTCTTTTCAACTGAATCCAAATCTTTTAATTGTAACTCAGTGTCAATTATTTCTTTATCGCGCAACGGATTAACTGAACCATCTACGTGAATGATATTTTCGTCTTCGAAACAACGCAAAACATGAATAATAGCATCAGTTTGACGAATATTAGCCAAAAATTGATTGCCTAATCCTTCGCCTTTGCTAGCGCCTTTTACTAAACCTGCAATATCAACTATTTCGATATTGGTTGGTACAACTCTGTTAGGCTTTACAAGGCTTTCTAATACATTTAAACGCTCATCAGGAACGGTAATAACGCCCACATTAGGTTCAATGGTACAAAAAGGAAAATTAGCTGCTTGCGCTTTTGCATTGCTTAAGCAATTAAATAAAGTTGATTTGCCTACATTTGGTAAGCCTACTATTCCACACTGCATTCGTTAGTTCTTAGTTTTTAGTACTTTGTTTTTAGTTTTTCAAATTATTATTGTCCATTAATAATTTGTTTCATATCCATAATTATTTTTTCGGCTAAGTGGTTGGCGGTTGCTTCACTTTTGCTTTCAGCATAAATACGAATAATTGGCTCGGTATTACTTCTACGTAAATGAACCCACTCATTATCAAATTCTATCTTTACTCCATCAACAGTATTGATTGGTTGCTTTTTATATTTTTCTTGAATGCCACTTAAAAGCTCATCAATATTGATGCTTGCATCTAAATCAATTTTCTTTTTCGCAATAGTATAATCAGGATAAGATGAGCGTAAAATTGAGCATAATTTATCGCTTTTAGCTAAATGTGTTAAGAATAATGCAATTCCAACCATGGCATCTCTACCATAATGTAATTCAGGAAAAATAATTCCACCATTACCTTCACCACCAATTACGGCCTTGGTTTCTTTCATCATGGTAACCACATTTACTTCACCTACAGCACTTGCTTTATAAGAACCTTTATGTTTTTCAGTAACATCGCGTAACGCCCTGGTTGATGATAAATTAGACACTGTATTTTTGACAAAACCAGTACGTTTTAAATTTTCATCACTTACATTTTTTAAAATATAATCAGCTACAGCTACTAAAGTATATTCTTCGCCAAACATACTTCCATCTTCGTTAACTAAAGCTAATCTATCCACATCTGGATCAACCACAATACCCAAATCGGCATTATTTCTAGTAACTTCATTAGAAATTGCAGTCAAATTTTCAGGAAGTGGTTCTGGATTATGAGGAAATTTACCATCAGGGGTGCAGAATATTTCAATGATATCATCTACTCCAAGTGCGCGCAATAACATTGGTACTGCAATACCTCCTGTTGAGTTAACTGCATCTACTACTATTTTAAATTTTTTAGCTTTAATGGCTTCCACATCCACCAAATCTAACTTTAAAATTTCGTCAATGTGTTTGGCTATATAATCCTTCTTTTCAGTAATTTTTCCTAATTTATCTACATCGGCAAACTCAATATTACCACTTTCAGCCACAGCTAACATTTGTTTACCTAACTCGTCAGAAATAAACTCTCCTTTGCTATTCAATAATTTTAAAGCATTCCATTGCTTTGGATTATGGCTAGCTGTTAATATAATACCTCCATTAGCTTGCTCCATAACTACAGCCATTTCAACTGTTGGTGTGGTGCTTAAACCTAAATCAATTACATCAATTCCTAATCCATTAAGTGTAGCACATACCAAACGGTTTACCATATCGCCACTTATGCGAGCATCTCTTCCAACTACAATTTTACAATCATTAGACTCTTGCTTTATCATGCTACCAAAAGCAGCAGTAAACTTTACAACATCAATTGGAGTAAGTGCATTTCCACTTTGCCCACCAATTGTTCCCCTAATACCTGATATTGATTTAATTAACGTCAAAACTTATTATTTTTAGGTACGCAAAATAAGGCTATGCAGCCAATTAGTAAAATATAAATACAATTTGTTAATAAAAAAAGTGGCTCAAATACTAGTAAAACAAAGTTTATTTTACTGTATTTGAGCCACTTATTATTAATAATAACCTAAAAATTATATTAAATTAAAATCTAAAACCTGCTGTTACCACCACATTTATCATAGAGAAATTATTTTCGGCTGTGTATGTTGTTTTACCTTTTTCAATTAATTGATAAGGCGTTTGATAGTTTTTATTCCAAATGTAGGTCAGTGCTCCATCAATAAAAAAGTCAGTTCCAAAATTATCTATTGAAGGAAATAAAAATCCTAAACCACCAGAAACACTTTGAGTAGGATTATTTAACGATACTCCTAGAGAAGTGGAGTTAAAAGATGATTCGTAATAACTATAGCCACCTCTAAATCTTGCATTTAAGTATTTTAATTCGGCACCAACTCTTACATTATTAGCAGCTCTGTAATTGGTTTTAATAGCATCGTTTGCATTGGCAAATAAATTATTGCCTGATGTTAATCTAGCCGCGGTGTAATCTACCCTATCCCAATCAATTGAAATAAAACCTAATTTTGGATGCATAAATGCTCCACTTACAGTTAATTTTGAAGGTGTTACAATATCATATTCATAGTAATTTGATATTGCAAATTGACTGTAGTTATAATTAATATTATTAACTACTGAATTGATTGCATATCCATAATCATCTTTTAAATTTAATCTTACCGCAGTGGTATAACTTAATCCTAATCTCATATAATCAATTGGTTTTACAATCAGTCCAAATCTACCACCAATCCCTGTTCCTGAGGTTGTTAACGTTGAAGCAAACTCACTTGAACTGTAAAGATTATTTACACTACTTTTACTCATTACATTTTCGTAAAAAGTACTCTTACTTTCATAATTTACATTTTGAAAAATTAGTGAGGCTCCCACATAAATAGTATTTGAAATGTTTAATCCACTTGAAAAATTATATTCGTTAATTCTTCCTAATACTTGCGAAATATTGGATTGTCGGATAGAAAAACTAGTATCATTATTACTCCTAAAGGTAGAACCGTATTTACCAACACCAATTGAATCTATTAAATAAGCGTTCCAGGCCATTCCTGGAATATTGTTAATATATGATGCAAATGAATTGGTGTTAGGAAAAGTTTGTCCATTAGCTTGCTCTGCAAAATAATCTGCGATGCTTGATTTTGTGTTGATACCTGTAAAGTTAGCATTTTGATTGAAATCGTTCAATCTATTCATTCCAAAACCAAATGAATAACTAACCAAACCTTTGGTTTCATCTCCCCTTACACCTTGTTGTACTTTGGTTATTACTATTCCAAACTGAGGTATATTTAAACCTGTTTTCGTTTCAGTAGAATTGGTGCCAATGTAACGAGAATCGTTAAAGTAAGAACTTACTCCTAAGCTTGCAGAAACTTCAGTTTTTCGGTACAAAGCTATACCAGCAGGATTAATAGCAATTGCACTTGCATCAGCTCCTAAGGCACCAAAAGCACCACCAGCACCTTGTACACGAGCAGTTCCAAAAACTTTGTTTTGAGAATAACGTAACGCATCTTGTTCGTTTTGGGCAAAAACCCCTATCGAAAGGCATAATGATGCCATAATCAAAAATATTTTTTTCATAAATTGATTAAAAACTTAATAAATAAAATGATGAGTAAAATTTATCTTGGCCTTGAAACAGGAGCGCCTCCACTAGGACTTCCACCACCTCCAGAACTTCTTCCTCCGCCTCCACCGTTATTTCCTCCACCTCCATTAAATGACCCGTTTGAACGTGGAGCATTATAACTTGGCTGATTATATACTGGTGGGTTATAATTATTAGAAGGTTGATTGTAAGTTGGCTGACTATTGTTAGGCTGATAATTATAATTAGGTTGTGAGTAATTCGAATTGTTTACTCTTGGAGTTTCAACTGGAACAGGCGCAGGAGCAGCATATTGAGGATTTGCTCTTCTGAATTCGTTTTGCGCATTGTTTTGATCAACCGATTTTTCAAAAGTTGGATAACTTTGCGGTACGGCATTTTCAGTTCGAGGGGCTACATATTGAACACCATTTTCAGTATTAATAAGCGTACCGCCTGAACCAACAACTCTGACTTGATTTGGTTGACCCTGATTATTATCTAAAACTGCACCATTTGTATTAGTAGCTCTAGGAGCTAATTTTAGTGGATTAGGATTGGGATTATCAACTGTACCACCATTAGTTGATGGTAAATTAGAGCCTACCACCTGACGAGGTTGATTTTGCCCTTGTTGTCCTGAACTATTTCTATTATCAACGCCAACGCTACCAACTGGAATAAAATTATTATAATACCCCCACGGGTTATAATTGTAAAAACCCCATGGATTAAAAAAACTATTAACAGCCCAAGGATTATAAAAATTATTAAAGCCAAAACCTACACCAGCATTCCATCCATTAAAAGTATTCCATCCAAAACCAAAAGATGGCCCCCAATTGTTGCAACCCCAACCTGAATTTCCAAACCAAGGATCGTAAAAATTATTAAACCCATAATTAAATCCTTGATTATAAAAATTATTATATCCATAATTAAGCCTATTATTAATTCTGGCTAATCTTCTTTGTTGCCTACGCTCCGCTTTCAAACGCAAATACTCTTCACGTAAACTAAATGGTGGGATTGAATATGGTTGATAATATCCTGAATATTCAGGATGTTGTTTATAAATTGAATCTTGAGTTGCTCTGTAAGCAGGATAACCCAATACAGCTCTCGGATTAGCAGTCTCTTCTGAATAATTGTAACCTGATGGTTTAGTTGTATCAATAAGTGAAGGATTTTCGCGTTTAATTTTATCCAAATCAACTGTTGGAATTTTAAATGCACTAACACCTATTAAACTATTAGAGTTAGTGTAATAAAGGTCATCATCAGCCGTTGCGGGTTGATTTAAAAGCGCACAAGAACCAAAAAGTATGGTAGTTGAAAATAATGCTAAAATCGATTTAACTGACATATTATTAATTATTTGGTTATACAAAATAAAAACAAATTTACTCAAATATATTACCATTAATGTAAAACTTTGCTCATAATTAAATGTACTTGTTTTTAATGAAAATATACAATTCAAAACAAACAAATATTAGGCCAAATTGTATAAATTATTGAATTTCACAATACGAAATAGCATTTTTAGTAATATTTACAAATTTTAATACCTCTATTTTGTAAGCATTGCAATTGCAGTTTCAAAAAAATGCCTTTTATTCGCAACAGTAAATATGATATAATATATGTTTGAGACTATCACAGATAAATACAAAAATTTTAAATCGCTGCATTATTTTTTGCGCAATACTGCCAATAATATTAACAAGCCAAGCGATACCTATTTGCAAGTAAAAAAAAGAGATAGATATGAAGATATAACCTATGCTCAAGTTTTTGAACAGCTTAATGCTATTTCTGCTTATTTATATAATGCAGGTTTAAGAAAAGGCGATAAAGCAGCCTTGTTAATTGAAAACTGTCCTGAGTATATTTGCTTTGATCAAGCTTTAATGCAATTAGGTATAGTAAATGTTTCCATATACCCAACCTCTTCAGAATCTGATATTGAGTACATTATAAACGACTCTGAATCAAAAACAATTTTAGTAGGTACTCCATTTTTACTTAAACGATTAAAAAAAGTAAAAGATAATTGTCCAACTTTAAAAACCATTATTACAGCTTTTGATACAGATGGTGATGGAATAAAATCATATCATAAAGTAGTTGAAGAAGGTTCATTGTTGTACAATACTACCAAACAATTAATTGAGGAGGAACTTGAAAAAGTAACTTACGAAGATTTATCTTGCTTGCTGTACACTTCAGGTACTACTGGAAAACCTAAAGGTGCCATGCTTACTCATAATAATTTTATGAGTAATATAGTAATGGCAGATTTATTGCTTCCTATTGTTACCAAAGATTTTACATTTTTATCGTTTTTACCGCTTTGCCATGTATACGAACGCACTTGTACTTATTATTTTAGTACTTACAAAGGTTTTAAAGTAGCATTTGCGCAAAGCTTAGAAGCCTTAACTACCAATATTCAAGAGGTTCAACCACGTGCAATCTTAACAGTTCCACGTTTACTTGAACGCATAGAAGAACGTGTAAGAAAAAGTGCAACCTCACAAGGTGGTTTTAAACTAAAAATATTTAATTGGGCTTTAGCCACAGGCGAAAAACGTAGAATTAACAAGGAAAACGGAAAAAGTAACGGTCTGTTTTTAAACCTGCAATTGGCTTTAGCTGAAAAGTTAGTTTACACAAAAATTAAAGAACGCTTAGGCGGTAAAATGAGTGTAATGGTTAGTGGTGGAGGTGCTTTACCTAAACACGTTGGTGAATTTTTTGCTAATTTAGATATTTTAGTAATTGAAGGTTATGGCTTAACAGAAACTTCGCCATTTGTTTGTGCTAATGAAGTGCATCGCCAAGTTTGGGGCACTGTAGGCCGTATTGGCCAAGCCAATGAAGTAGCTATTCAAAATGTAGATACAAAGGAAATTATTACATTACAAACTTACGACTCATTTGATCCTAAATTTGAAAGTGCTGAAGGTGAAATTTTAGTACGTGGATTAAACGTAATGAAAGGTTATTGGAATCTACCCGAAGAGACAGCAAAAGCAATTGATAGCGATGGTTGGTTACATACTGGTGATGTTGGTAAATTTGAAAAAGGTTATTTAAAAATTACTGATAGAATTAAAAACATCATCGTTAACTCGTTTGGTAAAAATGTGTATCCAACTCCAATTGAAAATGTTTATATGAAATCAAATAAAATTGAGCAAATATTTTTAATTGGTGACAGACAAGAATATTTAACTGCATTAATTGTTCCTAGTAAAGAAGAAATGAAAGAAGTATTTAACTATAAAGAAGATTACTTTAAGCAAGAAGATGAATTTATTAGAGATAAAGAAGTGCTTGATTGGATGGATTCCGATATGAAAATGTTGGAAGTTAATTTAGGAAAATTTGAACGTGTAAAAAATTATTCAATTAAACGTAGACCATTTACTTTAGAAGATGGAGAAATGACTCCAACCCAAAAAATTAAACGTAAAGTGGTAGAAACCAAATATGCTGACGAAATTAAAGCAATTTATGTGAGTGTAAGTTAATAGCATTATTTAATTAATAATCTGACAAATTTTATACATTATAAAAAAACTATTTAACATACTTTAGCAGTTCGAAAAAGCAGTTTTTTGCAAATTTTATAAATGAACAACTTTAAACTTAAAATGATACCTGAGCGAAGTGCAAAACCTCGCGAAAAAGGATTAACAATGGTAATGGATAAAGGTCTGAGCTACAGAGAAGCAGAAGACTTAATCTCAGTATCGGGTGGACTTATAGATATAATTAAACTTGGATTTGGGACTGCATTTGTTACGCCCAACTTAGAAGAAAAAATTAAACTCTACCAACGTAATAACATTATAGTGTATTTTGGAGGTACTTTATTTGAAGCATTTTTAGTAAGAAACCAGTTTGATGACTATTTAAAAGTTTTAGAGCGTTTTAAACTCACTCATGCTGAAATATCGGATGGATCAATTGAATTACCTCACGATATTAAACTTGATTACATAAGTAAATTAAGTCAATATGTTACCGTATTAAGCGAAGTGGGTAGTAAAGATGTAGAAAAAATTATTCCTCCTTACCAATGGATTGAATTAATGGAAACCGAAATTCAAGCTGGTGCTTGGAAAGTAATAGCCGAGGCACGTGAAGCAGGAAATGTGGGTGTTTACAGAAGTAGCGGTGAAGTTAGAGAGGGTTTGGTTCAAGAAATTTTAACTAAAATACCAGAAGAAAAAATTATTTGGGAAGCACCTCAAAAGGCTCAACAAACTTATTTTATTAAATTAGTAGGTGCTAATGTAAGCTTAGGAAACATTGCTCCAAACGATGTAATTCCTTGCGAAACACTAAGACTTGGCTTAAGAAGCGATACGTTTAATTTCTTTTTAGGTAAAAATGCCAAATACATTGTTAAAAAGAATAAATAGTACAAAGCACTGATAAACAATTAAATATAAAGCCATTTAGAAATTTACTCTAAGTGGCTTTATTATGATGAAACTCTTAAATAATAAACAAATATAAAAACAAAAATGAAAGCAAAACAGATTATGTTACTAATGGCAGCTACTGCTGCTACTTATTTTACTTCGTGTAAAAAAGATTCAGATTCAACAACACCAAATGTTACAACCCCTACTTGTAATATTACCTCAACATTAGAAAACGACACTACTTTTGCAGCTTTTATCTACAATTCAAATGGAACTATTAACCAAGTGGTTAATAAAGAGCCAAGTTCAGATACTGCTATTTATTCAATAAGTTATGAAACTAATTTAATTACTATTTCAATTAGTGGTATTCCATTTAGAACTTATTTTTTAAACAGTAAAGGTAATGCAGATAGTATAGTTACTGATATTCAAGGATTTTTTACCATGATTACCACTAATACCTACGATAATGATGGTTACTTAAAAACTCAAAATGAATCTGTTACATTTTTAGGAAGTACAACTGTTACCTCAAGAAATTATACTTACACCAATGGCAATTTAACAACCATGACAGAATCGGACGGAACAACCAATACTGTATTTACCTACGATTATTATACTGATAAAACCAATAACATATCAAAAGTGAATTTAGACAATATGTTTGTTGGCAATTCAAATAAAAATTTAGTAAAAACTGAATTTACTGATGGGGATATTACTACAAATTATACCTATAACTTTGATAGCAATGGAAACGTTACTAAGCAAATAGCAACAGGAATAGATGGCGAAGTTAGCCAAACCAATTTTAATTGGACTTGTAAATAAAAACACTTACAACATAAAAAGCCAGAAATAAATTTCTGGCTTTTTTATTTATCTTTACACAAAGCAATGTCTCAAAACATCCTTAATACTTTCGTAAGTATTTAAAGTTTCAATATCACTTTTAGTAAAATTTTGCCATTCTACTTTTGTTATATCTTCCTCCGTTTGAGGTACTAAATTTTGGCTAAAATTAGTATTCATTTTATACCAATAAGTGTGCTTTAAAATGTGTTTCTCTTTAAAAAAATAAGTGTGATAACTTTTGCATACCAAATTTTCAATGGTTAATCCTGTTACAGCGCACTCCTCCTCCACTTCCCTAACAGCCGCAATTTTAGGTATTTCGCCTACTTCAATTTTTCCCTTAGGTAAATCCCATACACCTAATCGCTCAATTAAAAGCAATTGGTTTTTACTATTAAATACCAACCCACCTGCTGCTTCAATTATTTTAAAATGTTTGGCAAATTTGTTAAACACCAATTCTTCATCATTACATTTAAAAACAACTCCACTAAACTGATTTGCAAATACTTCAGCTATTTTAGTTTCAAACAATTTTTCTTCAAAATCAAAACTAGGAAAAGAATTATCAGTAAAAGCCGAATTTGCTATAATGAATGGTTTATCGTTTATAAAAATTTTATACATTTGCCCAATATGAATTTAAGTGAAAATACTGCCGCAAAAGTAGCGGAATACTTGTTACAAATAAACGCAATTAAATTAAAACCAAACGAACCTTTTACTTGGGCTAGTGGTTGGAAAAGCCCCATTTATTGCGATAACAGAGTTTCACTTTCGTATCCTGAAGCACGTAATTTTATAAAAAAAGCATTGGGACAAATCATTAAAGAGCAATTTTCTGATGTGGAGGCAATTATAGGTGTAGCAACCGCAGGCATAGCTCCAGGTGCTTTAGCTGCTGATGAGTTAAATTTGCCGTTCGGCTATGTTCGTTCTGAGGCTAAAAAACACGGAATGGGCAAACAAATTGAAGGCGATATTGCTCCAAATACCAAAGTTGTAGTTATTGAAGATTTAGTTAGTACAGGTAAAAGTAGCTTACAAGTTGTAGAAACACTTAAGACTTATGGTTGCCAAGTATTAGGAATGGCTAGCATTTTTACTTATGGTTTTGATGAGGCCCAAAATGCTTTTGATAATGCTGACTGCAAATATGTTTCGTTAAGCAATTATCAAACATTAATTCAAATTGCTATTGATAAAGGAATAGTTTTGCCTGAGCAATTAGCTTTACTTAACGACTGGCGTAAAAGTCCGTCTACTTGGAATCAATAACTAAATTTGTGCCTATGAAATTTTCGAAAAATCCTTTAAAAACAACTTATGCAGTTTGGTTCGGTTTATGGACAGTGCTTTCATTTACTGTATTATATCCATTTATTAGATATGCTTTAAGCAACCCTAAGCGCTATCCTTTAGGTCATAAAATTCGTAGATTTTGGGGCAAAATTCTATTAACTACTGGTTTTGTGAAAATAACTCAAATAATTGAAGAACCCTTTGATACCACTAAACCTTATGTAATTTGTCCAAATCACACTTCCCAATTAGATATTGTAACTTTAACTGTAAAACTAAATCAATTAGATTTTAGTTTTATGGCTAAAAAAGAATTAGAGGAAATTCCAGTCTTTGGTATATGGTTCAGAACCATTGATATAGCTGTAGATAGAAAAAATCCTCGAAAAGCAGCTGAAGCTTACATAAAAGCCACCAAATTTTTTGAAAGTGGTAGGAGTTTGGTAATTTTTCCTGAAGGAACTATTTCAAACCAAGTGCCTAAATTGATAAAATTTAAGGATGGACCTTTCAGGTTAGCAATTGAAAAACAAATAGATATATTGCCTGTTACCATTGTTGGAAACAATAATATTTTACCAGATCAAGGAGTTTTTGAAGGAAAACCAGGAAATGGATATCAAATAATTCACAAACCAATTTCAACCAAAGGCATGACGTTAGAAAATGTAGATGAATTAAAGAACCAAGTTTATAACATAATAAACAATAAATTAGCTGAATACAATTATGGAAATTAATAACGAAATCATTGATAAATTAGCTGATTTGGCTAAACTCGATTTTACCGAAACAGAAAAAGTAGCTTTGCAAAAAGATATGACTCAAATTATATCGTTTTTCGAAAAAATGAACGAGGTAAATACCGATAATGTAGAGCCATTGATATTTATGAATAGCCACGAAAATATATTGCGTAACGATGAACCTAAGCACGAAATCACACATCAAGAAGCGTTATTAAACGCACCTGATAAAGATTCGGATTACTTTAGAGTTCCTAAGTTTTTAGATAAATAACACCTTGTTTTCCCTTCTATCATAAAAAGGAATAACATAAGTAATAATTTATTTTATTGCATCAAAACCAAAATAAAAAAGCATGGCTAATTTAGTAATTGAAATAAATGGAATAGGAAAAACCTATAAAATTGGTGAAGTAGTAGTTAATGCTTTAGTAAGTGTAGATTTAAAAATAGCCAAAGGCGAATATGTGGCTTTAATGGGACCTTCCGGCTCGGGAAAATCTACCTTAATGAATATTTTAGGCTGTTTAGATACACCAAGCCGTGGAAGTTACAAATTGAACGGTACCGATGTGAGCCACATGACAGATAATGAATTAGCCGAAATAAGAAACAAAGAAATTGGATTTATTTTTCAAACTTTTAACTTACTGGCTCGCAACAGTTCGTTAGAAAATGTAGCATTGCCTTTGGTATATGCAGGGATTGGAAAAACAGAAAGATTAGCAAAAGCTAAACAAGCATTAGAAAGCGTTGGTTTAGGCGAGCGAGTGGAGCATAAACCAAACGAATTAAGTGGTGGACAGCGCCAAAGAGTAGCCATAGCAAGGGCTTTAGTAAACTCACCTGCTATTATTTTGGCCGATGAACCAACAGGAAATTTAGATACCAAAACAAGTCATGAAATTATGGACTTGCTAGAGGAAATACACCAAAAGGGAAATACCGTAATTATAGTAACTCACGAAGAAGATATTGCCAAAAGAGCTAAACGTATAGTTAGACTTAGGGATGGTGTTATAGAAAGCGATAATATTAGCTAAAGTTTACAGCTAAAATAAAAGTCATTTTCAAATTGAGTCTTTAAATCTGTTTCCGTTTTAAATAACCCAAATACACTAGCTCCACTTCCGCTCATGCTAGCATAAATAGCACCATTTTCGTAAAGCTTTTCCTTTATTAAACCAATACTTGGATGGTGCTTAATAACCGATTTTTCAAAATCGTTTTCAATTAATCCATTCCATTTTTCAATTGGGTTTTTTATTAAATCTTTTAAAGATATTGAACCTTCGCCTCGCTTGTAAACATTAGCAAAAGCCTCAGCCGTACTTACATGAATTGGAGGTTTTAATAATACAAAAAAATAACCATTCAAATCAATATTTATTGGCTCTAAAACCTCGCCTCTTCCAGTGGCATAACTTGGTTTATTACCAATAAAAAAAGCACAATCGCTACCTAAAATAGCTGCATAATTTTCAAGCTGGTTATTTGATAAATTAAGCTTTAAACAACTATTCAATAACTTTAAAGCAAAAGCAGCATTGCTACTCCCACCGCCCAAACCAGCTCCCATTGGTATATTTTTTAGTAAATAAAAATCAACTGCTTTCAATTTAAAATCATTAGCTAATAAACGATATGCCTTTACAATTAAATTGTTATCCAAGCTGCCGTCAATACTTAAACCAAAAGATTTAAATGAAACTGAGTTAAATAAATTACTATCATTTTCAATTAACTCTAACGAATCAGCCAATGAAATTGGATAAAAAACAGTTTCTAAATTATGAAAACCATCTTCGCGTTTATTAATAATATGAAGTCCTAAATTTATTTTACAATTCGAAAATGCAATCATCTTTTATTTGATTATTCGTTTATCAATATCCATTTTAACTATATTTTCAATAGTTAGTTTTGAAAAATCTTTATGCAAAGGATTAATTAACACATTAAACTCAATTGGCATTACTGCCGAAGGAACTTTTATACCAACTGAAGTATTACCTTTAAGCCAATTATCACCAATACGTTTTAAAATATCTGGTGAAGGAACATCTTGCCAATTTTCAGGCATTTCATTTATTGTTAATTGTTCAAGTTTTACCTTGCTATCAAGTTTTAAAGTTAGCAAACTAGTCTGAACCGTTTTTGCTATTCCACTTGCATTACAGATAAACTCAAGCATACATAACGATGGAGAACAGGCCGTATAAAGCATTGCATTGCCTACATTATTCCATCTTCCTCCATATAATTTTGCCCCATATCCACTTATATCATTTATATAAGTTTCAAGCCCAAATCTAAATAATTGCATTATGAAAATACACCGTGTTCAATTCTGCCTAATACATCTGAAACCATTTTTACGCCAAAACTAGTATCCAATAAATCTAAAGGTTTTTGATTTCCTAGTGCATAATTTGGAGTTTGAAACCATTGCTTAACTGCTTCTTCATCAATAAATATTTTATGGGCTTTGCTGTAAACATTAGCCATTTCTATAGTTTGCTCAGATGTATAAATATCTAATGGGGCATTATCTTTAATACGTTGAAAATTACGAGCGCTCATATGTAATAGCTCACAAATTTTTTCTTGGGTTATGCCAAATTTAGCAGCCATATTAGTAACGGCTTGTTTTAAAATACCATTTCTAGTAAGAGTAACCAAATCCATTTCATTTTGAAAATTAGATGCTAAATTTAAAATAGATTGCATTGAGTTTTGTGTAGTATAACCGCCTGCTAGTGCTTCTTCAACAATCATAGAAACTGGCTCTGTGCTAGCATATACTTTATTTACTCTTGTTGATTTATACGTTTTTCCCATACACAACATTACGACATTTTTTTAATATTTTAAAATTTTTGTCGTATTATTTCATTTTTTCTCTCTTTTGTAAAAATTTCAACAGTATTTGATCAAGGTTATTTTCAATATAAGCCTCTACAAAATCAACTTTTAGTTGGGCGCATTTAAGTTTTATTTCTTCTTTAAAATCGGCTACTAATTTTTTATAATCATCGGCTACCAAATTTGAATGAAGTTT
Organism: Bacteroidota bacterium; assembly: GCA_027484685.1. GTDB lineage: Bacteria > Bacteroidota > Bacteroidia > UKL13-3 > UKL13-3 > JAAFJM01. The sequence continues at coordinate 79,427 of JAIXSO010000032.1, forward strand.
TAGTTGTTCATTGGTTTCGCTATCAATAAAAATATACGGACGTTTAGCAAAATCAAAATCCATTTCTAATTTTTTATCAGCCACATGAAAAATAATTACTTCATGTTTATTGTATTTTAAATGTTGAATAGCTTCAAATATTTTTTCCAAATTATCATTGCAAAACATATCAGTAAAAATGATAACCAAGGAGCGTTTATGAATAGTTTCAGCAATATGATGCAATCCTGCTGCTAAATTACTTCCAACATTTTTATTTTTGGCTTCAACAAGTTTATTCAATTCATTAAAAATCATTTTAATATGAACCGAACCTGATTTGGCTTGCGATTGGAAAGAAACCTCATTATCAATTACATTTAACCCAACTGCATCGCGTTGCTTTTTGAGCATGTAAGTAATACAAGCCGAGGCATAAGCAGCAAATTGAATTTTAGTAATCCCTTCGTTTGGAAAATACATGGATGAAGAATCATCAATAACTAAGTAACATCTTAAATTCGTTTCTTCTTCATAACGTTTGGTGTAAAGTTTTTCAGTTTTGCCAAATAATTTCCAATCAATATGTTTAATGCTTTCGCCTTTATTGTATTGCCTATGCTCCGCAAACTCCACACTAAAGCCGTGAAACGGACTTTTATGCAAACCTGTTATAAAACCTTCTACTACTTGTTTTGCAAGTAGCTCAAGATTGCCGGTTTGAAGTAAATTATATTCTGTTATCTTATTTTCCAAAGTGTGTAAAAATAAAAAATCCCTTCAATAATTTTGAAGGGATTTAATAATTTATATTTTTTAAATATTAAGCAAGTTGAGCATCTAATTTGCCGGCCAAAATATGTTTTGGAACTGCTCCTACTTGTTTATCTACTAATTTACCATCTTTAAAGTATAACAAAGCTGGAATACTCATAATACCATAATCGGTAGCAATTTTGGGATTAAAGTCAACATTAACTTTACCAACTAATGCTTTTCCTTCGTATTCTTTATGTAATTCATCTACTACTGGACCTACCATACGGCAAGGACCACACCATTCTGCCCAAAAATCTACTAATACTGGAACTGAAGATTTTAAAACTAACTCTTCAAAGTTTGCGTCATTTATTTCTACTGCCATAATTTTATTTTTAATTATTGATATATTTTGATTGTGCAATTTAAAACCCAATTTATAAAATGCAAACAATTTGTCAGTTCATTTTATAAATCAAGGTGTTATTATTTTTTTAGTTTAATTTATAAGTTAAGCCTAGTTCATCAAAAGTTTGGAGCATTTCATTGGTTATGGAAACCTTATATTTGCTCGACCTCATACTAATGGCTAACTGTTCTTTCCTATTGGTTATTATAAAATTAAGCAAAGCTGATCCAGAATTGTTTTTAATTTTTTCATAAATTATTGAAACCAAATTATCGTTCAAGTCGTCTAATTCTATTTCTAAATTAACCGTTTTAAAATACTTTTCTCTTATTTCAGGCAGCATTTCTATTGAGTTTATCTTAAATTCAAAATCATCTTCTTTGCCCCATCTATTATCAACCCTTCCTTTAATAAATAAGTAATATCCTGGCTCTAAAAACTTTTTATAATTCAAATAATTTTCGCCAAATAATGGCATTTCAAAGGTTCCAGTTAAATCTTCAAAAACAAAACTACCAAATGGTTTACCCATCTTACTAATTCTATGATTTACGGATGCTACTACGCCAATAATTTTTATTTCGGCTATTCCTTTTAATGGTTTTAAATCTTTTAACTCGCTTAACGGATGAGAAGCCAATTTGTCTATTTCTATCTTAAATGGATCAAGCGGATGACCTGACAAATAGATACCAATTACTTCCTTTTCTTTTTTTAGCTGCTCCATTAAACTCCAAGTTTCTGCCGCAGGAATGGTTGGTTCTGGTAAACTTACCGATACACCACCTCCAAATAAACTCTGCTGATTATTACTTTCATTCGCTTGCGCAGCATTTCCAAAACGAATAGATTTTTCAATAATATTTGATTCATCAACTAATGAAAAATATTGAGCTCTATGGGTTCCTTCAAAACAATCAAAAGCACCTCCGTAAGCCAAACCTTCGAGCGTTTTTTTATTTACGGCTCGTAAGTTTACACGTTTTGTTAAATCAAAAATACTTTTATAAGGACCATTTTTTTTGCGCTCTGCGATAATTTCTTCCACAGCAGCCTCACCTACTCCTTTTATAGCTCCTAACCCAAAACGTAATTCGCCTTCTTTATTAACCGAAAAAGTAACTTCCGATTTATTTACATCAGGACCAAAAATATTCAAACCCATGCGCTTGCACTCTTCCATAAAAAACGATATTTGGTCAATATCACCCGAAGCATTATCAAGCGTGGCAGCCATAAATTCTTCAGGATAATGAGTTTTTAAATAAGCAGTATGAAAAGCTACATAAGCATAACAAACCGAATGGGATTTATTAAACGCATATTGAGCAAATGCTTCCCAATCTTTCCAAATTTTTTCTAAAACTTCAGCCGGATGCCCATTTGCAGTAGCTCCATCTAAAAACTTACCCTTCATTTTATCAAGGGTTTTACGGTCTTTTTTACCCATTGCTTTACGCAAAGTATCGGCATCGCCTTTGGTAAAATTGCCAATTTTTTGCGAAAGCAACATTACCTGCTCTTGAAATACAGTTACCCCATAAGTTGGTTCCAAATATTCCTGCATTTCAGGTAAATCAAATTCAATTTTTTCGGTTCCATGTTTCCTAGCAATATAAGTTGGAATATAAGCAATTGGACCCGGACGATACAAAGCGTTCATAGCCACCAAATCGTCAAACTTATCAGGTTTTAAATCCTTTAAATGCTTTTGCATTCCCGCACTTTCAAACTGAAAAATACCATTGGTATCGCCTTTTTGAAAAATGGTTTCATACGTTTTTTGATCATCTAATGGAATTTCATCTAGTAAAATTTCTACGCCATGATTTTCTTTTATAAAACGCAGTGCATTTTTTAAAATGGTTAAATTCTTTAAACCTAAAAAATCCATTTTAATTACACCAGCATCTTCAATTACTTTTCCTTCGAATTGAGTTACCAATAAATCAGAATCTTTGGCTACTGCCACCGGAATTAAATCGGTTAAATCGCAAGGCGCAATAATTAAACCCGCTGCATGTACACCAGTGCCGCGAACCGAACCTTCTAGCTTTTCAGCTTCTTTCAGCACACGCGATTGCAAATCATTTCCATCGTAAAGCAACCTCAGTTTCTTTACATTTTCTAAATCATCACCCTCTAAACCTTCTTTTTCTTTTAAACTTTTTTCACCTTCTAAAGGAGCTTTTAAAAGCCTGCCAAGGTTAATTCCAGGTTTTGAAGGAACCAATTTAGCCAACGCATTGGCATCGGCCAAAGGTAAATCTAACACGCGCGAAACATCTTTGATACTAGATTTTGCAGCCATTGTACCATAAGTTACAATCTGTGCCACTTGGTTTCGTCCGTATTTTTGAATTACATAATCAATTACCTTTTGTCTTCCCACATCATCAAAATCGGTATCAATATCGGGTAAAGACTTTCTATCAGGATTTAAAAAACGCTCAAAAAGTAACTCATATTTTATGGGGTCGATATTGGTAATACCAATACAAAAAGCCACCACACTTCCAGCAGCGGAACCACGGCCAGGACCAATAAAAACACCTAAGTCTCTACCCGCTTTTATAAAATCCATTACAATTAAAAAATACCCCACAAAACCCATGGTTTCTATGGTATGTAATTCAAAATTGATACGTTCTTCAATGGCTGGAGTTAACTCTGAGTATCGTTGGCGGGCCCCTTCGTAAGTTAAATGCCTTAAATACTGATCTTGGGTTTGAAATTGAGTTGGAATTTCGAAATTAGGCAATAACACATCTCGCTTTAAATCGAGTGTTTCTATTTTACCAACAATTTCGTTTGTATTATCAATGGCTTGAGGAATATCGCTAAAAAGCGTGCTCATTTCCTCAGTTGTTTTAAAATAGAATTGGTCGTTTGCAAATGCAAATCTTCGGCCTTTTATACTTACATCATCATCAGAAAAATCTTTTAAAGTAGGTGTGCTTTGCAATGAACCTGTATTGATACAAAGCAAAATATCGTGTGCATTGGCATCTTGTTGATCAACATAATGAGAATCGTTTGAGGCAATAACTTTAACATTATACTTAGCCGCAAACTTCATCAACACTTCGTTTACCTCATTTTGCTCTTTGATATCGTGGCGCTGCATTTCAATGTAGTAATCTTCGCCAAATAAATCGAGCCACCATTTAAATTCTTTTTCGCCTTCGGCCTCCCCTTTTTTTAAAATGGTTTGTGGTACCATAGCACCCAAACAGCAAGTAGTAGCAATTAATCCTTTGTGATGCTTTAAAATAAGTTCTTTATCAATGCGAGGATATTTACCATACATTCCCTCCATGTAGCCAAGCGAACAAAGTTTAATTAAGTTTTTGTATCCTTCAGCATTTTTAGCTAAAAGCAATTGATGATTGCGCTTGTCTTTATCTTCTTTGGTAAATATTTTTTTGCTTCTATCAGGCACCACATAAAACTCACAACCAACTATGGGTTTAACCTTTAATGAACCATCATCGTTTTTATGCTTGTAAGCTTCGGCCACAAACTGAAACGCACCAAACATATTACCATGATCAGTAATGGCAATAGCTGGCATATTATCTTTAGCTGCTTTTTTATATAAGTTACCAATTTCGGCTGCTCCATCGAGCAACGAAAATTGGGTATGAACGTGTAAATGAGAAAACTGCATTTTTACTAATTAAGCTGCTAAATTAAGTTTATTTACTGGTAAAATTGGTAGCCATTTTTAAACTATGCATTAAATGTTAACAACCATTTTTTACCAGAAATTTTTGAAAAAAGTTTTGTACATAAATTATGAATTTACTTCAATTTAAAAACTACAATTGTTTTTAAAACTAAATGAATATAATTGTAAAAGAAAAGTGAACTAAAGTTGCTCCAAGCTATACAAATTTGGATTGGTTGGTTAAATAAAGTTATACAAATAAAAGTTAGAAGTAATTTTAAATAAATATAAACAAATAAGATGAAAGACATAATTAATGACATTTCAAAAAAACTATTAGCTATTAAGGCTAATAGTGCAACTATTGGAGCATTTAATAAGTTGGCTGATTCAATTTCTAATGAAAGTACTCCATTAAAGACATTCATTCAAATCGCACAAAATCCTAATCCACAAATGCAAGGATTGGTTGTAGAGACTTTAATTATAACAAAAGATAAACTATATGACATTGTTGTAGGTGTTGACAATTTAACAATGAATACTTTATGGATAAATGAGATTCTAAAAATTGAACTAGTGGTTGATTCAACAGATCGAAAAATATTTGAAGACGGAATCGAGAGTTTTCAAAAAGAATTCTACTGTCAAATGAATCTAATGTATTCTGATACTTATAACTTTTTCTATAAGTCTAATTTAGAGAGACTTTCAGATTTTTTAGAAATTAGAACTACAATCTTATCGCTGAAATAAAATGTTAATACTACAAGCACCCACGACCCAAAACGAAGCGATTAATTTTACCAATTGGCTTTGCAACCACTATACAGATGTCATTACAACACTAGGTGTAATATTAAACGCTTTATATGTATACTATACTATCAGAACGTTTAGACAAATTAAGAAACAAACAGACTTGCAATTAAATGCACATCTTTCATCAGACATTAAACTAATAAAAAATATAACAATAGATGCTAAACAAAATTTTAGAACCGAATACATTAATACGACACTAAGTGATTCATGGAAAAAATCGATGCAACAATCATTTCCAGACCTAGCAGCTAACACGCAACTTTTTGATGGGAATTATTTCTCGATTAAATTTCATAACTATGGTAACACCGAGGTTAAATCAATTGATTTAACAATTGACATTGAGATAAAAAACTCCAAGACAAGCATAGAGGACAAAAAATTAACCCCATCGGAGAATAAAAAGTTAACATTTAAAATTAATGAGGAGATAGCTAAAGGAGAATATGTTACAGTCCCATTATTTCCGACAGCCTCATTTCCTATTTATTTTATCAAGGTTAATACTAAACATACGGATGTAAGAGGAACAATATATTCATCTACAGTTATGAATTATAGCGGTGAAAATGATTATATACAATAAAACTAAAGCTAACTGAATTCCCAATGCTGGTGCACGAATTTGGCATATTCAAACCAACAAAAGCAAAAAACTTAATAAAAATATTCGTTTGTTATGAAGAAAATTTTTAATGGTAATAATTGAAAAAAATTTATTCTGTTTTCTTATAGCCACACGCCAAATGTTTACGGAAGACTTATTTTTGCTGGGACTAAAAGGCTAATAGGTAACCGATCAGCCAATTCATATGAAAACTAAAAGTAAAAAATTAAAACAAAACAAATGACAAATCCGATTAAGATTGCTTTTAACAAGCTAACAGATAAATTTGTTCATATTGAAAATATTCAATCGAATGATAAAGAAACTCGGAGAAATTGTTATTGCCTAAAATGTGATGAAAAACTTGAGGCGGTCTTAGAATTTAAAGATAAGAATAGAATAAAATTTTTTAGGCATGACAAAAATCCAACTTGTGAAGGTTCTCAAGAAACAGCTTTGCATGAGCTTGGAAAGCAAATACTAGTAGAAAACACTCAAATAAAAATTCCTAAATACGGTAATGTATTATATGCCGAACCAATTGCAGAAAAGCGATTCGAGAATATTCGTCCAGATGTTACAGCAACATTTGAAGGGAAAAATATTTATTTTGAAATTTTCGTATCGCATTCAGTCGATGAAAAGAAAGATAAATACATAAAAGAAAATTTACTTCGTTGTATTGAAATTGATTTGAGTCCACTTCAGAACGCTACATATGAAGAAATCTATGATGAAGTACTCGAAAAATTAGAAAATAAGAGAGTTATTTTCTGGGATGTATTTGAATCCATTCAACCTAATAATAAAAATTTAGGTTGTCTATTTCAAATTCTCTTTTTATTAGTAATATTTCTTGGATTTAATAGGCTTATTAAAGATTAGTTATAAATCAATTTAAACATTTATGACTAAAACGATAAAAAAGAAAAACAGTTTGATGCAGTAAAAATGATGAGAGACGTCAGAAATAAAATTAGTAATGAAACTCAAAATATGACTTTTAAAGAATTGAAAGCCTATATCAAACAACAACTTACTGACAATAAATCAAAACTCGTTGGAAAGTAAAATCTCAGCTTTTACTTCTTCCCAACTTTTGAAACTTGCAGGATCTTTTAAGTATAATTCTTTGCTTTCTTCTAATTTAGAAATAGTAAATTCATCAATATTATTCTCCTCGACTCTTATATCATGAACAAAATTTATTTTACTCAATAATTCTTCAATTTTTTGAGCTTGTTCAAGTGTTTCAGTTTGCAAACGAATTGTGGTCATTTTAAAAAGTTATTTTATCAAATGTAATGAAAATATTTTTATTACAAATTAACCTGTTAGGTCTATATCTACTTCAACTTATCCTTTAAATATTTAGCTGTGTAGCTTTCGGTATTATTAACTAAATCTTCGGGCAAACCAGCAAACACTAAGTTTCCGCCTTCATCACCAGCTTGTGGACCAAGGTCAACTATATAATCAGCGCATTTAGCCACATCCATATTGTGTTCAATTACAATAATGGTATGTCCTTGGTCAATCAATGCATTGAACGAAGTCAATAATTTATTGATATCGTTAAAGTGCAAACCTGTAGTTGGTTCATCAAAAATAAATAACACATGTTCTGAACTTGCACGTTTACCCAAGAAAGAAGCTAATTTTACTCGCTGTGCCTCCCCCCCACTTAAAGTATTGCTCGATTGACCTAATTTGATATATCCCAAACCAACATCGCTTAATGGTTTAATTTTATTGGCAATGGTAGTTTCATCATGGAAAAACTCCAAAGCTTCATCTACGCTCATGCTCAACAAATCACTGATGCTTTTTCCATTGTGTTTAGCATCTAAAACTTCTTCCTTAAACCTTGCACCTTTACATTCATCGCATGGCAAATGTATATCGGCCATAAATTGCATTTCAATGGTTACTTCACCTTCGCCTTGGCAAGTTTCGCAGCGGCCACCTTCTACGTTAAAACTAAAGTGTTGCGGTTTAAAACCTCTTGCTTTCGAAATAGCTAATTGCGAGTACAAATCTCTAATGGCATCGTAAGCTTTTATATAAGTGATGGGGTTACTCCTACTCGATTTTCCAATTGGATTTTGATCAACCATTTCAATTTGAGTAATTGTTTTTATATCTCCACCTATACTTTCGTGAGCACCCGTTTTTTCGCCTGTGTAATTACCCAAATGCTTCTGAATAGCAGGATATAAAATCTTTTTAATTAAAGTAGTTTTTCCACTTCCAGAAACGCCTGTAACCACTGTAAACGCACGCAATGGAAACTTTACGTCAAAACCTTTTAAGTTGTGCTGCCTTGCGCCTTTTATTTCAATATAATCTTTCCACTTTCTGCGTTTGGTTGGAACCTCAATTTTTTTAACTCCAGATAAAAACATTCCGGTTAAACTATTGGTATCGTTTTTTATAAAATCAATATTTCCTTGCGAAACTTTTTCGCCACCATGAATTCCTGCCAAAGGCCCGATGTCAATGATTTCATCGGCTGTTTGCATAATTTCTTCATCATGTTCAACCACCACAACTGTATTGCCAATATCACGCAGTTTTTGCAAAACTCTTATTAAATTTTCAGTATCGCGAGGATGTAAACCAATACTTGGTTCATCTAAAATATACAACGAGCCAACCAAACTTGAACCTAAAGAAGTAGCCAAATTGATACGTTGCGTTTCTCCACCACTTAAAGTGCTCGAAAGTCTATTTAACGACAAATAACCTAAACCAACATTTTGCAAAAAGTTCAACCTATTTGTTATTTCAACCAAAATTCTGCTTGCTATTTTTTGATGTGTTTCCGACAATTTTAAGTTTTGAAAATAGGCCACGCAATCATCAATGCTCATTAATAAAAGTACCGATAAACAAGCGTATTCACTATCTCCATTAAAAGTATAAACCGCATCCGATTTATTTAAATTAACCAATTTTACATAATTGGCATCTTGGCGCAAACGCGTTCCTCGGCAATCGTAACAAGTAGTTTTACCGCGATAACGTGCTAACATAACACGGTATTGAATTTTATAAGTTTGTTTTTCTAACTCTTTAAAAAAGCCATTTAAACCGGGCCAACCCGCACCACCTTGCCATAAAAAGTCTTTTTGCGATTGGGTCAATTCAAAATAGGGTTTATGTAATGGAAAATCGTTTTTACGGGTAACATGAATAAACATTTGTTTCCATTCTTGCATTTTTTCGCCTTTCCAAGGCACAATGGCATCTTCAAAAATGGATAAACCTTTATCAGGAACCACCAAATCTTCATCTATACCAATTACATTACCAAGACCTTCGCAAGTTTTACAAGCTCCAAAAGGATTATTAAAACTAAACAAATTAACGCTTGGTTCTTCAAATTTTTGTCCATCCAATTCGAAACGATTATTAAATAATTCGTATTTGGTTTTGCCTTCATCATTGATGGTGTGTAGCACACATTCCCCTTCGCCTTCAAAAAATGCAGTTTGAATAGAATCAGAAATTCTATTTAAAAAATCTTCATCATTTTGTTGCACTGCAAAACGATCAATTAATAAATAAAGAGGTTCAGCTTTTTTAGCTTTAGCAGTTTTCTTAACCAATTCATCATTGCTTAAAAACTCTTCAATATCAAGCATTTCGTTGTTTAAAAACAAACGATTAAAACCTGTTTGTAAATAAACCTCTAATTGCTTACGCAATTCGGTTTCAGTATTAATAGTTACCAATAAATAGGCTTTGGTATTTTCGGGCAATGCCAAAATATGTTGCACCACATCATCAATGGTATGGCGTTTTACCATATTGCCACTAATGGGCGAAAAAGTAACACCTATGCGGGCAAATAGTAATTTTAAGTAATCGTATATTTCGGTTGAAGTGGCAACAGTTGAGCGTGCGTTGCGGGTATTAACCTTTTGTTCAATAGCTATTGATGGCGAAATGCCATGAATATAATCTACATCGGGCTTATTCATTTTACCCAAAAACTGTCTGGCGTAAGCCGATAAACTTTCTACATACCTGCGCTGCCCTTCGGCATAAAGCGTATCAAAAACCAAACTTGATTTACCTGAACCTGAAACTCCTGTAACTACTGTTAATTTATTACGCTTAATGTTTACATCAATATTTTTTAAATTGTGTGCACGAGCGCCCTTGATGATAATTTCCTTGTTATTTGATTGACTCATTTATATAAAAACGAACACAAAACTACTCAAAAAGTTCGGAAGATTATAGATTATTTTTGGCAGATTGCGGTTGGCTACTGGCAGCTAGCTCAAGTTAGGATTACATTTATGTCAGGCACTCGCTAGCGTCCCGCTAGTGAGTTTATTACTAAGCCTCTGGCTTTTGATAAATTTTTTATTATTGACTAATGCTGAGTATTGACTTCTTGTTGTAAAGATAAAAGTTCTTGTTGTAATTTTTCTTTTATGCTACTAAAGTACTCGTCCCAATTTTCAATATTAATAATAGTTGTAAATGTTTCACTTTGTTTGATGTTAATAATAGTTGTTTCTAACATTTTTACTTTCATTCTTAATCGATCAATAGTAGTTCTCAATTTATCCTTGTCGGTTAGTCCATCACCTTTTATGGTTGAAAGTATTCCTTTTTCAAGATTAGCAAGTATTTCTGCAACCTTTTTAAGGTCGTTTTTAGCATTCGCTTCATTCAATTCTTTAAAAATTTCTTCGGCTTGCTTTTGGATTTCTATTGACTCATTTACAAATTTATCGGGGTGGCATAAAACTGATGCTTTTCTAAATTTGGTTTTTAATTCTAATTTTTGCTCTTCAGCTAATTCAAATATTTCCTTTTCTTTTTCGCTGTTTACTTGTTCACGGTATTGTTTTTCATCGTTTTCGGCTTCTTCAAATTTCTCTTTATCTGCTTTAAACTTTAATTTACGCAATTTCAAAATATCAAGAATAATCTCACCAAGCTCAATAGTATGCCTATGTTGGAACGCTGATAACAATTTCTCTAATTCTATTTTTTCGTTATCAAATCCATTAAGTTGATTTTCTAAATTCTTTATTTCTAGTTTGAGAGCAGCTATTTCTGGGTCTGTCCAAATAGAAAGTTGCTGATTTTTAGAAATAAACTGTTGAATTTTATTGATGGCTGATGCGAATTCCTCTTTCTTAACTTCTTCAATAATTTCTAGCAAATCAGCGTTAAAATCATACTCCTTTAGTTTAGCCGTTTCCTTGCTTAATTCATATATGTCTTCTAACAGAATATAGTTTTTAAGAATCTCTAGTCGTTTAATTATTTTGCTTAAAGGAAATATAATTTCTTCCCTAACTTCATCAGGATAATACTGCTTGCGAATATTATTAAACTCAGAAATAAATTGCTCAGCTAAGGTGGTATCGTTACTGGTAATAATTACATTTTCAAAATTACTTTCAGCTTTATAACTCCAATTATACGATCCTGTAATAACCGTACTATAATCAATTACACAAAATTTATTGTGCATTAATTCGGTACTACCATTTCCAATTTTATAAACCTTCGATTTGCCAGTTAGCAATTGCTCAAAATTGATGGCTGAATTTAGGTTGATATCATCATTTGAAACAATGAGCGAAACAGTGCAACCGTTTCTTGCTTTATTCATTAATTCATTGAAAAGGTTTTTATTGGTAAACCAAGCAACTGCAATAAAAATAGATTTCCGTGCTTTACTTATTTCTTGCTGAATTCTTTCAGCTATGTTTTCAAATACGGCTTCTGTTTGCATTGTTATCTTTTATATATAAACTGCATATAAATAGCCATCAAGACTTCCAAAATATACCACACCATCCATTATTGCAGGGGAACGAACACACTTTTCTGTTTTAAACTTCCATTTTAATTCTCCAGAATGACAATCTACTGCGTATAAATTACCTTCCTTACTTCCAAAATATACCACACCATCCGTTATTGCAGGTGAAGAGTCAACTGCACCTTCTGTTTTGAATTTCCATTTTAGTTCTCCATAATGACAATTTACTGCATATAAATGAGTGTCATAACTTCCAAAATAAGCCACACTATCAATTATTACAGGAGAAGAATTAACAAGACCTTCTGTTTTGAATTTCCATTTTAATAGTCCTGTTTGACTTTCAACTGCATAAAAATAGTGGTCAACACTTCCAAAATAAACCACACCTTCAATTATTGAAGGGGAAGACCAAACTTCAAATTCAGTTTTAAATCTCCATTTTAATTCTCCAGAATAACAATCTACTGCATATAAATATCTATCACAACTACCAAAATAAATCACATCATCCTTTATTATTGGGGCAGAATAAACTTCACCTCCAGTTAGGAACTTCCATTTTAGTTCACCCAAGTTACTATCTAATGAATATAAATAACCATCTTCACTTCCAAAATAGACAAAATCATATGCTATTATAGGCGAAGTAACATTGCCTCCCGCATTAAACTTCCATTTTAATTCTCTTGACTGAATATTTACAGCAAATAAAAAGTGGTCATTTGTTCCATGATGATCGATACTTCCAAAATAAACGATATTTTCAATAACTGCTGGAGTAGTATAAATTTCACCTTCAGTTTCAAACGTCCATTTTATTTTTCCAGTAAGACAATCCAATGAGTACAAATAGTAATCATTACATCCAAAATAAACCGCACCATTAATAATTGTAGGTGAAGATATTATTCCAACCCATTCTTGATTGAATTTCCACTTATTGAATTTCCATTTTAATTGTCCACTCAAATGTGCTAATGAACTTATTTTTTTGTTATCTTCGGCTAATAATTTATTAGTTATTTCAATAGCATTACCTGCCTTAATTAAGGGGTTGGGTATTATTGGAATTAATGAATCATTGTTTTTCTGCATTTTATTAATAGTTTCTTTAAAAAATTGTAATTTATTTCTCAATTTTTTATGCTGGCTTTCTATGACTATTTATTTTTTTAGCATGAGAAATAATTTTATTTAACTCGTTATCATAAATCAAATCTAACACAGTCTTTATAAACTCAAAAGCATCAAACAAATCATTTTTTGCTATTTGTTCTTTATGGCTGCTGCAATTACCAATAAATCTAATTGAATCTGGCAATTCAGCTTTATTTTCATCTACTTTTTTGTGCGCTCTTATTCTTTCTTGTAAAGGAATATTTTTATTGTTCTTAATTGACCCTACTCCTAATTCATCTAATAATATTTCAACTGCAATCCTAATTTTATTTGCTCCTGCCTCTTTATCCGCAAAACATATTTTAAATGCTTTTCTTAGTGCATTATTAACAGCTACCGGATAGGCTTTTTTTAGTTCAAATATTTCTAATTATGGTATGAAATATTCTGGACTATAATGAGTGTAAAAAGGTTGGTTTATATGGTTAAATTGATTGTCAAACTTGTGCTCGTCAGGTGCAGAAAATAAAGAACCATTTACTGCTAGATGTTCGTTGCAATATGTATTATTGCAAACTAAAAAACAAGTGAATTTTGCTTCAAAATCTATTTCATCAAAATATTCTTAATTTCTGTTTTTACTACTATTTGTTGTTTCAAAAATTTCAAACGGTTTATTTCTATCAAGCGTTCCTGTTTTGCATCTTGGGCAATTTACTTGAGGCATAGTATCTTCTCGAAAGTGGAAATCATGCCATTTACTTTTGTTCATATTCATTTGTTTGTTTCATTAATTATATAGGTAATTGAAATACTATAAGGGTAACTTTCTCCTATTTTTTCTGCATAACTCATTCCAAAAACCTTGTCAGTCTTTTCTGAAATGTGAGTTTCTATCTTTTTAACGATATATTCAACTTCACCGAAGAAAAATAAAGATCCCACATTCAAATCAATAGAAATATTGTTGGTTAATAAAGGTATGATTTCCTCAGAGGTACTTTCAATGGAATTTTTTTCTGCATGTTCTAAACGGAACAATAATCTTGCTGTTAATGGTTTCATAACTGCAAATCTATTACATAATTAACCAATAAAAAAAATGCCAAACTGTCTTATAAAACACAAAAAATCAATAAATTACATTCTATTAGCCAATTACATTTTATTTCAAGTACCAACTGTATATATAGTCGATAGTGTAGCTCATATAAAGTGCATTTTTGATGGCCTAATTTTATTTTTTACCAGGGAACTTTTATTGTATGTCGTAATTATTTTTTTTCATCGCAATAGAAATTTAGTTTTCTGAAAATTTTTAAAAAATTTGTTACAATAAAATTTTGTATGATTATCAGCCAAATAAAATATTGAAATAATCAGCTTTGTCAAATTATCAATATGAACGAATTGATAATTTGACAAATTTGCAGAAAATAATTAAAGAAATTGTGGATTTCTTCTCTTTTTACTCCAAATCCATTCTGTCGGCAGAATCGGTTATCTCTTCTTTGGGTAATGGTTTGGTATCTTCAGCCGATTTTGAATTTAAAGCATCCAATGTTGCATCGTCAGAAGTAGTAGTTAAAATCCATGAATGCCCTCGTTTATGAAATACTTGCGCAGCTATTCCAAATTGGGTATTGAAAGCATTTTCTAGTTGTTTCACTGTAGTAGTGCCATGTATTTCAATCCCTTCTAATGCTGCTATTGGCGCTAGTTTACCAATTTCCATTTGATGGTTTTTTACCATATTTTCAGCATTTAAAGGTTTATTTAAATCTGCAAAAAACGCTACTTTTAAAAATGGAAAACGTTTATTAAATGCATCCTGAACTTCTTCAAGGGTTGTATGGTTACTAATTGTAATTTTCATAATTGTTTAGTATTAATTTGAACATACAAGGTAACCATACCAATGCTACCTTTTAGTGACCAAAGTCAAAGGTTTAACTAAGTTATGAGGTAGTTTCAAATAATAAATGAAATTCAATTATTTGTACTCATTGTTTTTGTGTAGTGTTCTTTAATAAAATACAATATTAAACCTGAAACTATAATACCCAAAGCACCAACTATATATTGCCAATCGCTGCTTAAAAACACAAATAACCAAACCAATATTCCTAATATGGCTGGAATAGGAAAAAGAGGCATTTTATAAGGCAATCGTAGCTTTTTAGAATGGTAATGTAAAGCAATTAAACCAACTGATTGACTAATAAATTGAACCAAAATACGCATTACAATAATGGCAGTAATTACATCTTTCAATTTAAATAAAAGACTAAAACAAAAAGCCAATCCACCAAGCACCAATAAAGATATGTATGGAAAATTTTTAGTGGGATGTAATTTGGCAAATACTTTGAAAAAGTTACCATCGCGCGCGGCTGCATAAGGCACTCGCGAGTAACCTAACATCACTGCAAATAAAGAAGTGATGGCAATAAATAATATCAATCCTGTAGCAAACTGAGCAGTGGCGTGTCCATATAATTTTTCAAAAAACGCACTTACAATAAAGGTAGAGTTTTGGGCTTCTTGCCAAGGAATAACACCTAAAATACCAATTTGCATACTTATGTAAAGCGCTGCTATTCCTGCAATGGAAATAAAAATACTCCGAGGAATATTTTTTTGAGGATTGATAATTTCTCCACCTAAATGACATACGTTATAATAACCTAAATACGAGTAAATACTTTTCACCGATGCTTGTCCTAAAGCCACAAAAAACATTGGTTTTAAATCGAAGGCACCATCAGGAAAACTAAAGGCCATTTGTGCATCGAAATGGGTAAAAGCCGATGCTATTAACCATAAAATAGTAGAGCCAACTACCACCCACATAATTACCGATAGCTTGCCTAATGTTTTTATGTTTCTATATAAAATCCAAACCAATAAAAGCACCAATGAACCTGATACCATTTTTTGTTCAATATCGGTTAATGGCAATAAATAAGTTAAATATTGAGCAAAACCTATGGAACCTGAAGCCACTACCAAAGGCGCTTGAATACTGGTTTGCCAAACAAATAAAAACGAAAGCATTCGCCCATATTTTTTGCCATATAATTTTTGTAAAAACACATAAGAGCCTCCTGCTTGTGGCCATTTAGCGCCCAATTCCGACCAAACAAAAGCATCCATAAATGAAAGCAATGCACCTAAAAGCCATGCTAAAATACACTGTGGGCCGCCCATGGTATGAATAATAAATGGAATGGTTACAAATGGGCCAATTCCCACCATATCAATCATATTAAGCGAGGTAGCTTGGCTTAAGTTTAATCCGCGTATTAGTTTGCTCATATTTAAAATTAGGTGTAAATTATTTAATACTAAGAAAATATATCAAATAAATTTGAATACAAATCCTCTTCTTCTCTTAACTTAATAATTTTTTTTACTTCAGTAACAAACTTAGTAGATTTTAAATTAGCAATAGATTTTTCAAGTTGAATTAATTCAAGTTCATATTTTTTCTTTATATCATCCATCTTTACCGATTTTATTTGGGTCGGAAAATTAACCACATCATGCAAAACTTGATAACGAGGATGAAATAAAATTTCTTGCTCATTATTTTCAAGTTGCTTTACTTGTTCCTTCAGCACTTCA
This sequence comes from Bacteroidota bacterium, assembly GCA_027484685.1. Lineage (GTDB taxonomy): Bacteria > Bacteroidota > Bacteroidia > UKL13-3 > UKL13-3 > JAAFJM01. Next base: position 96,222 of record JAIXSO010000032.1, read on the forward strand.
ATATAGATTTTCAACTTATCTTCAGATAAATTGCCTTTTGAGTTTTCAACTTTATTAATCCAAAGCATTTCTAATTTAAGCAGTGTATGAATATCTTTATTTTTGTAAGCTACGTTTAACTGCTTCATGTATTCCTGCTTTTCAATTTTCAGATCCTCGTCAGGTTCTAAATCTGGATGAAGAATTTTAGCTAATTGCTTATAAATTGTTCCAATACTTCTATTTTTCACCTCCTCAATTTCTTTTTCTTTCTTTTCTTTTTCTAGCTGTTTCTTTGATTTTGGCTTTGCTTTTTTATTTTGATTAGAAAATTTTTCGTGAAGGCTTTCTCTCATTTCATTAAATTTATTAAACATCTCCTCCTCAGTCATATCACTTTTTAAATCATCTAAATTTATATCAAAACCATTTCTAGCAAATTCGTCTTCAAGGTCCTTTTTTGATTGTTCAAAGCTCTCCTCTGCATGCACATCAATGCTTACACCATGCAATTCTTTATATAAATTTTTTGTGAAATCATCTATATTATCTTTCCCTTTAATTGAAACATAATGATACAACTCTTCCATCAAAATATCTTTAATTTTGGCCCTTTCACCTTTGGTAAATGAACCTTTTTGCAACCTACAATCATTCAATGATTTTATAAATTCAAAATTATCTTCATTAATCTTATTTTCAATTGGAGTAATATTTTTTACATAATACGCTAACTTGGCATCTAATAATTGTTCAGTTGAAATAAGTTTCTTTTCCAAAGATTCAAGTTTGGAAACTAATTGATTAAATTTAATTTCGTCTTTTGATAAAACCTTACTTTGCTTATCATTCGATTTAATTAATAAAGTTGATTGAGATTCAACTATTGTACTTTTTTTTGTTTTAGGCTTATTGGTAGTTGTCATGTTAATATACTATCAATTTTTATTGGTAAAAAAAAGACGCAATAAATTGCGTCTTTCTATATTTTTATTTACAATAAATAGTTCTATTTTCAATTAGAATTATCTGTAGCTAACTTCTAAATTGTGGATTTCAATTAATGGTTTTAAAAACTCTTCTAATTGATAAACACTTAATTGCGAAGCTGCATCACACAAAGCTTTTTCTGGTTCAGGATGTGTTTCAATAAATACACCATCAACTCCAGCAGCTACTCCAGCGCGACTTAAAACAGGTAACAACTCACGTGCTCCACCTTTTGCATCAGCACTTGGAATACCATATTTACGGATTGAATGGGTAATATCAAATACTACAGGATAACCAATTTGTCCCATTAAAAAGAAACTTCTTGGATCAACCACCATATCGTTATAGCCAAATGTGTAACCACGTTCAGTTAAAATTACTTGGTCGTTTCCTGCGTCAAGGCATTTTTGAACCGGATGCTTCATGTTTTCTGGAGCCAAAAACTGACCATGTTTGATATTGATTACACGTCCAGTTTTTGCAGCCGCCACCATTAAAGTGGATTGCATACATAAGTAAGCTGGAATTTGCAACACATCGCACACTTCGCCAGCCGCAGCTGCTTGATCAGGATAATGAATATCGGTTAACAATGGAAAACCAAATTGCTCTTTAACTTTAGCTAAAATAGCTACACCTTTGGCCAATCCTGGACCATCGTAATATTTTAAACTACTGCGATTATCTTTTTGAAACGATGATTTGTAAATCATCTTAATTTTTAACTTTTCCGAAACCTCTTTCAATTTTTCGGCAGTTTTCATCATTATTGACTCATCTTCAATAACACATGGGCCTGAGATTAAGAATAACTCATTGCTTCCGCATGCTATATCGCCAACATTTACTATTTTTTTTGTCATTGTATTAATTTTATAAAAATAACTCAAAAACCATACTTAACTATTCAGTATGTCATTGTGTCTTTTGGTAATTATTAGTCAGCTTTTGGCGTTTGATTTTTTAAAGTTCTTATGGTTTTTATTTTATCTTCTAGCTCTTTAATCATACGTTTTGCAGCTGCAATTTTATCATTAATTTGAATTACCATTTCGTTTTTAGCATTGGTATTTTTAAAGAAACCTAGGTTATTATCCCACGTATCAATATCGGTTTTTAAACCTTTAATACGTTCTTGTAAAATGCGCTCTTCACGCTGTAAACGTTGGCCACCATCATTGTTATTAGCTAACGATTCAAAATGTGCTCTATCATCGGCTTGGCGCATGTTTTTGCGTAACTCGCGGTGACGACCATAAATTTTATCTAACAAATCATTGTATGCTTTGCTAATAGCATCTTTATCTTTATTTGGTACAAATCCAATTTTGCTCCAAGCATCTTGAATGGTTTTTAGCTCATTTAATGCATTAGGATTTTCAGCCTCATTGGCAGCCATTGCTTGCAATTGCGAAATCAATTCTTTTTTAGCAATTAAATTGCCTCCTTGCTCGGCATTTTGCTCAGCAAAACGTTCTGCTTTCTTTTCAAAAAATAAATCGCAAGCAGTTCTAAATTTCTTCCAAATTTCATCGTTGAATTTATCAGGAACTGGACCAACTTGTTTCCATTGTTCTTGTAAATTTTTAATGGTAGCAGTTTGCTTACCCCAATCAATTGGTGCAGCAGCAATGTTTTCAGCTTCTTTTACCAACTCTTGTTTTTTCTTTAAATTTTCGTTCCTAACCGCGTTAAATGATTTGAACCAATTGTTTTTATTATTAAAGAAAGTATTACGAATGTCTTTAAATTCTTCCCAAACTTTTTCTCTTTCCGCCATTGGCACGTAACCAATTTTTTTCCACTCTTCCATTAATTCATTGGCTTCTTTGGTTTTTTCCATCCAATCCTTAATACGAGTAGTAGCATAAGTAGCCAACTCTTTCGATTTTTCAATCAAAGCCAATTTCAATACCAAGTTAGCTTGACGAACTGCTTCATTTTTTTCAGTTTCGGCTTTTATACTAGCATATATTTTATCTACTTCAGCTTTAAAACGAGTCCAAATTTCTTCGTTGGCTTCTTTAGGAACTGGGCCTATATTTCTCCAATCTTCTTGGTATTTTTTAACAGCAATCAAAGCCGATTTAATGCTTTTTTCTTCAGCTAATTCGCTTACTTTTTTGCATAAATCTATTTTAGCATCTAAGTTACGTTCTCTGTCTAGTTGCGCTATTTCATTATCAATACTTAATTTATCATAAAAAATTTCGTTAAGTACTCTATAACTTTCCCAAAGGCGTTCAACGTGTTCTTTTGGAACATTCTTAATTTTTTTCCATTCAGTTTGTAACTCTTTTAATTTAGTCAAACTTTCTTTGGTTTCTTCACTGCTATTTAAAGCCTTAATTTGGTCTAAAATATTTTCTTTAGCACGTAAATTTTTAACTCGTTCAGCCTCTGCTATAGCTTTAGCAGCTGATATTTTATCACGTAAATCTTTGATAGCTTTATTAAATGTATCACGGGCTGTTACACCAGCTTTGTATTCAAAATCGTCTTTTTCGCCACCTTCTTCAATAAACTTTTGCATAGCTGCATTTTGTTCTTCGTTTAAAGCAGCGTCAAAGTGTGGTTTTATATCTTTAAAAATTTGCAAAGCTTCACTGTGAGGCTTGTCGCTCATAGCTTGTAAAGCTATAGTAAGTAACTCGTCTTTGGTTTTGTTTGCATAATCTAATTGCTCAGCACTTTCATGGTGTTCAATTGCAGCTAAATCAGCATCCATTTCATGCTCATCAAGCGCTATTTCAATTGAATCAGTTACTAAACTTTCAATAGTTTCTGGCTTTTTTTCTGTGTTATCTTCATCAACAATAGTTGGTTCAACACTTGCTATAGGCTCAGCAACAGAACTTTCACTTACTACATTTTCGGTTGTAGTATTTTCTACATTAGTTAACTCAGTAGCTTCTGCATTTAATGCAGCTTCAGAAGGATTCACTTCGTTTAATTCAGTCATTTTAAAAAATAAATAAAAATAGGTTATACATTCTTTTTTGGAAGGGCGAATTTAAATTATTTATTGAAAAACCAAGTTAATAAAATTAATACTTAATAATTTGACTTTCTTAATATTACAAAAAATTAACAAAATTACAATGAAAAGGATTTTAGTAAATATTTGTGTTTTTTTGCTTTATTTCGAAACATTAAATAAAATAAAAAATGAAAATACGTATCAAAGGCAATTCTATTCGCATTCGTTTAACACAAACCGAAGTGAAAAATTTTGCCGATAATGGATATATTGAAGAAGCCACTGAATTTATTGATAATAAACTATTTTATGCCTTAGCTGCTTCGCAACAAGTTACTGAACTTTCAGCGCAAATGGTTGATAATAAAATTACACTGTTGGTTCCTGAAAACATTGCCCAAAACTGGACTACAACTGACTTAGTTGGTTTTGAAAATAAGTTTGATATTGGTAATGACAAAAAGCTATTTCTTTTGGTAGAAAAAGATTTTGTTTGCTTAGATAATACTTTCGAAGACCAAAGCGATATGTTTCCAAATCCTAATGCTGTGTGTTAATTTAACTGTGAAATGTGAGAAGTGAAATGGGAGATGAGCTCTGAGAAATGAGACGAGGGAAATGAGAAGTGAGCAACGAGATATGAGCAATTTAACAATCTAGCAATTCAGCAATTTGACAACCTAACAATACAACAGTCTAGCAATTCAACAATTTAAAAATCTCCAAATCAATAAATCTCCAAATCAAAAATGCAAAAGCCCAATCCTGAAAATCCAGAAGAGTTTTTAGATATAAAACTTACCGAGCCAAAGGAAACTGCCGCAGGTATTCCCGCTGTTATTTCTTCGGTTAAACATGTGTTTAGCGAAATGGGACCTATTCGTGGTTTTAAAGCTTTGGCTAAATTGAATCAAAAAGATGGTTTTGATTGCCCGGGTTGCGCATGGCCTGACCCTGATGATGAACGTTCGCCCATTGCCGAATATTGTGAAAATGGAGCTAAAGCCATTGCCGAAGAAGCAACCACCAAAGCTTTATGGGCTGATTTTTTTGCAAAAAATTCGTTAGCTGAGCTTTCGCAATTAGATGATTTTAGAATTGGTAAAAAAGGCCGTGTGGCAGAACCTATGTATTTGCCCAAAGGAGCTACTCATTATGAGCCAATAAGTTGGGAAAATGCCTTTAAATTGATTGCTAAAAACTTAAATGAGTTGCCATCGCCAAACGATGCTATTTTTTATACATCAGGAAGAACCAGTAACGAAGCAGCGTTTTTATACCAACTTTTTGTAAGAGAATTTGGAACCAATAACCTTCCTGATTGCAGTAATATGTGCCATGAAAGCAGTGGTGTAGCGCTTTCAGAAAGTGTAGGTATTGGAAAAGGTTCAGTTACTTTGGAAGATTTTTATGAAGCAGAAGTCATAATTATTTTAGGGCAAAATCCGGGTACTAACCATCCTAGAATGTTGAGCGCATTGCAAAAAGCAAAACAAAATGGATGTACCATTATTTCGGTAAATCCTTTAAAAGAAACAGGCTTGGTTGGTTTTAATAATCCACAAAAAGTAAATGGTGTTTTAGGTATAAAATCGCAACTAACTGATATATTTTTACAAGTTAAAATTAACAGTGATTTAGCGTTAATAAAAGCTCTTGAAATATTACTTTTTGAAGAAGAAGCAAAAAATCTAGGAACCATTTTTGACCTTGATTTCATTAATAATAATACCTTTGGTTTTGAACAATTAAAAGCTGATATGAATAATTATTCTTTACTTGATTTAAGTAAAGCTTGCGGCATTTCATTAACCCAAATTTACGAAACTTTTGATGCCATAAAACACAAAAAGAAAATTATTGCTTGTTGGGCAATGGGTTTAACACAACATAAAAATGCGGTTGATACCATAAAAGAAGTAGTAAATTTATTGTTACTAAAAGGAAGTATTGGTAAACCTGGAGCAGGAACATGCCCTGTGCGTGGACATAGTAATGTACAAGGCGACAGAACCATGGGTATTTACGAAAAACCAAGTAAAGCATTTATCGATAAACTGAATAATGTGTTTAACATCAATGCGCCTTATGAACATGGACTTGATGTGGTAGATGCTATTAAAAAAATGCATGAAGAAAAAGGCAAAGTTTTTATAGCCATGGGTGGTAATTTTTTATCGGCTACGCCAGATACAAAATATACAGCACAAGCTTTGCAAAACTGTAAATTAACAGTTCATATAAGCACCAAATTAAATAGAAGCCATTTAATTACAGGCGAAGAAGCACTTATTTTACCAACTTATGGACGAAGCGATAAGGACATAAATGCCAATGGAGAAGAGCAATTTATTAGTTGTGAAAATTCAATGGGTGTGGTACAAATGAGTAAAGGGAATTTAAAACCAGTAAGTCAACATTTGTTAAGCGAAAGTGTAATGGTTTGTAAAATGGCAAAGGCTACTTTAGGCAATAAAACCAAAATAGATTGGAGCAAATACGAATCCAATTACGATTATATTAGAAAAGATATAGAACGTACTATAAACGGCTTTACTGATTACAATAAGCGTGTTAGGGAGCCAGGAGGATTTTACTTACCAAATGGTTCAAGAGAAGGGAAATTTAATACATTTAACCAAAAAGCGAACTTTAATGTTGGAAAACTAACAGTTAACCAATTAGCCGATGATGAATTGATGATGATGACTATCAGGACACATGATCAGTTCAATACCACTATCTATGGTTTAGACGACCGTTACAGAGGAATTTACAATGAGCGCAGGGTAATTTTAATGAATGAAAACGACATCAAAAAATTAGGCTTTGAACATGACGAAGCAGTTGATATTTATAATTACCACGATAATGTAGAACGTGTAGCGCATAACTTTATGATTATTAAATACAATATTCCTGAGCAATGCACTGCTACTTATTTTCCTGAAACAAATGTATTGGTTCCAATTAACTCGGTAGCAGATAAAAGTAACACTCCCACAAGTAAATATGTGGTTATCAAACTAAAAAAACATGAACAGATAACAAAAAATAATTAATCAGAAAGCTACTCATTTTATTAAATATTATCGAAATATTACTAACTTGAAGTAGTGCTATTAACTATATTTGCCCAATAACATTAACCTAAAAAATATGTTTGGAAAATTAAACGAAGCGAAACAAAAAGCCGAAGAAATGAAGCAAAAGTTAGAAGCCATTACGGTAGAAGGTAATGCGCAAGGAGTTAAAGTAACGGCTAATGCCAATAAAAAAATAACTTCAGTAAACATTGACGCAGATTTATTAAAGCCTGAAAATAAAGAGCAAGTGGAAGATTTATTGGTTATAGCCATTGAAAGAGCTTTAGAACAAGCTGAAAATATTGCATCAGCAGAAATGAGAGCCATGATGGGCGGCATGATGCCTGGCTTAGGAAATTTATTTGGTAACTAATTTCAATATTATACGTTACTGTTATTCAAACTAAATAATTCAGTTTTTGCCAAATTTTAAAAAATATCTAATTGCAATAATTTGTCTTGCTGCCTACTTTAATTTAAGTGCGCAACAAGGTAAATTTTATATAAAAGGTTTTGTAGTTGGAACTGATACTACTGCAACAATTGCCTTGGCTAATATTCATAATATTTCATCGCAAACAAGGTATATTACCAATAGATTTGGAGCATTTGGATTAAATGTTTTGCCAACTGATACCATTGAATTTTCGGTAATTGGATATAAAACATATACTTTAGTTTGTAAAAACTACATCAATCAAGGAGATGTGCCGATAGTAGTAAAGCTAAAGCGTAATTACATAAAACTAAAAGAAGTAACTGTATCAGCTCAAAAACGTAGACAAGATAGCATGGCTAGAGCTGCTGCTAAAAGACTTAAAACCGATCCTTTGCTTAACGATTTTAACACTGCCTATTCTATTTATAATGCTTCGCAAGGAGGCATGTTAAGCAGCATTTTAGCTGGGGGTAATAAAAAAATTCAAGAATATGAACGTTTAATGCGATTGATTGAAATTTATCAAGAGCAAAACCATGTGAGCGAAAAATACAATGTAGAGTTGGTAATGCGTACTACTCAACTTAACGAATTACAAGCCAAAGAGTTGATGAAATATTGCGAAGTACCCAATTATTTTGTACTTAATTCCAACGAATACGACATTATTTTAGCAATAAAAAATTGCTTTAGAGAATGGAAATCAGTAAAAAAAATACCTAATTAAATTTCATAGTTTTAAGTGTTTTTGCTTTCCATTGGGCAATTAAAACTACCACCAAAGTTGCTGTTCCACCAAATACTACCGAAGGTGCAATACCTAATAAACGAGCCGCAACCCCACTTTCAAAAGCGCCAATTTCATTAGAACTACCAATAAAAATTGTATTGATTGATGATACTCTACCTCGCATATTATCAGGTACAAAAATTTGCATAATAGCACCTCGAATAATTACACTAATACTATCGAAAGCACCACTTAAAAATAGCAATGCTAAACTTAAGTAAAAATTGGTACTTAAACCAAAACCAATCATACATGCACCAAATGCAGCTACCACTATAATTAATGTTTGACCCGGACGTTTAAAGCTTCCATAAAATGAAAAAGCTATCATGGTTAAACTTGCTCCAAGCGAAGGTGCAGCGCGTAAATAACCTAAACCTGTAGCACCTACATTTAAAATTTCATCGGCAAAGGCTGGTAATAAAGCCACTGCACCGCCAAATAATACCGAAAATAAATCTAGCGAAAGTGCTCCCAAAATAATTTTATTGTTGAATACATATTTTATTCCTTCAGCTAAATTTAACCAAATAGACTGTTGTTTCATTTCTACTTGATGTTTGGTAACTTTTATTAAACTTAAAAAGGTAAAAGCAACTGAAAATAAAATTACTATAACCACAAAACTGTAAGTAATACCTAAAAAATTGTATAAAAATCCTGCACTTGCAGGCCCTGCAATGGAAGCAACTTGCCAAGTGGTGCTATAAATAGTACTTCCTTTTACCAATTGTTCTTTACTCACTAATTGATTTAAAATGGCTTGCCCTGCTGGCGCATAAAAACCCCTTCCTAATCCAATTAACATAATAAGTATATAAATGGCATTTACTTGAAGTGATACAGGAAAAGAAGCATTAGTAACTATTAATAAACCAATTGCACCAAGCAACATAGCCAACATACTGAATTGCATAATTTTTTTACGATTATGTTTATCGGCTACATGGCCAGCAAAAAGTGCAATGCTTATAGCAGGTACAGCTTCGGCTAAACCAATTAATCCCAAAGCCAATACATCGTTAGTTAATTTATAAATATGCCACCCAATTACAACGGCAACTATTTGATAAGCAAGTGTTAAAAAAAATCGAGTAAATATAAAGTTTCTGTAATTGCTAATTTTAAGAGGGTGTGTTATGGTCATATATTAATTACTCATTTTTATCCACTTCCAAATTTCTTTGTAAGTTGGTTTTTTGCCAAAAGTTAAAATGCCTATGCGGTAAATTCGAGATGCTAACCAAACTGTAAACATAAAACCACAAACCATTAAAGCCATAGAAAGTGCTAACTCCCAAGTTGGCACACCAAAAGGCAATCTAATCATCATTACTACAGGCGATGTAAAAGGAATAATAGACAACCAAAATGCTGCAGCTCCATTTGGAGCATTTAACACCAAACCTTGCGCTAAAGCAATTGAAAACACCAGTGGCATGGTTACTGGTAACATAAACTGTTGTGTATCTGTTTCGTTATCTACAGCGCTACCAATAGCAGCAAACAAAGCGCCATAAAATAAATATCCTGTTATAAAATAAAACACAAAAACACCAACTAAATAAGGGTAATTAAATGCCATCAATCCATCAATAAATGCATTTCCACTAATGGCTTTTGCGGGCATGGTATTAGGCATTTGACTTGCTACATTAGCCATTTCTTGCACTTTATCGCCCATTAATAAACTACTAACCAATGGCATAGCTAATAAAATTAAAGCTACCCAAATAATAAATTGAAGTAAACCAACACTGGCTATTCCAAGTATTTTACCCATCAGTAATTGAAATGGCCTAACCGATGAAATAATGATTTCTACAATGCGATTGGTTTTTTCTTCAATAATGCCTTTCATAACCATTACGCCATATAAAAATATAAATAAATAAATGAGCAAAGCCCCTCCCATTCCTAATGCAGTGGCAGCAGCCGAGTTGCTTTTTTCTTCTGATTCACTATCTAAATTTAATTTTACGGTGCTTAGTTTTACTTTGGTATCATTAATTTTATCAATAATGCTTTGGTCAATTTTATAATTAGCTAACTGCTCGTTTTTTACATATTTCTCTATTTCATTTTCAATATAATCTATCTGAGAAATACTAGGTTGATCAATGGCCGAAAACTTAATTCCTTTGGTATTATTTAAACCAAACGAATCAGGAATTTGTAAAACTGCATAATAGTTTTTATGAGCTTTTAAGTAAGCCGAAGGACTTAAATTTTCAATAGTACCGTACTCAAAATTGAATATTTTGCTATTATTTAACTTATTAGCAATCAAACCACTAGCATCGTCAATAAAAACGGTTTTTACTTCCTCGTTACCTGGGCCATTGATGGTAAAATAGATTGTTACCCCATAAAACAAAACGATTAATAACGGAGAAAGTATAGTCATTACTAAAAACGACTTTTTCTTTACACGGGTTAAAAACTCACGTTTTAAAATCAATAAAATTTTGTTCATAGCTTTGCAATTATTGAGTTGCAAACATATACATAGGCAGCATAAAAATAATACTTATTTTTTGCCGCTTGTAAAATTTTAAATTGACTGCCTATTACTTCAATATTTTAAAACTCCAATAAAGCATGTTTAAAAACAACCCCATTACCAATGTCATAGCCCAGACAGAAATATTTTCTGAGGGGTTTGTAATATGGTCGCTCACATCGGCTAAAAGTTTGGTTGGTTCGTTCATTAAATCCCAACTATTCCAACGCAAAAATCGTCCTAAATAAATGCCATAACTACTTAGAAAAAAAAGCAATACAATAGCTGTGTTTTGAACTTTTTTATTAATAAAGGAGGCAGAAATTTGCACCAACTGATTTAAACTTTTAAAGCCAAATAAAATACCCGTAAAAGCGAATGATAAAATTAGCACCAAATCATACCAAATGGGTATTATTTTTCTAATTTTTATATGGAATAAATCAGTAAAAATATAAGGGGAATTGGGGAAAAATAAAATCCAAACAATTAAAACTAATACAAAAGCTATTTTACTATTATTCAAGTATTTATTGTTAACTAGTAAAGAACTTAAAAGGTATGGAACAATTGCCAAAAATAGGTTCCAATTTAAAAATAAAAAGAACCATTTTTGAGTAAAATAAATGCGATAAAATGAAAGAGCTATGCAAAAAATTGCGCAGCAAAAAAGCCAAAGGGTTTCGGTTGAAATTTTTTTAAACATCTTCATAAAACGAAGGTTATTCTTTTTTATTTAAAAGTTCAATTATCTGTTTTAAAACTTCAAAACTATTGCGACACTAAGAATTTTTTACTGATTATTTTTTATGTGAATGGCGGAAATCATGAATTAAAATAGTTTTCCGCATTCAGATAAAGCAGCTTAAATAAACAATCCGCAACTCACCTAATTTAACATTCAATTAACCATTCATTATATATTTTGTCATGTCAATAAATTGTAAATTTATTACAAATAATTAGTCAATTTTATAAAAAACTATTCAAATGAAAAACATTTTTAAGTATTTATATGTTTTAAAAAAGAATTTTCTGGAAGGATTTTTCTATAATAGTTTTGCTTCTTTAAGGATTGAATTTATTGTAATTATATTTTTAATTTTTTTCACTAATATAAATGGTTTTGCTCAAAAAAAACATGCAAAAAAAGTGGTTTTAAAACCATTAAAAAGTAATGATTTAAAGCCCAACAATTCAGAAAAAACTCAAGAAAATGAATTTTGCGGAGCAGAAATGTATTATGCTTCGGGTACTGAGAACCATATTATTATTTATTTAACTAAATACTTCCGCTGCTGCAACCAGCCAATTGACAGCTTTGAAACGGTTACAGTTCAAGAAAATACGAGCACCACGCTTACTGGCAAACCTATTTTAAAACTTATTTCAGTTTCTGATAGCAATTTATTTGTCAATGCTCGTTGTAACGGTTTAAAAAGTAATTGTGTAAAAAAAGCAACTTATATAGGTAAAATAAATGTGATGAAGCCGATGATTGGCGGCTATTATATAACTTGGGGTTATTGCTGTTGGAACGAAAATTCATTAACAAATATTGAAGGAATGCTTGAATCGCAAAAACAAGGCTTGGCTTTAACTGTGCATGTTCCAGATTTACAAGTTGAAGAGTCAAATAGCGCACCAGTTTTTAAATACCCTCCTGTCCTTTCAATTTGCAAATCTCAATTAGTATCAATCAATTTAGCGGCCTTTGACGCTGATAAAGATTCACTATCGTATGAATTTAGCCAAGTTTATAATTACAAAACAGAAAACGAAGTAACTTATGCTGAAGAGCCAAAAACCTATCCAGGACAGTCAATTAGTAAAACATTTGCTGGTGGGCGCCCTCCTTTTAAAAAAATAAAATATAGAAAAGGATTTACATCGAGTAATCCTTTACCTAAAAAACAAATTTCAATAGTTCATAACTCTGGATCTTTAGAAATAAAAGCTGACACCATTGGAGAGTTTTTAATAGGTGTTTCGGTAAGTGAATTTAGAGCACAAAAAAAATTGGGCAGTTACCAAAGGGTATTTAAAATAAATATTAACGACTAAAAATATTAATACACAACAATTATGATTTCAAATTTACAAACAAAAACTCAAACCAAATTTAAAGCAATACTGCTTGTATTGGTTTTATTGTTTGCTGCAAATGTTAGCAAGGCAGCCGATTACTATTGGGTTGGCGGTTCAGGGAGTTGGACTAGTCCATCAACTCATTGGGCTACCACTTCTGGTGGATCGGTATTTTATTCATCTGTTCCTTCTCAATTTGATAGGGTAATTTTTGATGCCAATTCATTTTCAGCTTCGGGGCAAGAGGTAGTAATGAATTCAGAAGGATTCTGTTTAGAATTTCGTTCTAAAGATGTTAGATCGGGAGTTAAATTTACCTCAACCAAACAGCTAAATGTTTATAACGGATTCTCAATTGATTCTAATTTGATATTTAATCAAACTGGATTTTTAAATATTTTAGCAGGTGGCTTTACAATAGGTAAGAACACTTCATTTACTATAAATGGTAACTTAACATTATCTGCAGGAAACTTTACAGTCAAAACAGGTTCAACTTATACATTTAACAATGGAACATTGCAAATAAACAATGGAAACGTAAATATAGAACGACAAAGTACATTTTATCAAAATGGTACATTTAATATAACTACAGGTAACTTTAATTTAGCCTCAAGAACTACTTATACTCAATATGGTGATATGAATATGAATAATGGTTCTTTTACTATGGGTGATTCAATTACTTGGACAAAAAATAATTCTATTAACCAAAATAGAGGTGATTTTAGAATTGGCTCGGATAATAACTTTTATATTAATGGAGGAAATATTTTAAACGATGTTTCAGGCGATTTTTATATTGGTGCAAGAACCACTTTTGCGCCTAATTGTTGCACAACAAGAACTTCAGGACGATTTATTTTTGATTCTACATCAATTATAAACACAAATTCACATATTCAAATTGGAATTGGAAATTTAGTTTTAGATTCAGGAATGCGTTGGACTTGTGGTGGACAATTATTTCTGCAAAACGGTTCACTTATTGTTAAAGCTGGTGCCAGATTTACTCAGAGTAACAATACCATTATAACAGGAAGTTTAGATCTTGATGCTGCCGCAATAGTTTCAGGTTCAACTCAGTATTATATGCGTGGAACCGGTACTGGATTGTACGTAAAATCAGGAAATAGAGATTTAAGAAGAATGCAGTTTGATGGCAGTAATGGACAATATACATTTATGGATGATGTTACCTTAAGTGCTGATGGTATATTTATGTATGGAGCTGGAAATTCAATTAACTTTAACGGAAAAAAAGTAAATGTTCAACGTTTTTATCAATGGGATGGAAATGCTTTTACCATTGATTTAACAGGTACTGATACAATTAATGTCAAAAATGAATTTAGAATTTATAGTAGTGTAAATTTGATTGGAAATCCTGTTATTTACTTTAATGGAACTAATGACTTCAGTTTTAATTCAAATAATAATAAAGTGTTTGATAAAGTTTATATGAGAGCCCAAAATACAGGTGGATCTCAAATACAGTTTCAGTCTATTTCAAAAATTAAATCCGCAGAGATTGTTGCTTCTGGAGCCCAATCACTTTATTTTGAAAATGTTTCTATCAATAACTTTAATGCAAATTATTTACAAAATGTAACTACCACAGTAAACACTCAATTTTCGGGTGGAGCAACTATTGATACGCTAAATATTACTAGTTTATTTAATATAAAAACTAATTTAATAACCAACGGAAATAATAATTTAGGAAGGGTAAATATACCTAAGTTAGTACAATGGACACTTCAAGCAAATAATACTCAAACATTGGTTTCTATCAATCCATTAAACGGTAATTGTGGTTCAGAAATTTTAATCAATAGTAATACTCCAGGAACTTTTGGCATTATATCAATGGCCACTGATACCTTAAAGGGTAATTGGTTAAAAATTCAAGATTGTAAAGGTCAAGGTGGTGCTGTATTTTTAGCAGATAATACCGTAAACTTTGGTAATGTAATTGGTTGGTCAATAAATGCAATTCCTCCGCGCGATTTTTATTGGGTAGGTGGAACAGGTAATTGGAACGATGCCACACATTGGTCGTTAACAAGCGGTGGAACTCCTGTAGGTTGCGCATTGCCTAATAAATCAGATAATGTATTTTTTGATTCATTATCGTTTTCAGCATCAAATCAGAGTGTAAATGTGAATGTAAATTCTGATGTAAATAATTTTACTATTGGAAATATTATTCAAGGGGCAAGATTTATAGGCAATAGTGAACTTTCAATTTATGGTTCTACTACGTTAAATAGAAAAATGTCGTTTGAAATAAATAATATAAACTTTGTTTCAACTGATACCATTGTAAAAACTATTTTTACTGATAGTGTAAAATTAAGACAAGTATTTTTTGGAAGAAATACAAGCTCGAATAACGCAAGATGGATACTCTTGGACAATTTTAATAACAACGATCATTACTTGTATTTTTATTATGGTAAAATTATTACCAACGGAAAAAACATTAGAACTTATTCATTTTATGCTTGGGATGGGGGAAGTAAATCAGTTGATTGGACCGGAACTGATACTGTTCAAGTACAACATCAATTTTATGCAAATCCTAATAGTTTTCCTTGGATAAGCAATCCAAAAATAGTATTGTTTGAAAGCACTAATCACTTTTACTTATTTGGAGGAAACCATACATTTAATGATATAATTTTTAATGCTAGAAATACAGGTGGTACTTTAGTTCAAATCCAAGAAAACATTATAGCTCGCGATATAACCGTAAATGCTTATGGAAACCAATGGATGAATTTATACAGTCAATTTACAGCTAGGGATTTTACTTTTAGGTATTTAAATGCTAACAATTCAAACCAACTTTTAGATTTTCAAACCAATAATCCAAGTACATTTAGAAATGTAAAAATTTATGGTAATGGTTTACAACGACCTACTGTATATTTCAGGTATAACACTACTGCTGATACTCTTATTTTTAATACTTTAAATGAGTTGTTCTTTCAAGGTGGTTTTACCAAAACTATTAAAAAGTATATGTCGGTTCAAGGAGCTTGTAATAATAGGTTTGCTTTTAGATGTGACGGAACCAATACAGCAATATTGGCCGATACAGGCACAATTTTAAATGCAGATTGGGTTAACATGACCAATATTAAAGTACAAGGTGTTGGAACTTTTACTGGTACAAATATTTTAAATTTAGGTGGCAATATTGGTTGGAATATAAATGCTGTTCCAACTACTAATTTCTATTGGGTAGGCGGCACCGGAAATTGGAATGATAAAAACCATTGGGCATTAACCAGTGGAGGAACTCCAGGTGTTTGTCCTATTCCTTCACAAACAGATAATGTGTTTTTTGATGTAAACTCATTTACTGCTCCAAATCAAACAGTAAGTATAAATTCTACTGCCAATTGTTTAAATATGTCGTGGAACAACGTAAACTTCCCTAGAATTGATGGTGGAAGTGAATTAAATATTTATGGTTCAATGACTTTGGATTCTAAGTTAAGTTGGCAACATGGTGGCTGGACTTATTTTAGATCAAACGCTGTAGGAAATACACTAAACACTAGAGGAGTAACCTTAACCAACACACAATTTTCAGGTACGGGTGAATGGACTTTAGGAGGTAATTTAAAAGCAACACATGTTTATGTTAACTCAGGATCATTTATTTCAGGGGGAAAAACCATAACCTTAACTGGTAATTTTTATTGTTGGACGAATAACCCAACCAATATAAACTTAGTTGGAACAGATACTATTACAGTTGGTAATGAATTTAGAGTTTACAATAATAACTTTACCTTAAACATGGGTAGTGCAGTGGTAAAATTTGCTGGAACCAATAACTTTTACTTTAATGGTGGTAATTTTACTTATTCTGATATAGTTTTTAATGCTGATAATACAGGAAACACCACTGTTCAATTGGAGTTTAATAACACTATAAGAAATTTAAAAATTAATGCTTTAGGTAATCAAACTGTTAATCTTTATGGTACTTCAGTATATAATGATGTAACCATGTTATTTAGAAATTCTACGAATAACAATCCAATTGTAAATGTACATAATAGCAACACATTTAATGATATGACTATTACTTCAATTGGAACTGCTGGGCCATATATTAATTTATACAATAACAATACATATAATAATTTAATCATTTCAGGTGTTGGTTCAAGAATATTTATTGGTGCAAATAGAACCCAAACTGTTAAGGATGCGTTGGCATTAGGTTCTGGCGGTTTCCCTGTGTTTTTACAATCAACATCTCAAGGAACTCAAGGAACCATATCTAAACCAAGTGGAAGTGTTTGTATGGATTATATTTGGTTAAGAGATATTAGAGCAACAGGTGGTGCTACATTTAATGCTGGTGCAACCAGCGTAAATTTAGGTAATAATACCAATTGGTCGTTTACATCATGTGCAGGTTATTATTGGGTGGGTGGAACCGGAAATTGGAGCGATTATGCTCACCATTGGGCATATTCATCAGGTGGTACTATTATGCACAGTACTGAACCTACTCAATTCGATGATGTATTTTTTGATGCTAATTCATTTACCACTAATGGAGAGGTGGTTACCATTGATGACCCTAATCCAAAAACAAAAAATTTATCTTTTGCATCAGCACTTTACAACCCAACAATTACAGGAACTGTTAATGCCACAGAAATTAATGTTTATGGTTCATTGAAACTAATTAGCAATATGAATCAAAACTTTACTGGCACATGGAATTTTAAAGCCGCTAACGATTCAAACGATATAAATACTGGTGGAAAAACACTACAAAGAATAAACTTTATTGGAGGAAATAATGGCCAAGGAGGTTGGGTTTTACAAAATAACTTAACTTTAAATGATAGTATTAATTTAAATAATGGTAGACTAAGACTTAATGGAAAAGAAGTAACAACTAAATACTTTAACACATCTACTACCAATACCAGAATATTAGATTTAGGAAGCTCTATAATTAATATAGTTGATGGCGAATGGAATCCTTCAAGTTTAACAAACCTTACGTTTATAAAAGGAACATCTGAAATTATTGTAAAAGGAAGTTCAAATAGTAATTTTTATGGAAATGGTTTAACTTATAACAAAGTTACTTTTAGACCAACTACTACCATGAACTCAAGTTTAACTGGCGCTAACACCTATGCAAAACTTCGTTTTGAAGGTGGCGTAAATGTTACATTAGAACCAGTAATTCAAAATGCAACAGCATTTGAGTTTTCAGGAAGTTGTGCTAAACAAATAGGTATTCAATCAAGTGTGATTGGAACACCTTCAACATTCCGCCAAACTTCTGGAACCATATCAGGTTCTTTTATAAAACTAAAAGACAATATAGCAACAGGCGGTGCCACATTTGTTGCAAACCAAAGTCAAGATTTAGGAAACAATACAGGTTGGAGCTTTAGTTCTGCTCCTTCGGTTAGTATTGCTACTACAAGCGGATTGGTAAATTGTTCGGCCAATAACGATGGTTGGGCTAAGGTTACAGTTATACAAGGTAAAAGTCCTTATACGTATTTATGGTCAACTAATGAAACTACAGATTCAATTGCTCGATTAATACCAGGAACATACACTGTTACTGTGAGAGATTCTAATGGTTGTACCGCAACAGATGCAGTATCAGTAACCAACTTACCATCGGCTTTGGCACCAGTAAATTGGAATGCATCAGCTTATAATGTTTGCCAAGGAACAAGCATTAACTTTACACCAAATGAAGTTTCAACAGCCATGGGTTTTGATGGAAATGATGATTTTGTTTCAACTCCACATTCAAACGTTTTAAATACAACTAACTTAAGTGTAGAAGCATGGGTTAAAGCTGATCCTAGCCAATTAGATTTTGCTACTATTATTGATAAAGGTAGCGATACCACAAATGGAAATGGATGGGCACTGCAATTTAATGGAAGTAATAGTAATGTTCGTTTTTGGAGTAACAGTGCAGTAACTGTAAGTTCAACTTCTATAAAAGATAATAATTGGCATCATTTAGCAGCTACTTTTGATGGTACAAATTATAAATTATATGTAGATGGAAGTTTAGAAAATACAGTTCCTTCAAGTACTGCTCCAATTACTAATAATTCAAATTTGGTAATTGCTAATTTAAATTCAGGTAACGCTAATTTTAAAGGTTTAATTGATGAAGTTAGAATTTGGAATACAGCTAGAACTCAAACACAAATTCAATCAAATAGAAATAAGGATTTAGTAGGAAATGAATCGGGTTTAGTTACATATTATAATATGGAATACAATGTTGGCACATCGTTATTAAAAGATATGACCACAAATACCAATAATGGAGCACTGAACAATATGAATGGTTTAACTAGTTGGGTTAATCCTGGTGCCGTTAATTCTACCATTACCTATGTTTGGAATTTTGGTGACTTTACTTCAAGCACTAGTAAAACTCCTTCAAAAACTTATTCAGCTCCTGGAACCTATACAGTTTCATTAGGCTCATACGATAAAAATGGTTGCCCTAACTTTGTGAATAAAACAATTAAAGTTAGTCAAGTAAGTTATACTATTGTAAAAAATAATATAAACTGTAGAGGTACCAATAATGGTTCTATTTCAATAACTCCTACTGGTGGTATTGCTCCATATACTTATTCAATTAATAATGGTGTTACATATTTATCAGGTTCTGAATTTACGTCATTAGCTGCTGGCAGTTACCAAGTAATTGTTAAAGATTCAATTGGTTGTACATCAACCATGCAAAATATTTCAATTACTGAACCTGCTTTTGCATTATCTTACACAGTTACTAACAATAGTCCTATTTGTGCCAATGCAAATACAGGAACTATCTCTATTTCAGGCAATGGAGGTACAAGTCCTTACCAATATTCAAGAAATGCTGGTATTGCATACCAATCAGCTAATTCATTTGAATCGTTAGTAGCTGGAAATTATACCATAAGAGTGAGAGATGCAAATAATTGTGTTGCTGCAGATCAAGTAATAACCATAATTGATGTAGATACCACAAAACCTGTATTTACCTCTTGTCCTTCAAATATTGTTGTAAATGCTGGAGCAAATTGTAACGCTACTGTTACTTATTCAGCTCCAACTGCCACCGATAATTGTAAAACACCAAGCATTATTTTAACGCAAGGCTTAGCAAGTGGTTCAGTTTTCCCTAAAGGTGTTACTACAGTAAGTTACTTAGCTAATGATAGCAATGGAAATACAAGAACTTGTACCTTTACCGTAACTGTTAACGATGCAAGCGCGCCAACTGTTATTACACGTAATATAAATTTACCTTTAAATGGTTCAGGTACCGCTACCATTACTGCAAGTCAAATAAACAATGGCTCATTCGATAATTGTGGTATTGATAGTATAAAAGTTTATCCAAGCAGTTTTACTTGCGCTAACAAAGGCAATAACACTATTACATTATGGGTTAGAGATACTACGGGAAATATTGCAACTGCCTCAGCAAATGTCAATGTTCAGGATTTAACTCCACCTGTATTGGTTTGTAAGCCCGATACCATTGTATTAGATGGTAATGGAAATGCAAGTATTTCTTCAGTTTCTGAATTAACACAAACTTTAACCGATAATTGTGGTATAACAAGTACCAATATTTCAAAAACTACTTTTAATACATCTAATATTGGTTCAAATAATGTAATAGTTACCGCTTATGATGCTGTAGGCAATAGTTCAACTTGTTCTACCACTGTTGTTGTTGTGGAACCATCACCAACTGCAATTTGTCGTAACATAACTATTTACTTGAATAGTGCTGGCTCAGCAAGCATTACTCCTGCTGATATTGATAATGGAAGTAATAGTGCTATTGGAATTTCAAATAGAACTGTAAGTAAGAGCACATTTAATTGTAGCAATATTGGAAATAACTACGATACTTTAACTGTTTATAATTCATTTAACAGAAGTGCTTATTGTGTTGCTATGGTTACTGTGCTTGATACCATCAAGCCAATTGTGAGTACACAAAATATCAATATTCAATTAAACAGTAGCGGTACAGCATCAATTACACCAAATCAAATAAACAATGGTTCAAGCGATGCTTGTGGAATTTTTAGTTATTCAGTTTCTCCTAATACTTTTAATAGTTCAAATATAGGAGCAAATACAGTAACTTTAACAGTAACCGATAATAATGGAAATGTAAATACAGCCGCAGCAACTGTTAATGTATTTGATACCATTAAACCAACTGTAATAACTCAAAACATTACAGTTTACTTAGATACTTTAGGCCAAGTTTCAATTACTCCAAACGATGTTAACAATGGTTCGAGCGACAACTGTTCTATAGCTAATTTATCATTGAATAAATCATCTTTCAATTGTTCAAACTTTGGAAACAATACAGTTATTTTAACAGTAACTGATGTTAACGGAAATAGCGCTTCTGATTCTGCAATCGTAAATGTAGTTGCTCCAAACGGTTTACCAACATTTACATCTTCTAAATTATCTTACAATGGAGTTGATTTATCGTGTTTTGGTGTAAGCGATGGACAAATAACAATCACTGCTTCTTCAGGAACTAGTCCATACACTTTTTCAAAAAATAATGGTACTAGCTATCAATCAAGTAATGTATTTGCTGGATTATCGGAAGATACTTATACAATTATGGTAAAAGATGCAATTGGTTGTGTTTCATCAACTACAAATATTGCTATTAATCAAACAACTCCTTTAAGTGGAACCGCAAGTACCAACTCTCCTATTTGTGCTTTAACCCAATTAGATTTAGATGCTACTATAAATGGTGGAACTGGTGCTAGAACTTATTCTTGGACAGGACCAAACAATTATGTAAGTGATACCACCAATTCTATTGCTAGAATAGTTAGTACCAGTGCTACACTTGACATGAATGGTGTTTATACTTTAAAAGTAACTGATGCCAATAATTGTGTTTATAATCCTTCAATCAATGTAGTGGTAAATCCGATTCCAACAGCAACAGTTTTAGGAGATAATTCAGTTTGTAAAAATGCTCCTTACCCTACTGTTACATTTATTGGTGCTAATGGAACTGCTCCTTATACTTTTATTTATTCAGTAAATGGCGATTTTGATACTGTTTCAACCGTTTCAGGTGATACTGTTACCATTTTAGCTCCAACCGATATGGCAGGATTTTACACTTATAAATTATTAAGTGTGCAAGATTCAAGTTCGACTAGATGTGTAGGCGGTGCTTCTGATTCAATCATAATTGAAGTAAGACCAAAACCAATTTTAGTATCTACTGCTGCTCCTATTGCCAATACCATTTGCGAAGGAACATCCACTACATTATCCTGCACTAACTCAACCACAACTTTAGGAACGCCTAATTATGTGGTAGCTGAAAATAATGATTTCTCAACTTCGGTTGGAAGTAATTGGAGTTTCTCAACGGTTAGTCCAGTTAATGTGCCTGCTATCAAAACATTCAATGGTCAAAAAGTATTGGGTTATTTAGGCAATCAGCAAGCTACTTATAGTTTAAGCAATTTGGCTGCTCACGATTCAATTACGGTTGACTTTGATTTATACATTCACGATACTTGGGATGGTAACAGCTCTTTTAACGGGCCTGATGTATGGAAAATGAAAATTGACAACAATACCATTATCAATACTACTTTCTCTAACTTACAGTGGGGTCCAGCTGATCAAGCTTATCCTAATAATATTCCAGCGGTTAACCCTCGTTACGCTGGTTCTGTTGCCAATAATTTACCAGCAGCTTGTAATTTAGGTGGTGGTTCGCCTTCTACTAAATACCATATCTCAAGAACTGTAGCTCATACTGCTACTACTTTTAGTTTGGTGTTAGAAGCTTTAGGTTTAGAAAATTTATGTAACGAAAGTTGGTCAATCGATAACTTTAATGTGGCTTATCGTTATATTCCTGCTTCTACTAATTTTGTTTGGAATAGCCCTGCTAGCAATAGCAATGCCATTACAGTTTCGCCTTTTGTAAATACTTATTATGTAGCTACTTTAGGTACTTGTGCTGATTCTATTCAAATCATTGTTAATCCTACTCCTAGAGCTGATTTTACCATTAACAAAGCTGACCAATGTTTAGCTGGTAATAACTTTAACTTTACCAACAATTCAACGTTAGCTGGTGGTGGTGCTATGACTTATTTATGGACCATGAATGGTGCTAGCGATACATTAGCTACTTCAACTGATGTTACAGCAAATAGCTATTCGGCTAACGGAAGTTATAATGTTAGTTTAGTGGCTACTTCGGTAGTTGGTAATTGTTCTGATTACAGAGGTGTTAAATCAAAAGCAGTTAGTGTTAATCCTCCTGCTACTATTACAGCTTCTGTTCCTAATCCAATTTGTGCGGGTACTGTAGTTCGTTTAACTGCTAACCAAGTTTCTGGTAGTCAAAATGCCATTGCTTACAGCAATTTATATAGCAATAATTTTGAATCTGCTATTGGTTCTCAATTTACTTTCTCTACTGATAGTTTATTAAACGTTCCAACTATTCAAACTTACAATGGTCAAAAAGTATTGGGTTATTTAGCTAACCAACAAATTATTTTTAACCAAGCTAGTTTACCTACTCACGATTTTGTTAAAGTTGATTTTGATTTATACATTCACGATTCGTGGGATGGCAATGATTTGTTTGTGGGTCAAGACAAATGGAAAATGACGGTGAATGGTAATAATGTAATCAATACCACCTTCTCTAATTTTGCTTACAGAACACAAGCTTATCCTGGTGATTTACCAACTGTTAATGCTAGCACTACCGAAGCTGTAGCTACTAACTTACCTAATGTGTGTAATTTAGGTGGTGGTGCTCCTTCTACTAAATATCATATTTCAAAAACCATTCCTCATACTGCCAATAACTTAAACATTGTTTTAGAGGCTTTAGGATTAGAAGAACTATGTAACGAAAGTTGGTCAATTGATAACTTTAACATTCAAACCGGAACCAATGCTACTGAACCTGTTTTAACCAATGCTTGCAATGGAATTGGCAATACTTCAATAGCTTGGACAGGTGGTTCATTAAACAACGATTCAACTTGTTATGTGGATGTGGCTCCTGATTCAACTAAAGCTTACACAGTAGCTATTGGTGGTTGTTCAAGTCAAACTTATAGCATTAATGTAAGTACCACTCCTGCCCCAGCATTTAGTTTAAGCAATGGCACTTGTAGCAAAACGGTAACATTTACCAATGACAACATTGAAGCTGGTGCAACTTATACTTGGAACTTTGGCGATAATTCACCTGAATATGTAGGCGAAACTGCTCCTGACCATGTGTATGCTAATGGGACTTATACAGTAACTTTAACTGCTCAATTTGGTGCCAATTGCTCAAGAGTTATTACCAAAAACATCAGCATTTCTGATATTCCTACTGCTAGCTTTACTTTTGTTACGGGTGTAGGTTGTGGTAATAATGTTCAGTTTACCAATACCTCAACCATACCAACGGGTAGCACTGCTAGTTACCTATGGAGTTTTGGTGAAACACCAACTCCTACTACATCAACAGCTAAAAATCCTCTGAAAAACTACAATAGCAATGGTACTTACGATGTTACTTTAACAGTAACTTCAGGCACCGGATGTTTTGCTAGTTCTACCGTATCAGTTAATGCTGTTTCAGCTTTAATTGGCAGCCAAGCTATTTTCAATGCAACTGTTGAAGGCAATTGTGGTAACAAATTAGTTACGGTAAATAATTCTACTGGTAGCAATAACCAATACTTATGGAACTTTGGCGATGGCAATACTTCGAGCGATGTAGCGCCAACTCATTATTATGTAGATGGTGGTGCTAAAACTGTTACCTTAACCATTGTTAATGGAATTGGTTGTGCTACTGTTGCTTCGCAAATTGTAAATATTTCTGATAATTCAGGAAGCTTTGGTCGTGTAGGAATTGATTTCTCTATCTCGCCTTCGGCTACTCAAGTATTGTTAGGTAATGACTTTGCATTTACACCTTCGTTTAACAATAGCAATACCAACAATCCTCCTTTGTATTGTGCTGGCGCTCCTACTTGGACTTATGGCGACAATACTGGTTCTAACAATACCTATATTTACAGCAAAAAATATGCTGCTGCTGGTGTGTATACCGTTAAAATTGTTCAAGCAACTACCAATACAGGTTGTTATGCTGAAGCAAGCAAAACTGTTACTGTATTGCCTAATCCACTTATTGTTTCTAATAACCCAATTGAATTTAAAGACAATCAAGTTTTGATTTCGGAAAATGCTAAAACTGGTGTTAGTAAATTAGAAAATACGTCTGCTGATATTTCAATGTATCCTAACCCTAACAAAGGTTCGTTTAAAGTTGAATTACATAACTTAAAAGTTAATAACGGACAATTGGTTATTGTAGATATGATTGGAAGAGAAATTTTTAAAACCAATTACAATGTAAAATCAAACAACGATATCATTGAAATTAACCTTTCTGGTGTTGCTGCTGGTACTTACAATTTGGTATTAAACTCAAATGGTATTACACAAGCTAGAAAATCGTTTGTTATCATTGCTGAATAAGCACTCATAAAACAAACCAATAAAAAGCCCGTTGTAAAAAAATTACAACGGGCTTTTTTTATGAAAATTATTGGAATAATGGAAGTAATACTATCGCGGCAGACTGTAAGCGCAGACCATTGAGAGAGACCTACGTGTCTGCCCACACAATTTGTCCTCGGTTGGTGTCCTCACCAACCGAATCATCGTTTGATGAATATCATAACCACATGTACAATTCATAACAAAAACCAAGTTATACTGTAAGCATCTTCTTGGCTATAACCAATTACTTTCCATTAGCTAGTCCTCTGTTCTATCACCAACTAAACAAATAGTGGATTAGTGCATACAACAATCACGAGCACATTGAAATTCTATTTTCTATTGATAATACTTGCCATTGGTTGAGCAGTTGGCATTATAATAAGCTCATTTATGTTTACCCTAAATGGTCTGTTGACACAAAACCAAATGGCTTCAGCAATATCTGTGGCTACCAAATTCTCAAAACCTTCATATACTTTCTTCGCTTTTTCCTCATCGCCATGAAAACGAACAATGGAAAACTCAGTTTCAACAGCACCAGGATGTATGGCTGTAACTTTCACACCAAAAGGAGCCAATTCTATACGCATACCTTTGCTCAAAGCATCAACAGCATGTTTGGTAGCACAATATACATTTCCATTGGTATAAACCTCTTTACCCGCTATTGAACCAATATTTATTACATGTCCGATACCTTTATTTTTAAAAATTGGCAAAATGTATTTAGAAACATACAATAAACCTTTTACATTGGTATCTATCATAGCCTCCCAATCGTTCAAATCACCATCATAAATTGGAGCTAAACCACTTGCCAAACCAGCATTATTAACCAACACATCTATATTCTGCCATTCAATTGGTAAACTTTCTATGGCATTTTTTACTTCGGTATGGTTACGCACATCAAAAATTAAACAATAACAGTTTATACCATATTGCGATTTTAAATTTTCGGCTAATTTTTCAATTCTATCTTTTCTACGTGCATTTAGTATTAAACTATATCCATTTGCAGCTAAAATTTGTGCAGTGGCTTCGCCTATTCCTGCAGATGCGCCTGTAATAAATGCTATTTTGTTAATCATTTTTATGTATGTTTGGGCTGCAAATTAAACAATAACTAAATACAATTTATAAAAACACTATGGACGTATATTTGAATATCATACTTCGCTCGTTGGCTGTTTACGTTTTTATTATTTTAGCCATTAGGTTATTTGGAAAAAAAGAACTTTCGCAATTGAGCATTACCGATTTGGTGTTGATTTTATTGATTAGTAATGCGGTTCAAAATGCAATGGTTGGCCCCGATTCATCACTTTCAGGTGGACTAGTAGCTGCTTTAACATTATTTGTTTTGAATTATTTAATAAAAATAGTGTCGTTTAAAAGCAAAATATTCAGCAAGGTTTTAGAAGGCGAACCTGTTATGTTGGTATATAAAGGTTTTGTGAAAAACAAAAATCTACAAAATCAAAAAATAACCATTGAAGAATTGGAAGCTGTAGCTCGCGAGCATGGCGTAAAAAATATAAAAGATGCCGAACTGATTATGCTTGAAAAAGATGGTAGCATCAGTGTAATATCAAAAGAGTTAAAAAATCAAACCATACATAAGCGCAAACGCCTTAAAAAATATGGAGATAAAAGTATAGGCTAAAACCAAACTGACCAAAATTGACGAAGGCTGCTTTAAACAAATAAAGCAGCCTTCTTTTTTAAGTATTTAAATATTTTTTTTCATTGTAAAGGCAATTTAATTGCCAAAAATTATCGTTTTATTTTAACTAAAACTGGCTTTACATTTATACGTGTTTTCATTATTTGGTTAATTACCAAAATGAACGAAATACTTGCTGCAATTGTTTCGATAAAGGTTGTCATAGTTCTGTTTGTTTTATGATTAACTAATTGCAAGCATTTAACCACAAATATAAATCGATGATAATTAGTGTTTTAGTGTTTTTGGTTTATGGTAAATTATTCCAACTTGAAACACC
Organism: Bacteroidota bacterium; assembly: GCA_027484685.1. Taxonomy (GTDB): domain Bacteria; phylum Bacteroidota; class Bacteroidia; order UKL13-3; family UKL13-3; genus JAAFJM01. Next base: position 123,725 of record JAIXSO010000032.1, read on the forward strand.
TTTGTATCAAAATGAAACTTTTGTAATGATGAAGTATGGTTGCTGAGCGAAGCCTGATAACTTTAAGAAAAAGCTTGAATGTTGAAGATTAAATAAAAGCACTAAAACAAAAAAAAGCAGTCTCAAAAGTCTTAAATTGCTAGTCAGTTCGAGCGAAGTCGAGAACTTAATATCCACGTTTTCATAACATTTATTCCGACAAATCGGAATCGCTTAATATACCTAAACAAAAAAGGCTACCTTGAATCAAGGTAGCCTTTTCAATTTATAACTTACTAGCTATTATTTTTTTCCCATATTGTTTAAATCAACGCCACGGCTTTTAGCCATGTCTTCCAATTTTTGTTGGAATTTTGATTTAGTAACAGGTTTCTTTTTATTTTCTTGTAATTCGCTGTGTAGTTTCTTTTCATCTACAAAACCTTTAATAATCAATTGTTGTGCTATGGTTACCAAGTTACTTACAAAATAGTAGTAATTTAAACCTGCTGCAAAACTATTTAAGGTAAATAAGAAAATAACTGGCATAAACATACCCAACCATTTCATTTGACCTGTTACACCTGTAGCTTGGTTATTATACATAGCATAAGCCACCGATGAAATAGTCATTAACAAAGCAAATAAACTTACGTGGTCGCCATAAAACGGAATAGTGAATGGTAAGTTCAATACATTATCAAAGGTTGATAAATCTTCTGCCCAAAGGAAACTTTGTTGGCGTAACTCAAAAGCCGAAGGGAAAAACTGGAACATAGCAAATAAAATAGGCAATTGTAATAGCACAGGAATACAACCACCAAATGGATTTACGCCTGCTTTTTTATACAACTTCATGTTTTCTTGCTGAATTTTAGTCATATCGCCATCGTTCTTCTCTTTTATTTCATCCATTTCTGGTTTTAACAAACGCATTTTAGCAGCACTTAAATAGCTTTTGTAAACCAATGGCAACAAAGCTGTTTTAATTAATAGCGTTAATAAAAGAATAATAATACCAAAGCTACCAATATATCTACTTAAAAAATCAAACACATTGATTACAATGTACTTATTTACCCATCTAAAAATACCCCAACCTAATGTTACAATTCGTTCTAGCGAAATATCTAATTTCTCTAAAGTTTTATAATGGTTAGGACCATAATAAATTTTCATAGCAAAACTTTCGTTTGCATTATGGTTGTAAGGAATGGTTAACTGAGAGCTAAATTGACGCAAGTTGGTTTTGGAAGGATCGTTTTTAGTTTCCAATACAGCATCAGTAAAACCTTTATCAGCAATGATGGTTTGGTTAAAATATTGTTGTTTGTAACTTACCCAATGCACATTGCTAGTAATAGTTTCTTTATCCTCACTTCCTTCCGAAATTTTGGTAGGCTCATCATCTTTTATTCTATAAAAAATGGTTGATACACGCTCTTCAGCCTCACGTGTTTTTTCTTGTGCTTTTAAATTAACTGTCCAATTTAAATCAATACTGGTTTTATTACGTTGAATTACTTTTTCTAAACCTACTAGGTTTAAATTGTATTTCAACGTATTGTTATTTTCATCAAAAGCATATAATTGTTCAATGTATTGGTTATTGCCAATACTTACCTTCATACTGATGCTTTTTTTATCATCGGCCAAGGTTGGTGTAAAATACAAATCAGCGGTATTGATTACTTTATTATCAACTGTTGAAAAATCGAACGATTGAACGTTTTCAGAACCATCCAATAAAACTAAATCTTTCTTTTCGTAAGTTTTGTATTTTTTTAATTCTACACGGTAAATACGTCCACCTTTATTACTTACAGTAATTTTTAACTCATCATTTTCAATGGTAGAAAATTGTTCAGTTCCTTTGGCATAAGCAGCAAAAGTTCCAAATGTTTGAACAGCCATATTCGAATCGTTGGCAGCAGTTAATACTGCATTGGTTTTGGCCGAATCAATACCTGTTTTAGCCAAACTGTCTTGCTGAACTTCAGCTATTTTTAAACTATCTTGTTGACGTTTGTAAGCCTCTATTTCTGCATCGCTAGGTTTTAAAAAGTAAGCCCAACCTACTAATAAGGCCAAAATTAGCGAAAAGCCAATAATCGTATTTCTATCTAACATATTTTTTTAAAAGGATGCAAATGTAATAAGTTACCTTATTTAATAACTTAATTTACAGTGCAAAGCAAAATTATTAATTATTTGATTTTAAACTATTTACCAATAAACTCAACGTTTAATGCATCACCCCAAAGTTCTTCTACTGCATAAAACTCACGTTTTTCAGTTTGGAAAATATGCGCTACCACGTTAAAATAATCTAATAAAACCCATTCGTTGTTTTCTAAACCTTCGCGGTGCCAAGGAGTTTCGCCTGTTAATTTTTTCACTTCTTCATCCACACTATGAGCAATAGCTTCTACTTGCTTATCGCTATCGGCATTACAAATTACAAAAAAATCGGAACTAGCGCCACGTACATTGCGCATATCTAATATCTTAATATCTTGTGCTTTACGCTCAAACATTCCTTGCGCTACTGCCCAAGCTAAAAACTCGGTTGGATCAGTTATTTTAGGTGTTTTTGCGGTTTCTTTTTTAGCAGTTACTGCTTTTGAACTCACTTTTTTTGCAGCTACTTTTTTGGCTACTTTCTTTGCAGCTACTTTTTTTGCTGGTTTTTTATCAATGCTCATCTTCTATTTATCTTATCTATATTGCGCGCCAAAAATAGCTTTTAAAAACGGTTTTAAAAATTTGTTCCCAATTCATTTTAAATATCATTTCATAAATCAGGTAAATTCTACTAACAATTATATTAAAAACCTGAATGCCGAAAATGGTTTGGTGGTATATACTGCCCACCAAACAGCAGGAAGAGGAATGGCAAGCAATACTTGGGAAAGTGAACCCAATAAAAACTTGTTATGCAGTATTTTACTTGAGTTTCATTTTGTAAAAATTGAACACCAGGCATATATAAATATGGCTATTAGCATTGCTTTACAAACAGTTATAAAAAGTATTACACAAAAAAACTGTTTTATAAAATGGCCAAACGACATTTATATGGAGAACAAAAAAATAGCCGGCATTTTAATTGAAAATGCCATTCAAGGAATTGTTTTAAAACAAACCATTATTGGAATTGGGCTCAATGTAAACCAAATGGTTTTTGAAAATAAAAATGCCATTTCCCTAAAAAATATTTTAAATCATGATTTGGAAATAAAAGCCATTTTACAGCAACTTACACATGAAATAAATATTGTATATCAAACACTTAAGCAAGGTAATTACAACTACATTGCCGAACAATACAACCAACTTTTATACCGAAAAAATGAAATTTGCCAATTTATAATCAACAACAAAATATGCCAAGGCACCATTGTAAATGTAAATAATTATGGTTTATTGCAGGTAATAATTGACAATAAATTACAAGAATTTGCGCATAAGGAAATTGCTATGATAAATGTTGGTTGCTGAGCTTGTCGAAGCATGGATGTTGAATTATGGTTGCTGAGCGGAGCCGAAGCATGAAATGGGAGATGGGAAATGAAAGATGGGAATTAAGAAATGAGAGATGGGAGATGGGAGATGAGAGAGATGGGAAATGAGAGTTGAGAGATGAGAGATGGGAAATGGGAGTTGAGAGATGGGAGAAGAGAAATGGGAAATGAGAATTGAAGCAAATACTTCGAACTGTGAACTGAGAACTGTGAACTTCGAACTATGAACTTAAAACTGTGAACTAAAAAAAAGTGAAAAACATTTGTATTGATATAGGAAACACACAAACTAAGTTGGGTATTTTTGATAAGTCAGAATTGCTCGATACTATTTTGCTGCCTGAACTTACCACTAAGTTATTACAACCTATTTTAACCAAATACGAAATTACACACAGTATAGTAAGTAATGTAAACAATAATTCAGATTCCGTAACTCAATTATTGCAACATAAAACCAATTATTTACCTTTTAATCATTTTACCAAACTACCTTTTATTAACCAATACCAAACACCACAAACACTTGGTTTAGACAGAATTGCACTTGCTGCTGCTGCAACTAATTTTGCCGTTAAGCAAAACATTTTAGTAATAAGTTTAGGCACTTGTGTAACCTTTGAGTTTTTGAACCGTAACTTAACCTACTTAGGCGGAGCTATTTCGCCAGGATTAAATATGCGATTACAAGCCATGAACCATTTTACAGCCAAATTGCCTTTGCTAAACTTTAGTGAGCCAACTCATTTTAATGGAAATACTACAGAAAGCTGCATGCAAAGTGGTGCTTTTTATGGCATTTTAGCCGAAATAAACGGCAGAATAGAATGGTACAAAAACCAATTTGGACCAACAGAAATACTATTAAGCGGTGGCGATTGTTTTTTGTTTGAAAAACACCTAAAAAATGCCTTATTTGCGCATCCTTATTTAACTTTATTCGGACTCAATAAAATATTAACCTACAATGTATAAAGCCCCTGCTAGGCAATCAAATATATTAAACAACAAAATAAGCTTAGGTTTATTGTTTTGTTTTTTATTCCAAAATTTTTACTCTAATGCTCAAAACCTTTCGCAAAGTCCATACTCGTACTTTGGAGTTGGCGATTTACAATATTATGGCTCGGCTACTTTAGGCAATATGGGACAAGTAAGCCAAGGTATTAGGCGCAAATACGATGTAAATAATTTAAATCCTGCATCTTACAGCTCGTTAGCACAAACCAATATTGAAGCAGGTGCCATGCTTACCAATGGAACTTTAAAAAGCGGAAATAGCAGTGTAAACGCTTCTTTGTCGGGTTTATCGTACTTTACATTAGGAACAAGTATTTATAAAAATGGAATTGGAATTGCATTTGGTGCAGCACCCTACTCAGCTTTAGGTTACGATATTAAACGCAATACCGCCATACAAACCGATACTGCCGGAATTATTAATGGAACCACCAGCCAAACAGGCGATGGAGGATTAAACAGAGCCTATATTGGTGTGGGAGCTAAACTTTTTAAACATGTATCTGCCGGGGTTAATTTGGGTTATATTTTTGGTCAAGTAAATTCAAAAATTATCCAAACTGTTCCAGTTGAATATTTTATGTTTAACTGGATTTCGGAACGCAAAGAAAATTTAAATGGTTTTGTGATTGACTATGGCGTACAATTACATTACGATAGTATTTCTTTACCATGGTATCGCACCGTAATTGATAGCAATGGATTTATGCATAAAAAATTTAAATCAGGCCCTAAAATTCCAATTGCTGTAAATGCAGGTTTAACCTTTAATGCCGAAACTCAAGTAGATGCTTCGCAAACTTATTCGTTCAGAACACTTTCGAGAGGTGGAATTGATTATGCTAGAGATACTATTAAATCGGCTGAAAACCAAAGTGGTTCGGTAACTATCCCTATGACCATTAAATATGGTATTGCCATTTCTAACAATAATAATTGGACAATAGCTGCCGATTTTGGAACAACCGCTTGGAGTAGATATAATAGCTTTGGCGAAAATAAAGGATTACAAGATGCTTGGTTTTTAAGTGCAGGTGCATCGTGGTTGCCCGATGTAAAAGACGATTCGAGAAATTATTTTAAACGCTTAGAATACCGCATTGGCTACCGTACCGAAAAAACCAGTATTTTATTAAATAACCAAGAAGTGAATATCAATTCATATAGCTGCGGAATTGGCATACCAATTGCTGAGAGAGACAAGTACAGAAGATTTTCGCGCGTAAATGTTGGATTTGAATATTTAACCCGTGGTGCCAATACCTCGTTAGTTAACGAAACTTATTATAAATTTACGATTGGGATTGTATTTTCTGATAAATGGTTTATTAAATACAAGTATGACTAATTCATTAGCTAAAAGCACACTTTTTGCAGTAATTGCTGTTTTATGTATTCAATCGTGCAAAAACGATAATATTGAAAAAATACAAGTTCTTACTGCTGCCGATAATTTACCCGTAGAAACAGGAACCAATATTTTATTAAATTATACCGATTCGGGTTTGGTTAAAGCCAAAGTGTTTGCCCCCACCATGGAACGATTTGATAACGATAAAAGCAATCAATCTATTATGAAAAAAGGCATTACCGCTTATTTTTATAATCCTCAGAAAAAAATTACCAGTTATATCAAATCAAAATACGCCATTCGCGATGACAGGGCCAGAACCATGACTGTTAAAAACGATGTAATTGTAGTAAATATTAAAGGCGATACCCTTAGAACCGAAACTTTAATTTGGGACGAAAAAACCAACAAAATTAATACCAACGATGCAGTTAAAATTACCACTCCCGATGAAATTATTTATGGAGATGGTTTAGAAAGCAATACTGAGTTTTCGAAATACAAAATATTTAAAATTAAGGGAATTATTAGTATAAAAAAATAATGGATAAGTGGATTTTACGAAATTGGCTTGTAATGGCTATTATTAGTTTATTGATTGGATTTTATATTTCCATTTTCGAAAATTTTGTGGAAGGCAAAGCTTACTTTTATTTTATTTTAGCCATTGTGTTTACCTATGTGTGGTTAAAAAAACGTGGTAGCATTTAATGGTAAATAATTTAATTATGTATAAAAAGCTGTTTTTATCATCGTGTTTATTATTAAGCATTTTATTTTGTAGCGCACAGCAAAAAAAACTTCCTAAAATAAGCTTTGAACGCAGTTATGTTCAGCTCGATACCATTGAATACAATGTTCCGGTTACCGTTGAATTTGTTTTTAAAAACAAAGGTAAATCCGATTTAATTATTAAAAACATTATCACAAGTTGTGGTTGCGCCTCGGCCGAATACCCAAAAACACCTATCAAAAAACGCAAAACGGGTATTATTAAACTTACCTACAACGCAGGTACCAAAGGTAGTTTTTACAAAACAATATTAATTGAAAGCAATGCCGCCAATAGCCCCACTCCTATTGGTATTCAAGGTTTTGTTCTTTAAGTTTTCTTCAGTTGATAGGTTGATTGGTTGATTAGTTGATTACTTGAATGGTTGATTAGTTAATTAAGTTAATAAGTTGATTATTTAATCAGTTTAAAAACGTGCGGGAACGTCATTGCGATCGCGCCTTAGCGTGAGAAGCAATCTCAAGCGAGTATTTGTATTCAAAAGATTAAATTCAAAATCTCAAATTAACTTCGTCATGCCGGAGGCATCTTCTTGGCTTTAACTAATTGCTTTCCATTAACATTAACTTTGTCAACATCAAACGTCATTGTGATCACGCCAAAGCGTGAGAAGCAATCTCAAGCGATAAGAGGAGGAAGTTAATTAGTTGAAGAGCATTCCGAACTTTTTACTTCGAACAATTCACTCAATAAACACAATCTTCTTTTTACTTTTTGTTTGGGCAAAAAGTAAAGCAAAAAGCCCACCACTAAATCCAAATTTCAATTTTTCTGTCGCACTACCCAACGCCACTCGGGCCGAAAAATTAAAATTTCGCACATTTAGTGGACATCCACCCACACCACTTATTCCGCTCCTTTTTATTGTTGAGTTGATTGGTTCATTAAGTTAATAAGTTAATTAGTTGAATGAGTTAATTGAGTAATTAAAAATCTACATCAAACGTCATTGCGATCACGCCTTAGCGTGAGAAGCAATCTCAAGCGATAAGAGGAGGAAGTTGATTGTTAATTGTATTGATATGAATTACTCAACTTAGTACTTAGTACTTCGAACTCTGAACTCTGAACTAAAAAAACTCGAAACCCTCCAACCCGCAACAAACAACGACAACAAACAACAAACAACAAACTTCTAACTCCGAACTAAAAAAAACTCGAAACCCGCAACAAACAACAAACTTCGAACTCTGAACTCCGAACTAAAAACTCCAAACCCGCAACCCGCAACAAACAAAAACAACAAATAACAAACTCTGAACTAAAAAAACTCGAAACCCTCCAACCCGCAACCCGTAACAAACTAAGAACTTCGAACTAAAAAACCTCACATATTTGAAAATACAACCCTGAGTTATTATTTAACCCAACTGCATAATCTACTCTAATATTAGTACGTTGACTTTTATTAATATTAAACCTCAATCCTGCGCCCATATTGGGATTAATATACTTTATTTCATTGTTAGGCTCGCTTAAAGTATTAACACCTGCAAAAGCTACCCCACCAATAAACCTCCATAAATGCGCCCTTAATTCAGCTTCGTAATGCAAAAGCAATTTACCTCGGTAACGACCTTGCACATAACCACGCGTAGTAAATTGTCTTCCGGTTTGAGGCATTATCATATAAGGCACATCGCCAAGGGCTTGTTCAACCATTATTCTATTGGCAAAAACCAAATTACGTGTAGTTTTAAATTGGTGATAATAGCGAGCATCTAAACGCATGTTTAGCCAATCTTGAGTGCTACCCAATATTTTAGAATATGGATTAATTGCTACTTCTAAATATTTGCCTTTATAAGCATTTTGAACATTATCTCTGCTATCAAAAATATAATGCACACCTAAGGTAGAAGCAGTAAACTGTTTGGTACCTATGGCATTGTTTTCAAAAAAACTCAAGGTATCTTTATCCGATTTTAAATCCCAACAAGTGTAAAGGCGGTATTGCAATCCTAAAAAATGATTTGTTTTAAGCTTACGCAAAATTCTTTCCTCTAGTTCTATAGCTTTATAGGCCACATTTTCTTTAACATTATCTTGCGTGTTTGAACCAAGTGCATAGGTATTTTCGGGCCAGTTTAAATATTGGAGTTTCCCTTGCCAAATCCAACTTTCGTTATTGGTAAATATTTGGTGGTTAAATTGCGCAGCAAACTGTCCGTTAGTGGTATTAATTACATAAGCTTGTGCATTGCTAAAACGCGTAGTTTCTTTAGCGCCTAGCAAAAAATTCACATTGGTTAACACCCCATAACCAAAACCTATAAATGGATCGCTAACCAATACCGGCAATAGCGAATAACTAAGCTTTTTGGTGGAATCTGCTTGGGCATTACCTTGCTTATAACCCATTAATAAGCACAAAACCAAACATACTAAAATACTTTTTTTTGAGCCCATACTTAAAATAGTTACCCTACAAATAAATGCTTTTTAGCCAATAGATGAAACACCTATCTTCAAATGAATAAACCTTATCGTCATTAATCTTTGAAAAGCTAGTAGGACGAAACAGTAACTAGTTACAAATGCTACTTTCATTTTAAATCCTTAGTAATCCACCCAAAGAATTTTCTATTAGATTAAAAATGGTTAAGTATCTATTTTTCAAATACAAACTGTATAAAACAAAACAATAAGCAGTAATTTGTAGAACGCCTACTTATAATTTTTTAAAATAATATTTGGTAATCAGAAAACTTTGTCTACTTTTGTAGCGTCATTACAAAGGAATAAATTTGAAAAAGCCAATAATAGATATATCAACCGTCCAAACTGGATTCTTTACAAAACCCTTAGGTGAAGGGGATGTTATTTATTTGCAAGTTAAGCATTTTGATGAGTTTGGACAATTGAAAAGTTCTTTGCATGGTGATTTATTATCTGCCTACATATCCGAAAAGCATCTTTTAAAAGACGGTGATGTGCTTTTTGCTGCCAAAGGAAGCAAAAATTTTGCAGCAGTATTTGAAAACCATAACGAACCCGCGGTTGCTTCAACCTCCTTTTTAGTTATAAGACTAACCGACAAAAAAGTGTTGCCTCAATATTTGGCTTGGGTACTTAACAGCCACACAATGCAAACAATATTGAAAGGACAAGCCATCGGAACTTCCATTCCTTCTATTTCAAAACAAGTTTTAGAAAATCTGGAAATAGCATTGCCGAGTATTGAAACGCAAAAGGCTATTTTGCAAATTACAGAACTCCGCAACAAAGAAAAATCTTTGAAACAGGAAATTGAAACACTTAGAGAAAAACAAATTCAACAACAAATAAACAACGCAATAAAATAAATACCATGGCTAAAATAACTCAGAAAGACATTAACGATGCAGTATGGAAGGCTTGCGACACCTTTAGAGGAAGCATTGACCCAAGCGTTTACAAAGACTATGTGCTTACCATGCTGTTCCTGAAATATCTCAGCGATGTACATGACGATAAAATGGAAGGCTACTTGGCAAAATACAATGGTGATGCAGAACGTGCCAAACGAGCCATGCAACATGAGCGTTTTGTTGTGCCGGAGCATAGCCATTTTAAATTTCTGTACGATTCTCGTAATGAAGCCAACATTGGTGAACTCATTAATATTGCGTTGGCAGATTTGGAAGAAGCCAACCGAGAGAAATTATACAGTGAAGATGGTGCAGGGATTTTCCAAAACATTGACTTTAACAACAGCAAGCTCGGTGAATCAAAAGACAAAAACACCAGATTGAAAAACCTGTTGCTTGATTTCAACAAAGATGCTTTGAACCTTCGTCCTTCGCATTTGGATGGCAACGATATTATTGGTGGAGCTTATGAATACTTAATTTCCAACTTTGCCAGTGATGCTGGTAAAAAAGCGGGTGAATTTTACACACCAAGCGAAGTTTCTACACTGCTTGCCCGTTTAACACAAAGCAAACCTGGCTCTCGTATATCTGACCCAACTTGTGGTTCGGGTTCTCTCCTAATTAAAGCAGGTGAAGAAGTGGGTTCTGATAATTTTTCGCTCTACGGACAAGAAGCCAATGGCAGCACCTGGGCTTTGGCGGTGATGAATATGTTTTTACATGGTTTCGACAATGCTACCATACGTTGGGGCGATACCATACGCAACCCTAAACTGAAAGAAGGCGACACGTTAATGAAGTTTGATACAGTTGTAGCAAATCCACCATTCTCACTAGATAAATGGGGCAAGGTAGAAGACAAAGAAGGCGACAAAACCACCATCAGCTACGACCCTGAAACCGATAAATACAACCGTTTTTGGAGAGGTGTTCCTCCTAAAAGCAAAGGCGACTGGGCATTTATCAGCCACATGATAGAAACACTGAACGAACACGGCAAAGCAGGTGTGGTAGTACCACATGGAGTATTGTTCCGTGGCAGCAGCGAAGGCCGCATACGCCAACGTACCATTGAAGAAAACCTGCTCGAAGCAGTAATTGGCTTACCTGCCAACCTGTTTTTTGGTACAGGTATTCCGGCTGCTATTCTCGTTTTCAACAAGCAAAAAACTGTCAGTTCGAGCGGAGTCGAGAACAACAACTTTTTGTTTATAGATGCAAGCAAACATTACGAAAGTGCCAAAAACCAAAATAGGTTACGTGAAAGCGATATTGAACACATTGTAAATACTTACCGTGATTTTGCTGCCGGCAAACTGAAGTCAGGTGTGGTGGAAGATAAATTCAGCTACGTGGCTACTGCCGCAGAAATACAAGAAAACGATTATAACCTGAACATACCCCGCTATGTGGATACATTTGAAGAAGAAGCCGAAGTGGATATTGCTGCGGTGCAAAAAGAGATTGAGCAATTGGAAGATGAATTAGTAAAAGTGCAGGCTGAAATTGACCAATATTTAACCCAACTAATCAGGTAGCTATGGCAAAACAACTGAAAAAGGCTAACGTGGGTTTTAATGAAATTTTACTTTACACCACACCCAATGGAAAAGTAAAAGTTGAAATTTATCTGCAAAACGAAACTATTTGGCTCACACAGCAAAAAATCGCTGATTTGTTTGGCGTGGACAGAACGGTGGTGACCAAACACTTAACCAATATTTATTCAGAGGGGGAATTAGAAAAAGGAGCAACTAGTGCAAAAATTGCACAAGTTCAATTGGAAGGAAATAGGGAGGTAAACAGACAAATTGAATATTATAATCTTGATGCAATCATTTCTGTTGGTTATAGAGTAAGCAGCAGTCAGGCAACGGCTTTTAGAATTTGGGCTACCGAGCGACTTAAAGAGTACATCATCAAAGGTTTTACGATGGATGATGAGCGCCTGAAAAACCCTAACAACATTTTTGGGAAAGATTACTTTGAAGAGCAGCTTGCCCGCATCCGAGACATACGCAGCAGCGAACGCAGGTTTTATCAAAAAATAACCGACATCTATGCCCAATGCAGTGCCGACTATAAAGCCGATTCAGAAATCACCAAAACCTTTTTTGCCACCGTGCAAAACAAGTTGCATTGGGCCATTACAGGGCAAACAGCTGCCGAAATTATACATACACGAGCCAACAGCAACAAAGAAAATATGGGATTGTCTAATTGGAAAAATGCTCCTGAAGGAAAAATTCGCAAAACAGATATTGGCATTGCCAAAAACTACCTGAATGAAAAAGAAATAGACGGATTGAACCGCATTGTAAGCATGTACTTAGACTTTGCCGAAATGCAAGCCAGCAGAGGCATAATCATGTACATGAAAGACTGGACAGCCCGCTTAGATGCCTTTTTGCAGTTCAATGAACAGGCCATATTGAAAGATGCCGGAAAAGTAAGCCACGAAGTTGCTTTAGCGCTTGCAGAAAATGAATTTGATAAATACAGCAAAAAGCAGGATACTCATTACGAAAGCGATTTTGATAAAAACCTGAAGACAGCCAAACAAATAGAACAAGCCGAAGATGACTTGGACAAAGCCATGAAAAAACTACAAACCAAAAAGAAAAAATAATGGCAGAAACAAAAAATACCAAAGCGTTTTACAATACTGAAATTCCAGAAGGATGGAGTGTTTCTTTATTAGGAGAATTAGGGACGTTTTCCAAAGGAAAAGGAATATTGAAGGAGCAAGTAATTTCTGATGGGTTACCATGTATTCGCTATGGAGAAATTTATACAACTCACGATTTTATAATTAAAAATTTTAAGTCATTCATAAGCAATGATGTTGCAACTGAAAGCAAAGAAATTCAAATGGGTGACATTCTTTTTGCTGGCTCAGGTGAAACACTAGAAGAAATTGGAAAAGCTGTTGCTTATATTGGAAATCATAAAGCGTATGCAGGTGGTGATGTGATTATTCTTTCAACGAAAAAGGATGTTAATCCAGAGTGTCTTTCATATGCTTTGGAAACTGATTTTGTAAAGAGGCAAAAGCGAGTTTTAGGTCAAGGCAACTCAGTTGTTCATATTTATTCAAGTGATTTATCAAAAGTAAAAATCCCACTCCCCCCGCTCCCCGAGCAAAAAGCCATTGCCCAAGTGCTCAGCACGGCAGATGCCGCTATACGCACCACGGAAAAACTTATCGTCCAAAAAGAACTCCGTAAAAAATGGCTCATGCAGCAATTGCTTACGGGGAAGAAAAGGTTGAAAGGGTTTGGTGGAGAGTGGAAGGAAAACAAACTAGAATTCTTCATAAAAGATTATAAGCAGAAGCCTACTGATGAAGATAACTATGAAGTATTGACATCTGCAAAAGCAGGATTAATGAAGCAAACTGATTATTATGGTGACAATAGAATAACAAATAGAGATGATGCAGATTACAATGTTATACCACCAAATTATTTGACCTATCGTTCAAGAAGTGACGATGGCTTATTCACTTTCAATAAAAATGATTTAGGAATAACTGGTTTGATAAGTGGATACTATCCCGTTTTTACAATTAAGAATGGAGATATAAATTTCATGCTGATGTACATGAATTATTACAGACAAAAGTTGACCAAATATGCCATTGGTACATCACAACTTGTTTTGGCAATGAATGCTCTCAAAGAAGCAAAGTTCCATTTACCAAAAGAAGAAGAACAAACCGCTATTGCACAGGTGCTTCAGGCGGCAGATAAAGAAATCAGCCTGTTCAAAGCCAAAGCAGAGAAGTTGCGGGAGCAGAAAAAGGGTTTGATGCAACAGTTGTTAACTGGGAAGGTGAGGTTGAAAATTGATTAGGAAAAAGTATTAATTAAATTAGTAGCCATTATGGAAAATAAAGACACAAAAGAAAAAATTTTAAATGATAGTAAGGTTTCAAACTTAACTATTCATGAAAGCTATATATGGAATCATTTAATCAATTCAATTCCTGATAATCTAAATGATATGCCTCATTATTTTTCTCCATTAACTAATTACGAAAAAAACATAGATTTTAATGAAAAATTTAACCTAAGAAAGTTAGAAATTCCTTTACACATATATCTAAAAAATAATACAATAATTAATCCTGTTTTGGATGAACTAAATAATATTATTGAAGAAAACGATATTATTTTAAGGCCACTGAATGATGATGATGCCCTAAACTTTAAAAAAATAAATGGCATTCAAATTCAAGACGACAACGAAACTGCTTGGGAATATTATTTAAATTACAGCATGCAAGATTTTAATGTAGAGCCAGGTTTTGCGGCATTATTATTCACATACAAAGGTTTTTCTATGGCAGCAATTTCAATTCACCCTGGAGGTAATATTGATGTAAGAGGGCCTTATATGATGTCGAAGTTGTATGTATTAAAATATGGAAATATTTTAAATTATAGTTCCCTTAAAGGTTTTATTCATGGAACCAGTATCGTTTTAGATTCATACCAAATTAATAGTAAATTTTTCTTTAACGAATCTTGTAATGTTTGGCAGCATAAAAAAAACAATCTATTGCTCGACATTCAAATATCTAATCTCCCCTCAAATATTGATTTTGATTATGATGAAATTCCTGAAATATTAAAATAATAAGTGTTGTTTAAATTAAAATAGATACATATGGAAACAAGAATTAGTTTTAGGGCAATTAATCCTACTTTTAATTAAAAATGAACTGATGAATATAATTAATGTAAAGAAAGTAATAACAATATGAAATATGACTTGTAAACACAAATTTTGTACTGACTTAGATTTAAGTTATGTTGATTATGAACCTGAAATACTTATTGTGGGTACATTTAACCCAGAATGGCCAAAGGCTAATTATGCCGAATGGTTTTATGGTCGTACAGATGCTAATTACTTTTGGGATGTTCTGCCCAGAATGTTTGAAGGTAAATCATTACTAACAGCCACACCAGAGGAATGGAAAGACTTTTGCAAACGAAATAAAATTGCCATTACCGATTTAATAAAAGAAGTAACTACGTTCAATCAAAAGAATGAAGAGGATAAGGCAGTACTTGCAACCTATGGAGACAAGGCACTAATTGAAAATGAAAAGGATTTTATTTACAATTCAATTTCTGACCTGATAACAAAATTCCCTTCGATAAAACATATTTATTTTACACGAAAGCTTGATAGCAATTGGAAAGCCGTTTGGGGTGAATGTGGAATAAAAAACTTAGCTACTATTAACGAATTATACACCCCATCTCGCTATGCATCGTATGCAACAAGTAAGTGGAGGAAGGAAATTGGCAAATATGAAAAGCCAATGTCTATTCCTGATTTTATCATAGGAAAATGGAGACCAGTTTTCGAAAAACATGGATATAATTCAAAAATTAAAATAGAACTATGAAACTCCAATACGCCTCCGACCTTCACTTAGAATTTCCTGCCAATAAGGAATATCTAAAACAGCACCCCTTACAGCCTTTGGGCGATGTATTGGTGTTAGCTGGAGATATTGTACCTTTTGCTGTGATGGATAAACACAAAGATTTTTTTAGTTATGTTTCAGATAATTTTAAAACCACCTATTGGTTACCAGGCAACCATGAATACTATTATTATGATTTGGCCAATAAATGTGGTTCAATCCATGAAAAGATAAAAAGCAATGTGTTTTTAGTAAATAATATGGCTTTTAACCATGAGGAAATAAAATTGGTTTTTTCTACTTTATGGTCAAGGATAAGCAGTGAGAATGAATGGAATATTGAACGAAGTGTAAGTGATTTTCATGTAATAAAGTACAACAAAATGCGCTTTTCTGTTCCTGTTTTTAACCAATTGCATGAAGAGAGTTTGGCTTTTATTAAATTGGAAGTACATCGGGAAGAGTTCGGAACAACATCGGTAGAAGTACAGCAAGATAACAGTAAAACTGTGGTTGTAACTCATCATGTTCCCACCTTTTTAAATTACCCTGAGCAGTATAAGCAAAGTAGCATTAATCAGGCATTCGGTGTGGAGTTATTTGATTTAATAGAAGCAAGCAATTTAAATGCTTGGATATTCGGACACCATCATGAAAATATTCCTAGTTTTAAAATTGGCAACACAGAAATGTTGACCAATCAATTGGGTTATGTGCAACAAAATGAACATCGGTTTTTTAAAACAAATAAATGTATTGAATTATGAATACAATTGAATTAAAACACATTTTACAAAATCTCCTCAATCTCTCAGCAGAAAATGAAATTGTGGAGTTTAAGGAGGCTAAAACGGGCTATGATTTTAACAAATTGGGCAAGTACTTTTCTGCTTTAAGTAACGAAGCCAATTTAAAAGGAAAACCTTATGCCTGGTTGGTATTTGGCGTAGAAAATAAAAGGCATAGCATTGTGGGTAGCCAGTTTCGTTTACAACGAAAAGATTTAGATAGCCTAAAAAGTGAAATTGCTAATAAAACCACCAACCGAATTACGTTTATTGAAGTTTACGAATTGAACGAACCCGAAGGTCGTGTAGTGATGTTTCAAATACCCGCTGCCCCTAAAGGTTTCCCTATAGCTTTTGATGGACATTATTATGGTAGAGATGATGAGGAACTTTCGCCTTTAAACTTAGAAGAAATAGAACGAATAAGGGCACAAGCCACTACAGAAGACTGGAGTGCAGCAATTGTGCCAAATGCAACTTTAGAAGACTTGGACGAAGAAGCAATTGCTTTGGCAAGAAAGAACTTTAAAAATAAATTCCCAGAAAAAGCTACAGATGTTGACGGATGGGACGATATTACTTTTTTGAATAAGGCAAAAATTACTATAAAAGGAAAACTAACCCGCACTGCCATAATCCTTTTAGGTAAAGAAGAATCGGAACACTATATTAATCCTGCCGAAGCAAAAGTGCGTTGGCTGTTGAGAGATGCACTGGGTAATGATAAAGACTATGCCATATTTGGTTGCCCTCTGATATTGGCCGTTGATAAAGTATATGCTAAAATTCGCAACTTAAAGTATCGCTACATCAAAGAAGGAACGCTGTTCCCTGATGAAGTAAACCAATATGAGCCTTATTCCATCCGTGAAGCATTAAACAACTGCATTGCCCATCAGGATTATACTAAACATGGGCGTATTAATGTAGTAGAAATGGACGACCAATTGATATTTACCAATTTAGGTTCTTTTATTCCGGGTAGTGTAGAAAAGGTGGTAAAGGAAGATGCTCCAGAAGAACATTACCGCAATCGTTTTTTAGCATCTGCCATGTTTAACCTTAAAATGGTTGACACAGCAGGTGGAGGAATCAAAAAAATATTCAACTTTCAACGAGAGCGTTTTTTCCCTATGCCTGACTACGACATATCAGGTGGCAAGGTGAAAGTAAGCATTTCTGGAAAGATTCTGGATATTGAATATGCTCGTTTGTTAGCAAGAAACAAAGAACTGACATTAGAAGAAATTATCATGCTTGATAAGGTACAGAAAAAACAGACCTTGAAAGAGCTTGAAGAAAAACACCTCAGGAACAAAAAACTCATTGAGGGTAGAAAGCCAAACTATTTCATTGGCATAAAAGTAGCAGCCAAAACAGGACAAAAAGCAGCCTATTCTAAAAACAAAGCATTTGACAAGAGCTATTATCTGGATTTAATAGAAAAAGCTATTAGAGAACATAAAAGTTTAGAAAGAAATGAAATAGATGAATTGCTTTGGAATAAACTACCAGAGTGGATGGAAGAAAAACAGAAGAAGAACAAGATTGGGAACTTATTGTCAGAACTAAGAATAAAAGAAAGAATTGAGAATACGGGAAGTTTTAGTAAACCAAAATGGTCTCTTAAGAAAACAGATCAAAGAATTTAAGAGAGAATTTAAGAGAGGATTTAAGAGAGAACAAGATGAAGAATTTGATAATGACATTGATAAACAAAGAGCTAGAAAATGAGGTGAGATATAATAAGTTTGACATAAGAGAAAAATTACTAGAGGAACTATTAGAGGAAGTGAATAATCAGCCATTCATATTTCGTAACTCATAACTCATATCTTAAAAAATGGACACACCAAGTTTTAAAGAAGACCATATCAGCCAGATTCCTGCATTGCAAATGCTAGTGAATTTAGGTTACACATATTTAAGTCCCGCAGAAGCCGACAGGCAAAGAGGCGGCAAAACTTCCAATGTATTGCTGGAAGATGTGTTGCGGAAGCAGTTGAAAGAAATCAACAGCATCAAGGTAAGTGCAACCAAAACAAGCATTTTCACAGACGATAATATTGAACGTGGGATTTTGGCATTGAAAAACCTGCCTATGAACGAAGGCTACATTGCAGCCAGTGAAAAGGCTTACAACCTGCTCACTTTGGGTCTGGCGTTGGAACAAAGTGTAGATGGCGATAAAAAAAGTTTCACGCTGCAATACATCGATTGGAAAAACATTGGCAACAATGTGTTTCATGTAAGCGAAGAATATAGTGTGCTGAGAAGCACCAGTAAAGAGCATTACCGCCCAGACTTAGTTTTGTTTGTAAATGGCATTCCGCTTTGCATCATTGAATGCAAACGCCCTGATATGAAAGAGCCATTAAAACAGGCTATCAGTCAGCATTTACGTAATCAACAGGAAGATGGAATCCGCAGCTTGTATGTGTATTCACAGCTCACCTTGAGTATTGCCACACAAGAAGCCGCTTATGCCACCAACGCCACACCCGAAAAGTTTTGGGCTAAATGGCATGAAAAGTTTAACAGTGATGAAGAAGAATACAACTTCAAAAACAAATTGCAAGAATTCAAAAACAAACCGCTTCCAATTGCTATAAAAGAACAATTGTTTTCTGACCGATTTAATTACGTTCGTCAATATTTTGATGCATTGGAACAAGAGGAAATCCTACCAACTGAACAAGACAATTATTTATATGGCCTATGCCGACCTGAAAGATTGATGGACATTGTTTTCAATTTTGTGTTGTTCGACAATGGTGAAAAGAAAGTAGCTCGCTATCAGCAGTTTTTTGCCATTAAAAAATCAATGCAACGCATAAAACAAATTGAAAACGGAAAACGAAAAGGCGGTGTAATCTGGCACACACAAGGAAGCGGGAAATCATTAACGATGGTGATGCTGGCACAAGCCATTGCCATGGAACCAAGCATTCGTAATCCAAAAATTGTGTTGGTTACCGACCGTACCGATTTGGATAATCAAATTACAGGCACTTTTCGCAAGTGTGGCAGGTTTGTAGAAAATGCCATAACGGGCCAAAGATTGGTTGAACTATTGGAAAACAAAAGCGATGCAGTAGTAACCACCATTATCAACAAATTTGTAGCAGCAGTAAAAAAAATTAGCAAGCCGTTAGAGAGCCACGATATTTTTGTTTTGGTAGATGAAGGACACCGAACACAACATGGTACTTTTAATATCGACATGCAAAAAACTTTGCCGAATGCCTGTTTCATAGCCATGACAGGAACACCGTTATTCAAAAAAGACAAAAGCACAGCAGAAAAATTTGGAGGAATGATTGATGCCTATACAGTTGACCAAGCCGTAAAAGACAAAGCAGTAGTACCACTTCTTTATGAAGGTAGATTGGCTTTGCAGGAAGTAAATGCAAGTCCGATTGATACTTTTTTCGGAATGGTTTCTGAACCATTAACCGACTACCAAAAAGCAGACATCAAGAAAAAGTTTGCCCGAAACGACCATTTAAATGCTGCCGAACAAAAAATGCGAATGATTGCCTGGGACATCAGCTATCATTTTAGAGACAATTGGCAAGGTAGAACGCCTTTCAAAGGACAGTTGGTGTGCGATAAAAAAGTGAATGCCGTTAAATACAAAGAGTATCTGGATGAAATTGGCATTGTAAGCAGCGAAGTATTGATTTCTTCATCGGATGATAGAGAAGGAGAAGAAAGTGCATATGAAAAAACACCTGAAAAGGTGAATTCATTTTGGTCAAAAATGATGGATGAACACGGCAATTCAAAAAGCTATGAAAAGAACATCATCAGCCGTTTCAAAAATCAGAAAGACCCCGAAATAATTATCGTAGTTGACAAATTACTTACAGGTTTTGATGAACCTAAAAACACGGTTTTATATCTCACAAGAAATTTGCAAAGCCATAAGCTATTACAAGCCATAGCAAGGGTAAACCGCATTTATCCTGACAAAGAATTTGGTTATATCATTGACTATTATGGAGTAATTGAAAACTTAGACGATGCCTTACAGTTATACTCATCATTTGAAGATTTTGATGATGAAGATTTGGCAGGAACAATGACCAATATTTCGGATGAAATAAAAAAACTACCGCAAAAGCATTCCGACCTTTGGGATATTTTCAAAACTATTGCCAACAAACGTGATGCGGAGGCTTATCAGCAGCTATTGAAAGATGAAGCTTTACGAGTTTTGTTTTACGATAAACTGGCAGCATTTGCCAAGGGCTTGAAACTGGCTTTATCTTCTATTCAATTCCACAAGGAAGTTGAAGAAAAGGTAATCAATCGCTATAAAGAAGATTTGACCATGTTTTTGAAATTACGTTTGGCCGTTGTAGAGAGATACAGTGATGAAATTGACTACAAACAATACGAAGGCCAAATTCAAAAACTGATTGACACTCACATCACCACCGAGAAAATTGAAACCATCACAGAACTGGTTAATATTTTTGATAAGGACAAATTTCAACAGGAAGTAGAAAACACTACAGGAAAAGCAGCGAAGGCAGATAAGATTGCAAGCAGAACTGCAAAACACATTACAGAGAAGATGGATGAAGATCCTGCTTTTTACAAAAAGTTTTCACAAATGTTGAAAGAAACCATTGCCGACTATGAAGCCAAGCGTATAAGTGAGGCACAATACCTGAGCAGAGTTCAAGACATCATGAACAATGTGCTGGCTCATACCGACAATGATATTCCAGAGCAGTTAAAAGACAGAGATGTTGCCAAAGCCTTTTACGGTTTAACCGTTGAGGCACTTTCAGAAAAGATTCAAGATAATGTAGTCCGCAAAGAAATTTCGACACAAACTGCTTTACAAATAGATGACCTAATTCAAGATGCTGTTTTAGACAATGGGAAACCCATTATTGACTGGCAATACAAAACAAACATCACAGGTAAATTGCTCATTGATATTGGCGACTATCTCATTGATGAAGTTCGCGACAAATACAATGTGGACTTGACATTTAAGGACATGGATAAAATTGCAGAAGATTGTATTGAAGTTGCTAAAATCCGTTACAAGTAATGACAGAAGCGATACAATTTGGCAGCAGAACAATTGATTTTCGTTTGGAGTATTCCGACAGAAAATCGCTTGGCATAACTGTAACTCCTGAAATGGAAGTTTTGGTAAAAGCACCGACCGATACTTCAATGGAAAAAGTAAAAGAGAAAATTAGAAAAAAAGCACCTTGGATTATTATACAACAAAGCTTCTTTCTGTCCTTTCAACCAAAGACACCACAACGAAAATACATAAGTGGAGAAACACATTTGTATTTGGGCAGACAATACCGCTTGCAAATTTCAATCGACAAAGAAGAATCTGTAAAACTAAAAGGTAAATTCATTGAAGTAACAGCAAGTGATAAGTCAAGAGCAAAAGACTTATTAAACGATTGGTATTTGCAACATGCACGAACAAAGTTTCATGCAATTGCAACACCACTGATTGACAAATTCAAAATTCATAAAGTTGAACCTAGTTCTATTGTGTTAAGAAACATGCCCACACGCTGGGGTAGTTGCACTCCAAAAGGAAAAATTATTCTAAATCCTGAATTAATTAAAGCACCAAAAGGCTGCATTGAATATGTGATTATACACGAACTTTGTCATTTAATATATCACGACCACACACAGAAATTTTTAGATTTACAAACCAAAGAAATGAAAGACTGGGAAAAGTGGAAAATGAAATTAGAGAAACTACTAGCATGAGAAGCCGACACTACTATCCTTAAAGTTAGCACAGCACTCTATGGATTTTAAATGAATGGTAGTGTCCAATAGCTCTCGGACTCTGAAACGGTTTTTAAAAACTCAACTATCTATATTGTTAGCAATACTGCTTTAAATAGGTATTTTCACCGATTAGATTCGTTTAAATTGGTAATAACACAAACCCCATAAAATAATCAAACCAGTTAATTCAAGCATCTCTTTTTAAAAATGTGGCGAGCGTTGGCCCGACATTAAAGCGGGCCGTGCTTCTTGCCTTGCGGGTGGGTAGCTTTTTATTGTCTAGTCCTGCAAGGCAGGACATACTTTTTTGGCAATGCAAAAAGTATGAAGAAAAAACGCAATTATTGAATAAAGTAAAACTTCATTTTTAAAACAACCTCACAAAAAAAAATCCCTCCACTTTCGCTTTGGGATTTTTTAGTTTAAACATTATGTCTAAATGTTAAAATTATGGTTTTACCACTTCATTCATTACTAAATCCAATACCTTTTCCTCCCCTTTTTTAAGCGTAATATTTTGCACCATCAAATCCTCCAAACCTTGCTTGGTTAACTTTAAGGTGTAAGTATTTACTGCAATATCATCAAACTCAAACTCCCCATTTTCATTACTCAATACCAACACATTATCAGGAATCAACTGTACCAATACATCAACTAAAAATTCATTCTTCTTATTTTTAACCAACCCTTTTATCAAACCATTTTCCACCTTTCTGCGTCCCCTATCCACCACTTTCCGCGAAGCTTTATACAAACTATAAAACTCAGGTGCCAAAGTTTTAAATATTTTGCCCGTATTATCCATTTGCAATTTCAAAATATTGTTTGCCTCTTCAAATAAAGACTCCAACTTAGCAGTTAACATTTCCTTGGTATTTTTTAGCATTGGCAGGTGCCGGTTTTTTATCACTAAAATCATCAATAACCGCTTCCAAGCCATCCAATAAATCTTGGTTTAAACCATAGTCGGCCAATTCCGTTTTAAAATCAGAAGCCCTTTTAAATTGCACAGAATTTCAATTTTTCGGCCTGTGTGGTGATGCACTTATTTAGTTCGAAGTTTAAAGTTCAAAGTACTTTCACGCCTTGCGTGATTCAGTTTGAAGTTGTGCAATCATTATCAACTCCAATAACTAATCAACTTCCTTCTCCTATTGCTTGAGACTGCTTTGTTCCTCATGTTGTTAATCGTAGTGTCAATATCAAGTATCGCCCTTATGGGGCTTTGTTAAATGTGGTTGTTTGTTTTGTTACCATACTTTCGCTCCTATGGAGCTTTACATTATTTAGTTCAAAGTACCTAGTTTTTATAATTTAGTTAATCATAAAAAATAATTAAATCATAGCTCAGACATTTTTGGATAAGTGCACCTGACAAATTAAATCAAGCCCTGAAAGGGCGTTATAAACCAACATGGGTAATGGAACTATGAAAACGAAGATAAGGTGCGGAAAACTATGTGTAATCTGCTTCCGACACATCGGAAAGCGGGAAAACTTTTTATAAGCGATAAACATATAAAGTTCCTTCTCACGCTAAGGCGTGATCAGGATGACATTCCCGCACGATTTACGAACTGATTAAATAATCAACTAATTAACTTAATCAACCTAAACCACTTATCGCTTGAGATTGCTTCTCACGCTAAGGCGTGATCGCAATGACGTTCCCGCACGTTTTATCAACGGATTAACTTAATCAACTAATCAACTTAATCAACCTAAACCTCTTATCGCTTGAGATTGCTTCTCTACGATCGCAATGACGTTCCCGCACGTTTTATCAACGGATTAACTTAATCAACTAATCAATCAATAAACTAATAAACTAAAAAAAAGGAGCGGAACAAGTGGTGTGGGTGGATGTCCACTAAATGCGCGAAATTTTAATTTTTCGGCCTGAGTGGCGTTGGGAAGCGCGAAAGAAAAATTGAAATTTGGATTTAGTGGTGGGCTTTTTGCTTTACTTTTTGCCCAAACAAAAAGTAAAAAGAAAGTTTGTTTTATAGAGTTTATAGTTCCAAGTACAAAGTTCTAAGTTATCAAATACTTATCGACTCAATTAACCAATTAACTTACAAAAAACCATTTAAAACATCCCCCTGCACCCCCTTCGCTAACGCACAATTCCTAGTCACAAGGGGGAATTGTTCCCGCACATTTATAAACTGATTAACTTAATTAACTAAAATAACCAATCAACAAATCAACTCAAACAAAAGGAGCGGAATAAGTGGTGTGGGTGGATGTCCACTAAATGCGCGAAATTTTAATTTTTCGGCCCGAGTGGCGTTGGGAAGCGCGAAAGAAAAATTGAAATTTGGATTTAGTGGTGGGCTTTTTGCTTTACTTTTTGCCCAAACAAAAAGTAAAAAGAAAAAAAAGAAGAACTTATCCATTAGCTAACTTAGTTGCCATGCAAAAGATACCGCTCGAGCGGCACTACTTGAATGACTGTTTATAAAATGAAATTACTTTCTCTTTAAGGTTCTTAGGTAAAAGTTAAAAGCAAAAGGCCACTCCTTAAAACTATAAGGGTGGCCTTTTTTTATTGTAAAATAAAACAAACACTTTGTTTTACCATGAGCCTGTTTCTTTGGGGCTGTTAATAATAGCATCAAATTCAGTTTGTGAAATAAACTGTGGTGCATAAGTGCCATTAGCCGATAGTATTTGACTGTAAAATGAACGCAAATGATTTCTACTGCCTTTCATTAAATTTTGATACACAAATAATACATCTTGATTATCAGCATATTTTACCCATTCTGTTAAATCGTATAAATCTAAATCTTCAATAGTAGCGCCTATTTTAAAAGCCTCTATACTTGAAGTAAGCCCTGTATTTACTAACTGATTATACAAAACCTGCAATGTGGAGTCTTTAAACACTCCTACTGGACTTGCATCAGCAGGATCGGTTAATTGGTATTTTTGCAATAAAGTAAGTACAGCATTGGTATGGCTTTGCTCGCTAGCTTGCTATATTGGTAAATATATTAACGCCCCATTTATTATAAAGCGTTATATATACATCATGTGCCAATTTTTCTTCCTCGCGCATGGTAAGTAAGCTTTGGGTTTCTTTATCGTTTAACACTTCTTTAGGAAAAGCATTAATTTGAGCAGTAATATCGTTATTGCCTTTTATGCTATTTTCTTTTGAACAACTGGCTAATATAGCTATTGTAAATAGCGAGATGATGATTGACTTTTTCATATAAATTATGTTTTTAGTGTTTAATTATTATTTTTTGTGTGGCTTTTTCGTAAGGTGTTTCTATGGTTAAAAAATAAGTACCTTCTTTTTCCCCATTTTTAAGTTCATATCGGTATTGGTTTGGCCCAATAGTAGGATTGGTAATTATTTGCTGATCAATTATTTTTCCTTCCATATTATATAAACTTACTTTTACCTCGGCCATTTTAGCCATATTAAAGTTTACAGTAAATACTCCTTTATTAGGGTTAGGAAAAACCTGCATTTTTAGGGTGCCAATACTTTGGCTATTTAATTGAGGTATGACAGTAACTGCATTTTTAATTACAAATACTTTAAATATTTGGCTGCTAGCACTGCTTTCAGCACCAGTATTTATGTTAAAAATATTGGGAGCATTGCTCATAATTCCACCAAAAATATACCCTACCAAAGTGGTGTCGGTAGTTAACTCATCAAGTTTAATTACCTCATTTTTATAATGCGGAACATTTTCTATTGGTATAAACTCGGCCCCTGCGCCTAGTAAAGCAGGCATTTCAATTGGCAATTTATATTCGGCCATGTTTCCATTAGCATTGCGCGTTACCAAGGCTATGGTTTTTACAAATGGTACATTATTATCTTGCACTAAAGTTCCTAAACTATCAAAATACTGTGCAATGCCTCCAAAAAATACATTATTCATTTCATTATTTTTAGCTGAATACAAAGGCAATGATGCGCAGTGGTAATGATTATAGTATTGCTGAAAATTATTATTTACAGTGTAAGATATACTATCAACATTAACTGCATTTAAAAATGGCAAATTAACAGTTGGTTGAAAAACTCCTGAAAAAATGGTTACTCCTTCGGCCCCATTAGGCAAAATTTGAGGAACTGCATTGTAATCGCGTCTGTGTAAGTTTACAGCATCGGTTATAGGCGTTAAATGGGTAATAGTTACCGTATTTCCATTGTCGGTTAAATTAAATTTGCGAATGGCATTGGTATAAACTTGCGTATAAGTGGGGTTTCCCATTGGGTTATAGTTACCATCAAACCTGTTTCCTGCCAATAAATAATAGGTGTTATTTATTTTTTTTAAATGTCCACCAGTAACAGCAAAAAGTTCATCTGAAACTTGTCTAAAATAACTTTTAATAGAATTACCATTTATTACAGCATTAATTACCTCGGGAACATTAACTGCAATAAGGCTTGCAAAAGTTTTTCTACTAGCCGTAGCAGCGTTGTATCCATATCCACCTATTAAATACAAATAATCGTTTTCTTGATGAAATTGAATATTGGTTGAGCTCAATTGCTCTTGCAGGCCAACAGTTAGTTCAGTTAAAGGTGCAGTCCATTTTTGTTTATTTATAGGGTCAATAACTATAATTTGGTTATTATTTCCTGCAATATCAAAAGATGCAAATGGCTGCCTTCTGTGCAATCCATCTAACCTACCACCTAAAATAAGCCATTTACCATTATGTTGGCCAACAGCATAGGCTTGTAATCCTCCTAAACCTTCAATTGAAAAAGATGTTAACTGTATTCCAAAGGTTCCATTTTGAGCTATAATCTTATAGCTGGCCAACAGCAAAAAAATAATCAATAAATTGGTTTTGAGTTTCATATATTAGTTGTTATTAACACTAACAAATGTGCCACATTACTTGTAAAAGGTTTGCTACTTTTGTTACATAACCAACAATGCCATACTCAACTCTTTATAATAATCTCATTACCAACTACTTAACCAAAACGTACTTTTTACCTATAACTGTTACATTTGGTATTTTATATGTTTGGTCAAAAGCTTTATCTATTGGCAACAGCTGTTTCCATAATCCTACCGAGGCATTGCTAGCATTGTTATCAATAGCAACTTGAGTTAGTTTAAATGGAAAAATAAACACATTTACATACGATTGTTTTTGGATAAATGCAGCTTCCATCAATGTCCAAATTTCTTCTATTATGGGGTTTGTCATGGCAAAACAGCCTATAGAAACGCAACTACCATGCACCATAATATGGCTTCCGGTATATCCGTTGGCTTTATCAAAAGCATTGGGATAACCAATATTAAACGATAAATGATAGCTGCTATAAGGATTCATTTGTTGAGGAAAAACCTTATAAATGCCTTCAGGCGCTTGTCCATCGCCTGTTTTGGTTTTAGTACCTAATGTACCCGAGTAGTAACAAATAGCATACGTTTTAAACAATACAAACTGATTGTTTTGTTTAACCCATACCTGTAGTTCATTGCTTTGTTTGTAAATTCTTATAAACACAGCACTACCCCACTTTAATTTTTTATCGGCAAATTGTTGCTTTAACGCAGCTTCGTTTTGCGCATAAGCAGCAATCGATCTTTTGCTAGTAGGCACTTGTGCCATCAGCACATTTCCAAAAAGGAATAGCGAAAGTAGGATGATGGATTTCAAATTTTTTGATTTAGTGATTTTTGATTTAGAGATTTAGAGATTGTTTTCACGCTTCGCGTGATTGTTGTATGGTTGAATTGTTAAAACGCTTCGCGTAATTGTTATATTGTTATATTGTTAATATGCTTTACGTAATTGTATAATTGTTTTCAATCACTGAACTAATTTAAACTTTGCTTATTGCTAATTGTCTATTGCATATTGCCTATTCAACATTCATGCTTCGGCTTCGCTCAGCAACCATAATTCAGCATTCATATTTCTTGTCACCCTGACCTTGTCGAAGGGCAACATTCCTACCGTTCTCTTTTCATCAGCATAAAACCACCTTGCGTTTCTATCCAATGCATTTGAGGGTTGGTATGGTTTTGAGTATCGTTTACATGCAATAAAAAATATACAGGCTTATCTATTTTTCCTTCCTTAAGCCAATTGTTATCTCGGGCCGAATCGTTGGTATAAGGTTTTACATTTCCATAAAAATAATGCGCATAACTCTTGTAACCTAAAGTGGTAATATAACAATCTTCGTGGCTAATTTTTTGTAACATATCAATGGCAGGACCTTGGCTGTATTGCTCTATTTTAGGCACCACCCACATTAAATAAACAGGTAAAAATAACGATATAAAAACCAATAAAGTGTAAAAACCTTTTTGCAACTCGTTGCGCCATAAATAAAATACTGCAATGCTGGTAATGGATAAAAATATAAAACCCATTATAAACTCCAAACCTTGCCAATTGGCATTTACGCTTAAACTAGCAACTGCAAAATCATCGTCAATAAATGGAATAATGCTTTCCTTAAACATATCAATTAAAGGCAATACTCCTAAGGCTATACTTAATATTAATCCAAAAATATACACCGCTATCAACTTCCATTTTTCAATGGCTTTTTTATCGAACACATAATTATAAATGGTATGTGCAGCAATAAAACTTAAAGGCAAGTAACAAGCCGATGAGTAATGCACTATTTTGGTTTTTACTATGCTAAACAATATCAATACCACCCAAAACAGTATTTGACTCCATTTAAAAAACTGAATTTGAACTTCATTATCATGGGCAAATCTGCGTTTGAACAATGCATTTAAAGCAAAAATAGAAATAGGGAAACAACCCAATAATAATACTACAGGATGGTACCAAAATGGCTGTCCATGGCCTGCAACAGGGTTTTTAAATAAATCAATTTGGTATAAAATAAACTCTAATAAAAAGGTGGGCCCATTTTTAATTACCTCTAAGCCGAACCAAGTAGCACTAACCAATAAAGCAGTTGCAGCACAAATAATAAGATGTTTAAAAGTAAAAAACAGCTTAAATTTATGCAAAGTTAAATACACCAATATACAAAGCAAACACACCAATAATGCCGCAGGGCCTTTGGTAATAATAGCCGCGCCAATAAACAAACCTGCATAAAGGGCATTTAAATTCTTTTTCTTTGCATCGTTGCTTGTGGCAATTAAAAAAAACTGATATACAGTTCCTGAAATAAATAAATTATAAATAGGGTCAATAATTCCACTTTTGTAGTACAAATGAGGCGTAAAACTACCGGTTATACAAAGTACCCAAATCCAAGCTAATTTGGTATCGAAATACTTTTTACCTAAATAATATACAATATTTAAAACTAACACACCTACCAAAGCATTTGGCAAACGTGCAGCAAACTCATTGATGCCAAATATTTTAAAACTGATGGTTTGTAACCAAAAAAACAAAGGAGGTTTTTCCCAAAACGGTTGGAAATTAATTTGAACTTGTTGGTAATTGCCTGTTAACAGCATCTCACGGGCGTTTTCGGCAAAGTTTATTTCATCCCAATCAAACAAATGCACATTACCCAAAAAAGGTATGAATAACATAACAGCCCAAAGTGTTACAAACCAATAAGGATATTTAGCAATCAAGTTTTTAATCATGGTAAACTATTTAGTGGTTTTACTTTTTTGTTCAATGAAAAACCAATAACAAATTAATGCGCAAAAAAAGCCTATTAACGAACCAACCACTGTATCGCGCAAAAAATGTTGTAATAAGTAAATGCGCGAAAAAGCAACAGCCACCGCACAAAATAAAAAGAACAACTGTTGCCAAGGTTTTTTATAAAACAATGCTAAGCATGTAAAAATAGCAAAAGCAAAAGTGGTATGCCCTGAAGGAAAACTATTGTATTGCAAAATTTCAACTCCTTCCACAAAGTTAAGCTTATAATCTTTTAGCAATAACGAAGGGCGCAATGCATTATCAAAAACAAAATGTTTATTAAATTGGGTAATTAATGTACTTATTATACCAACAAAAGAGGCTGTTATGCCCCATTTTTTATTGCTAATTAGTAAGTAAATACAAATAGGAATCCCAAACCAAGCTTCACCAAAATGAGTGGTAAATTTAAATATTTCATCAAAAATGGAATTGTGCATTTGGTTAATGCTCAAAGTAACTGTTTCGCTATTTGACAATAATAAAAACAATGAAGCTGTAGCTAGTACTATAAAATAGGCAATTATAAACCAACTATTTTGTTTAATGAATTCTTTCAATGTTTAATGGTAATTTCAGTAAACAAAAATGCAACTTCTTTTTGGAAGTTGCATTTTAATTTTTTTATTTTTTCTCAGGTAAATATTACTGGCAGCTAAACTTAATTTTAGGCTGCGAGTCGCTTCTATCTTTAGGTCCTGTGTAAACTTTACGCCTTACAATTAACTCAATTTGAGTAATTACCTCAGTGCTCGAGGTTATATTAAAAATTTTGTTAGGAATCATGGATAAACGATAAGTTCCGTTTGCATCCCTTACCATTTTTAAATTATCATTTTGATCAAGGGCAAAAAAGGTGCTTGGAGCAAAAGTTCTAACTACCGAAGTTACAGTATCTTTTATACTAGCATTTACCCACATGTATAACTCTTCCGAAGCAGCTAAGTTTTTCATAGAATCGTTAACTTCTTTGGTGTTATCATAAATTAAGTTAATTACTTCATTTTGAATCATGCTGCCAGGCACAGCATACATTGAACCTCTATCGGTTTTAGGTGGTTCAATAGTAAAGGTTAAATCTTCTGTTTTAATATCAGGATCACCATATCCTCCACCATCTTTTGGTTTTACTAGTAACGAAATCCCTTTTTTATAAATATCGGCTGCGGTTACTTCGTAAAATTCTGTTGGAGTCATTTCATAATACCAAACCAAAGGGCCTTTAGCGGCATCGTTGGTCATTTTTAATGCATCATTTGAGTTTTTCCAGGCTTTTTCTCCTGTTCCATTAACCAAAGGATGTCCAACAGGATGTTCTTTTGGGTTCCAGGTCCAAATATAAAAAGGACCATCGGGTGCGTTATCTTTACAGCTAGTATTAGTTGTTTTACTTAAATCAACATAAATTCTAATTGGTTTAGTAACGTCAGGATTTTCAGGTTCAATCCAATTGGCTTGTCCAAATGATTTAGCTGTAATTAAGCTAAACATTACCATAAATGTTATTATACGTTTCATTTCTTTTTCTCCTTTACGTTATTTTCTTTCAAACTCTAATACATACGAAAACTTTAACTCACCTCCACAATAAACTGATTTACGAAGTTTTAAAACTGAATCAACAGTTCTAATTGGGCCACCTAAAGGTAATTCAAACGCTGTTCCACCATCGGGCACAAACTGAATTGTAGTAGGAAATTCATCATTATCAAAATTCCAAGTTCCTGTAGGGTTTTGGAAAAAATTAATTAATAAATTAGTAGTGTCAACGGTGTATTTTCTTATACCTGCTACTGTTTCAAATTTAATGTTTGGTAATACATTAACTGGATTTTTAGTAAATACATCTCCCATTTTTACTGATTCTTTGGTTAAAGATAATTCATCAACCATAGAGCAGCTCGTTAATTTCCAAGTAGCTTGTAATCCATCTACTTTACTAGATGGAGCTCCAATATCTTTTATTTCTTTTTTACAGGCCATAAAACCTATAAATATACTTGCTATTATTATTGCTTTCATGCTTTTAGCTTGATTTATAATTTTCATTTTATTTATTGATTTAATTAATTACAAGTTTGTGTTGGATTTTGAGAGAAACCGATGGTAACTTCGGTTTGTGGATAAGCAAAAATTAAACCGTTACAATTAAAAGCGGCATTTCTTATAGTATTTGGAGTTTGAATCTCTCCATTTGCGCCAATTCTTTTAAATGTTTGAATTCTATCGCCTTCCAATAAAAACTCTCTTCTTCTTTCGTTTCTTACCCTTGATTTAATTACCTCTGGTAATTCTGAGCCTGATAACAACTTAGAAGTTGCATCGGTATACGAACGATTGATAATTTTATTTACATCGGCAGCAGCGGTAGCCAAATTTTGATTGGTTATAGCTAAAGCTTCTGCTCTCATTAAATACATATCGGTTAATAATAAATAAGGTACATCAAAAAAGTCGTAATTAAACTTCGTAGAGCCATATACTTCTTCTGGCTTACCTTTATTAATTACTTTAATCAATCCAATTCTTTTATCTGTAGTATCTTGAATCATGTACTGATAAGCTAATTTCGAAATTTGTAAATTAGGCACAGCCACATTATCAGTTCTATAATTACCTGTATAACCTGCAGCTCTATTATCGCCAGTTCCTGTACTTACAAATTGAAATAAATACTCACCGCTAAAGCTTGCATTATCAAAATGATTTAAACTATCACTTAATTGATAAGTGGTATTATTAAGTAAAGTATTTAACACATCAATTGCTTTTTGATATTGATTACTTTGGAAATAAACTTTAGCTAACAATGCCCTTGCTGCATCCTTATCTGCATACACTTTTTTTGTTTTGTTTAAAGGGTGCGAAACAGGTAAAAGTGTAATAGCTGCTATCAAATCTTCAGTTATATTCGAATATGTTTCAG
Source organism: Bacteroidota bacterium (assembly GCA_027484685.1). Lineage (GTDB taxonomy): Bacteria > Bacteroidota > Bacteroidia > UKL13-3 > UKL13-3 > JAAFJM01. The sequence continues at coordinate 156,360 of JAIXSO010000032.1, forward strand.
CAATTGAACTTCTTAACACGGGGTCAATGGTAACTTTTGTTCTTAAAGGAATACCCGATTGCGCTGCATTGGCATTTACCAAAGGTGAAGTACCCAATGGGTGAGCGTATAATTTTGCAATTTCAAAATGTGATAACGCTCTAATGAATCTAATTTCTCCTTCTAATGTATTTTTTTCGGTAGGTGTTAAATCATTGAATTTTTGAATATAATCCAAACAAGTATTTGCTCTAAAAATACAACGATAAATACCTTTATAATTATCGTTTGATGAACTATTGAAAGGAATAACACCGCGTGTGTACATTTCACGCCTATCGCCTGTTATGTTAAAGTCAGCCAATTCATCACCTAATAAATCGTTATAAATTTGAGCTGTACCATTCAATCTATTGGCCAAAGCATCGTAAGTTGAATTTACAATTCTTACCACATCTTGTCCTGATTTTACTGCTTCGTCTTCTAGTAATAATCCTTCAGGTTTTATTTCAGTCCAACTTGTACACGAACTAAATCCTATTAATAATAATACGCTAACTATAATTGTTATTTTATTTATACTTTTCATTTTTATTTCCTCCTTTAATTAAAATCCAACATTGATTTGAAATGAATAAGTGCGCTCTTGAGGAGGAGTTAAATAAGTAATATTAGGACTCATATTTCTATCTGTTGCGTTTTCAAAATCTCTAGCTATTTCAGGATCTAATCCTGGATATTTAGTTATAGTTAATATATTGGTTGCAATAATTGCCATACGCACTGAACGGCAGTATTTTAATTTTTTAATTGCTTTTGGTTGTAAATTATAAGCCAAAGTAACATTACGTAAACGAGCAAAAGAAGCATCGTGTAAAAACTGTGTAGTGTTAATCCAAACAGTGTTTGAACCATAATTTGCTTCATTTAATGTTAAACGGGCAAATTGGGTATTATCTCCAGGTTTTTGCCATCTGTCAAATATATCTGTTCTCATATTCCAATCGGTTACTACACCTAACTGACGCTTAGCAGACGATTCATAAATATTACCACCAATTACAAAATTAACCAAAACACTTAAATCGAAACCTTTGTATGAAAAAGTATTGGTTAATCCACCCGAAGCATCAGGTAAAACAGCACCAACACCAACACGGTTAGCAATATCCCATTTACTAGTTGGGTTTCCATTAATATCTAAATAAACTGGTAAACCTGTTTGTTGGTCAATATGACTAAATCTTACTAGGTAATTGGTTCCAATTGGGCTTCCAATAATTGGACGAGTATCGTTAGTTCCACCACCCACAGCATCTTGCGAGTAAGCACCAATATCATCAATTGAATTCCAAATTTTAGTAATATTAAAATCTGTACTCCATCTGAATTTACCTACTAGGTTTCTGGTTTTAATACCAAACTCTAAACCACGATTGGTAATTCTTCCCACGTTAGCAGTGTATTTATCCATACCTGTAGATGGCGAAATTGCCAAGTCTTGAATAATAGCATCTGTAACTCTTCTATCAAAATAATCAACAGTGGTAAAAATTCTATCATTGAATAAACCTAATTCTAAACCTGCATCCCAAATAAACGAGGTTTCCCAACGTAAGTTAGGATTTGCTGCCTGAGTTGGGTAAGTAATAGGTGCTGCATTGTAGTTTCCACTTGTATTATAAGTTAAAAAACGTGCATTTCCATCAATATTTGAATTACCACTTCTTCCAGCACTTGCTCTTAATTTTAAATAAGAAATTCTTTTGTTATTACGTAAAAAATTTTCTTCACTTAAAACCCAACTAGCAGAAACAGCAGGCATAAATGCCACCCTATTGTTTTCACCAAAACGTGAAGACCAATCTGCACGCAAAATTACTTGAGCAAAATATTTATCTTTATATGAGTAATTTAAACGGCTAAAATAACTTAAAAATGCCCAAGCACTACCTGGAGTTACTTGGTTTTGGTATAAAGTATCTGGTGTTTTATCGTAAAAAGTTCCGGTGGTTCTTTCTGTTCTTTGAGTTCTTACTGATGCAGTTGATTTTTGGAACTCGTTACCAACCATAAAACTAAATTTATTATTATCGTTAGGGTTATAGTTATAAGTACCTGTCACAAAATAATTTAAATTGTTTGTGAATGTACCTGTTCTTCTAGCATTTCCACCAGTTGATTCGGCAATGTTTAGTAATTGAGGACTATCGTATTGATCGTCTAACAATTGCATATAATCATATCCACCTTGAGCTCTTAAATATAAGTTTTTGATAGGATTGTAATCAATTGATACATTATTAATAGCCCTAGTTTCTGCCACTCTCCAAACTTTTTGTTCTTGGGCAATTAAGGGATTATCGCCACCTCTAAAATAGGTACTATCACCATTTGGACCACCAACTCTTGTAGGATAAATTGGTAATGCAGTACTCATGGCAGATCCTAAACCACCAGACCAAGCGCTATTTACACGGTAATTATTTCCTTGTGCCAAACTTGAATTAGTTGATACTTTAATATTTTTTGTGATTTTAAAGTCTAAATTCAATCTACCAGCTAAGCGGTCATAACTATTACCCACTAAGTAACTTTCGTTTTTACTATATGAAACTCCAGCATAGTAACTAATTTTTTTGTATACATCGCTTAGTGATAAGTCGTAGTTTTGTTTTAAACCTACTCTAGTTGTTAACTTAACCCAATCAGTATTGTTCAAACTTGCTTTTTTATAAGCTGCTTCGCGCGCAGCAGCAGATGATTGAGCAGACGAAAATCCAGGTAACCAAACATAACCTGTTCCGCCATCGTTTTCCCAAGCTTCTTGGCGTAATTGTAAATATTGTTGTGTATTTAACATATTAGGTAATGCGGTAGGTTGCGAAGTTCCTACTGTAGCTGAAAAATTTATACTTGGTCCTTTTTTACTTCCTTTTTTTCCTCTTTTGGTTGTAATTAAAATTACGCCATTTGCACCACGAGAGCCATAAATAGCACTGGCCCCTGCATCTTTTAATACATCAACCGATTCAATATCGTTTGGATTAATAGTAGCTAAAGGATTATTATTCATACCACCATTATTGCCATTTAAGAAATAATCTTGTGTAATTGGAATACCATCAATAACATATAAAGGATCGCCACCAGCACCAATTGAAGCAATACCTCTAATGCGCACCACAGCGCCAGAACCTGCCAAACCACTACCGGTAGTAACATTTACACCAGCAAGCTTGCCTTGTAAGGCCGATTCAAAACTAGGAACAGGCATGTCATTTAGGTTTCTACCACTTATTTGAGCAACTGAACCAGTAACTTCTCGTTTACGTTGAACACCATATCCAACTACTACAACTTCGTCAAGTTTTTTCTGATCTTCTTTCAAAATTACATTTACAAATGCTCCATTGGCTGTAACTTCTACATCTCTGTAAGTTGTATTCGAACCTAAACTCGAAATCTTTATTTTATATTTTCCAGGTTGAACATCTTTAATTTCAAAAGTTCCTTTAGCATCGGTAAATGCTCCTTTTTTAGTACCATCAATTAAAACAGTAGCACCTACAATAGGTACCTTTTTCTCATCTTCAACCCTTCCTTTAATGCTTTGCGCAAAAATTTGAACTGAAAGACAAAAACTTACGAGTGTAAACAGTAATTTTCTCTTCATTTTATTATTTTATTTGTTTTTATACATAAGTAAAAGCAATAAGCGTAATGCACTTATTGCTTTTACTCTAATTAATTATTTTAAAATCAGTTTATTAATAACTTCTGTACAGCCTTACCTTGATTAGTTATTACTTCAACCATATAAATACCTTTTTGTAAATTATTGAGGTCTAAAACAAAATTTTGTTCCCCATAAAAGTATTGATTTTTGTTGTTAAATTCATAAACTTTTTTTCCAACTAAATCGTAAACCGCTAATTCTAAGGTAGATGATTTTTCAAAATTAATGGAAACGTTCACATTATCACTTGCTGGATTTGGATAAACATCAACTTTATTTGTTAAATCAAGTGTATTAACTGAAGTTCCACCGTTGGTATTAACCTTGTTTAAGTTAACATCAGTATAAACCACATATTCTCCAGGATTTAATGGAATATTTCTGTTTACATCAGTTACATTGATTGAATCACCAGTTATATAATTATACCACCATCCTGTGCGTTGAAATACAGGTGTAATATTTAAATTAACCATATCAAAATTACCAACAATAATAGAGTTCATGCTATCGTGAGTAACTTTTAAAAATTTACCTGTGCCTGATACGTTATAAACATAATTATCCGAAACAAATGAAACATGTTGTTTTAGTTTAGCCAATTTACTTACTGCATTGTAAACAGACATTCGATTACTATTACTTAAATAAGTCCAATTAAATGGTTTGTTACCAGTTCTTCCATTGGTATTTATTGAAATTTCGTAGCCCAACTCTCCACCTTGCCATAACATTTTCGGACCTTTTTGTGGGATTAATAAAGCATGATAAGCTTCACTTCTTTTTAAAGCAGTATTCAAATCTTTAGTATTGTATGAACCCGAAACATTGCCAAATTGTAGGGTTGAATACATGATTCTTTCTTCATCGTGGCTTTCGGCATAAGTAACTAAATTAGGAAACGTAAACTGACGATTTTTATAATTACCCCAGCTTAAATCAGCCTTTGAATTATTATATCCCATATTAGCTTCTGCATAAGCTTCAGTCATTTTTCCCCAAAGCATAAAGCCAGCATTTGCTAATACTTTTTCTTCTGAGTTATCACCCAAATGTTCTAATATCAAATAAGCATCAGGCGCATATTTTATAATCTCACCTCTAATCCTATTCCAAATATTTACCCTGCTTTGGTCGTAAGCACTCCAGGCTCCTACGTTACCTAAAGTATTGTTTTGGGTAAAACCTTTTGATAAATCAAAACGATAACCATCTATTTTGTATTCTGTTATCCAATACTTAATTACTCTATCAACAAAATCTTTTGTTGGTTGGGCTTCGTGGTTGTAATCATAACCTACACCAAATGGGTGTTTATCTACTTGGTTAAACCAAGGGCTATTAGCAGTAGGTTGACCAAATTGACCGGCATTTTTATCAAAATACATTCTTACTTGCGGGTTTTGCCCAAATGAATGGTTCAATGCAATATCTAATACAACAGTCATTTTACGTTTATGGCATTCATCAACAAATTGTTTGAATGCATCTTTGGTTCCATAATATTTATCAACAGCAAAATAAAACATTGGGTTATAACCCCAACTTTCATTTCCTTCAAACTCGTTAATTGGCATTAATTCAATACAATTAACGCCTAATCTTTGTAAGTAAGATAAAGTATCTTTTAAAGTTTGAAAATCATGACGACCAATAAAATCTCTTAACAATAACTCGTAAACTACTAATTTATCATTTGTTGGTTTAGCAAATGTAGGTGCTGTCCAATTAAAATTAGTTTGACTTGTTTGTAAAATAGATACTACTTCGGTAGTTTTACCAACAGGATATTTCATTAAGTTTGGATAAGTTATAGCAGGTATAAATTGATCATTAAATGGATCTAAAACCTTATCAGCATAAACATCAGCAACTCGCATTTGAACATCATCAATACAATATTGAAAAGCATATTCTTTTCCTTTAGTTAAGCCATTTAATTGAATCCAATAACGATTGCCGTCAGGTGTTTTATTCATCAAGAAATTATTATCAAATTCCCAATTGTTAAAATCTCCTATTACATATACGTAACTTTTAAATGGTGCAAATAATTGCAAAATAACTGTTGTATCGTTAATATAATTTATTCCATCTTGAATACCTGCTGGTGAAACTGCAACATTAGGAGCTTGTCTACTTATAATATATGAGGTATCATAACTTTTATTGCTACCTTTTATTCCTTCTAATACCAATCTCACTTTTCCAGTTCCTAAATTATTAAATAATCCACTGTAGGTTAAAGTACTATCATTGGTTGCCGACTTTATTAAATTTCCGTTGGCAAATAATTTCAAATCTCCCAAATCAGATGATGAACAATTGATGTTAACATTATCTGTTAAGTTATAAAATGTTCCTTTAACAGGAGTATTTATTTTTACTTGATATGAACCTTGGTTAATATCAATAAAAATATCTCCACCACCCGTAGCTTTGCCCTCTTTACTGCCATCCGCATTTCTAAAAACAAGGGCAATTTTAAGTATTTGCTCGTTAGCTGGTACACCATAAAAAGTTCTAATGTTTCCAATGTTTAATGTATAAGCATTAGAGGTTCCAACTCTTGTTAACAGAGCTTTTGGTAAGTTTGTTGTCCAATTGGTTAATACATATTTCCAATCGCTATTAGATGTACTTAAGTTAGTGATAACACCCGTGTGAGCATAAATAGTAGATTGGCCTAAAAGTCCCGCAGTGCCTTGATCAGCATTGTAAGTTAAAACTACTCCATTTGTTTCTGGAGTTGCAAATGTTGGACTAATAGTAACAATTTGAGCCTTTACTGCATTGAATCCTAATGCATTTGCAAGGACGACTAATAACAAAGATTTGAACTTGTTTTTTAAAAATTTGTGCATAATGTAACTTGTTAATTTTGACTGCTAAAATAGTTTTTTTTAATAAAATATTCTACAACATTTGTTTTTTAAAGTAAAAAAATTGTAAATTGCTCTCACTAAAAAATATAATATAAAATGAAAAAGTTTTTACTAATGACAGCAGCATTAGCCGCAACCAGCGGTTTATTTGCTAAAAAAGTTAAATTCCAAGTTGATATGACTGGGAAAACAATCAGTGCAAATGGTGTGCATATTGCAGGAAATTTTCAAAAAGCAGCAGGTGCCTCAGATAATTGGAAGCCAAGTGAAACACCAATGACAAATGGAGGTTCAGGAAACATTTATTCAGTAGTTGTGGATATTCCAGCTAAGGCAGTATATGAATTTAAATTCATTAATGATAACAATTGGGGACCTGGGGAAGAAGCTATTCCAGCAATTTCAAAAGTTGAATCAGTTGCAAATGGCGGTCAAAATGGTAATCGTTGGATTTACATTGATTCATTAGCAAATGATACAACTGTTTTACCAGCTATTTTATTTGGTGGAGATGCACCTGCTGGTAAAATTGCTTTACGATTTGCAGTAGATTTACAAAAAGAAACTGCGGTAAGCGCCAATGGTGTTTATATAGCAGGTAATTTTCAAGATATTAACGGTGCATCTGGTGAATGGAAACCTAATGAAACTAGAATGATTAACTTATTTTCAAACAATAAAGTTTATGAATATATAGCTTATGTAGGTAATACCGATGGCGTAGAATGGAAATATTTAAATGGTAACGCTTGGGGACCAGCAGAAGAAGCAATTCCTACTGCTTGTCAAAAAGGTGATGGAAATTCAAATCGTTTCTTCCAAGCTGCGAGTACATCAACTGCTTTACCTAAAATTTGTTTTAGCTCTTGCTCAGCTTGCCCTTCTGCTCCAATACCTACTTATTCATATACTTTTAAAGTTGATATGAGTAACTCTGATTGTGATGGTGGTTTTGATTCAGTAACTGTAGCTGGTGCTGGTGCAAAATTAACAGGCTTTGGTGCTGGTTTAAAAATGGCTCAAGTTGGAACAACTGGTGTATACGAATTAACAGTTAACGATTTGGATTCAGGCGAATTAAACTTCAAATACAGATTTCATAAAAATGGAAACACTGGCTGGGAAGGTGGCGAAAACAGAATTTTACCTTTTTCTGGCAACACTGTAGCTGAATTAACTTGTTTTGGTTCAAGAGTAGTAGGTAATTGCCCAAGTAAACCAGCTCCATCTAAATTAACTTTTATTGCTGACTTTACTGGTGCTGGCGCTCCTGCTCCTGCTAACAAAATTTATATTATTAGTGATTTTACAAAACCTCAATTCCAAGGGGGTGCAATTGAATTAATTCAAATAGTAGGTAAACCAGGTGTTTACTCTGCCACTGTTGATTCAATTTGCCCAGGTAAAATTTCATTCAAATTTGTAAATGGAGATGTAGCTAACACTGCTAACGAAGAAGATTTTAAAGATACAACTCAACGTGGTTGCGTAGAACCTAATGGTGTAGGCGGATTTAACAGAACTTTTGTTAGAACTGTAGCAACTCCAGTAGTAATTTCTTACCAATTTAATACTTGTAAAGCTGGTTTCGTTCCTGGAACAAGCGTAGGCGAAGTATTGAAAAACAATGTAAAATTATACCCTAACCCTACTAACGATTACTCAGTTTTAGCATTCAACGATAACGCTTCATCTCACAATGTTGCTATTTTAGATATTGCTGGTAAAGTTGTTCGTACTTATAACAATTACGAATTATCTACTTTAAAAATTGAACGTAACGAGTTAAAATCAGGTGTTTACTTTGTAAACGTTACTAATAGCAATAACCAAACTGCTACTATTAAATTAATGATTCAAGAATAATTAATTTATAACTTTGAAAAAGCTGCCTTTTCAGGCAGCTTTTTTTTTGCCCTATTTTTAAAGTTTAACTATTAAATGCCTAAATTCATCTTACATATTATAAAGTTCGTCACTCAATAATTTACAACTATTTTTAAAAATTTTACGTTTGAATAAAAAACAACAATGAAAAATCTATTTTTTTTAAGCATGGGTATGCTCCTTTTAAAAGCAAATGTATCGTCACAAATTTTACCAAAAGCATGGACTAAAAGTGGCACTTGGGCTGGCAGTTATAATATGGAAGTTAAAGCTAATGAAGGTATTAATAACTCAAAAGCACTTGTTCTTGAATCGGTTGGAAAAGATATTTATGGTGCAGGTGCTGCAATTCAAACCATTAATGCTTGTAACTATTTAGGAAAACGAGTTAAGCTATCAGCGTACATCAAAACAGAAAATGTGAAAGACTTTGCTTGTTTGGTATTTTGCCCACAAAATAAACTAGAAGATTTTTGGAATAATAGTTTTAATAATAACGAAGATAAAAAAACCTATTTACAAGGAAATCATGGTTTTAAAAAAATAGAAAGTTATTTAAATGTAGATGATTATGCTGGTAATTTAGTAATTGGTGCCATGATTAAAGGCGAAGGTAAAATTTGGATTGACCATATTTATCTTGAAATTATTGAAAATTTGCCAGAACCACCACAACCATTATTTAAAGAACTACAAAACATAGATTTTGAAGATAGCTTAAACATTGCTCCAAAAGATAAAATTGGTTATAGAGTAGAAAATGATTTTGTTATTTTTAGTTTTAACCCAACCCAATTTGAAGAAACTACAGATGGAATGACTGGTTGGAGAAAAAACATGACTGAGGAAAACATTAAACAAGTGTATTTAGCTGGTGATTTTAACAATTGGGAACCAAAAAACAAAAATTATTTAATGGAGAAAAAAGGTGATGTATACGAATTTAAAATGCCTATTACAAAATTTACTGATAAAAAAATCCATGAATTTAAATTTGTAATAAATGGAAGAAAATGGGTAGAACCTAAACCAAACATGATCAATAAAACCCAATCGGGAAGCTGGATGGGAAATAATAATTTAATGATTATTCTGTAAAGTAAAAATCCGCATTGAAAGTTCAGTGCGGATTTTTTATTATTTAAATAGTTAGTTTAATTACAAACGTCTATTTACTATTTCTAAAGTGCTTTTTTTCCAACTTACAAAATCGCCTGCCAAAATATGCTCGCGGGCTTCTGTAACTAACCAAAGGTAAAACGATAAGTTTTGAATACTGGCAATACTTGCACCTAAAAACTCATTACACTTTATCAAATGTTTTAAATAAGCTTTAGAATACAGAGGTGTAAATGATTCATCTAAAGGCGAAAAATCGTTTTTCCACTTTTCGTTTTTTATATTGATGATACCTTTACTGGTAAAAATAAAACCATGGCGTGCATTACGAGTAGGCATAACACAATCAAACATATCAATACCCAATGCAATACATTCTAAAATATTTTCAGGAGTACCCACACCCATTAAATAACGAGGTTTATCTTTAGGTAAAATATCGCAAACCAAATCAGTCATTTCGTACATCATTTCGGCAGGTTCGCCTACTGAAAGACCTCCAATGGCATTACCTTCTCTTCCTTGATCAGCTATAAATTTAGCACTTTCAACCCTTAAATCTTTATAAGTAGAACCTTGAACAATAGGAAACAAAGCTTGCTTTTTACCATACAAATCTTCTGTACTATCAAATCTATCAATACAACGTTTTAACCAACGATGTGTTAAACCCATTGAATCTTTAGCATATTTGTAATCGCACGGATATGGTGTACATTCATCAAATGCCATCATAATATCAGCGCCAATTTTTCGTTGAATATCCATTACTGATTCAGGCGAGAAAAAGTGTTTACTTCCATCTAAATAACTTCTAAACTCAACACCTTGCTCGTTTATTTTCCTTATCTCGTTTAAACTAAAAACCTGAAAACCGCCACTATCAGTAAGCATTGGTTTATCCCAATTGATAAATTGATGAATACCACCTGCATTATTAATTACTTCCGTTCCGGGACGTAAATAAATGTGGTAAGTATTGGCTAATATTATTTGTGCTTTAATTCTATCAGCTAACTCAGTTTGGTTTACACCTTTTACAGTACCTTGTGTACCCACAGGCATAAATATAGGCGTAAGTATTTGACCTCTATCGGTTTCAATTACTCCTGCACGCGCCTTTGAGTTAACATCAGTATGGTTAATCGTAAATTTCATAAGAAGATTTTAATAAAACAGATTGAAAAATTGCTTTGAAGCAATTTACTCAAAATGTAAACTTATTTGAATAAGTTGAGGATAAATAGCCTGAATTGATTGTGTGTAGGGATAAATATCTCTATATAAAGCATTGCCAATGGTTTGACAAGTTTTTATTTCAGGAGAAAATTTAAAATATTCAAAATAAATATCCATTCCAATGCCAGCTTCCCAGCCATAGGTGAATGGAACTAATGATACAACAGGATTTTGAATACCACGCGTTTTATCCACTGTACTTCCAAAGTCGAAACTAAAACGAGGGCCTGCTACCACATAAACTCTTGTATTTTTTCTGCGTTCTGATTTGTATTTTACTAATAAAGAAGCATCGCAATAAGCTGATTCAACTTTTACCACCTTTTGCGAGTTATCAAAATCGTAAGTTAAATTGCGTTGCACAAACGAAATAACAGGAGCCATTAGGCGAATATCCCAATATTTTCCTAATTTAAAATTAGTAATAGCACCTAAACCAATACCTGGAAAATTGGCTACAGATACATTCCTTAAAGAATCTCCACCCAAAAAGGCTTCGGGTCTAGTTTCTACTTGCATCCTACCAATATTGGTTGCTAAAGTAAAGCCAAAGTGAACTTTTTTAGCATCATATTGCGGCAAATTAGGCTGACCAATTGCCAACTTATTTTGTAGTAAAGTACATGTAAAAAAACAGATAATATATCTGAAATAAATACCTATTGATTTTATTTTTGTGCTACGTAAATTGTACAAGTTCCGAATGTTAATGGTTGTACAATTATATTGCTAAAACCGCAATTTTGCAAGTGATTTGCAAATTCTTGTCCTTCAGGAAAATATTTTACGCTTTCAGGTAAATATTTATAGGCATTTCCACTGTTTTTATTTACCAAACGCGAAATAGTTGGTAAAATATATTGAAAGTAAAAACCAAAGATTTGTTTAAAAGGAAAACTCTTAGGGTTAGAAAACTCTAAAACTACTAATTTACCGCCAGCCCTTAAAACCCTATTTATTTCTGAAAGACCTTTATCTAAATTTTCGAAATTACGTACCCCAAAGCTAACTGTAACTGCATCAAAATAGTTACTATCAAATATTAAATTTTCACTATCACCTTTTACCAAAGTAATTTTACCTGAGAGCTTGGCATTTTCAACCTTTACGCGGCCTACTGCTAGCATTTGTTCAGATAAATCTAACCCAACAATTTTGGATGGATGCAATTGCTTATTAATTTCAAGAGCTAAATCGGCAGTACCAGTGGCTACATCTAAAACCAAACTAGGCTTTAAAGTTTTTAAATGAGCTATTGCTTTTTTACGCCAAATAGTATCAATTCTTAATGAAAGAAAACGGTTTAAAAAATCGTAGCGAGCTGCTACATTATCAAACATTTCTTCTACTTGTTGTTTCTTTGATTTATCAGAATTGTAATCGGGTTTTACTACTTTCATGTGCTATTTTAAGGTATGCAATATTAGCTAATTGAGTTGCGAACGCGTTGAAAAAATTCGCGTAAAGCAGTTGATTTATCTTTGTTCTCGTTTTTTACACGTTCCAATACATCAATTGCACCTAAAATATGGGTTAATTGCTCCCCTTCATCATCGCCATCTACTTGAATAGCAATAGGTTGTTCATTTAATAATTGCTCTTCAGCTTCTTGCAATTGCTCAAGGGTATAAAGCTCAACTAATTGCTTAATTACGGGTAATTTCATTTTTAACTAATTTAACAAACCAATCATTTTCTCTACACCTTCTTCTTTTGCAGTAGTATCAGCAGATACAACTTGACCATCTTTTACAACTACAAAGTAGGGTAAATTAGTTACACCACCAAATTTTCTTGCTTCTGGATTTTCTTCTGCGTTAACATCTAAAAACAATACATCAGCGTATTCTTCTTTATTTGAAATTTTAGTAAATTTAGGTGCAAATAAGCGGCAAGTACCACACCAATTGGCAAAATATTTAATAACTACTTTTGAGTTAGTGTCAATTAATTCTTTAAATTCTGCATCAGTTGCTTTAGTTACCATATTTCTCTTCTTTTATTTTTTATTAAAAGGCAAAAATAACCTTTGTTATACCTTAACTAACATGATTTTTATTGAATAGTTTTAAAAATAATGAATTAAACTTGTGGTATGATAAAACGCGCTTTTATATATGGTGATTTGCTTTTTGAAAGTATGTTGGTTCAAAACAATCAAATTGAACATGCAAAAAAACACTATGAAAGACTTGTAAATAGTGCTGTTATTTTAAAAATGGAACTTCCACAAAATTTCAATTTTGAACATTTTAAAAATGCCATTTACCAAGAAATTCAAAGTTCTAATTTAATTAATAAAAAAGATTGCCGGGTAAGGTTTATACTGCATAGAAATAGTTTAGGGTTTTACTTACCCGATGCCAATGATACTGATTATATTGTTGAAACCTTTGAACTACCTGATAATTGGAAAGAACAAGCGCAAAAAACAAAAAAAGTAGGTGTTTTTACAGCACAAAAAAAAGCTATTGGGCCTTATTCAAACCTCAAAACTGGTAATGCGCTCATATACGTTATGGCTAAACTTTGGGCCAAGGAAAATGGATTAGACGATGCTTTGATTTTAAACCAAAACGGAAATATCATTGAAGCTGCTAGCTCTAATATTTATTGGAAAACGAATAATCAAATTTATACTGTTCCGCTAAGTGAAGGTTGCATTGCAGGAGTATCAAGGCAAGTATTTATTGAAAATTGTGCATTACAAAATGCACCAATAATAGAGCAAATTTGCACCTTAAATGATTTACAAAATGCCGATGAAATACTGATGAGTAACGCAGGAAGTGGCGTTTGCAAAATTGAATTGACATAAAAAAAGCCGTTTTAAAAACGGCTTTTTTTATATTGAATTTATTAATTTAAAATTACATAAAATGCATGAACAACTCCAGGTAACCAACCAAGTAAAGTTAAAATTATATTTATTAAAACTGGTGTTGACTCCCAATTGGTATGAAGACCAACTGCAACAGGTGGAATAAAAACTGCTAATACATACAACAATACTTTATCTACTTCAGTTCCATTTTTTTGAGATTGTTTAATATGAGTATAAGCCATAGTAAACAGTCTCTTTTTTTCTTTAATTGAAAGTTTTTGAACTTCTGCTTTTAAAGCATCTGGTGTAATGGTGTTGATGTTTTTTGCTGTAAAATCGTACAACATTTCAGCTGTGTAATCTTTAATTACTGTGTTAGTTTTTGCACTTAAAGTTCCTAAACCAATTAAGGCCATTAATAATACTAGTGTTTTTTTCATAATTTTAAAGTTTATTTTGATTAGAGTTTGCAATATAATTTGATATTTTTAAAATTAACTTTTAGCGTTTCAATATTTATGCACACTTGTTTTTAAATTGCCTCAGCTACTACAAAAGTGCTGCCGCCAATAAATATTAAATCATTGGTTTGTGCATTTAATTTTGCTGCTTTTACAGCATGTTCTACTGTATCGAAAGCAAAACCAATTAAACCAAATTCCTTTGCTTGCTGTTGTAATTCAACCTCGTTTAAAGCCCTTGGTAATTGAGCTTTACACCAATAATAAATGCCATTTTCAGGTAAAAGCTTCAAAATTTTTGTAATATCTTTATCCTTCACCATCCCTATTACCATGTGCAATCTTTCAAACTGTTGCATGGCAATTTGTTCAACAATGTATTCAATGCCGTTTACATTATGTCCAGTATCGCATATAATGATTGGCTCAGTTCCTAAAATTTGCCAACGACCCATTAAACCAGTATTTTTTATTACATTTTCAAATCCCAATTTTATTCCATTAAAGCTACTGATAAAGCCTAATTCTTGAAGTTTTTTGCAAGCTACCAATACCGTTTTAAAATTATTTTGCTGGTAAATTCCGCCAAGTGGACAATTTAAAGTGAAATTCTGTTCTTTAAACTCCTCTCCTATTTCTTTACCAAAAAGTGTATTATCTTTAAACTTAACAGCTACACCATTTGGAGTGGGCGTAAATTCATCTATCTCAATCAAATCTTGGGCAAAAACTAAATTGGTATTACATTCATTGGCTTTATCAATAAAAACTTGGTTTATTTCCGAGTGTTTTTCACCCAATACCGCAGGCGTATTTGGTTTAATAATTCCTGCTTTTTCATACGCAATTTTAGGCAATGTATCACCCAATAAATCAGTATGATCCCAACCAATATTGGTAATAACTGAAAGCAATGGATTGATAATATTAGTAGAATCTAATCTTCCGCCAAGGCCCGTTTCTATTATGGCTACATCAATATTTTGTTTGGCAAAATAATCAAAACATAAAGCCACTGTCCACTCAAAAAACGATGGACTTATTTCATCAAAAATGCTTTTATACTGAGCTACAAACTCCACTATTTCTTGCTCAGGAATCATTTCGCCATTAATTTTTATGCGCTCTCTAAAATCTTTTAAATGTGGTGAAGTATATAGCCCAACTCTTAAACCATTTTCTTGCAAAATAGAAGCTAATAAATGGCTGGTGGAACCCTTTCCGTTGGTACCCGCTATATGAATAGTTTTAAATTGGTGTTGCGGATTATCTAATGCATTGCAAAGTGCCACCGTATTGGTTATATCTTTTTTATAAGCAGCCGCGCCAATGCGGGTAAACAAAGGCAATTGTTGGTATAAATAATCTAAAGTTTGTTGGTAATTCATTTTTTTAGTTGATTCACGCCTTGCGTGATTTAGTTGATAGTAGTTGGACGATAGACCATAGCATTTTTACTTTAGACTATTGAAACAGAGTTTTAAATAGTTACTATATTAATTCATATTTATGTAAAACTCCAAAATTAAAACTATACAAATTTAGATGATTCTGTGATTCTAAATAATAAGTTGAACAGATAACCTTACCTAAATTATTAAACGCTATTTCCAAACAAACAAAATAATCTTTTTCATAAACAAGTGAGGAATCTATTTCTAACTTCTCCTTTTTAATAATTGAATCTGCATCAACTTTATTGTATGATAATCTTACAAATTCAATTTTATTCAAAGAATCTTCAAAGTACTTAATTTGATGAAATTTTGCATCTGTCTTGAGCGTTTTTTCTATAGTTGTATTTCCTTTAATAAAATAAGTTTTTTGTAAAAAGGGAATATTATAAAAATAAATCTCTTCAAATTTTTTCTGTCCCAAACTATCCCAATCGTAATAAGTATATCCTAATTCGTTTGTTGTTTTTAATGAAATCAAATTTTTGTTTTTATCCAAAACTTTTCTATCTATAACATAAACTGGATTTCCATAAATTAAACACTCAAAAAATTTTTCAAAATGTTTGTATTTGAAACAAGAATAATCCAAAATAATTGTACTTGAATCACCATAAATATTGAAATACTTTAATATGTTGCTTTGCCCTTTTGAAAAGTAAGCAATCATAATAAACAATATTGTTACAGTGTTTCTAATAATATTTTTGCTCATAACTCAATTAACTTATTAACGAATCAACCATTAAGCTATTTCATACACCTTGCCAGGCAATGAACGAATAATTCCTTTAAATTCTAATTCAAGTAATTTAAATGAAAGCAATCCGTTATCAAATCCTAAATCAAAGGCTATTTCATCAATGGCTATTTTGTTTTTTTGTTTAATATAATTCACAATTTTGTTATCATCTGGGTCTAAATCCAGGTTTAAACTTTGCTGCTTTGGCTTTTTGGTTTTCTTGGTTTCTAAATCCCAATTCATTAGTTCTAACAAATCAGCAGTTTTGGTTATCATGCTTGCTTTATTAGCTTTTATTAAATAATTACAACCTTGCGCATATTGGTCAGAAATTCGGCCCGGTAAAGCCATAATATCTTTGTTATAGCTATTGGCAATTTCGGCTGTAATCATTGAACCGCCACGTGTAGCTGTTTCCACCACTACCAACACATCGCACATACCCGCTACAATTCTGTTTCTTGCAGGAAAGTTATTGGCATCGGGCCTAGTTTTACTCAAATATTCTGTTAAAAGTCCACCATTTTCAACCATTTGTTTGGCTATTCCAGCATGGTCTCTAGGGTAAATTTCGTCTAAACCATGAGCTACCACACCAACAGTTGGCAACTTTTGATTTACTGCTGCTTTATGACTTTGAAAATCGATTCCATAAGCCAAACCACTTACAATTAATGCATTGGTAGCTTTTAAATCTTCTACTAAACTATCAGTAAAAGCCTTTCCATATTCGGTAGCATTGCGTGTACCAATTATGGATACAACTTTTAAATTATTTAAATCGGCATTGCCTTTGTAAAACAACAAAGTAGGCGCATCTTCAATATCTTTCAAACGATTTGGGTAATCTTTATCTAGATAAAAAAGTGGCTTTATTTTAAATTTTTCAATAAATAAAAGTTCATCTTCGGCACGTTTAAAATCTTTAAAATTAACAATACTTTCGGCTGTGGTAGCCCCAATTCCAGGTATTTTTAGCAATTTTGATTTGCTTTGTTTAAACACATTTTCAACTCCACCACAGTAACTAATTAAAGTTTTAGCAGTAACATTGCCCACATTTGGAATTTGCTTAATAGCTAATTGATAAAATAATTGACTATTAGCGCTCATTTAGCTGGTAAAATTTAAATAATACGATGCTTCAAAAGTATTGCCTTCTGGTAATTGAATAATTCCTTTTTTGGTTGTTATTTCTCCTTCAAAACCAACCTCATCAGCATAACCTAACCAAGGCTCTAAACACACAAAATTATGATTTCCCTTTTTTGCCCAAATGCCTAAATCGGTAAAATCATTAAACGAACACGAAACTTTAAAATTAGAATTTTTATGGTTTAAACTAATTGTTTTGCTAGCACAATTTTTTATTACAATGGCATCTTTATCAAATACTTCCTCGCTTAAACTCAACTTATGATCGATTAGTGGTAACGTTTCGGTTTTATTATTAAACAAACCATCTGCTAATAAGTGTCGTTTAATAGAATCTCCTTCAAAAAAATCAATCTCAAACTCGTTTAAATTAGCTACAGGCAACATAAAACCCGGGTGCGCACCAATGCTAAAAGGCATTTTTAACGGAGATTTATTTACAATTTTATAGGTAACTTTTAGTTGGCTACTTTCAGCAGTAAATCCATAAATAATATATAACTCAAATTGAAACGGATATTTTACTAAAGTTTGTTCGTTGCTTTTCAATAAAAATTGCAATTCAGTTTCGGTTTTATTTACCAATTCAAAATCACAATCGCGCGCAAAACCGTGTTGGCCCATTTCGTACAAACTATTGTTAATAAGCACTTTATTATTGTTCAATTTCCCAACTACAGGAAAAAGTACGGGCGCGTGCCTGTTCCAAACAGCAGGATTGGCATTCCACATAAATTCATATTGATTATTTAATTGCAGCACAGAAGCCAACTCAGCTCCCTTTTTATTCACTTTAATTTTTAAATTACCATTATCAATATTAAAACTACTGTTATCCATTTCAATTTATTTTATTGTCAATAATAAATACATTTTCAAAAATATGTGAATAAGGCATAAATTTAATTGGTTTAAAAAAAATATATTTGAAGTGTTAAAAATTAGCTAATTAAATTATTATGTTCAGCGTTACCCGATTTATAAAAGTAATTATTGTAACTTTTATACTAACTTATGTTGTAGTAGCTTTCCAGTCAATCATTGATGGGTTTGACTTTACAGTTGAATCAATTGAATTTATCTTAAAACCAATAAAAGCTATATTTAAAGGTTTGTAACCTTAATTTATTTATTACATTTGCAAAAATTAATTTTAAAAAATACAACAATGGGAAAAGGCGATTTAAGATCAAAAAAAGGTAAAATGAAAAACAAAAGTTTTGGTAAATTACGTAGCAAACGCGCGTTATCAGCTAAAAACAGAATTCATACAAAAGCCGCTTAAGCATTTGCTTCGGTGGTGGAATTGGTAGACACGCCACCTTGAGGGGGTGGTGCTTGCAAAGGTGTAAGAGTTCGAATCTCTTCCGGAGCACAAAAAATCAGCATTTTATAAAAGTGCTGATTTTTTTGTTTTAAAAACCACCCCATCGTTATTTTTAAATACAATTTACCTAAAATTGAACACATATTTTAAGTTATGAATAGCCCAATAATTGATTCCATTAAACAATTAGCAACTCAAAACACTGCTCAAATTATTGCTAATAGACAATATTTACATGCCAATCCTGAACTTTCGTTTGAAGAGTATAAAACTTGTAAGTTTGTGGAGACTGAACTTAAAAAAATTGGAATTACAAAAATTGAACACAAAGCAAACACAGGTTTAGTAGCTTTAATTGAAGGTAAAAATGCTTCAAAAAAAGTTATTGCATTGAGAGCTGATTTAGATGCATTGCCAATTTTTGAACAAAATAATGTGGCTTATAAATCAAAAAACGAAGGCGTAATGCATGCTTGCGGGCACGATGTGCATACAGCTAGTTTATTAGGTGCTGCGCAAATTTTGTTTACCTTAAAAAACGAATTTGAAGGAACCATTAAACTAGTTTTTCAACCTGGAGAAGAAAAATTACCCGGAGGTGCCAGTATAATGATAGCTGATAAAGCACTTGAAAATCCAACACCAGAAGCTATTTATGGTCAACATGTAATGCCTTTAATTCCTGTAGGGAAAGTTGGTTTTAAAAGCGGACTTTATATGGCAAGTAGCGATGAACTTTTTATAAAAGTAACAGGTAAAGGAGGGCATGGTGCTATGCCTCATTTAAACATTGACCCAGTTGTAATTGCTGCGCAAATTATAGTTGCTTTGCAACAAATAGTTAGTAGAATGGCATCACCAATTATTCCAAGTGTTTTATCGTTTGGAAAAGTAATAGCCAATGGTGCTACCAATGTAATTCCTAATGAGGTACATATAGAAGGAACTTTTAGAACCTTAGACGAAACATGGCGAACAGAAGCCCACGAAAAAATGATTAAAATGGCTACTTTAATGGCAGAAAGCATGGGCGGAAAATGTGAGTTTGAAGTAAGAAAAGGTTATCCATTTTTAAAGAATAATGAACTGCTTACCGATAAAGCCAAACAAGCTGCAATAGCTTATTTAGGTGCAGAAAATGTAGTTGATTTAGATACTTGGATGGCCGCGGAGGATTTTGCTTATTACAGTCAAATTATGCCAGCTTGCTTTTACAGATTAGGAACTAGAAACGAAGAAAAAGGCATTGTATCATCGGTACATACGCCAACTTTTGATATTGATGAAAATGCACTTGCCATTGGAGCTGGTTTAATGGCTTATATTGCTATTAGTAATTTAGCAGAATAACTTAACTAAATAAGGCTAATCCCCTATTTGCCGCCATTTGCATAGCAGTTAAAAATATGATTACTGAAACACCCACTATAAAATTTTGTTGTTTTATTTTAAAGTAATTGGTTAGTAAGTATTGAAAAACAATGGCTACTAATACAATTAATATTTGGCCGAATTCTATACCTGTATTGAATAAAAACAAAGGCCCGATGAAAGATTCATCATTGCTTAACATTTGTTTTAACAAAGTAGAAAAACCAAGGCCATGAATAAGCCCAAAACAAACGGTAAGTACAAATAAATAACTTAGTTTTTGATTGTTTTTATAAAACAAATTGAACACATTGAATACACAAGTAGTTACAATGGTAATGGGAATTAAAAACTCAATCCAATTGCTGTTAACCTTAATGGTATTTGATACACTTAAAGCCAAAGTGATGCAATGGCCAATGGTAAAAGCCGAAATAATAATTAATAATCTCTTCCAGTTTTGTAAACTATAAGTACAGCAAAGTGCTAACAAAAATAGGATGTGATCATATCCGTTAAAATCAAGAATATGCTCAATACCTATTGTAATCCAGTTTAATATATATGAAATCAAAATAGTAGTTTAGAAAACAAAATTAAATTTATAATGGTAATACGAATGTAAATTTTTGATACTGCAATTAATTTATTTATTAACTAATTTTCAAGCAATATAATTTACCAATTTCTTAAAATTTTACTTATTCAAAAACCATTACAAAATAACAAAAATTTACTGTGTAATTTTTATAATTTTGACAAATGAAACTTTTTAGGAATATATTATTAATAATGGCTCTAATGAGTTTTGCTCCCATGCATAAATTTTACTTTAGCCTTACTTCTATTAAAGTAGATTCTGCGAAAAAAAATTTAAATGTAAGCTGCAAATTATTTACTGATGATTTGGAGCAAATACTGTTTAATAACTATAAAGTTAAATACGATTTAACCAAATCAGCCAATAACAAAGAAGTTGAACAAGCCATTTATAAATACGTTACTAGTAATTTAAAATTAAACTTAAACTTTAAAAATGTAACTTTAAATTGGGTTGGATACGAAACCGAAAACGATGTAGTTTGGATTTATTTAGAAAGCAATTGCAAAGAAAAAAAGTTTAATAACCTAAAAATTAACAACACATTGCTCTGCGATTTAACAACAGATCAAACCAATTTGGTTCAATTTAATTGGGATAATAAAAGCTATACAGAAAAAATGAATTGCAACAACAAAGAAGTTATAATTAAATAATAATCTATTACTTGAAATTCAATTCCAAGCCATCGTAAGCCAATTGAATATTGGCAGGTAATTCATTATTTACCTCATTATGCAAACCAAGTTGGTGGCTTATGTGAGTAAAATAAGCTTTTTGTGGTTTTAACTCATTACATAATTCAATGGCTTCGGCAAGTGTAAAATGCGAAATATGTTGTTCGCGCCTCAAAGCATTTAGCACCAAAACCTCACAGCCCTTTATTTTTTCTTTAACCTCATCATCAATTCTATTGGCATCGGTGATGTAAACAAAATTGTCAATTTTAAAACCCATTACAGGCATTTTATGGTGCCAAACTCTTAGTGGCGTAATGGTTTTACCCAATAATTCAAAAGGGGTTTCGTTAATGGTGTGCATTTCCATTTCAGGCACTCCTGGATATTTAGGCTCTTCAAAAGCATAATAAAACTCTTTTCTAATGGCTTTATCTACTTGTGTTTCACAATAAATATCAATGGGTTTTTGCATTATAAAGTTAAACGCCCTAATATCATCTAAACCAGCCAAATGATCGCGGTGAGCGTGAGTAAACAAAATTGCTTCACACGAAGTTATGCCACAGGTAAGCATTTGTTGTCTAAAATCTGGACCAGTATCTACAACAATGTTTTTGTCGTTGTATTGAATAAGAATGGATGAACGTAAACGTTTATCTTTAGGGCTAGAAGATGCACAAACTTGGCACTTACAAGCTATAATGGGAACGCCTTGCGAGGTGCCTGTACCAAGAAAAGTAACTTTCATTTTTTAAACAATGCTTAACGACATATCAGAACCCAAAAGCAATAGGATAATTCCTCCTACAATAATTCTGTACCAGCCAAAAAGCCTAAAGCCATGCTTATTTAAAAAAGTAATAAACCCTTTAATAGCTACCATAGCCACTACAAAAGCAACCAAGTTACCAATTGCTAATAAAAAAATTCTATCATTATCAAAAAACTCTAAACCTTTGTCTTTATAAATATCTAAAACCTTTTTTGCTGTAGCACCAAACATGGTAGGTACTGCTAAAAAAAACGAATATTCAGCAGCAGCTTTTCGGGTTAATTTTTGTTGTAAACCACCAATAATTGTTGCTGCACTGCGCGACACACCAGGAATCATGGCAATACATTGATACAATCCTATTATAAAAGCGCTTTGATTGTTTACTTCGGTTTTTAAATGTTCATCGTCTTCTTTAAAAAATCTATCAATAAATAGCAATAACATACCACCTACCAACAACATTACTGCCACTGTTCCTGGACTTTCTAAAAGTTCATCAATTTTATCGCTAAACAAAATGCCTAATACAGCAGCAGGAATGAATGAAATTAACAATTTTAAGTAAAAATCGAACGATTTGAAAAAACGTTTGAAATACAAAACAACAACAGCCAAAATAGCTCCAAGTTGAATATTAATGGTGAAAAATTTAACAAAATCATTGGGTTCAATACCTAAAATAGATGTTGTTAAAATCATATGTCCGGTACTAGAAACCGGCAAATATTCGGTTAAACCTTCCACTATGGCAATAATTATTGCTTGTAAAATCGTCATGGTAATTGATTGTAAATATTATTATTACACCTTATTTAGGTGTAATATTTTTTTTAAAATAAAAAGTCGTAAAAGCTCCTTTTTGAAAAATCAATTAAGCTTTTTTAGGTTTCATAATTGCAAATACTTCAATAACAAAACCCAATAAAATAACTATAGGAGCAACAGTTACTTTGGTAGCATCCTCTAAAATATTTTCTTTACCAGCCATTAAAGTAAAACCTAAAATAATTACTAAAACACCAGCTAGCATTAATATGTAATTTTCTTTTCCAAAAATAAAATCTCCAGTAGGTGCTTGGCTTGCTTTTTCAGCAGTTTTTTTTGCGTTTGAAATTTTTTCGCTCATTTTATTGTGTTATAAATTTTATCAATATTAAATATTTTTTATCAAAAATACCTAGTATAAATCTTCAATTTTTGTTTTTAAGTATTTATTAGTACTAAACCAACTGCTTACCATACTAACAATTACGCCCGCAAGTATAAGAATTACAAACAAAACCGTAAAACTTTGCGTGTTATATAAATATTGTATTTGTGGAAAATAAGTAGGTAAAATATTTAATACCATAAGCAATAATGCCACAGCTAAAATACCACCATACAAACCATTAAAGAAGCTTCGGATTACAAAAGGTTTAATTATAAACCAATGCGTAGCCCCTACTAATTGCATACTTTTAATTGAAAACCTGCGTGCATATAGATTTAAACGGATATTACTGTTTATCAAAACAATAGCAATAACTACAAATATTGCTGCCAAAGCCATTAAAATATAACTTAACGAACCTAAATTGGTTCCAACATTTCCAAAAATAATTTCATTGTATTTTACCTCGGCTACTTTAGGCATTAAAAGTAAAACATTTTTAAAATTTTGCATGCTTTCACTGCTCACACTTTCGGCTTTTAAAGTAACTTCAATGGAAGCTGGTAAAGGATTATAGCCTGCAAATTCTACTATATCTTGACCCATTTCTTTCGAAAGTTCAATAGCTGCTACATCTTTGCTAATAAATTTGGTTTCTTTAACAGAAGACATTTTTTTGATAGCTGCCAAATTTGCGTCAATTTCGGCTTGATTGATATCATCAGCTAGGTAAACGTTTACCAAAACATTTTCCTTAATGATGGTATTAAGCTGCGATGATTGGATATAAATTAATCCAAACAAACCTAACATAAGCAGCACCATGGCTATGCTAACTATTGACGATAAGTAAGATATGCGTTTTCTGCGGTTAACTTTTTTTAGTTGAGTATCCAATTTTAGTACAAAATTTAATACCACGAAAATAATTGATAAATAAGAGCATGTAACTAATTTAATCCACAGTTTTGTTTATGGTGTTGTTAATTCTATTTTTGGAGCTTTATTTTGGTTGGCGAGTTGGCGAGTTGGCGAGTTGGAGAATAAATCAAGGCGGGAATGTTTTGTAATCGATAGTTATCAAAATTCGCTCAAATTGACTAAAGGTAAAAATCATTAATTTAGAATGTGGCTTTAGCCTATTCTTTATAACAAAAAATGCCTATTTGAATTGCCCTCATTTTTAAATGAGAGGTGCATGATAAAAAAGAAAAATAACAAAGAATGAAAGAATATAATTTTACGCAAATTGAAAAGCATTGGCAGCAATTTTGGGCCGAAAACAATATTTACAAAGTAACAGAAGATAGCACCAAACCTAAGTTTTATGTGCTCGATATGTTTCCATACCCAAGTGGTGCAGGCTTACACGTGGGTCATCCGCTGGGTTATATTGCTAGCGATATTTACTCGCGTTACAAAACTTTAAAAGGCTTTAACGTATTGCACCCAATGGGTTACGATAGTTTTGGTTTACCTGCTGAACAATATGCTATTCAAACTGGTCAGCACCCAGCTATAACCACTGAAGAAAATATTAACAGATACCGCGAGCAATTAGGAAAACTTGGTTTTTGCTACGATTGGGATAGAGAAGTACGTACTTCAAATCCTGATTATTATAAATGGACCCAATGGATTTTTATTCAATTGTTCAACTCGTGGTACAACCCAAAAACCGATAAAGCCGAAAATATTGAAACCTTAATAAAAATATTTGAAACAGAAGGTTTTCAAGGAGTAGACGATAAAATTTTAACAGGCGGAATAGAACTTGATTTTGGTGCTTTTACTGCCGAACAGTGGAAAGGTTTTAATGAAGAAGCGCAACAAAAAATATTGTTGGGTTTTAGAATTGCATTTTTAAGCGAGGCTTATGTAAACTGGTGCCCAGCTTTGGGTACAGTGCTGAGCAACGATGAAATTAAAGATGGCGTTAGCGAACGCGGTGGTCACCCTGTTGAACGTAAGTTAATGAAACAATGGAGTATGCGCATTACTGCTTATGCAGAGCGTTTATTAACTGGTTTAGACAATTTAGATTGGACCGAAAGTTTAAAAGAAGCACAGCGTAATTGGATTGGAAAATCGCTAGGTGCAAGCATACATTTTAAAGTACAAGATAGCTCCTTAGATATTGAAGTTTTTACCACCCGTCCTGATACTATTTTTGGTATAAGTTATTTGGCTATTGCTCCAGAACATGATATGCTTGGTGATATAGTTGATGCAGACCATGAGAGCAATGTAATGGCTTATGTAGAAATGGCTAAAAACCGCAGCGAGCGAGATAGACAAGCCGATGTAAAACGTATTTCGGGTGAGTTTACCGGTGCTTATGCAATTCATCCGTTTACTGGACAAGAAATTCCGATTTGGGTAGCGGATTATGTGTTAGTTGGCTATGGAACCGGAGCTGTAATGGCTGTTCCTGCGCATGATACCAGAGATTTTGCATTTGCCAAACATTTTAAATTACCAATAACCCAAGTTATAAAACCTAACAAGGTTGTAGAGACGTTGCATGCAACGTCTGATAATGAAAACACAACGTCTTTACAAGAAGCCTACGATGCCAAAGAAGGCACCTTGTTTAACTCGCAGTTTCTAGATGGATTAGAAGTAAAAAAGGCCATTAAACGAGCTATTCACGAAATTGAAAGCCGTGGTTTTGGAAAAGGAAAAACCAATTACCGATTGCGCGATGCCATTTTTGGTCGCCAACGTTATTGGGGAGAACCCATTCCGGTTTATTATAAAAACAATATTCCTTATGTATTAAACTATGATGAGTTGCCTTTGGAATTGCCGAAAATTGATAAATTTTTACCAACCGAAACAGGCGAACCACCTTTGGGCAGAGCTAAAGATTGGAAATATAAAGGTGAGTATGAATACGAACTTTCAACCATGCCAGGATGGGCGGGAAGCAGTTGGTACTTTTTACGTTATATGGATAATAAAAATAACAGTGAGTTTGTAAGCAAACAAGCTGCTGATTATTGGCAACAAGTAGATTTATACTTGGGCGGAAGCGAACATGCCACAGGCCATTTATTATACGTGCGTTTTTGGACTAAATTTTTGTACGATTTAGGCTTAATTCCTTGTGACGAACCAGCTAAAAAGTTGATTAATCAAGGGATGATTCAGGGAAGAAGTAGTTTTGTTTATAAACATGGAAGATCAATAAGATATTCAGAAGGGGACTCTGAACCTATATCATTTTTCGTTTCAAAAAACATTCACAATAAAATAATAAATAATGAATTTAAAAATGATGAGCTTAAATCCATTTTCATTGAAAAATTTAAAGAAAAATTTAAACATTATAGTATTACTTCTGAATTAACTATAGATAGTGAACCTTTATATAATATAAACCCACAAGTCTCAAATGTTGAAGTAAATTTTGTGAAAAATGATATTTTAGATATTAATGCTTTCAGAAATTGGAGAGATTACTATAATAATGCTGAATTTATTTTAGAAGATGAAAATGGCAATCCAACTACGGATGAAAAAATTGGTAAATACATTTGCGGAAGCGAAGTTGAAAAAATGTCAAAGTCAAAATACAATGTGGTAACACCTGATGATATTGTAGCTGATTATGGTGCTGATACTTTGCGTTTGTACGAAATGTTTTTAGGTCCATTAGAACAAAGCAAACCTTGGAATACCAATGGAATTGAAGGTGTTCACAGGTTCTTAAAAAAACTATGGCGTTTGTTTTTTGATGCA
Source organism: Bacteroidota bacterium (assembly GCA_027484685.1). Lineage (GTDB taxonomy): Bacteria > Bacteroidota > Bacteroidia > UKL13-3 > UKL13-3 > JAAFJM01. Next base: position 183,495 of record JAIXSO010000032.1, read on the forward strand.
GAAGGAAACTTAATTGTTAACCAAACTGAACCAACCAAAGCTGAGCTAAAAGCATTGCACAAAACCATTAAAAAAGTAACTGACGATATTGAAAACTTTTCGTTTAATACTTCGGTAAGTAACTTTATGATTTGTGTAAATGAACTAACCGATTTAAAATGCAGTAAACAAGCCATTCTACAAGAGTTATTGGTTATTCTATCGCCTTATGCGCCACACATAGCTGAAGAATTATGGCATCAGTTAGGCAATAAAGAAAGTATTACCAAAGCTAGTTTCCCAACCTTTAACGCTGATTATTTGGTGGAAGATGAGTTCAGTTATCCTATATCAATCAATGGAAAACACCGCACCAATTTAACCTTTAGTATGCAAGCCACAGCGCAAGAGATAGAATCGGCAGTATTAGCAGACGAATTGGTACAAAAATGGTTAGAAGGTAAAACACCTAAAAAAGTAATTTTTGTAAAAGGAAAAATAGTAAACTTGGTTTTATAATTAACTGATAATAAAAGAAAAGCCCAACAATTGTCTTTGTTGGGCTTTTTTTATTTTGTTAAAATTTAGGACAACTCAAAGGATTGATTTTACTATTAAAATTAATGAATAAACTAAGTGAACCGTAATAATAGCCATTATTGGGTATTAAATATTTGGTTAACAAATTACCTGTAATTTTATTTGAACCACTTAAGGTGATAGAATTTTCGGCATAAATGGTTAAAAAATTGGTTAATCTATAACCTACATTAAAACCTACCATTCCTGAAATTGCAGGTTGTTGCTCAGGAATAACCAATCCAGAACTGGTATAAATTAAGCCATTACCAACACTACTAAAATTTGTTAGCTGACCAATTCTGGGATCGGAAGTATAAAAAATTGATTTAAAGTAAATGACTCCTAAACCTGCAACAGCATTTAAAGTATAATTTTTTCCAAATCTGTTTTTTAGTTTAACATTGTTATTTAAGCTGTATTGATAAACTAAAAAAACGTCATTTATTTTTGCATTTAAAGCCAAATAATTTTGCGATTTAAACGACCATAATTCTGTATTTAATGCCCTTAAACCTATTTCGTGTCGGTTATTAATGGCATAATAAATTTGCCCATTAATGCCACGATTAACTTCGCTTTTTCCAAATGTATTGAAAGAAATTGAATTGTCGGTTTGAGTTCCCAAATAATACGATACTCCAATGCCTCCACCTACCCTAAAACCATTTATAAACTGTGCCGAACAGAAATTATAATTTATTAAAAGTAAGTATGAAAATATGAATATTTTAGCTTTTTTGCCAAACATGTTTTACAGCTATTTAAATAAAAATAATGCTGCAAAATACATATTTACGCAGCTTTACCAATAAAAATAGGTAAAGAAATATTTAAAATAACAAAAATTTGATTTAGCTAAAATTTAGGGCAACCTATTTTACCTTTTTGATTACCAAAATTTAAATACAAAGAAAGTGCGTGATATGTATAACCATTATTAGGTACGGAACTGTTTAGCAGTAAATTACCAGTTATTTTATTGGAACCACTTAAAGTAAAAGTATTTTCTAAATACATTGATAAATTAGGGGCTAACCTCACACCAACATTAAATCCAACCATTGCAGCAAATGCTGTTATTTTATTGGGTTCTTTTTTAGTTGAAGTTCCTCCTATATCATTACCATAACCAACACTACTAAAAACATTGCTAAAATCATTAGGTCCATTTATGGTATAAAATATTGATTTAAAATTAATTAAACCCAAACCTGCTGCTAAATTAAAAGTAACTGGGCTTGAAGAAAGTTCAATATTATCATTTAAACTGTACTGATAAATAAAAGAAAATTCGTCAACATGGGCATTTAAAGCCAAAGTATTTTTCGATTTGAACGACCAAAGCTCAGTGTTTAGGTATCTAAAACCAATTTCTGAGGAGCGATTAATACTTTTATAGATTTGAAAGTTATAACCATTATTAAATTCGCTTTTGCCATAAGTATTGGTGCTGAATATAAAGTCCATTTGAGAACCCCAATAAATACTTTTACCAATACCCGCGCCAAACCTTAGTCCATCAAAGAATTGAGCTTTGGTGCTTGTGGAAGTTAAGAAGATTAAAATATATAGGCTAAAAAATTTTATACGTCTATCAATTATCATTATTTGTTAACTAAAGGATAACACAATAATAATAATTTAAAAGATTTGTAACAAAAGAATGTTAATAATTATGTAGATAAAGTGTTTACCTGCTTAAAAATACTGTTTATTCCGTCATTATACGCTTTGAGCAGCGGTCTCTTTTGATATTTTCTTAACCAATCCTTGTAAAACTGTACCCGGTCCACACTCATAAAAGTTAGTTGCACCATCATTTACCATTGCTAAAACCGATTGAGTCCACTTAACTGGAGCAGTTAATTGTGCTACCAAATTGGTTTTAATTTCTTCTACATTGCTAACAGCTTTAGCTACATAATTTTGGTAAATTGGGCAAATTGGCTCATTAAACTGTGTATTTAAAATAGCTTCAGCTAATTCTTGGCGAGCAGGTTCCATTAGTGGCGAGTGAAAAGCACCACCTACTTGTAAAACCAATGCGCGTTTTGCTCCAGCAGCTTTTAATAATTCGCAAGCCTTGTTAATACCTTCAACCGAACCAGAAATTACTAATTGGCCAGGGCAATTATAATTTGCTGCTACCACTACATCATCAGTAATTGAAGCACAAATTTCTTCAACTTTAGCATCATCTAAACCTAAAACCGCAGCCATAGTTGATGGTTGCAATTCGCATGCTTTTTGCATGGCCATAGCTCTAGCATAAACCAAACGCAAAGCATCGTCAAAATTTAATGTTTTATTAGCTACCAATGCCGAAAACTCACCTAAACTGTGCCCTGCAACCATATCTGGTTTAAAGCTTTCGCCTAAACTTAAAGCTTTAATTACTGAATGTAAAAAAACAGCAGGCTGAGTTACTTTGGTTTGTTTTAAATCTTCGTCAGTTCCATTAAACATTATGTCTGTAATACGGAAGCCTAAAATTTCGTTAGCTCTTTCAAACAATGCTTTTGCATCAGCATTGTTATCATATAAATCTTTGCCCATGCCCACAAATTGAGCACCTTGGCCTGGGAATACGTATGCGTTTTTCATGTTTTAGTAATTTTAAAGTTGAATTTTATTCTCCGTAATATTCTACGTAGTTATTTTCAGTTTCGGTAAGTTTTATGTAATGAAGCGCTCCTTTGCCTAGCTTTTCTTCTAAAATATTCCATATTTCAACAATGATATTTTCGATAGAAGGAATAATTCCTTTCATGAAATCTACATCTTCGTTTAAATTTCTATGGTCAATTTTTTCAATAATTTCTTCTTTAACTATTTTTTTCAATTGCTTTAAATCTATTACCATACCAGTTTCTAAACTAGCAATTCCCTTAACGGTAACAAACAATTCAAAATTATGTCCGTGGTAATATTTATTAGAACACTTGCCAAAAAAATCTTCGTTTTCTTGTGGTGTCCAATTAGGATTATACAATTTATGAGCAGCATTAAAACGCTCTCTACGAGTAATATATACTATTTTCTGTTTATCAGCCATTTAAACTTTTTTTAAAAAACTTGGCAAATATAGGTGTTATATATGTTGTTAAACAAATTTGTTGATTTAAAGATGAATTGATTATGCAATTATCATAATGCAAGCTGAGTATTATTGGTATTTTAGGAATAGCTAACAATTCAACAGACTCATCGGCCCCAAAAAGCAATTCATCAATTCTAACACTTGAACAATTAAAAAATCATTCAATCAAAAAATCTTCAAATCTTTAAATACTTAAGGTGCTAATCGCTCTATTTTCCAGTTATTATCGATTTGTAACGTATAGATAAACCTATCATGTAGCCTACTGCTGCGGCCTTGCCAAAACTCAAAACTAATTGGATTTACAACATAACCACCCCAGTTTATTGGACGTAAAAGTGGTTCTTCGCTGAATAAAGCTTCCATTTTTTTTACACTTTCTTCCAAAAGCACTCTATTAGGGATTACCTTGCTTTGTGGCGATGCATGAGCACCAATTCTACTGCCCAAAGGACGACTATTGAAGTATAAATCCGATTTTTCATCAGACATTTTTTGAGCAGTACCAACCACGCGCACTTGACGTTGCAATTCAGGCCAAAAAAACACCAAAGCTACTTTGTTGTTATGGTCTATATCGTGGCCTTTATTACTTTGGTAATTGGTAAAAAACTCCAATCCATTTGCTTCAATTCCTTTTAAAAGCACAATACGCGCAGAAGGAAATCCGCTAGGGCTAATGGTTGCTAAAGTCATGGCATTGGGTTCTAAAACCTCTGCTTTGATGGCTTCATCAAACCAAATTTCAAATTGCTCAAAAGCATTGGCTAACAAGTCTTTTTCGTCAAAACTTTTTAATGTATAATCAGTTCTAATATCTGCTATATTCATGTTATTTCACTCCCATTTTGGCTGCGCCAAATTCTAATATACTATCAATAAACTCGTAAGGTTTGTAATTGTTTAAAGCACATTGATGGAAAATAGCCGTGGCTGGAGTCATGCCTGGCAATGAGTTGATTTCAATAATTACTACCTCTACCCTATTTTTATCGTAAATTCTAACAAAAGCATCAATGCGGCAGTAACCTTCTACATTTAGCACTTTAGCAGTTTTCTTCAACACCTCTTGTACTTTTTTACTTATTTCGGCTTGTGCTTTTGCATTTTTACTAAACCTACTTGGTGTAATGTTTTGACCCTGTCCTGCTAAAAACTTTTCTTCTAACGATAATATTTCGCCTTCGGCCAATGTTTCGCTAGGTTCAAACATTTCGTAAATTAATTTACTGCCTTTAAAATGTGTAATTAAGCCTCCGGTAACTTCTAAGAAGTGTTTGGCATTTCCTTTTTCAACAAATTTTTCTACTAAAAAATAAGCCTTCATTGGAAATTCTTCTTTTGGTTTCAAACCCAATCTTTCGGCTAATTCGGCTTCCATTATTTCTAAAGGACGGAAAACTCCTTCCGCGTAATTAATCAAATCTTGTCGGGTTTTAATTTTTTTAACGGCACTGCTACAGCCATCATCAGCTGGTTTTGCTATTAATGGATAACCAATAGCTTCAACCTTTTTAATAACCTCATCTACATTTTTTTTCCAATCTTTTTGCTGAACTAACATATGTTCAGCAACTAGAATTTTATGCTTTTTAAGCAATTCGTTGGTATCGTATTTGTTAATGGTAATTCGGCTGCTTTCAACCCCACTGCCATTGTAAGGAATTTTTAGTTTATTTAAATAAGTTTGAACTGTTCCATCTTCACCAGGACGACCATGTAATGCAATAAACACAGCATCGGCCATTTTTTTCAAATCTTTGTATTCAATTTTTTTAGGAGCAAATAATTGACTTTCTGCATTACCATATTTATCAATTATCAGTTTGCATTCAGCAATAATTTTTTCCATTATTGGCAAGCGTTTATAACTGCTCAATTTTTCTTTTATATCATCAGCATTGTCTTTTAGCATAACATTAACCGGCAATAACCAAAGTTCGTGTGCGCTATCATTACCTGTTACAAAAACCGGAAAAGGTTGGTATTTAGCCGAAGAAGCTAATTTTTCATAAATATTTCTTCCACTTTCTACCGAAATATGGCGCTCGGTAGAATAACCACCCATAAATACAGCCACACGCTTTTTAGTGCTTTTTTGCTTTTTATTGCTAGCAATTTTTGCATCTAAATAATTTAACAATTCGATGTGATGAAAATGAACTTGCTGCGAATAAGCTCTCTCGGCTAATGAAGTACGAATAATATACGTTAAAAATTGAGATGGATTTAAACCAATTTCGGCAGCTTGATGAAAAAAGAAACTAGAAGGCATCATACCACTGGTGGTATTTGGGTCGTTTAAAAATAACTCACCTTGGTTATTTATAAATCCATCAATACGCGCATACACGTGGAAATTAAAGAAGGTAAACAATTGCTCGCATGCTTTTCTAATTTCATCTATTTTACTTTCAGCAATATCAATTGGAGTAATTTTTCGGCTTAAACCTGGCAAATATTTACTGCGGTAATCATATACTTCTTTGCCTTTAACTATTTCAGTTGGAGGCAATGCTACTGGGGTTCCATCTTCATTTTTTAATACAATACAACTAAACTCTCTACCCTCAATAAATGATTCAATTAAACATTCCGTTTCGGAGTAAATGCTTTCCAAAAGAATTGTTGAATTGTTGATTGGTTGATTGGTTGATTTAGATTTACTCTTTAACTGTGAACTAGGTACTAAATACTGAGAACTAAATAATTCCCACAAATCGTCAGGGTTATAAATTAATTCTTTTTGACCATTAATAGTAACTATGGCTGGTAAACCAATTCCTTCTTTTACATCAGTAATTTTTTGAATGAATTGTGTTTTGGCTTTTTGGTCTAAATCCACCCATTCATTAGCCGACACCTCTTGAATAAAAAACGATTTTAAAACCGCGTCTTCAAATTGCTCAAAATTATCTGTACTAATAACCGAAACACCCACCGAACTACCTTGATTAGCAGGCTTTACTACAAATGGAAAACCAACTTCTTCAATAACTTTTTTATAAATATTTTTTAAATCAGGTAATTGATTTTTGGTAAACGAAAAGTATTTAGGAACATTCATACCTGCACTTTTCATTAATTGTTTTTGTAAGCGTTTGTTCATCCCTAAAGCACTAGGCATAATGCCCGAACCACTGTAAGGAATATCCATAAACTCCAATAAACCTTGTATGGTTCCATCTTCGCCATTGGCGCCATGTAAAGCTAAAAAAGCAAAATCAATCAACCCTTTTAAATCTTCAGGTTTAATGGTTTTTCCTAATTTTTTTATTAATGATTTACCATTATCCTCATGAGCAGCGGCCAAATTTTCGGCATATACCTGAACCTCGGTTTTTTGGTTTTTTAAAGCAGAAACAGGTGGGTAAAAATCACGGATAGAACCTTTGTAAATATACTCCCAATCAAGTAAAACAAAGTTGTTAAAGCTATCCACAAAAATGGGAATGGCTTCAAAAAGCGTTTTATCTAAATTATCATAAACGGTGCGTCCACCTGCAAAACTTACCTCGCGCTCGCGGCTATTGCCACCAAAAAATATACCTATTTTCATACTTTTAAAATGCTCTCCACTTAGGGGATTAATAACATTCAAACGTAAAATAAAATAAATACAATGGCTAATGATTTTTATATACTATGTTGATAAGATTTGTTATTGAATAATCCATTAAACCACAACTAAATATTTAACATTACTTTTGTTTATTTATTATTAATTTGCCATACAAATATTTGGTATGAAAAAAAATTTACTTCTGTTATTCATTATCAGTCCAATAGTTTTGTTAGCGCAAGATTTAGGTTCATATGCAAATGCCTTGAGGTTAAATTATGAAAATGATTTAATTAAAGGTAAACAATTGCTAAAACCACCTTTTCTAAATATAACACCAATTGAGGAAAATGGCAGCACAATTGCCTTTGATGGCTTTGGCGATAATGGCTTTCCCGAGTACAAAGTTACTTGCTCCAATATTGGCTTAGCAGCTACAGTTAATGCCAATCAACTTTGGCCAAGTGGATTACTGGGTTTAAACTTAAGTGGAAATGGAATAAATGCTTTAGGAATTTGGGACAGCGGAAGAATAAGACTTACACATAGAGAATTTTTAGGCCGTGTTACTCAAATTGATACTCCAGCTAATTTTTCAACGCATTCAAATAATGTTGCAGGCTTAATGATTGCTTCAGGAGTTACTAGCACTGCAAAAGGAATTGCCTTTCAAACAAACTTAAAAGCTTGGGATTTTACCAACGACAGGGCCGAAATGGCATTGGCTGGAAATGGATTATTACTTTCAAATCACTCGTATGCCAACTCTGCTGCTTGGATTTTTTCTGGGGGATTTCAATATTGGCTTGGCGATACTACTTTAAATGCAACTAAAGATTGGAAATTTGGATTTTATGATTCACGCACCAAAGAGTTTGACAGCATATCTTGGGCTAATCCCAATTATTTAATAGTAAAAGCTGTAGGAAATGATAGAGGTAATTCGAAACCGGCTGGCACACCTCATTATATTTGGAATGGCACAACTTGGGTTTTAACAACTGCAAACAGAGATACAGTTGGGCCATACGATTGTATAGTAACTTATGGAACAGCAAAAAATATTTTAACTGTTGGAGCCATTGATATATTGCCAAATGGATTTATATCTGCTCCAATTAATACCATTAGTTTTAGCAGTTGGGGCCCAACCGATGATGGACGCATAAAACCTGATTTAGTTTGCGGAACCAACACTTCTTCAACCCCAACTAGCACCAACGATTCGGCTTATGGAAGTTTAGGAGGAACCTCTATTTCATCGCCAGGAGCTGCGGCTAGTTTACTTTTGATACAACAACATTATTTTAACTTAAAGGGTAAATACATGAAAGCTTCATCGTTAAAAGGTTTAGCTATTCATACTGCTACTAATTTAAAAACTACTTTAGGACCAAATTACGAAAGTGGTTGGGGTTTATTGAACGCAGCCAAAGCAGCTCAAACCATTACTGATTCAAGTAAAAATTTTATAAAAGAACATAACTTAATTAACAACGATACCTTTAAATTTATAATAAATGTAAATGGTTTAGATACATTTAAAACTACCTTATGTTGGACCGATCCTCCAGCCATAGTTGGCGCTCCAGCTTTTAACGACACTACTAAAAAACTGATTAACGATTTAGATATAAGATTTATAAACAACAGCACCAATGTGGTTTATTTCCCATATATTTTAAATCCAAGTGTGCCAAGTGCAGCGGCTACTAATGGCGATAATTTTAGAGATAATGTAGAGCAAATTTATATTCCAAACTTACCAAGTGGCAATTATACCATAAGGGTTACACATAAAAACAATTTGCAAAACAACAATCCTCAAGCGTTTTCAATTATAGCTAGTGGAGTTACTTTAACAGCAACTTTACCTGTAAAATGGTTAAGTTTCGCAGGCAAAAATGTAAACAATGATGTTCAGCTTGATTGGCAAACGGCTCAAGAAATAAACAACAAACATTATGAAATAGAACGTGCTACCAATAATCAAAACTTTACTACAATAGGCATTGTTAATGGAAGAACTAATGCCAATACCGTAAGCAAATACAGCTATTTAGACAACTTAAACAATTTAGATAAAACCGTAGAGCTAACCGATAATATTTACTACCGATTAAAGCAAGTTGATTTAGATGGCCAATACCATTATTCAAAAACAATAAGTGTAAAAGCACCTCTTTTGGCAACCTTGAGTGTGTACCCAAATCCATTTAATGAAAGCTTGTTTTTGAAAGTAAATAGCAATCAATTAAACCAAATATTTTCAGTTCAAATTATTGATATTGTAGGAAGAGAAATTTTGTCAAAATCATTTACAAATGAAAGCAAACAATTTGATTATGAAATCAGCGAGGTAAAAACATTGAATATGGGTGTATATATTCTTAAATTTAATTATAACAACAAAACAATTGTATATAAAATAATTAAATCAAACTAACCAAAAGCTTGCCACCAATCTTTTACTAGTTTAAATATAAACTCAAAGAAGGAAAGGCCTGCAAACACTGTGGTGGCCCAAAAGCCATTGCTAATAATTACGCTTAAAATAAATAAGCGCCAATCGTGAGCGCTTAATCCATTATAGGCAAAATTACCTTTTCTATTAAATGCTACTGCTACAAATGGATTGAAATAAATGGATAAGAAAACAAATAAAATAGCATTGCTTTTACGCAAAACTTTTACCATTAATAACTTTATACCAACGCGATTTTGATTATTAATAATATCGTTCATTTTTTCTTTCGAAAACTCAATACCTAAAAAATCACGTTTGAGGTAATCGTATATAATAAAATAGCCCCAGCAAAACAAAAACGACAAGAACATCATGGAAAAAAAACCAACCACAACTCCTAATTTATATAAGGCAAATGGATACAAAACAAAATCGAAACTGTAGTTAATTACAGCGAAAGTGGTTGCTCCTGTTAAAAACAACAATAATCTATTTAAAAGTTGATTCATTTACAGTGCAATACTATAGGTTTTTAAATGAAAAGCAGGATTTAACTGTTGTTTAAAATAACGTAAACTTTCTACTCCCCTATCTTCCTGAAAATTAAAGTATTTAAAACCCTGCTCAGATAAGGCAATACTCAGTTGATTTAATAAATACATGCCTAAACCCAAATAGGTTTTAAAAAAATGCCCTACAATCCACTCCTTATTAAACTCTTCGTAAATAAGCAATCCACTTAATTTTTGATTGGCATACAGCTTCATTATTTTTAAATTTAAACCGCTGCTTAAATCAATGCATTTTTGAAAAGCCAACCATTCTCTTTGCAAATTAGGCTCATTGGCGTGGTTTCTATCCGATTTTATTTGCATACAATCTTGGCAAAACTGCTTAATTTCGATTTTATCATTAATTGAAGCTAAGTCGGAAATTTCTATGGTAAGTTCACTGTTTTCTTTTATTGCTTTGGCGTAAGCATTGCGTTGTTTTTTGTATTTGCTGCCTTGCAATAGCGCTAAATCAGATAAGTTATAAATGTATTCAAACTCATCAGTTTCTGGCAACAAATCATTTATAAAAACCTGTTTACAATCGCTTTGAGAATAGCTGATTTTCAGTTTTGCAATGTTCAATTCTTTGGTTTTTTGTGAGGCAATTGCTATCAAATTATCAGTTAAATTATTTACCAATAAATGAGAAAAAGCATCGCCAAATGGCGGATTGAACAAAACTAACAAAATGGCATTTTCTAACTTAAATATTTGTACTTGATTGGCGTTATTCCAAAAATTAATAGTAGTAGGTAAAAAATCGGAGGTAGGTATTATATCCATATTTTTTAATAACAACTCATACTCATCGCCATTGATAATCAAATTATTACTATTATTTATGGTATTTATTTGCTGGATATCCAAACTTGTTTAGTGTATTTGTGCAATTATTAATGTCAATAATCTTGCCGTTAATTTTCTGGGGGTATTTTACTGCCAATTAGTATTTAAGGTAACAAAAAAAACTGCCTCGGGTTTTGAGGCAGTTTTAAAATAATATTTTTGATAAGGTTATTAAAAGTTTAATGCTAATCCTGCTTGTGCGGTTCTGGTATCAGCTACTTTATTGGTATCGAACAAAGGAACCAAACCATAATTAGCAAATACACTTACTGCACCATAACCTATTCTAACAGTTGCATCAGCACCTAAACGATTTACAAAATAATCGCCACTGGCAACAGTTTCATAATTGATGCTATTTTTATCGTATTCAGTTTTTATATGATTAACGGCTGCATATTTTATCATTACACCAAAAGCAGTATAAAATCTTCTGTCGTGTTTATTGTAGTTAGAATTATATTTTACTAATAAAGGCAAAGTAAAGTTAAACTGATACAAGCGATTGGTATTTAAAGTAGCTGGAGCTGCATTAAATGTTAACTGTTGGCTATTATCACTAATAATTGAATCTTTATTTTTAAAACCATAATGATCAAAGCTTAAACCTAAACCCGATGTTAAAGCTAAACGACCTTTTACAATAGGTAAATCCCAATCGCCAAAGTTAATTGCAAAGCGCCACGAGCTACCAATATTGGTTTCTAAATTTTTGTTTGATGCAGCAAGTGTAGTGTTAAAATCAGGAGTAACAAATGAGCTAACACCAATTTCTAAACCTCCAAAAGCAGTTTCCATTTCGGTGCTGTGTTTTTTATGTTTGCCTTTTTTACCCTTTTTAGCTCCAATCGAAATTTCAACTTTTCCATCTTCTCCATCATCGTTTACTTGTTCTACTTTAGAACCACCAGATACTTGTTTTTCTACATTTTTAGGATTACCTGTATACTCAATTTTTGAAAATCCACTTGCTTCTGCTTTTAAATTATTTTTTACTGTAATCAATATTTTTGAGGCTCCACTTGCTTCTGCCACTGCATTTTCAAAAGCAGTTCCATCGGCTTCAATTTTTGATGCACCAGTAGCTTCTAAATTACCTTCTGCTACTTTTCCATCTAAACTTAACTTGCTAGCGCCATTAATTTTAGCTTCTAATTTTTCAACATCTACATATAATTCAACTTTAGTAGCACCATCGGCTGAAATTTTCAAGCTTTTTGATTTGATGGCACTATCGCCACTCATTTTCATAATAGCATTCGATTCTAGTTTAATTTCTTCTAAGTTATTTACATAAACTATCACCTCAACAGGTAAATTGCTTCCAAAAGGAGCTAAATCAAAATTTAAAGTATTGTTACTTACTGTTGCTCCTTTTTCTAATGCCGAAATATTGGTATTTTTTGAATCTGCACTTTGATAAGAAACTTCATTTTTTTCGCTTTGTTGTAGTTTAACTTCAAAATTAGCTGGTACTACTATTTTAGTAAAATTGGGTAACGATACCTTGGTTTGTGCATTTGCCATTACACTTAAAATGGCTATAGATGCTGCTAGTATTATCTTTTTCATATTGGTATTTTTTATTTTATGTAGCTTAATACGCCAAGGCATATATTTTGTTACAAAAAATAAAAACATTTTTACAAAACACTTATTTACAGTAAATTATATTTAACCAAAACTTACTTTATTTTATTAAACCAAACTGATTGAAGTGATGCCATGTGTGTTTGGTAAAAAACTGTGTCCACTCTTCGGTATTTAATAAACCAAAAATAGGATGCGTTTTACCTACTACTAAATTATTTGCCAAAGCATCTACTACTAAATGATGGCGTTTTTCAAACTCGTTTATGGCTTCTTCCATATTAGCATATTTGGTTTCAAACGATAAACTTTGGGTAAACTCATTGGTTACGCCTTGCTTAAAACCTCCTGGCGACCATAAAAACAGCTTTTTGACTTTCTCTATTTTTTCTTCGGGGGTTAATACTTTTGTAACCATGTCAGATAACACATAATCGTAAATTAAACTTACGTGTTCTATCATTTGTTGGGCGTTCATGCTGCCAAACTGTGCAGGTGTTTCGGGCTTTAACTCATTGCGTAATGCCTCAAAATCGATATGCGGAAATTGTGTGAAATTCATATTAGTTGTTAGTTGATGGTTGATAGTTGTTAGATATGCGTTTTTCGATATTTATTGTTTGTTTATTCGTTGTTCGTTTATCGGTCACTGAGCGGAGCCGAAGTGCTGTTGTTCGTTTCCATGGGTTGAAACCCATGGTTACAATATTTGTCGTTCCTATGGAACTTTAACATGTTTGCTTTGAACAAGTGGCCAGCAGCAAGTTGCTAGAACCTAACTTATAGCGCCCCATTTATTGGTTTTTCGATATAGCATAAGGTATTGGTTTAAAATAACATTTTCGGGTTTTTGTAAAGTATTATCGTTTTCAAGTATTAATTGTGCTTCTTTTCGAGCTGCTTCTAGTATTTCTTTATCGTCAATAATACTCGCAATGCGCAAATCTAACACACCACTTTGCATGGTTCCTTCCATATCGCCCGGACCACGCAGTTGTAAATCTACTTCACTAATTTTAAATCCATCGTTGGTTTCTACCATGGTTTTCATACGCAGCTTTCCATCTTGACTAATTTTAAAATCGGTCATTAATATACAATAACTTTGTTCTGCTCCCCTACCCACTCGGCCGCGTAACTGATGCAATTGCGATAAGCCAAAACGTTGCGCACTTTCTATTATCATTACACTGGCATTGGGTACATTTACTCCTACTTCTATAACTGTGGTAGCCACCATAATATTGGTTTCACCTTTTACAAAACGCTGCATTTCAAAGTCTTTTTCGGCAGGTTTCATTTTGCCATGAACCATGCTAACCGCATAAGTTGGTAAAGGAAATTCTCGGCAAATGCTTTCATATCCTTCGGCTAAGTTTTTAAAATCTAACTTTTCGCTTTCGGCTATCAAAGGATAAACAATATACACTTGCCTTCCTTTATTGATTTCATTTCTTATAAAACCATAAACTTCTAAACGGTTATTATCGTATTTATGAATCGTTTTAATTGGCTTACGTCCGGCAGGCAATTCGTCTATCATACTGGTATCCAAATCGCCATAAAGGGTCATGGCTAAAGTACGCGGAATGGGTGTAGCAGTCATTACCAAAATATGTGGCGGATGCTCATTTTTTTTCCAAAGTTTAGCCCTTTGTTCTACACCAAATCTGTGTTGTTCATCAATAATGGCAATGCCTAATTTATTAAATTCCACAGCATCTTCAATCAATGCATGGGTGCCAATTAAAATATGAATTTCGCCACTTTTTAAACCTTCATGAATGGGCCTACGGTTCTTTTTGGTTTTGGAACCTGTGAGTAACTCTACTCTAACAGGCAAATCGCCCAATAAAGTTTTGATGGTTTCAAAATGTTGATTAGCTAAAATTTCGGTTGGAGCCATAAGCGTAGCTTGGTAACCATTATCAATAGCCATGAGCATACTCATAAGGGCAACTACTGTTTTTCCACTGCCAACATCGCCTTGCACCAAACGGTTCATTTGTTTACCGCTACCCATATCTACCCTTATTTCTTTTAAAACCCGCTTTTGGGCATTGGTTAATTCAAAAGGTAATTGATGGTTATAAAATCCGTTGAACAAATCGCCAATTTTGGCAATTTTTATTCCATTAAATACAGTGTGACGTTTTAATTTATAGCGCAAAATGCGCAATTGATTAAAAAATAATTCTTCAAACTTTAGGCGTTGTTCAGCCGCATGTAACAGTTGAAACGATTCGGGGAAATGAATTTGCATCATGGCTTGTTTACGGCTCATCAGCTTGTGTTTAGCTACCAAATAATCGGGCAAATTTTCCTCTATCTGCAAGCGTGCATCGGTTAACAAAGTATTGGTTAACTTCATTAAATACTTGGTATCAACTCCTCGTTTTTTAGCCTTTTCGCTGGCATTATAAAGCGGCATCATTTTTAAATACAGCTTTTCGTTAACCAATGTAGGGTCTTCCATACTTGGGTGAACCATGCTAAATGTGCGGTTAAACTCAGTTAGTTTACCAAAAACCACATACACTTTACCAGCCAATAAACTATCTTTTATCCATTTTTGCCCTTGAAACCAAATGAGTTCAATGCTGCCTGTTCCATCGTTAAAGTTTGCTACTAACCGCGCTCCAGCACCTTGACCAATGGAACGCAAATTACTTACAGTTCCTTTTAGCTGAATGTATTGCATAGTATCGTCAAGCTGACTGATTTGATAGGTTTTACTCCTATCGATATGCCTATAAGGAAAATAGTACAGCAAATCATTAAAGGAAAAAATATTATATTCCTTTTGCAAAAGTTCGGCCTTTGCTGCACCTACTCCTTTTAAATATTCTATTTTAGTTTGTAAAAACGAATTGCCTTGCATGTACTTCATTGCAATGATAAGTGATTTTTTTTATTTCCGATATTCGTTGATCGATGTTCGTTGTTCGAGGTTGATTGTTGCGAGTTAGTTATTAGATGTTCTTCATTGCGAGGTACTGCCTGTCCCGACTCAGCGGGAAAACAATCTCACTGAAATTATTCAATATTCGTTGTTCGCTATTTCTCAATTCCTAATTCATATTTCCCAAGTGCCCATTGCCTATTGCCAAAGGTCGCTGAGCGGAGCCGAAGCGTTGCCTATTGCTTATTGCCAATTGCTCATTGTTTATTGCTTATTACTTTTTCCGTTGGCTAAAGCCGAACGGCCATTGATCTTTTGCTGATATTATATTACTAATTACTAATTGCCCATTGCCTCCTGCCAAAGGTCGCTGAGCGGAGCCGAAGCGTTGCTTATTGCTTATTGTTCATTGTTCATTGCCTATTCCCGCCCAGTCATGCCGGAGGCATCTTCCTTAATTAACTAAGACTTTTCCATTAACAATTTGTCATTTAGGCATCAGTCAAAAATTGAACTTAACTGTAAACATTAGGGTTTTCTAATATGAAAAATATTTTCCAATTTTTCTCCATTTTAAATACTGTAATAAAATTAACACTCAGTTAAATTCAACTTGTTTTAGTAGCATAAATAAATAAGTTTGTATAAAGTAAAAAGCATAAACTTATTGCACCAATCCAACTTAATTTGGGTGATTGGAGAAATTTCTAGAAAAGAAACTTTTTTATAAACGAGTTATAAATATTTTAAATACTTCAGTGAAACATATTTTATTCATAATGATATTAATCTTGGAACTTTTAAGTTGTAATAGCCAGCCTGAAAAATCAGTTGACAATTTAACTGTTCCTAATGGAGCTGACGATAAAATAAAACTTCATAAATTGGAGAAACTTTTTGTGATTGGCGACTTTAATGGTGATGAAAAACAGGACACAGTATTTCAACATAATTATTCAAGACTAACAAAAACTGAAATAGAATTTTCAGCAGACCCTTTTCAAAATGAGTGGGATACAGTTGTAAATTGGTTTTATAACCAAAAAGCAGACTTGTATTTAACAATCAATAAAATTAATTATGATACATTACATTTAGGAACAGCTCAAGGACTTTATTGCCTAATAAACATTGGTGATAACAATGCTGATGGCAAAGACGAAATAGCTTTGGTTATTGACTATTTAGACTTTAGTAGAGTGAACAGTTGCAAAATATTTTCTTTGTGTAATTACAAATGGACAATATTGAAAGAGTTTAATATTTTTGAAGGAGCGTTTGATTTTTCAGGAAGTAAGCCTCCTGTTTTTAAAGAAATCAAAGCGTTTTTAGAAAAAAGAAAAGGTCAATGGTATTATATTGATTATCTTCAAGAATTTGAAAAACAAGAAGACGTTGGAAAAATGTTGAAACTACAACTTGAACCCTGTAAATAAAATGCAAAAAATTAACGTGACAACTTTTATATTTAACAGCTGTTGGCGTCCTAGTCAAAAGCTAAAAGTACTGATAAAAAATTGCAGGCGAAGACGCTTGCAATGGCTGAAAATTTTGCGAATAAATTTTAGTTAATCAAATTTGGGTTTTTGCATAAACATTTATGTTATACTATTCGTTATTCTACCAAACTAAAAACTTTAGAAGAAACCATATGATAAAAATGTAACCAATAAATTGATTCTAAAAATGTACAAAAATACAGTAGCAATTTTTCTTTTACTCTTTGCTCTTAATAGTTGCACACAGCAGCAAAGTAAAAATGATTCTGAAAGAAAAACTTTTAACATTCCTATTGTTATTCAGGAGCAAACCAAAGACACTGTAGAGCTTTTTAAATATGATGCCTTGAGTGAAGTGTGGTTTAAGTTTTACGGTAAGTATAAATTTACCGACACATTGAAACTTGCAGAAAATCACAAACGCTATACAACTTATAGAGAAGATTATATTCACGAATATTGGAGACCTGCAGAGAAAGACACTTTAACAACTGACGGCTTTCAAATTTTCCCTGACTATAAAACAACTATTTATCACAAAGAAGATTATTTAAAGAGAGGCAATTATTATTTTCCTGTTTATGTGGTTAATGAAACTTCAAGAACCAAGGTATTTACAGCCAAAGACAGTTATGTTTTTGGGGTTCAAGAAGCAATTGATACCAACGAATGGCATTTATGGCGACCAATCGAATCAAGGGGTTCTGATTTCTGTGGAAATGGATATTGGGGACTTAAAATCCATCCAAGAGAATTTATTATGTTTTTAGTTCCCAAATATGATGGAAAAGAAAAGCAACGTATGAGAATACGTTTGCAAATAGGTGAATCAATTTACATATCTCAATCGTATGAAGGTACTTTTAACCGCAAACAATTTGAAATAAAGAAAAAATCTTGGATGGATAATACTTTAAAAGAAGACAAAGCATCTATGATTAAAGGATTATTTTATGGAGCAACACCAAAAGGATATGACTAGGAAAGATAAATTGTATCAATAAAAAACCACAAAATCATTTACAATCAAATGAAAATTATGAAACTAGCCCATTTTTACAAAACCATATTTAGCCGCTGTTGGCGTCCCCGCCAACAGCTAAAAGTACCGATACAAAATTGCAGGCGAGGAGGCCTGCAATGGCTGAATTTAAAACAATTACTCATTTTACAATCAAAAGAAATTTATGAAACAAACCCATTTTTCCAAAACCTTATTTTATTGTTTTATACTTTATTTTTTTAGTTGCACTAATGGCACTAATACTTATGAAAATAATAAAATTGATTCCTTAAATATCA
Organism: Bacteroidota bacterium; assembly: GCA_027484685.1. GTDB lineage: Bacteria > Bacteroidota > Bacteroidia > UKL13-3 > UKL13-3 > JAAFJM01. The sequence goes on from JAIXSO010000032.1 coordinate 201,878, forward strand.
ATAAGGATATTGAATTAAAAAACACTTTTTTTCATTTGAAAAAACTATCAATTACTGGGGATTTTGATGGGGATGGTAAAGTAGATACTTTGTGCCAAAATACCATCAATGAACTAACTAAACAGACCATTGATAGCTTTCCCGATTCTCAATGGAACTCCATAGAAAACTATTTTGGGTTAATGAATGCCGATGTGCAATTATTTATGAGTAATAAAACAAGTGATACCTTACATTTAGGTGCAGGAGGCAGTCTATATTGTTTAATTAATATTGGAGATAATAATAAAGACAATAAAGATGAAATAGCTGTTGTGGTAGATTATTACGATTTTACCAATATTAGTACCTGTTTTATTTATTCTCTTTGCAGTAATAAATGGAAAGAAATAAAATCATTTAAAGTTTTTGAAAGCGCTTTTGAACATGAAGGCGATTCTATACCCAATTTTAAACAAATAAATGGTTATCTTGAATACAGAAAAAACAAATGGTATTATATTGATTATACTGATTTATTTAACGCAGAAACGGATAAAGACACCATGTTAAAACCTTTAATAATTAAAAAGTGTAAATAGCAAATTGTCTGAACACGATTAAAGAGATTTTATGGTTAACAAGATGAATATAAGTTAGTATATTTTCAACCTCATAAACCAATTAAACCCATTTGTATATTTGAGAAATATGAATATAAAAATTAAACCATTGCTATTGATAATCCTACTGATAAATACATGTATTGGTTTTAGTCAAAGTAGTAAGTTTATGGATATATGTCAAGGTATTAAAGCTGATTCTATTTTAGTAGTAATGCATACTCAAAGTACCAATGCTAGCAATAATTTTGTGGCTTATGTTTGTTATAAAAACAATGGGGAATTTTATTTTAAAAAGTACCAAAAACACCATAAAAAAATCAAAGGAAACACATCAGTTAATGATTCTATCAAAGGTCATTTAATATCATTTTTCAACGAAAAAGTTTTCAACAAAAACGACTCTTTAAAACAAGGAGAACAATTTTATACTGACGATGGGCCTTTAACCGAAATTTATTTTAAAACCTTGCAAAATAATTGGTATTTTAGCTTGGTACAATCGAACAGTAACGATATAATAGTAGTTTGGATAAATAAATTTTTAAGCTTAACAAAATATGGATTTAGAAACCGCTAAATATATTATTGACCATTATTCAAAGTTGCTGAGCGTAGATGAAAATATGGCTTTAAAACATTTTCGTCATCAGTTAACCCTAGAAAATACAGAACCTGAAAAGAGAGAAAAACTGACTAGCAGTTATAAAAAAATAGGTTGGATTACCGATGATAAAACCGTAGTTGATTTATTAAATGACGGTATTGAAGCTTTTGAACTTAACGCTGCGCAAAAAATACTTGCTAATTATGCTGATAAAGTTTTTTTAAATATTTGTCCAAAATGCCAAAAGCTAGTCCGAACACCTAGTGCCAAACAATGCAGGTATTGTTATTTTGATTGGCATTATAATATACAAGCTCAGTTTAATGTAGAAGATTGTTTCCCAATAGCTAATCGTCAATTTTTTTTATTAGGACAAATAACAGAAGGCATTGCTAAGAGAGGTTATTTAATTAATTTGAATCCATTTACAATTGATAAAAAACCAATAATAGAGACGGTAGAAACAGTAAGAAAACAAAACTGGCAAGGCATTGCCATAGGCATTAATAACCTAACAGCAACCGAAAAAGATTTAATTAAACACAATATTAGGTCAGGTAAAGAGTTGATAGTTTTTAAGGCTTAAGCAAGCACTTATTCAGCCAAAATATCTGCCAAATTTTTCTTAATTCTTTTGGCAATTTCGTCAGTTGGTAAATCGTTATCTTCTATACCAAATGGATCTTCTATTTCTTCGGCTATCAGCTCTAAACCAGCAAAGGCATAAAACACAAATAAAACCATAGGAATAGTAGCCCATTTAAAATCATCTACCAAACCTAAAGGAAGCGTAATGGTATAAATTAAAATAATACGTTTTATAAAAGTGCTATATGAATAAGGAATTGGGGTGGATTTAATGCGTTCGCAAGCCCCTACCACTGCCGCAAATGAACTTAATTCATGGTTTAATACTATTAGTTTTTCGTCAGAAATAATTCCTTTTTGGTTTAATTGATTGGTTTCAATAAATAGTTGTTGAATAATTTTATTAGGTCCATGTGCATTTTCGGTTACTGCCTTCACAGTTAAATTAGGGTGTTCATCAATTAATAAAGGATTTACACCATGGCGTAAATGTTCTTTTAAAGCCATGGCAAAATTGCCAATTAGCAAACTAAAATGCTTTTTAGTTTCTGTTTCAGTTTGAGGTAAAAAAGCATTTATTTTAAACATTAAATTGCGACTGTTATTAACCAATTCGCCCCAAAGTTTACGGCCTTCCCACCACCTATCGTAAGCGGTATTGGTTCTAAACACCAATAACAACGAAAGTACAAAACCCAAAAGTGAATGTAATACAGTGGTGCTTCGCAATTTAATTACCTTTATTTCAACATCTAAATAACACAATACAGATGAATAGATAGCCAAAGCAATGATGGCTGGCAATAACATTCGGAAAGAATCTGATTTATGAAAATGAAAAATTAGTTTGGTCCAATTTTTAGGGTTATAGGCTTTCATTAAAACAATAATACAATTTTTAGCTACAAATAAATATTTTTACAAACTTAAATTTATAAACGCTATGGCCCAAAATAAAACAGTGGAGACAATAGAAAATGTAGCCAATTTTTTAGCTACGGTTACCGATGAAACAAAAAAACAAGATTGCCTTAACATAGTAACCATTATGGAAAAAGTTACTGGTTTTAAAGCTAAAATGTGGGGACCAAGTATTATAGGTTTTGGCTCTTATCATTACAAATACGAGAGTGGACGAGAAGGTGATGCACCCTTGGTTGGCTTTTCGCCTAGAAAAAACGAAATATCGTTATACCTTTCATCGAGCTTTGAAAACAGGGATGCTTTACTTGAAAAGTTTGGTAAACATAAAAGTGCAAAGTCTTGTATTTACATAAAAAAGTTAGCTGATATAGACCAAGAAATTTTTAAAGAAATGATAGCCTTATCGGTTAAACATGTTAAAAGTATATACCCTTAATTAAAATGTTGGATTTTGAATTTTGGATGACGTTACAGCAGATTCATAACTAAAGTGGATTTGTTATGTTGAGGAACAGTTTGTCCTGCCAAAGCTGAAAAACAATCCAAAGTTATGCCAGCTGAATGTTCGCTTGAGATTGCTTCTCTACGTTCGCAATGACGTTTGTTGAAGCCCACACATCAAGTTCCTTCTCAAGCTAAGGCGTGATCAGGATGACGTTCCCGCGTGCTTCGTCATGCTGAGGATCAGCCTGTCCCGCCACAGCGGGAAAGTATCTTTACATGGTGCAGAAAACTGCGTCATGCTGAGGAAGGAAGCATCTTTAAAAGGTGCGGAAATATTTATCTTAGCATGAGTCCCTTCTCATGCTGAGAATGACTTTCCTTACCATTTGTAATTGATAATTTAGGCATTGATTGTATTAAAAGAAATAATATTAAAAGTGTAAATTATATATAGTTTAAGCTAAATCAATTTTATTATTTTTGATTTAAATAGTTTTAATTTTTATTTGCATTCGAATATGAAAAAAATAACCATTTTAACTGTTTTAACATTAGTATTTTTACAATCATTTGCCCAATCAAAGAAATTACCTAAAGAAATTGTTTTACAAAAAGAAATTGAATTAACCAATTCTTTATTTGACAAATCACTTTTAGAATATTATGGACTAGTTTTAGCTTTTTATAATGATAGTAAAGATAAAAATGAAGAGGGAAAAAAAACCATAGAATTTAAAAAATATGATATTGATTTAAAGGAAGAATTTACCAATAAAATAGCTATTTCGAAGTTTTTAAATTTTTACGAAAAAGCAGTAGATGATGAAGCTCTATATTATTTGTTTTCAGATAGGTATAATTACATTGTTTTAAAGTATAATTTTATAAATAACAAAATTACTACCTACGAAGGAAAGCTAAATTACTCTGGGCAATTAGGAGTAAATAATGGAATGGTTTCTGTTTTTGGAGAAAACATACCAAACCAAAAAGTACATAAAACAGTTTTTTGGTTAACCGCTCCATTATTGTTTACACCCATGATATTTTATCCATTAAAAAGAGTACCTGTAATTCATAATATTGATATGACTGGTGAGAATTCAAACTTTTTACAAGAACATTCATTGAATTATTTAAAACCAAAATTCTTCTCATTTACAGGCATACAAAGCAATAAAGAACTCAATGAATTGAATTTTTTTGCTGATTATTATATTAGTTCAGAAAATAAAGTTTCACTAAGAGCTATAAAAGATAATAAAATATCAAAAGATGTTTATTTGAAAAGTAATATACCTAAAACCACTTTTACACCAACTTACATAAAAACAATTAATGAAAATGAAAAGCTAGTTTTAGGGGAATTAAGTTCAAACAAAAATGAAAATAATGGGCTTTTTATAGCTTCAATAAGCAATAATAAACAAACTTTTTTTAAAGGAGTTCAATGGAAAAAACTGAAATCACTTGAAGATCTAAAAATAAAAAATTGTAACTTCAGGTACCAAGTAAATAAAATAATAAAAAAGGAAGGACAGACAGTATTTTGTCTTCAAGTTTACCATGTTTTGATGAAACAGAAAGTTTCACCAATTCCAGGTGAAAAAGCTTTTGAATTTGATGCCAATCAATATATTGGAGCAATAATGATTGCAATATCTGACGAAGGTGAATTACTATGGGATAAATCGTTTAAATGTGATGATGTATTTAGTAAAACGCCAATTTATATTTTTGGTTTTAGCGAAGTTGAAAATGGTAATTATGAAATTACTAACCATAAAGGATTTGCCATTGATATCATCACTTTTAATCCATCAAAAAATAAAAGTACAACAAGAGAAGTGGTTATTAATGAAGAGGACAGGCCTGAAAAGCAGCGCAAAAAAATATTTGGATTTGGTGCAACTGGTTTCCCTAGTTTAAAAACTGAAATTTATAATTGGTATGACGATATTTATATAGCCATGGACGAATTTGAAAATACAGTTGAAAATGGGAAAAAAGTTAAAAAGAAGGTGCTGAGTATTATGAAGGTAGAATCAAATCCTTAAACGAATTCTGATTAAATTATTAACAAAAAAAATCAGCAACCAAAGAATTGATTGCTGATTTTTTTATTTATTCTGTAGAGACCTTGCATGCAACGTCTCTACTATGGTCTATCAACTGACGCTTCGACTTCGCTCAGCGACCAAATTGATAACTATTTCCCAACACTTGCTCTGATGATATTTAAAGCACCACCTGCTTTAAACCATTCAATTTGTTGCTCGTTGTAAGTATGGTTAACTGCTATTGTTTCGCTTGAACCATCTTTATGGTTTAATACTAACTCTAATTGTTTACCGGGAGCAAAACTTCCTAAACCAATAATATCTATTACATCATCTTCTAAAATTTTGTTGTAATCTTCTTTATTAGCAAAAGTTAAAGCCAACATACCTTGTTTTTTCAAGTTGGTTTCGTGGATACGAGCAAATGATTTTACCAATACCGCACGAACGCCTAAATGACGAGGTTCCATAGCTGCATGCTCGCGGCTACTTCCTTCACCATAATTTTCATCGCCTACTACTAAGCTACCAATTCCTTGTGCTTTGTATTCACGTTGAACTTTAGGAACTGAAGCATATTCGCCAGTTAATTGGTTTTTTACATTGTCAGTTTTTTCGTTAAAGAAATTAACTGCACCAATTAACATATTGTTCGAAATATTATCTAAGTGACCACGGTATTTTAACCAAGGACCAGCCATTGAAATATGATCCGTTGTACATTTACCTTTGGCTTTAATTAACAATTTCAATCCTTTTAAATCTCTGCCTTCCCAAGCTGCAAATGGATCTAATAATTGTAATCTATCTGAAGTTGGAGAAACTGCTACAGTAACTTGGCTACCATCAGCAGCTGGAGCTACAAAGCCTGCATCTTCCACTGCAAATCCATTTACTGGCAATTCATCACCATAAGGACCATCTAATTTTACTTGCTCACCTTTATTGTTGGTTAAAGTATCGGTTAATGGATTAAAGGTTAAATCACCTGCAATAGCCATAGCTGTTACAATTTCTGGCGAAGCCACAAAAGCATACGTATTTGGATTGCCATCGGCACGTTTAGCAAAGTTTCTGTTAAATGAGTGAATAATGGTATTTTTTTCTTGTTTTTCAGCACCCATTCTATCCCACATACCAATACAAGGTCCGCAAGCATTGGTAAATACTTTAGCACCAATTTCGTTAAATACATCTAAGAAACCATCGCGTTTGATAGTATAACGAATTTGCTCTGAACCTGGATTAATTAAGTATTCAGCTTTTGATGTTAAACCTTTAGCCGAAACTTGTTTGGCCAAACTTACAGCTCTTGAAATATCTTCGTAGCTTGAGTTGGTGCAAGAACCAATTAAACCTACTGAAATTTTAGTAGGCCAACCGTTAGCCAAAGCAGCTTCTTTTAATTTTGATATAGGTGTAGCCAAATCAGGAGTGAAAGGACCATTTACATGTGGTTCTAACTCTGATAAGTTAATTTCAATAACTTGGTCAAAGTATGCAGCAGGATTTGCGTATACTTCTGGGTCGGCAGTTAAATGATGTTTTACTGAATCAGCTAAATCAGCTACTTCAGCGCGGCCTGTTGCTTTTAAGTAACGAGCCATTGAATCATCGTAACCAAATGTAGATGTGGTAGCACCTATTTCGGCACCCATATTACAAATGGTTCCTTTACCAGTACAACTCATGCTTGTTGCACCTTCGCCAAAATATTCAACCACTGCATCGGTACCACCTTTTACAGTTAAAATACCAGCTACTTTTAAAATTACATCTTTTGGAGCAGTCCAACCATTTAATTTGCCAGTTAATTTTACACCAATTAATTTCGGCATTTTTAGTTCCCAAGGTAAGCCAGCCATTACATCGCAAGCATCAGCTCCACCCACACCAATGGCAATCATACCTAAACCACCAGCATTCACTGTGTGGCTATCAGTTCCTATCATCATTCCACCTGGAAATGCATAATTTTCTAAAACTACTTGATGGATAATACCTGCACCTGGTTTCCAAAAACCAATTCCATATTTATTAGATACTGAACCTAAAAAGTCGTAAACTTCTTTACTTTCTTTATTGGCAAATTCTAAATCTTCGGCAGCACCGTTTTTAGCAGTAATTAAGTGATCGCAATGAACAGTAGAAGGAACAGCTACTTTTGGACGACCCGATTGCATGAATTGCAATAAAGCCATTTGGGCAGTTGCATCTTGCATGGCTACTCTATCTGGACCAAAATCAACATAACTTTTACCTCTTTCGTAACTTTTAGTTGCATTGCCCTCGGTTAAATGGCTGTACAAAATCTTTTCAGTTAACGTTAAAGGTTTGTTTACCACCTTACGGGCAGCTGCAATACGTTCGTCCATTTTGGCGTACACAGCTTTAATCATTTCAATATCAAATGCCATAGTATTTAGTTTGTTTATTTAATTAAAATTCAACGCTTAAAAATTTCAAGCGGGCGCAATTTACATTTATATAAATTTTTGAAAAAGCAAATTATCATAAAAAATTTATGATAACGCTTAGTAATTTAATATGGTAAAAGGTTTGTTTAAAACTATAAACCACAGCTATTTCAATATACTCCCAATTATTTTGAGTTAAAATTTAAAGGTTAAGCAAATCGTTGTTTTTTAAACCACTAAATCTTAAAAAAAAGCTGACATACAATAAATTGAAAGAACTTTACAATTGTAAATTTTATTAAGGTAACAAAAAAAGAGGCTAAATTTAATTATCAGCTTACAAACAAAGGCATAAAATTTAAATAAGCATTTTGTTTACAATAAACAAATGTAAATTTAGTTTTTACCTGTTTGAACCAATATAAAATTTAACCTCCTGGGCTACTTTATAAATAATTAGTAAATTGCTACCAAATTCTTCTTCTCTATTTTAGATTTAATATTTTCAATATCTTGTTTTACTAGCGGTTTCGATATAAAATCGGTGATATGAGTACAATTTTTGGCTTTAATAATATTGCCTTTATCGTAAGTTGATGATAGCATAAAAATACTGATGTCGTGTTTAATTTTTGACTTTATTTGTTTAAAATCTTCAATAAACTGCCAACCGTTGCCATTAGGCATATCTAAATCTAGTAAAATTAAATCAGGGAAGTTGTTTTTATTTTTTTCGATACAATATTTTAAATAATCAATTGCTTGATTGCTGTTATTAGCCGATTCAAAATTTTTACATTCCGTAGTACGTTCTAGGGTTGTTTTTGTAAGATAGATGGATAAGTTATCATCATCTACAATTAATGTATTTTGTATCATAGTTTTAAGTTTTATTGTCATTCAAAAGTATATTTAAAAAGGGCTTATTGATAAAATTGTCTAACTGTTTTAACACCAACTGTTGTTAATATGTCTAAAACAATTAACAACAGCATGTAAAATATTGCTAATTAATGTTTTATAAATAAAATAATTTGGTTGAAAACAAATAGTATATAAGCACTAAAAGTAGCTTATTTTTGCATTTTAGTATTACAATAATTTTATAGAAATAAATGGCTGAACAAGTAACGTATGATGACGACAGTATAAAATCGCTCGATTGGAGAGATCATATTCGTTTGCGTCCGGGAATGTACATTGGTAAATTAGGCGATGGAAGTTCGTTAGATGATGGTATTTACGTTTTAATTAAAGAGGTGATTGACAACTCAATAGATGAGTTTGTGATGGGCAATGGCCGCAATATTGATGTAAAAATTGAAGACAATAAAGTTACCGTTCGCGATTTTGGACGTGGTATTCCGCTAGGAAAAGTAAATGATTGTGTAAGCAAAATAAATACTGGTGGAAAATACGACTCAAACGCATTTAAAAAATCGGTAGGATTAAATGGTGTGGGAACCAAGGCGGTTAATGCTTTAAGTTCGTATTTTAAAGTACAAGCTTACCGCGATGGAAAAACCAAATGTTCGGAATTTGAAAAAGGTCAATTAATTAACGACCATAAAATTACCGATACCATGGAGCCTGATGGCACGCTTATTCAGTTTATAGCCGATAATACTATTTTTAAAAACTACCGATACATTACTGAATTTATAGTTAACCAAATTTGGAATTATACCTACCTAAACGCAGGTTTAACTATTAATTTTAATGGCGATAAGTATGTTTCAAAAAATGGTTTAATGGATTTATTGAAACGAAAAACCAGCGAAGAAGAATTACGTTACCCAATTATTCATTTAAAAAGCGATGACATAGAAATAGCTTTTAGCCACGAAAATCAGTATGGCGAAGAATATTACTCATTTGTAAATGGACAACATACCACCATGGGTGGAACGCATTTAAATTACTTTAAAGAGGCTTACGCCAAAACTTTAAGAGAGTTTTACGGTAAAGAATTTGATTTGGCTGATATGCGCCAAAGTATTGTTGCTGCGGTAAGTGTGCGTATTCAAGAACCAGTTTTCGAAAGTCAAACTAAAACCAAATTGGGTAGTACTGCAATTTACCCTGATGGGCCAAGTTTAAAGCAATTTATAGTTGATTATGTAAAAAAAGAACTTGATAACTATTTACATAAAAACAAGGAAACAGCCGAAGCTTTAAATAAACGTATTTTACAAAGTGAACGCGAGCGTAAAGAAATAGCTGGTGTGCGTAAAATAGCCAACGAACGTGCTAAAAAAGCCAATTTGCACAATAAAAAATTGCGCGATTGTCGCATACACTATAACGATAACAATACCGATAAAAAGTACAATACCACCCTTTTTATTACCGAAGGAGATAGTGCAAGTGGAAGCATTACCAAAAGCCGAAATGTAGAGTTACAAGCGGTATTTAGTTTACGAGGAAAGCCTTTAAACTGCTATGGTTTAACCAAAAAAGTGGTTTACGAAAACGAGGAATTTAATTTACTGCAGCATGCTTTAAATATTGAAGAAGGCATTGACGATTTACGTTATAATCAAATAGTAATTGCTACCGATGCCGATGTGGATGGTATGCATATTCGTTTGTTAATCATGACTTTTTTCTTACAGTTTTTTCCTGATTTGGTAAAAAATGGACATTTGTATATTTTAGAAACACCTTTATTTAGGGTTAGAAATAAACAAAAAACCATTTATTGCTATAGCGAAACCGAAAAACAAAATGCCATTGGTGAACTAAAAGGAAAACCAGAAATTACCCGATTTAAAGGATTAGGAGAAATTAGTCCTGAAGAGTTTGGATTATTTATTGGTGCCGACATGCGCTTAAAACCTGTATTGTTAAACCAAGATATAACCATTCAAAAATTGTTAGAATATTATATGGGTAAAAACACCATGGATAGACAAGCTTTTATTATCAATAACTTGCGCATTGAAAAAGACATTATTGTGCCACAACTTGATGAAGAACTTGGAGAATTGGTTTAACAAAAACCAACAATATTTTTATAACTAACAAAAAAGCTCCTTACTTTAAAAAGATAGGAGCTTTTTTATTTACCATTAGGCAACCAAATACCTAATTACCAAAAAGATTACTGCCAGCAAAAACATAAAAATAGATATTTTATTAATACCGTGCATTACCTTTAAATTAAAGTTAGCACTGTTAGCGGCTTCATCTTTTTTCCAAAATGTTATATAACTTAAAAATTTTTGTATCATAATTTTATAAACTATCAGGCACCAAAAATAGTTTTATAAATTAATTAAGAAAATAAACTTGTTAGAGCCGTCTAACTTTTTAATTTTGTAAAGCTAAAATTTATGAAAAATCATTCTGATAAATCATTAAGTGAAATACACGAAAGTGTAAATATTCCAGTTAAAAATAATTGGTGGCGCACTTTGTTGGCTTTTATTGGACCAGCCTATTTGGTAAGCGTTGGGTATATGGATCCAGGCAATTGGGCTACCGACATAGCCGGAGGAAGTGCCTTTGGTTACAAATTGCTTTGGGTGCTGTTAATGAGTAATTTAATGGCCTTATTGCTCCAAACTTTAGCAGCAAGATTAGGTATAGTAAAAGGTTGGGATTTAGCACAAGCCAGCCGTCAACAATACCCACAATGGGCCAATGTTTCGTTATATATTTTTGCTGAAATAGCCATTGCTGCCTGCGATTTAGCCGAAATTATTGGTATGGCAATCGGTTTAAATTTACTTTTTGGTTTGCCTTTAATTTATGGTGTAATCATAACCGTTTTAGATTCATTTTTATTGCTTTTATTAATCAATAAAGGTGTACGTAAACTCGAAATGTTTATACTTTCATTGGTGAGTATTATTGGTGTTTCGTTCATTGCGCAGCTAATTATAGTAAAACCCAATTTAATAGAAGTAAGCCATGGTTTTATTCCTTCGGGTTTAAGTGGCAATGCCCTTTACATTGCTATTGGAATTATTGGCGCAACTGTAATGCCTCATAATTTGTATTTGCATTCGGCTTTGGTACAATCGCGTAAAATTGAAAAAAACCACGAAGGCATTTTAAGTGCATTGAAATACAATTTTATAGATTCGTTTGTGGCTTTGAATATGGCATTTTTTGTAAACGCTGCCATTTTAATTTTAGCCGCTACAGCCTTTTACAAAGCCGGATTTAACAATGTATCTAGTATTCAAGATGCACATTTATTACTTCAAAATTTATTTGGCAGCCTGGCTCCTTCCCTATTTGCCATAGCTTTAATTTGTGCAGGACAAAGCTCTACCATTACAGGTACTTTAGCCGGACAAATTATTATGGAAGGTTATTTAAACTTGCGTATTAGTCCAATGGTTAGGCGCATAGTAACTAGGTTAATAGCCATAGTGCCAGCAGTAATTACTATTTTGTTTTTTGGAAACGAAAAATTAGGCGATTTATTGGTTTTAAGTCAGGTAATATTAAGCTTACAGCTTGGTTTTGCTGTAATTCCGTTAATTCATTTTACCAGCAGCAAGCAGCTTATGGGCGATTTTGCCATCAAAAATTGGGTTAAAATATTGGCTTGGGCTTGCGCCATTTTAATTGTTGGCTTGAATATAAAATTGGTTATTGAAGAGTTAAATAAAATATTTGAATTAATCGGCTCTGAGTATTTTATGGTAAAAATTATCATTGAAATGGTTTGTGTGTTTGCTTTGGTACTGCTTATTTACATCACCTTTAATCCATTGTTTATTAAATTAACCAAACAAAAAAAAATTGTACCACATGGAAATGCATTGCAAATTAGTCAAATAGAATTTGCCGAATATAAACGCATTGCCATAACAGTTGATTTTAGTAAACACGATGAAGCCACCATACAACATGCATTAACATTGGGCGGAAAAGACATTGATTACTTGTTGATTCATATTGTAGAATCGGCTATAGCCAAACGCTTGGGTAAAGATGCACACGATTTAGAAACGCAAACTGATTTGCAAAACTTACAATCGTATAGCAACGATTTACAAAAACTTGGTTTTAAAACAAAAATAGAACTGGGTTATGGAAATAGGGCTAACGAAATTTCAAAAATTATAGCTGATAATCAAATAGATGTATTGGTAATGGGCGCTCATGGCCATGCAGGCCTAAGCGATTTGGTTTTTGGCTCAACTGTTGATGCTGTTAGGCATTTAGTAAAAATTCCTGTTTTAGTAGTAAAAGCTTAATTGTATGAAATTTATTTATTTTATTTTATGTTTATTGATACCTGCAACAAGCATGGCTCAAAAGCAAAAAAACATTCCTTTAAAAGTAGGTAATAAATTATTTGTAAATGCTTGCCAAGGCAATAAACCCGAGTTTATTGGCATAGAAGTTTATAGCAGAACTGATATGTACAATAAAACCAATGTGGATTCACTTACCGGGCAAGGATTGAGTAAAGCATTTTTTGATACCAAAAGTTTAGATGGAAAACGCCTTCCTTGCTCTATGGGTGGCAGGGCTTATACCATAGCCGCCATTGATAAATATACCGAAAAAGGAGTAACACATACCATAGTTTTGCTTTACGATTATTACCCATTAAATATATTACTAGTTGATTACGAAAACGCTATTTTTAACAAAGAAATTAGCGCTGTAAAGGCAAAGAAGTAAGGGGTGGCGATTGGTTTATAATATTATTTATATAGAATAATCTCAGGCAAAACACTTAAATGTTCATTAGTTAATTTAATTCCCAAGTATAATTTGTATTTTTTCTTGCATCTTTAACCTTTCCATTTCTCTTTAACTTTATAGTTTTCAAATTCAGGTTATTAAATCCATTGAAACTTATTTCACGTATTCTTTTATTTTTCTTAAAAAATGTTACTTTAAAAGGATTGCATTTTATGTCTCTTTCAGCATAGATAACAATAAATGGACTGTATTTTGGGAAAAAGAGATTTACTTTAGTATAGAAATTCATTACGCTAGTAATCATAAATTCATTGTCCAAACTTATGCTTTCCCCATTATAATTGCCATTAGCATCAATTGCACTTATTTTTATTAATTTACCCTTTGAATTATATTCAAAAAATTTGGCAGGATATATTCGTCCCTGTGGAATTCCTTTTTGTGGATCAACAAACTGAATATGGAAACAGCTAGAATCCATGGGCACTCCTCCTGGTTGGTATATCTGTGCTAGATTCCCACTTTTATCATTTAAATATTTTTCTCCAGTAAATAAACCAGTTTTATAACTTTCTAAAGAATCAAGAAAGTAATTGGTAAAATAATACTGTAAACCATTTAATTTATAGATATTATTAGTTTGAATAATTCTTGAAATTTGGTTATTGCTCACTATTACTATAAGTTTTGAATAAGTATTGAAAGTAAACTCAATTGTATCAATTTTTTTGTTTGAATCAATTGAAAGTATTATTTGGCTTTTAAGATTGTTTAGACAATTAAACAAAAATGCTAAAAATAAAAATGTTCTCATACCTTAATCCATAGATAATAATAATGGTTGAAGCCAAATTACTGCTGTTTTTTAAATACATAAAACGAATCTAACTTATATAATTGATCATATTTGTTAATGTCTTTTGAAATTATTGACCCATATAATTGAACTTGAAATGAATCTAAAATTGGAATAGACATTGGAATATCTTTTTTTGAAACTAATAATGTTACATTTAAGGTACTATCTGAAAGCACAAAAAAGTTGTCAAAATTCCATCTAACATCAAATCCTTTGTATTTTTTTCTCAAATCACCTTCAATTTTTATAGCCAAGTGATATGTAGTTGGTATAAAATCAAACTTTAATTTATTGTCATTTTCTAAATCACTGTACAAATAATCCATTTCATACCAAGTTTCAATAATTTTTAAAGTAATTGAATCTTTAATTTTAACTGTCTTAGGCATACATTCTTTCATAAATACACCTAGTTTTTTGGCTTCAACAATGCTTGATATATAATCAGTACAAACAGCTTTATCTGGCGAATCAATCTCAAAATTACAAGAATTGAGTACTAAAGTAAGGACAAGTAATTTTAGTATTTTATTTATCATATTTTACATGCAATTGATAATCTAACCTTATTACAACCAACAACATTAATACATAAAATAAATACAAATATATTTTATATACCAACATACAATGCCTTAAAAATTGAATTGCTTTAGGTTCATTTGTTTTAGTAAATGCTTCTTTCAATATTGTTATTGATAACCTTTTACAGGTGTTAATTAAATTATTTTTATTTAGCTCATTTTGTAAATGACCTATGTACAATACTAAAACACCTAATGAAATTATTAAAATCAGAAAGACTATTCCCATTTATATTTACCTCCTGTTTTTCCATTTTATCATTTAGTTGAGCTTATTGTTATCACAAACCAATTTTCAACACTTCAAATTGAGTATTATTGCTAATTGCCTATTGCACTTTGCTTATTGTCTATTGCTTATTGTCCATTAACTTCAATACTTTTTCTACATCTTCTGGGGTGTCTATGCAGTGGCTATCGTGCTCGGTAATGGCACATTTAATTTTAAAATCATTTTCTAACCAACGCAATTGTTCTAACGATTCGGCTTTTTCTAAACTAGATGGCCGTAATTTACATACTGCTTCTAAAATATCGTTTCGATAAGCATACATGCCCACATGTCGATAATAGTTATGATGTAAATGCCATTCAGATTGAGGTACACCTTTAATGTAAGGAATTACCATTCTGCTAAAATACAATGCTTCGTTTTGAGTATTTAAAGTAATTTTCACTTCGCCCATATCAAATAAAACCTCGTGGTTATCTACCTTTATCATTAAAGTAGCCAATTCCGTTTTTCCATCACAAAGCGCGGCTAGTAGTTCTATTTGGCTTGGGTCAATAAAAGGTTCATCGCCCTGAATATTGATTATATATTGCGCATCAAAACCAGCATTTTTTAAGGCTTCAAAACTTCTATCAGTTCCACTAGGATGGTCTTTTTTGGTATAAACAGCTTTGCCTCCAAAACTTTCTACATGGTTATAGATGCGTTCATCATCTGTTGCCACTACTACATGAGCCAACGATTTAGCCTTACTAGCTTGTTCGTAAACTCTCTGAATCATGGTTTTACCTTGAATATCAATTAATGGTTTTCCTGGAAAACGCGAACTGTCGTATCGTGCGGGTATTATTCCTACTATCATTGCTAAATTTTTTTCAATAATACACTAATGCTTGCAAGTATTCAACTCCTTTGGAGTTGATTTGTGATGGTATATTCGTAACACCGAGTTTCACTCGGTGCTATTCATATTTAACTCCTTCGGAGTTACTAAATAAAAATATGAATGGCTTATCAAATAATTTCAACTCCAAACTCAGAATAAGTTCATTATAGAATCACCAAACAAAGTTCAAGTGATTTAAAATAGAGCAACTTCAGAAGGAGATTATTTTTATCGAAATATAAAAATCTTTATACCAACTACAAACTCCGAAGGAGTTTAATATTAATAGACCTGCATGAAATGCAGGGAAAACAGTATAAACGTAAATCAACTCTGAAAGAGTTGAATAGCAGATTTAATTGGAAAACCATATTTCTGAGCAAACACTTACCGAAAAACGTTGATATTTATTAAATGTTATATAATTCTACTTTATTGTCTTCTATTGTAAAAATTTGGTTACGGCCCGAAAACTTTAAACGCGAATAATTTAAGTCAGAATTAGGTTTAAAACACAACTTAAAATACCTAACAAAGGCAATAAACGTTTAAAAAAATGAACTAAGTAGTTGGTATTGGTAATACATTCTAAACTATTATAATACCAATACCTAACTGCTAATAAAATAGCCGATATAACCATGATTATTCCAAAAATATCAATTAAAAAAATATATTGTTTTAAACTAAATGCTATTAAAACTCCAGCAAAAAAAATAAAGTTAATTATTACAGTTCCAAAGTCCCAAAACAGTTTTTCTTGATTACTAAATATATGTTCAAATTCTGGAATGGGAGTTTTAACTTCTTTGTTGGCATTATGTATATCTTCTCTGTTAAACGAATAATTTTCGTTTACATTCAACGGATTCTGATTCAACAAATAACATAAATGATAATACAGAGTAGGTAATTCAGCCTCAAATAAATCAGGTATTTCAAAAAAGTTTTCTATACAAACCGAAAAAAACTCAGCTTCATTGGTTGAACCATACGATCTAAAGAAATTATCTGACCCATTTCTATGGTTAATAAACGACATCATGGCTATTTCATTGTATTCATCAAAATAGTTACTAAACTTGGTATCTAAATTCCCATCAGAAAAAGTTTGCATGCGCAACATGTGTGCAAACTCGTGTAATCCTAAATTGTAAGTATCTCTACTATCTTCGTAACCTTCCACAAAATGGGGCCAGCTTATAAAAACCACTCCATTACCCATTGCCAAGCCTTTAACCCAATTTTCAATTAACCTACTGTAAAATATATCAGGATAAACTACCACACCTTTTAACATTTCTATATGTGGATTTTTAAACCCATAAGTAAGCTGAGCCAAACAACCACTTATAAAAATATCCATTTCTTGTGTATATTCAAGTTCTTCGCGGGTTTGAATTTCAATGCTGCGACTTAGTTCAATGCTGCGTTCTATAAATTTTACTTTTCCAACTGCATCGAGTTTTTGAAAATAGGGAAATTGGTTTTCGTAAAATTGGTTAAATGCATAAAAATCAGAATCTGTTGCATCGTAATTATCATCAGTAGCATCGGGCTTTGCCAAATAAAAATATCGGATATATGCCCACAAAAAAATGATAATAAAAATGGTGATGGTTCCCAAATGTATTCTGCTATTAATTCACGATTATAATAATTTTATTATTAATCTTTCATTTTGAAATAAAATATGAAATTACTAGCATTAATTTTATAAGAGATATTTTTCGTCAAACTCAATTTGATGTGCTCTCAATAATTCAATATACTCCTCTTTAAAACTTTTATTTAAATGATGCTCTTCTTGATTTTTAATATACTTAATCAAACTATCTTTTTCTTGAATAGAATAAGTAAAGGCTCCATAACCTTCTTGCCATCCAGCAAATTTAGGAAATATATTATGCGTTTTAATTAATTCAGAACTAGATAATTTAATGTCTTTAACTAATGATGACAATGACACACTAGGATGTAAATGTGTTAATATATGAATATGATCTGTGACGCCACCAATTTGATATAAATGACAATTTTTATTTTTTAAAACACCCCAAATATATTGATACAGTTCCTTTTGATTATTTTTATCTAATGTTTGCTCTCTGTTTTTTGTACTGAAAATAATTTGATATAATATTTGAGTATAAGTGCTCATCTGAGAATAAATTTTAACAATTATAAATTAAACCATACAATTATTCAACTCCTTCGGAGTTGTTTTGTGAAGGTATATTCATTACACCGAGTTTCACTCGGTGCTATTCATATTTAACTCCTTCGGAGTTACTAAATATAAATATGAATGGCTTATCAAATAATTTCAACTCCAAGCTCAGAATAAGTTCATTACAGAATCACCAAACAAAGTTCAAGTAATCAAAAATATAGCAACCTCCGAAGGAGATTATTTTTTATCGAAATATAAAAATCTTTAAGCCAACTACAAACTCCAAAGGAGTTTAATATTAATAGCATTGCATGAAATGCAGGGATAAAAGAGTAAGCACAAAACAACTCCGAAAGAGTTGAATTTTATTTAACAAGATAAAGTTATGTAAACCAAATACGAACTCCGAAGGAGTTTAATATTAATAGCATTGCATGAAATGCTGTGTTAAAAGAGTAAGCAAAAAACAACTCCGAAGGTGTTGAATTTTATTTAACAAGATAGGGTTATATTAACCAAATACGAACTCCGAAGGAGTTTAATATTAATAGCCCTGCATGAAATGCAGGGTTAACAATATTAACGCAAATCAACTCCGAAGGTGTTGAATTTTATTTAACAAGATAGGGTTATGTTAACCAAATACTAACTCCGAAGGAGTTTAATATTAATAGCCCTGCATGAAATGCAGGGTTAACAGTATTAACACAAATCAACTCCGAAGGAGTTGAATAACAGATTTTATGAAAAACATCCAAATAAAAATCCATAAAAAAATCCCAACTGATTGCTCAATTGGGATTTGATTAATTATATTTCGTTATTCGTAATTCGAACTTTGAATTTCGTGCTTCGAATTTCGCACTCAACAATTCGAATTCCGCACTTATTATAAATGAATACACTCACCGTAAGCTTGTGCCGTAGCTTCCATTATTGCTTCGCTCATAGTTGGATGAGGGTGAACAGATTTAATAATTTCCATTCCCGTAGTTTCTAACTTGCGCGCTACCACCACTTCTGCAATCATTTCAGTTACATTAGCACCTACCATGTGTGCTCCTAAAAACTCACCGTATTTTGCATCAAAAATTACTTTTACAAAACCTTCTTTTACGCCACCAGCACTTGCTTTACCACTTGCGCTAAAAGGAAACTTACCTACTTTAATTTCGTAACCAGCTTCTTTAGCAGCTTTTTCGGTATAACCAACCGAGGCTACTTCAGGCGAGCTATAAGTACAACCAGGAATATTATTGTAATTTAAAGGTTCAGGATGATGACCTGCTATTTTCTCTACACAAATAATACCTTCAGCACTTGCTACGTGAGCCAATGCTTGACCTTTAACAATATCGCCAATAGCATAAACACCTTTTACATTGGTTTGGTAAAAATCGTCAACCAATACTTTTCCTTTATCGGTTTTAACACCTAAGGTTTCTAAGCCTAAGTTTTCTAAATTGGTTTGAATACCCACTGCTGATAATACCACATCGGCTTCCATTTCTTTAACGCCTTCAGCAGTTTTAATTTTTACTTTACAGCCAGCACCAGTAGTATCAACACTTTCTACCGAAGCATTGGTTAAAATATCGATACCCGATTTTTTAAATGCTTTGGTTACTTCCTTGCTCGAATCTTCATCTTCTACCGGAAGGATATTTGGCATGAACTCCACAATGGTAACTTTAGTTCCCATGCTGTTATAAAAATAAGCAAACTCACAACCAATGGCACCGCTACCCATTACAATCATGCTTTTAGGTTGAGTTGGTAAAACCATTGCATCGCGGTAACCTAGTACTTTTTTATTATCAATTTTAATATTTGGCAACTCGCGGCTGCGGGCACCTGTAGCTAAAATAATATGTTTTGCTTCAACTGTTTTTTTAGTTCCAGTAGCTTCAGTAACTTCTACTTTTCCTGGAGCTAATAATTTTCCAAAACCAGCAATAACATCAATCTTATTTTTTTTCATTAAGAAAGCTATACCCTTACTCATGTTATCGGCTACACCACGGCTACGTTTTACTACCGCAGTAAAATCGTGTTCTGCACCTTGTACATTTATACCATAATCGGCAGCATGTTTAATATATTCAAAAACCTGAGCTGATTTTAATAAAGCTTTGGTTGGAATACAACCCCAGTTTAAACAAACGCCACCCATTTCTGATTTTTCAATAATGGCAGTTTTCATTCCTAACTGACTTGCTCTAATGGCAGCTACATAGCCACCTGGGCCGCTACCTATTACTACTAAATCGTAATTCATTATTTGTATTTATGTTTTGGTTATTTGGCGCAAATTAAAGCATTATTTGTAAAATACAGAATGCAATAATTTTTACCACTTAACTATTTAAATTTTATTGGTTTAATTTTAAACAAGAGTTTAATTTACTAGCAATTACTAGTCATATTCAAATAAAAATGAATTATTTAAAACGCTCATAATATGCCCTTTCCAAATCTTCTTTATGCATAGGATGAGCCAATTTTATTAACTCAAAAGCGCGCTGCTCTAGGTTTTTTCCAAATAAATTAACTGCCCCAAACTCAGTTACCACCCAATGTATGTGCCCACGAGTAGTAACTACTCCTGCCCCATTTTTTAAAGTAGGTACTATGCGTGAAATTCCTTTTGAGGTGATAGAAGGCAATGCAATAATTGGCTTTCCTCCTTTTGAAAGCGAAGCACCTCTTATAAAATCCATCTGCCCGCCTATGCCTGAATATTGATATGTTCCAATTGAATCCGCACACACTTGCCCGGTTATATCAATTTCAATAGCGCTATTGATACAAGTAGCTTTATCATTTTTCCTAATAATATCTGTATCGTTCACATAATCGATATTTAAACCATTTACCAAAGGATTATCATTTACAAATTGATACAATTTTTTAGTACCTGCCATAAACGATGTAACAATTCTACCCCGTTTTATATTTTTCATGCTATTATTGATTACACCACTTTCAATTAAAGGTAAAACACCATCAGAAAACATTTCGGTATGAATTCCTAAGTTTTTATGATTGGTTAAATTGCGTAGCACCAAGTCGGGAATAGCGCCAATTCCTAATTGCAAAGTAGCTCCATCTTCAACCAAAGCAGCCACATTTTTGCCAATTTGTTCAGTAGCAGATGTTACATCTTTACTGTAATCAACCTCAGGCAGTGGCTCATCGTGCCAAAACATTTTATCAATTTTACTTACGTGTATAAATCCATTTCCATGCACCCGTGGCATGTTAGGATTAACTTGAGCAATTATAATTTTAGCCGTATCTGTAGCCGCTTTGGCTATATCCACCGAAGTGCCTAACGAACAAAATCCACTTGCATCAGGAGGAGAAACTTGAACAATAGCCACATCTAAAGGCAAATAATTTTCGTAAAACAAACGAGGAATTTCACTCAAAAAAATTGGCACATAATCGCCTTGAGCACTATTTACTGCAGAACGTGTATTGGCCGAAACAAAAAGCGAATTGATATAAAAACTATCTTTATATTTATGATTACCAAAATCAATATCTCCAAACGATGTGATGCTAACTAATTCAACTTTTTGCAGCTCTTCATATCTTTCTAATAGTTTGTTTATCAAAAATATGGGTGTTGCTGCACTTCCATGTAAAAAAACTCTATTACCTGACTTTATAATTGAAACGGCCTCTTCGGCACTTACATATTGTTGCATTGATTAAAAATAATATTTAAGCCACGAAATTAAAGGCAATTCAAACCTGAATTGTATGATTTAAATACAAACTATTAAAAGTATAAATATCAAATTTTTAAAAAAGTTAACATTCGAATTTCGGAAAAATTTTAAATTTGGAAAATAAACTTTTAATATAACAAATGAAAAATCTACTAAAATTTAAAGCTGCGTTACTAATTATAGCTTTATCATCTCTTAGCTCAATTAATACTTATGGGCAAAAGTTCAATTGGTCAGCAACAGCAAAAATAAAAAACAACGATAATATTCATGAAATTGGTAAAATTGGAGATAAAAATGTTGCCTTAATGAGTGAGTACACTATAAAAAAGGATTTTTTAGTTAAAAAAGTAAATTATTACAACTTTTATATTGAAAGAAAAAACGATATTGAATTAGCCTTTTTTGACAACAATTATAACTACATAAGCTCAACTCCTATTCAATTTAAATATAAGGTATTAGCTTATTATTTTGGATATATCAATCAAAACCAAATTAATTTGGTTTACTCATCAGTTCAAAATAAAAAAGTAACTGTGTATGCAGATATTTTTGATCAAAATGGCGTTTATAAACAATCTAAACTTTTATATGAATCGGCACCATTAAATATTAAAAAAGATGATGAAGTAGGTACTGGTTATTATACAGTTATACAAAGTAATTATGATAACACATTTGTTATAGATCAAGGAAAAATGCTACTTTATTTTGATGAACAATTAAATAAAATTTGGGAAACAGAGGCTGGAACCGAAACCATTATGGATGCCAACTTTAGCTATGATGGAAAATTTTATAGCATAATTTCTGAAAAAAAAACAGTGCATA
Source organism: Bacteroidota bacterium (assembly GCA_027484685.1). Taxonomy (GTDB): domain Bacteria; phylum Bacteroidota; class Bacteroidia; order UKL13-3; family UKL13-3; genus JAAFJM01. The sequence goes on from JAIXSO010000032.1 coordinate 224,498, forward strand.
TAAAATGTGCTGACTACAAAAATAAAACCATTGTAAAAAAAGAAATTGATTTAAAAAATGAAAGTATTGTTGATGATTTTACTTTAAAAATATCACAGGAACAAAAAGCAATTTACATGGCCTGTATTTTTGGAGAAAAAAATGATAAATCAACTTTTAGTTTTGGCCCTCCAAAGTACATTGCCTATTACTCAAATGGTGTTTTATTTAAAAAATTTGACTTAACCACTTTAAATGAAGTGGAGTCGAAAAAAGTAAACTATAATGATCAAGTTTTAAGCGTTATATCTGAAGAGAAAAAAATAGAAAAATTAAAAGGGTTAGAGTGGATGTCAATAGTTGATTTACATATTAATCAATCGGGTGAGCCAATAGCTGTAATCCAAAAAGATTATTACGAAGAGTTTCAAACAAGAGACCAATATGGAAAAGTTATTCAAACCAGATATGATTATGTTTATGAAGACTTGGTCATTATTAAATCAACTTCAAATAATAACGATAATCAAGTAGCATTAAAACGTAAAACAAAAGGAGCTGCATTGTATGATTACATGCTATCTATGACTTCGTTTTTTTACGATGATAAACTAACTATATTATACAATGAAGGTAAATCATCGTATAAGCTAATAAAATACGAATTTGATGCAAGTTTAAATCAACTAAGTAAAACCGAAATACCAACTTATAAAGAACATAGTGTTTATTTAGATATTAAACATGTAGCTTTTAAAGCTGACAAAAAATATTTGATTTGGGGGAGAGAAGGTAAAAACGTTGCTTGTGTGCAATTAGAATTTTAAAAATCCATTCTAAGAATTATATAATTAATCAATAGGTAATAAATAAAATTAAGTCCAATTTTTAGCAATATCAAATAAATATTGACTTTTATCACACGATTAAATGGTTTTCGTAACTTTTCCTTTACCTATTTACCGAGTTAATTACTTACTTTTGCACCCTTTTAAAATAAGACATAATGCAAAAAATCAGAAACATAGCTATTATTGCCCACGTAGATCACGGGAAAACTACATTGGTTGATAAAATTTTACACCAAACTCAACTTTTCCGCGAAAACCAAGAAAAAGGCGAATTAATACTAGATAATAACGATTTAGAGCGCGAACGTGGTATTACCATTTTAGCAAAAAACATTTCAGTACAGTACAAAGGTTACAAAATTAATATCATTGATACTCCTGGTCACGCGGATTTTGGTGGCGAGGTAGAGCGTGTATTAAACATGGCCGATGGTGTATTATTATTAGTAGATGCGTTTGAAGGCCCAATGCCTCAAACCCGTTTTGTGTTACAAAAAGCTTTAGCTTTAGGTAAAAAACCTATTGTAGTTATTAATAAAGTAGATAAACCAAACTGCCGTCCAGATGAAATTCATGATGCAGTTTTTGATTTATTCTTTAACTTAGAAGCTAACGAAGAGCAATTAGATTTCCATACCATTTATGGTAGTTCAAAACAAGGTTGGATGGGTAGAGATTGGAAAAATCCTACCGAAGATTTCACTTCGTTATTAGATGATATTATTTCAGAAATTCCTGAGCCTCACGTAGAAGAAGGAACTTTACAAATGCAAATTACTTCTTTAGATTATTCTTCATTTACAGGAAGGATTGCTATTGGACGTATTTTACGCGGAAGTGTTAAAGTTAACCAACCTATTAGTTTAGTAAAACGTGATGGCAGCATTCAAAAATCGAGAGTAAAAGAACTTTACGTTTTTGAAGGTTTAGGTAAAATGAAGGTTGAAGAAGTTGGTGCTGGCGATATTTGTGCAATTATGGGTATTGAAGGTTTTGAAATTGGCGATACTGTTGCTGATTTTGAAAATCCTGAAGGCTTAACTCCAATTAATATTGACGAGCCAACCATGAACATGTTGTTCTGTATCAATAACTCACCTTTCTTTGGTAAAGAAGGTAAATTTGTTACTTCTCGCCATTTACGTGACCGTTTGTTCCGAGAATTAGAGAAAAACTTAGCTCTAAGAGTAGAAGAAACTAACCAAGCTGATTCGTATTTAGTATTTGGTAGAGGTATTCTTCACTTATCGGTTTTAATTGAAACCATGAGACGCGAAGGTTACGAATTACAAGTTGGACAGCCCCAAGTAATTATTAAAGAAATTGATGGCGTTAAATGCGAACCAATGGAAATTTTAACCGTTGATGTTCCGTTAGAAGTATCAGGAAAAGTAATTGAATTAGTTAGCCAACGTAAAGGCGATATGATAGTAATGGAACCTAAGGGCGATTTAACGCATTTAGAATTCGAAATTCCATCGCGTGGTATTATTGGTTTACGTAATAACGTTTTAACAGCTACAGCTGGTGAGGCAATTATGGCTCATCGTTTCAAAGCTTTTGAGCCTTGGAAAGGTCCTATTCCTTCTCGTTTAGCAGGTGTAATGATTAGTGGTGAACAAGGAACCGCCATTGCTTATTCGATTGATAAATTGCAAGATAGAGGTAGTTTCTTTGTGGAGGCTGGTGACGAAATTTATATGGGTCAAATTATTGGTGAAAACAACCGTCATGACGATTTAGTAGTAAATATTACTAAAGAGAAAAAATTAACCAATATGCGTGCATCTGGTAGCGATGATAAAACTAGAATTGCACCAAAAATCAACTTCTCGTTAGAAGAATGTATGGAATATATTCAAGCTGATGAGTACGTAGAGATTACACCTAAATCATTACGTTTACGTAAAATCCATTTGAACGAAATTGACAGAAAACGTTTCAAACAATCAACTGGAATGCAATAGTTAATAAAATAACTGTAATAAATAAAAAAGCCATCTTCAAAAAAAGATGGCTTTTTTATTTTAAAACCATATTTGTAATTCAACAAAAGAAAATAATAAAATACCTTATTTTATAAAAATTTGGAACAAACAAAAGAAGATTGAATTAATAACCAATTACTTGTAATAAACTTGTTTTTTTGTATTGCATTTTATTTAAATAAACTTACATTTGCAGCCCAACAAATCAAATAATTGATTTAAAACGGTGGTTTTAGCTAATCCCGATAACTATCGGGAGGTTAGAGTGCCAAAACAAATAAACGGTGGTTTTAGCTCAGTTGGTTAGAGCGCCTGATTGTGGTTCAGGAGGTCGTGGGTTCGAGCCCCATATTCCACCCCAAACGCCTTACTAAACTTTTAGTGAGGCTTTTTTATTTTATAAACTACCAAACACAATTATTTGCTTATTTTTGCCTCGTGAATAAAAGTTTAATGTTATTAATTGCATTGATAATTTATGGGTTTGCTTCAAACTCAAATTTAGCTGTTGCTAGCAATAATAAACTGCATTCACAAAAGCAAGACAAGGCGGCTATTACCTACGCCAAACTTACTCCCGATTACTTTTTACAAACTACCGATGGTGAGTTATTTTCCAAAACAGCTCCATCGCAGCAAAGCAATACTAATCACAATCCATTTTCAAACCTATTTATATTGGTTAAGTTATGGAATCAAAAACTTCAAAACAAATACAGTCAATATAACTTTTACTCCAAAAAATTATTGATTGCTTTTAGTAGTACCGATATTTTTTATCCATTTCATCATTTTTGGTAATTTTTTAAACTAATCACCCGTTTTAATTTTTTATGAAATCAAAAATTTCATTTTAGCTCATACCAGCTTTTTATAGGAGCAGTATGTTAATTATTTTAAAAATTTAACCCCAAAAAATTACCATGAATTTAGTACAAATAGTACCTGGAATAATATTGGCATTATTATGCATTATTCCTTTTGTAATGATGAATAACTCAACAAAAAAAGTAAAACAAAAATACCTGAAACTATTAAATGATTTAGCCCAAAAAAGTAATACCCAAGTAAGTGAATACGATAATTGGTTAAACACTGCCATTGGTATAAATGAAGAAAAAAGTGAGTTATTTTTTATTAAACAAACCAAAGAAAACAACGAAGAACAAGCAATAAAAATTAACCAAATTACTAAAACAAAAATATCTAAAATTACCAAAACCTTTGATAATAATGATAAGAAAATGGTAATAGTAGAACAAGTAAATTTAGTAATTTCAATTAAAGATTTACCAGAAACAGTTTTAATATTTTATAACCATAAAACTGATAGTTTAAGCCTTTCGTTTGAGTTACAATTAGCCGAAAAATGGAATAAAACCATTAACGAATTGATTAAACAAAAGAAATAGTTTAAAGAAAATACATTAAACTTTAAGCGTAGTTCAAATTCATTTTGGACTGCGCTTTTTTTATGTTACTTTAAATTACTTTTTTAGTCAATTAAATAGCATGATTTATTATTATTGCCAAAGGCAAAACAATAAAAATGATAGATAAAATACGAAAGACAGAAAATTTGCATGTGGTGTTTTGGCTGTTTAAAGATATGTGTTGGATGATGGAGTATAAAACAGCTGGCGCTTTGCTTATTCTACCTACGTTGGCAATGGCTTTTTACGTACTTTATTTATCAAAAAATAAATTAGATTTAATTATAGTAAATGTGTCCATTATTTTTTGGATTTGTGCCAATAGCGCTTGGATGCTGAGCGATTTTTACAATGATTTACCAAAATCGGTTTCACTACTGTTTTTTATAGCAGGTATTTTAACCATGTTTTTTTATGTTTGGATAGCCTTTATAAAACCTAATTATACAAAACAAAACACCAATGACAAACTCTGATATAGCCGATTTATTTAAGCTTTTTGCCGATTTAAGCGAACTGCATGGCGCCAATCCTTTTAAAATTAAACAATTTAGCAATGCCTATTTTAGGATTGATAAAATGATAAATCCTTTGGAAGGTTTAACCATTCCTGAATTAGAAAAAATAGAAGGAATTGGTAAAGGAATAGCTGCAAAAATAGATGAAATAAACAAAACAGAAAGCTTTGCAGAACTGAACGAATTAATAGCTCAAACGCCTGCTGGTGTTATGCAAATGATGCGCATAAAAGGAATAGGACCTAAAAAAATTGCTGTTATTTGGAAAGAGTTAGAAATAGAAGAAATAGGCGAACTACTTTATGCCTGTAAAGAAAATAGGCTGGCACAGGCCAAAGGTTTTGGTTTAAAAACACAGCAAAACGTAATCAATCAAATTGAGTTTATGTATGCCAGTGCCAATAAATTTCATTATGCAAAGGTTGAGAATGCAGCTTTAAACTTAGTGAAATTATTGGAGCAAAATGGCAGTTTTACCCATGTTGCTCTTTGTGGAGCCATGCGCAGAAAATTAGAAGTAATTGATGAAATTGAAATATTAGTAGCAAGCAATGATGTAAATGCATTAGAAAATAGTTTAGTACAAATAGATGCCTTAACTGATTTAACTACTAACGATAAAGGATTTAGTGCAAAATATGAGCAATTTCCAATTCAAATATATGCTTGTAACACATCAGCATTTACTTGGGAATTATTTGAAAAAACAGCCAGTCAAGCACATTTACAGTTGTTAAATTTAAATGCTATTGACAAAAACGCCAATTCAGAACAAGCTATTTATCAAAGTATAAATTTGCAATATATTGAGCCTGAAATGCGCGAAGGAACTGATGAAGTTGAGTTGGCTGAACAAGGTAAACTTCCAACTTTAATTGAATACAGTGATTTAAAAGGTGCTTTGCACAACCATTCAACTTGGAGCGATGGATTAAATACCATTGCAGAAATGGCCAAGGCTTGTCAAAAAATGGGTTACAGTTATTTTGGAATTGCAGACCATAGCAAGGCTGCATTTTATGCCAATGGTTTAAGTGAAGAACGCATCATTGCACAGCACGAAGAAGTGGATAAATTGAATGCAAGCAATCCAAAATTTACCGTATTTAAAGGCATTGAATGCGATATTTTATACAATGGTCAACTAGATTATGCTAATGATGTTTTGGCTACTTTTGATTACGTGGTGGCTTCGGTTCATAGTATTTTAAAAATGAACGAAGAAAAAGCCATGAGCAGAATTATAACTGCGATTGAAAATCCATACACCACTATTTTAGGGCATCCAACTGGCAGGTTATTATTGTTACGCGAAGGTTATCCAATTAACCATCATAAAATAATTGATGCTTGCGCAGCCAATAATGTTGCCATAGAAATTAATGCCAATCCATACCGATTAGACCTTGATTGGCGCTATATTGATTATGCTTTAAACAAGGGAATTAAACTTTGTATAAACCCTGATGCACACAGTATCGATGGGTTAAAAGACATGTATTACGGAACCTTAATTGGACGTAAAGGTGGTTTAACAAAAGAAAATTGTTTAAACGCATTTACCACCGAAGAACTAAAAAATTACTTTAAACAAAAAAATAACACAAATTCATAAAAAAAATAAATAGTTTCGAAACGTTATGATTGAAAATTTAATAAACTTAATAAAAGAAAATGCTGGAGAATTAATTGTTAATAATCAAGCAATTGCAAACGAACACAACGATGCAGCCATATCAGAAACAGGTAATTCAATTATCGATGGATTAAAGGCTGAGGTTTCTAAAGGAAATATTGCAGGTTTATCTGATATTTTAAAAACCAATGGAAATTTAACCAATAATCCAATTGTAGCCAATATTATCAGTGGTTTAGGAAATAATTTAGTAAGTAAGTTTAATGTAAACCCAACAGATGCAAACCATATTTCTAACGAATTGATTCCTAATGTAATGAACCAATTAATTTCGAAAATAAACGACCCAAACGATGATTCATTTAATGTACAAAGTATGTTAAGTAATTTAGGTGGTAGCGGTTTAAGTGGTATGCTTATAAACATGTTTGGCAACAAAAATAACAATGAGGAAAAAGGCGGTATTAGTGGAATGTTTAAGAATTTTTTAGGATAAACTTTGTAAAGTCAAAGTAAAAATTATATTTGCTCAAGTTCAAAAACAAAATAGATCATTCACTCATGGCTCGTAAACAAGTAATAATGGAATTTCCAATAAAAGCATCTCCAGCTTTATTGTTTAACTATATCAGTACTCCTAGCGGTTTATCGCAGTGGTTTTGTAACGATGTAGATATTAGAAATAGCACCTATAAATTTAAATGGGATGGTGAAGAAACTAGTGCCGAATTATTGAAAAAAGTAAATAATAAAAGCATGAAGTTTAAATGGATGAACACTGAAAAGGATGAGTTTTTGGAATTTGATATAAATGTAGATGAACTAACTGATGATGTGGCATTGGTAATAACCGATTACGCTGAAGAAGGTGATGAAAAAAATACCATTCAACTTTGGGAAAGCCAAGTACACGATTTAAAAAGCTGTATTGGCGCATAAATTGAAATTATATTTAAAAAAAGCTGCATTTATGCGGCTTTTTTGCTTTTAAAGCACTAAAAATAAGCATTGAATTTTTTATAATTATTAGCTTTTTGAATTTTAAATAAAACCTATCTTCGCGCAGCAAAAAATTAATTCCAATACACATGTTTGAAAGTTTAAGTAGTAAGTTAGATAAAGCATTTAAAAACCTAAAAGGACAAGGTAAAATTACCGAAATTAACGTAGCCGAAACGGTTAAAGAAATTCGTAAAGCCTTAATTGATGCCGATGTTAACTACAAAATTGCTAAACAATTTACCGATACTGTTAAAGAAAAAGCTTTAGGCCAAAATGTATTAACTAGTGTTAGTCCAGGCCAATTATTGGTAAAAATTGTAAATGATGAATTAACTGAGCTTTTAGGTGGTAAAACCGAAAATATTAATACCAGTGGAAATCCAAGTATTATATTAATGGCAGGTTTGCAAGGAAGTGGTAAAACTACCCACTCTGCAAAATTGGCCAACTACTTTAAAAAACAAGGAAAAAGTGTATTGTTAGCTGCTGCCGATGTTTACCGTCCTGCGGCTATTGAACAATTAAAAGTATTAGGTGAGCAAATTGAAGTACCAGTGTACTTTGAAATGGAAAATAAAAATCCAGTTGAAATTGCTCAAAATGCGGTAAAAGCTGCCAAAGATGGAAACCACAAAATATTAATTATAGATACTGCCGGTCGATTAAGTATTGACGAAGAAATGATGGCTGAAATTGGCAATATTAAAGCCACTGTTCAACCCCAAGAAATTTTGTTTGTAGTTGATTCGATGACAGGTCAAGATGCTGTAAATACAGCTAAAGCCTTTAACGATGTATTAGATTTTACAGGTGTAATTTTAACCAAATTAGATGGTGATACACGAGGTGGAGCTGCGCTTTCAATTAAAACGGTTGTACAAAAACCTATCAAATTTGTGGGTATGGGCGAAAAAATGGAAGCCCTTGATGTATTTCACCCAGATAGGATGGCTCAACGTATTTTGGGAATGGGCGATATTGTTACGTTAGTGGAACGTGCACAATCGGTTTTTGATGAAGAGGAAGCAGCTAAAATTCAAAAGAAATTACTAAAAGACCAATTTACTTTTGAAGATTTTTATAGCCAAATACAACAAATTAAAAAAATGGGTAACCTAAAAGATTTGATGGCTATGATTCCTGGCGTTGGTAAAGCAATAAAAGACATTGATATTAGCGATGATGCTTTTAAAGGCATTGAAGCCATTATTAACTCAATGACGCCTGCTGAACGCAGAACACCAGATATACTTAACGGAAGCCGCAGAAAACGCGTAGCTGACGGAAGTGGAACCGATATTCAACAAGTAAACCAATTGCTAAAACAATTTGAAGAAATGCGTAAAATGATGCGTACCATGAATAAAATGCAAGGCGCTGGTTTAAGCATGAAAAACTTACCTTTCAGAAGATAATTTATAAACTATCATAAAACAAAAAAGCGGCTGTTCTTAATCAAGAATAGCCGCTTTTTTTATTTTATAGTTACCTATTTATTCTTCAAAATTTGAGTCTGTAACATCGGTAAAATGATCTAAAGGTGGCTCGCCTAACAAATATAAAACATCGTAAACTTGGTTAGCTTTTAACTTATCTTCTTCGTATTTGTACGATGATGCCAAATTACGCAACACACGTTTTACAATGGTTAAATTATCGCAAGGCAAATAATAAGCTGGATTACTCTGAATTTGCATTTGATTTACAAATTGCTCTAAACTGGTTTTAGTAAAAACACCTCCTTTATGAAATGCATTGATATAAAACAAAACACCTCTTCCATTTGGCGAAACAGTTTGTGGTTTATTTAAATCAAAAGTGCTTAAATCCATTTTATCTTCCTCTAAAAAAGCTAGCATAAAATGTTGTGGTAAATTAATTCCAAACACTGGTAATTTTAAGTTTTGAGCCACCAACATGTAAATAATGCAAAGCATAATTGGATTGCCTTTTTTACTGTCTAAAACCTCGTTAATAAACGAATTTGATGAACTTTGATAATTATCTACATTTCCCGAAAAACCATGAATATTATAAAATGCATAATTTAAAATTTTCACCTTTTCAAAAGCTGTAATATCGTGCCTCATATCGAGCCAAGCATTTAGCTTTATTTTTTCAATGGCTTCTCTAATATCGGCTTTTTTTAAATTAGGGTATTTGTATTTAGCCACTAAAAACACGCCTTGAAGCAAATCCCTGTCTTCCGAATCAAACCAACTTTGAAACTCAACCAATAACTGCTGATAGTTAATTTTACTAACTACTTCGCTAGCCAAATCAAAAACATTTTCATCCTTAATTTGAGACAATTCGTTTTCAATTAAAGGCAAAACCTCCATGCCATACGAAAGCAATTTTTTTTCTACCAAACTTACTACTTCAGCATCGGTATCATCGAGCAAAAGCAAAAGCGATTTTATTTCGGTTGTATCCAATTTAAAGTGATTGATTTTTTAGTGTATAACAAAACTACTCAAATGAACGAAATAATTTCTATTCTGTTTTATTTTTTTACTTTTTAATGATTAATGGTTGATAGTTGATGGACGATAGTCGATAGACCACAGACAATAGATAAATGCCGCACAAGTTAGTATTTTGAAAGGTCGTTTATCAAACTGCCTCGGGCCTTGCTGATGAGAGAATCCGCTCGTTCCAAGCAACAAAAGGAATATACAAACCCAACCGCTTTAGCCAAAAACTAAATCCCCGCTGGTGCGAGCGCAATATCATTAAGTTAAGTAATCTCAGACCTTGAAAAGGTCAAATGTTTATAGCAATCAGAAATTGATTGATGGGTGCGACCCCGATGGGGTCGAATGTTTTATGGCAAATATTTTCTATAAATAGGTGACTCCGTTGGAGTCATTTCCTTAGCTTAATAATATTAGGTGCGATTGTCCGATCGTTCCAACCAACAAAAGGAAAATACTAAACCAACCGCTTTAGCCAAAAACTAAATCCCCGCTGGTGCGAGCGCAATATCATTAAGTTAATTAATCTCAGACCTTGAAAAGGTCAAATGTTTATAGCAATCAGAAATTGATTGATGGGTGCGACCCCGATGGGGTCGTATGTTTTATGGCAACTATTTTCTATAAACATGTGACTCCGTTGGAGTCATTTCCTTAGCTTAATAATATTAGGTGCGATTGTCCGATAGTTCCAACCAACAAAAGAAGATACTAACCCAAACGCTTTAGCCAAAACTAAAGCGGTTTTTTTATTAAAAAACTACTTTATTTGAATTGAATAAAAGTGGATTGGTTATAAAACCAATTAAAGGCAATAACATGAATAAATATTTTTTTTGTGGTTTTTTTCTTAGTCTATTTTGGAGTGGAGTTGCAAGTTCTCAAAACTTAGCTAACAACTGTTTAACATTTAGCGAATTATATGAAAAACAAAATGGTTTATTTTATGAAATAAAAACAGGTAATTTATTTAGTGGAATAATCGTAGAAACAATAAATAATGACAAAGATACTATTCGAAAGACTAATTATTGGAAAGGAAAAGCAGAAGGATTTGATAGTAGTTTTTATGATAATAAAAATGTAGAAAGTTGTTATTTAAACAAAAATGGACTCTTTGATGGACCATTTTACGTTTTTTTTAGAAATGGTAATGTTTACGAACAAGGGTTTTATAAAAAAGGTAACTCTAATGGAATATTTAATCAATATTCCATTGAAGGAAATTTAAGAATAAAAGGAAATTATATTAATGGCAATAAAGTTGGTAAATGGTATTTTTATAATAAGGACGCTTCAATTGAACGAATTGAAATATATAATTCAAGAGGAAAATTGAAAAAAATATTACCTAGCTAGTTCAAGCCCTCAATGGTTATAGAGACTTTCATTCTATTTTTTTAACAATTGAGTTGGGTTATTGGTTATAATATTTTTGGAGCAAAGCCAATAAATTATAAACTACTCCTTTTTTGCCTAAATAAATAAACGGCTATAAAAAGTACACTTGCAATAAAGTTAACAACGATGTCTTTAACTGAATCAGCCGTAAAATCAAAAATAGTTCGGTGAACCATGTTTTGGTATAATTCATTAACAGCGCCTAGCACATTGCAAGCAAGGAATAACCCTGATAGAACAAATATATTTTTTAAATCAGGAATAAAAATGCGTTTAAGGAACAGCAGCATATTCATAGCCATGATAGCAAATACAAGATGTTCTAATACATTAATGCCTTGGGCCATATAATAACTTAACTCCGGCTTATACATACGGTCAACACAGATAAACAACATATATATAAGCGACATGTTCCTGTATAAACTTAAATCTTTCTTATGCATAGGTTTTGCGTACCATGAAAAGAATTCGCAGGCACCCCAAATTGCTATTTCATATAGCAGCAGATAGTATTTCCCCATGAAAGCAATCCATAGGGTCATTAAAACAAATGCTATTCTTGTAAAAATTAAGTTCATCTATTGCAGTAAGAAAATTAAACTGATTTTGAAAATAAAACAACTAAAAGGAAAGTCACAAAAATAAGCCAAATGAATTAAATACAGCTTTTTTGAAATCCTTACTCCCCACTGCTGCGAGCTATCCGCTCCTTCCAAGCAACTAAATGAAAATAACTACACAAGCTGCTTTTTTATTAAGATAATTTACTTTATTTGAAATGGATAAAATTATTGGTGATAATACCAACCATAGGCAACTCAATGTTTGGATATTAATATATTAAAAAAATGGAAAAAGAATTGAAAATAATCTGCCAAATAATGTTTGAAGCATTAGTGCAAATTAGAGAAGAGGCCAATGAGAACAAATTAAAAAAGACATTTAAATTGTCTAATTGGCTGCATAATGTCCCCTTGCAGATTTCAAATAAGAACAAAAATAGCAAAGAAATTCTTTCTTTAATGATATTGGCAGCCAAACATGAAGGGTTTTTAAAATGGGTTGAAGAGGTTTCTACAAGGCATGATGATATTAAAGAGTGGTTGGCAGAAAATGATGATATTTCAAATATCTAGTTAGTACAAGGTAAATGTTATTAAGCTAAGTAATCTCAGACCTTGAAAAGGTCAAATGTTTATAGCAATCTGAAATTGTTTGATGCGACCCCGATGGGGTCGTATGTTTTATGGCAACTATTTTCTATAAATAGGTGACTCCGTTGGAGTCATTTCCGCAACTTAATAATATTAGATGCGAGCATCCGCTCGTTCCAAGCAACAAAAGTAAAATACCAACCCAAGCGGTTTTTTGTTAAGAAAATTTACTTTATTTGAAATGAATAAAAGTGGATTGGTGCGGACACTAACCATGAACAAATTTATATTTGCCTATTCAATATTCTACGTTTTTTTAACTCTTAACAATAATCAAATGGAAAAGCACGAACCAGATGAAATTCCAATATCAGATCTTACGAATTCTGTAATGATCATCAAAGATTCAAATTCAATGAAGGATTTCGAAGATTTATTATTCCGAAGCCAATATGCTGCTGTTGTTGGTGAGTATGCTGCAATTGAGAACCTCTTAATACCTAATGATATAGTCCACTTAAAAAAGGTTAAGTATTTAGCACTAAGTTATCTTGATGTGGATAATTTGGCTGATTTGAATCAACTGCCTATTACTCATTTGGGATTTGAGAAAATTAAATACAGTGATAGTAATAAATTAATTGCCGCTATAGAAGGGTTCAAAAATCTAAAAGAAGTATTTTATGATCAATCATTACCAAAGAATATAAGAGATTCTATTAGGATACCCAATTTAGAGTTCACTGAAGGGGAGGAATGGGTAAGTAGATAAGTAACGTTCCAAAAGTTATAAACTGTAATAAATTGAAACAGGAAAATAAGCGTTCACTGAATAAAACCCTACTATCCTTAGTATGCAGCACGGGGGTACTACGGTTTTAAAATGAAAAAAGAATTTTATAACTCCAACAAAAAACAAAACCGCTTTAGCATAAAACTAAAGCGGTTTTTTTATTGTATTTTATCAATTACTTTTAACCAACTCTTCGTATTTTTTTATCAAATTTTCTAACGACTGATTTTGCGCTTGTAAGGCAGTATTAGTAGCATCTTTAGCTAATTGTTTTTTTATCAATTCGTTTTTAGCTACTAGGTTTTCTTTTATTTCGTTAACACTGTTAAACAACAAATATTTGCGCTCTTCACCATCCATTTTTTTACCTAATCTTTCAAAAGTATTTAACGCATCTGTTACAATGGCATTATCTGAACGCATTAAATATTTAGCATACATATACATGATATTGCGTTTGCCATAACCTGCATGGTTTATTGTTTTTTCAAAATAAGCATTTTCGTTTTTAAAAGAATTTTTACTCAATACAGAACAAATGGCTTGACTAACCGAATAATTTTGATAGTTTTTCCATTTTTCAACTACTTGTAAAGCATAAACACTATCAATATAACTTAAACCATAAAAGGCACTTACCAATACTTGGTTTGAACTATCGGTTAACGCTTTTTCAAAATTAGGTTTGTATTTTATATTGTTCCAATTGTATAATAACAACAAGGCATTTGCCCTAACACTTGCAGTTTTACTGTAATTGGTTAATGCCAAAATTTGAGGTTCAAATAGTAATTGTTGTTGCTCAGTAAGTGAATTTAAAGTCATGTAACCTAATTCAATCACACGCGAATGATTAAAATTTAAACAATACAAAATAGCATTTTTAAATTCTTGACTCAAATTAACTGTATCTAAATTATAGTTATGAACCAATCCTTGCATGGCTTGTTGTTTGGCTTTCCAATGGTTTTCTTGGGTTAATTGCGCGTACCAAGTAGCATTGTTTTGCACCAAATCTATTTTAGCTACTAAGGCTTTGGCTGTATCAAAATTAATTAAGTAAATGGAATCACCTTTAAAAGTAAAGGTTTCGCTGGCTTTTGTAATTTTTACCGGCCAAGTTTTTACCCCATTTTTATCAAACACATTGGCATAAACTGGCAATTGATACAATCCAAATTCTGTTGAATCTTGTTTTTGAGTTACCGTTAAATTGGCTGTATTGCCAATATAAACCGTGTTTAAACTTAACTCAGGATGACCTGCTTTTAAAAACCATTGGTTAAAAAACCAGTTTAAATCGCGGCCAGTAGTTTCTTCAAAAGCCAAACGCAAATCGTGAATTTCGGCACTTTTAAATTTGTTTTTGGTTAAATACAATTGCAACGATTTAAAGAAAGCATCATCGCCAACTTCCTTGCGCAACATATGTAAAATACGTCCGCCTTTGCTGTAACTAACACCATCAAACATATCTTCTTTGTTATGGTAATGGTATCTAATTGGAATTTTATTGGCATTGCCTTTACTGCGTATATAGCCTTGTAAATTTCTATCAAAAACTGCATCAGCTTCTATGGCGCCATGTTTCCATTCGTTCCAAATAAATTCGCCATAAGTGGCAAAACTTTCGTTTAATGGCAAATTACTCCAACTTTCGGCAGTGGTTAAATCGCCAAACCAATGGTGAAACATTTCGTGAGCAATAATATCTTCTTGGTCGTTGTCAAAATGCTCTCTCCTATCGTGTTGCACAAATTCGCCATGAATTACAGCCGTGGTATTTTCCATGGCTCCACTTACATAATCGCGCACTATAATTTGACTATATTTATACCATGGATAATCAACTCCTAAACGTTGGCTAAAACACTCCAACATTTCGGCCGTTGGACCAAAAATTAAATCAGCATACTGATGGTAATCTTTTTCTAAATAATAACTTACCTCTACAGAATCACGCCATTTACGCTTGGTTATATTAAATTCACCAATGGCCATCATGGTTAAATAAGGCGCATGAGGCAAATTTTGTTGCCAATAATCGGTATGTGTTCCATCCGCATTTTTGGTAATGGAAACCAATTTTCCATTGCTTAAAGTTACCTCATTAGCTTGGGCAGTAATAAATAATTCTTGCGTATGTTTTTCATTTGGAGCATCAATAGTTGGCATCCAGCAGCTATTGCTTTCAGTTTCGCCTTGTGTCCATATTTGGCGAGGTTTTTCAGTATCTTCTTTTTTAGGATTTATAAAATACAAACCTTTAGCTTCTCTAATAGCTGCACTGCCTTCAAAATTTAACTCATTTGGTTTTGAGGTATAATCAATAAAAATATTAAAGGTTTCGTTTCGGCTGTAAGTTCTATCTAAATTAGCTGTAATTTGGAGCGAATCGTAAGTAAATGAAAGATTGGTAGTATCTTTTCCTTTAATAACCGCCACGCGATGTAACTCCATGCCTTTGGCATCAATTACCACTTTATTGGTAGCATAAAAATACGGTTTAAACAATAAATTTATTTTGCCATAAGCATGTTGTAAATCGTAATTAAATTTTATTTGTAAATGGGTGTGCAATAAATCAACCTCTTTGGTTCTAGTTGGCTGATAATTAGCCGCATTTTTATGAGCTATGATATTGATTGGTTTTGCCAACAAACTAGCATCTTTGTTTTGAGTATCGCTATTTTTATTTACCTTGCATGCCGCAATAAACGTTATTGCGCTTACTATTAATACATTAACTTTATTCATTGTTACAATAATAAGGTTATGAATTAAATAGCAAAAAAATATTTAAAAGCTTATAAAATTTATGTTGCGCATTACCTTAAACCAACAAGAATATTTGTTTGATAAAAAAGCTGGAACTGTATTGCTTAACGGCAAGCCTGTAAATGTTGATGTGGTTAAATTAGACAGAAATAAATTTCATGTTTTGATTAACCATAATTCATTCAATATTGAACTTTTAAACAAAGATGAAAATGCCAAAAACCAAACCATATTGGTTAATGGACAAAAGCAAACCATTGAATTAAAAGACAAATACGATGAATTGCTAAAGCAATTGGGTATGGATAAATTAATGGGTAATAAAGTTAATTTATTAAAAGCACCCATGCCAGGCTTGGTTTTAAAAGTATTGGTAACCGAAGGAGAAGCAGTAAAAAAAGGCGATGGTTTATTGGTATTAGAAGCCATGAAAATGGAAAATATTATTAAAGCCAGTGCCGATGGAATGGTTAAAAAAATTCACATTGAAGAAAAAAATGTGGTTGACAAAAACCAAAAAATGATTGAGTTTGAATAGAAAATAGTTCGAAGTTTTAAGTTCGAAGTACTAAGTTAAAACTCTGAACTAAGTACTATGAACTAAAAACTAAATAAAATGGGGTTGACCGGTTTTGACGGGGTGAGCAAGGGTTATGTTAGCATGCCGAGCGTGGGGAATTTAGCTCGTAAATATCAAGTCTCAAAATTTTATCTGGCGAGTCTAACTTTGCCATGGCTGCTTAATCTGGGATTAAGCAATTGCCATTGTCTCGTAAAATGTTAAGTTTTGTTTCGTTTTACATCAGAGGCATCATTTAAACCAAACCTTTGAGCAGTATGTTTATGGCTGTTTAGAGTACATAATAAACTATAAATTAAGCCGGTATGAGGAACAACCAACTTAGTTCGAAAACTAATGTTTCTATAAGCATGTAGAAGGCATAGCAATTCCATTTCCGGACGAGGGTTCGAATCCCTCCAGCTCCACAAACCAATGCCCCAGCCGTAAGGTTGGGGCATTTTTATTTGCGGAACGCCTACAAGCAAAGCTTGTAAAGGTTTACTGCAAATAAAAATGCATCCTTTGCGTATGCAAAGGGCATTGTTTGTAAGGTTCACCCAAACGGGAAAAAGTATTAATCCCTCCAACTCCACCACACAGGACAACTCCAATTTATTTGAGAGTTGTCTTTTTTTTGCTCCTTTCAAACCCTTGTCAATGCTCAATGTTTGGTGTAAAAGTTCGTTAGTTCTTAGGGTTCTACATTTGTTTTAAAGTATCAATGGTATTAACTAATTGATTTAAAAAAATTCAATTACATCTTTTTAGAATTAAGGTCTCGGCAAAGTCATATTCATTAATAATTGACCTTTCTATATATTTATCAATAATTAAGCTATCATTTTTAATAACTCCGTTAGCTTTATACCTTATTAACAATCCGTTTTTTTGTTTCCTGTTAAACTTAAAAAAAATGCTATCTGCTTTCAATAAATAATTAGTTTTTATATCTAATTTATAATTCAAATTAGTACATCCATTATCTTTTCCTAAAGCATATCTTAACTTATTACCTTGAATCAGAATGAAGTGTTTATATAAGTTAACTTCGCCATTGTCAAAAATCGAGTCATTTGCTTTTATCTCTTTAAAGATCAATGTTTCCTTTTCAGAAATGAAACTATTTTTTCTAGTAGAACAACTTATGATTGCTGTTAAAGCAAGTAAAAATAAAGTTATCTTTTTCATATTCTTTCCTAATTTTCTTACCGCTGTTATTGACAAGAGAAGCAATTCATAAACAATTTTTGTTTTAAAAATATTATTTTATCTATACAAAAGCGATTTAGTTTTTTCTAATTTTGATATCTAAATAAAACATCCTATTAATGTTTTATAAAAATCTGAATAGTTCTTACTTCCAGCAAGTTCAGCTAATTTTTGAGCTTTTTCTAATGTTGCTATTTTATATCCTATATCATCATCATTATTAAATAAATTGTCATTCAATATTTTCTCAGTCATTAATAATGCTTCTAAAAAATGTAACTCATCTATTGCACATTTTTGACAAATAATATCTTCATGCTCATCTAAAAGCACAACTTCATTGCTGTTCTTAATAATAACAACTCTAAATAAATCAAACACTCCAAACTCAATAAATAATTCTTTATGAATAGATTGGTTTAAAAAAGTAAATTCTCCTATAACTAATTCTGACAAATCATATTTATTCAATAAATCGTCAATTATATAATCATGGTTTGTTAACTCATTATTTTTTACTTTAAAAGCATAAGGCAAAAGAATTGAATTTACAGTATCAATGTTATATCCAAAATTCAATAATTTCTGTTTATCGGGCTTCGATGCTAATAGCCTATTGATAAAAGATTCAGCTTTATCCATTTCTTTTAATTTTCTGCTGTTGTTATTTTGCCGATGTTGGTGTTCAGCGAGGCGTCACCAACATCAAATATTCCATTTCAAATAAAGCAATTTTTTTAATAAAAAACGTTTTTGTGTTTTTAGCTATTTAATAAAGTATAAAAACTTGTGTTAGGGTAATAAACCATAATTTGTTAGTTTTACCGCATGGAAAACGAGGAATCGAAACCGCAACGCAGGGTAAGGTATAAAGGCACTTACCCAAAATCGTTTAAAGAAAAATACAAAGAACTTCAGCCCGAAAAATATGCTGATGATATACAAAAGGTAATTTTAAAAGGCAATACTCCTGCAGGTACGCATCGTTCCATTTGTGTAACCGAAATTATGGATTTTTTAAACATAACTCCAGGCCAAATAGGTATGGATGCTACGCTTGGTTATGGTGGACATAGTTTAGAAATTTTAAAAAAACTCAATCACCAAGGCATGCTTTATGCCACCGATGTTGATCCGTTTGAGTTACCTCGAACCAAAGAAAGATTGGCTTCGTTTGGTTTTGGCGAAACTGATTTACAAGTTCGTAAAATGAATTTTTCGAATATTGATTTAATAGCCATGGAATCTGGCCCACTTAACTTTGTGTTAGCTGATTTGGGTGTTTCGTCTATGCAAATTGATAATCCTGATAGGGGTTTTTCGCTTAAAGTGGAAGGTCCGCTCGATTTGCGTTTGAACCCCAAAAGCGGTAAACCAGCCTCCGAACTTTTAAAAACCTTAGACCAATACGAACTAGAAGAAATACTAATAGCCAATGCAGACGAGCCTTATGCCGATTTAATAGCTGAAGCTATGATAACTAATTTAAAAAAGGGTAGACATATAGAAACCACAGCTCAGTTTAAAGATATTATAAAAGAAACTTTGGAGTTTTTACCTAAAAACGATAGGGTTGAAAAAACAAAAAAAGCTTGTCAGCGCTGTTTCCAGGCCTTGCGCATTGAAGTAAACGATGAGTTTGGTGTGTTAGATAAATTTTTAGAAAAACTCCCCGATGCATTGGCTCCGGGTGGCAAAGTGGCTATTCTTTCATTTCATTCAGGCGAAGACAGACGTGTAAAAAAAGCATTTCAAACTTTTTACAGACAAGGTATTTACAGCCAAATTGCTCCTGATCCTATTCGTCCATCGGCACAAGAAATTTTTAGTAATCCACGCGCACGTTCCACCAAATTTCGTTGGGCTATAAAAGCTTAATTTTAGCTCACCTCTACCCTATTTCTTTTTTTGAAAAACTCGTTTTTTATTCCTTTTAAAAATAATATTGCTACAATTGATATTCCTAACAAGTTTATTCTATTGCTTCAAAACAAGCCGCATGCATTGTGTTTATTGGCTGCTGAGCAATTGCAAAACTATTTAATCCATCAAACCGATTGGGAACATAATTTTGGGCTAAACCCCAATAATACTGAAAATATTATTGGTAAAATGTTTGGTGTGTTGGTAGTGAAAAATGAGCAAAACCAAATTGGTTTTTTGGCGGCTTTTTCGGGCAAACTAGCCAATACCAATAATCACCCATATTTTGTGCCTCCCGTGTTTGATAGCTTAACCAAAAACAGTTTTTTAAACCAAGGTATGGAACAATTGGCGGTAATTATTAATGAAATAAACGTTTTGGAAAATGAAGATTTGCTAGAAAACAAGAAAACAATTGATTTACTGAAAACAAAACGTAAAAACCATTCACAAAACCTTCAAGAAGAATTGTTCAATAATTATTTATTTGTTAATAAACTTAGCGAAAGTAAAAATGCACATCAAATTTATAGTGATGCCAATTATAAATATCCTCCTGCTGGTGCAGGCGAGTGCGCTACACCTAAGTTATTACAACATGCTTTTAAACATGGCTTACAACCTTTAGCCGTAGCTGAGTTTTGGTGGGGACAATCGCCCAAGTCAAATTATTGGAAACACAAGCACTATTACGCCTGCTGTAAAGAAAAGTGTGAACCCATACTGGCACATATGCTTAAAGGCATAGAATGTGAATACCAATAGGTTAAATAATATTTAATAATCAAAAAAACAACAATATTGTTTCTATTTTGTATTTAATTTGTATTATTTTGCACTTAGCTAAACCAACTATTTATCATGAAAATAATTCAACTTAAATTTATTTTAGAGCAACTTACATTTGATTTAATTGGCAAAGATTCTTATCGTGGAGTAACTTTAACCTACGCTTGGTTAGCCAATCAATTTGGCCATATAGCTTTAGGTTTTATTCCTACTTTTTTAGTTTATCAAATAGCAAAACAATATTCCAAATCTACAAATTTAAACATGATTGTATCGATTTGCGTAACTTCATTTTGGTTTTTATTTGAGGTTTATAATGTGGTAGCTCCAATATTCAAAAACAATCAAGTTTATAATTTTAAACCTGACTTATACAATGTAATTTTTGATACCATTACCGATATTTGTTTTTTTGCTATTGGTGCTTTTTTAGCAGGATTAGCCATTAAATGTACCACTTCTCTTATTTCAATAAATGTGGCATTATTAGCTTTGGTTTTATATCCTTCGTATTATTGGTACACTACCAAAATGTATCAGCAAGAAGCAAAATTTCCATTTCAGTTACGCTTAAGCCAATGGAAAACCAATTTAGATGATAACAGCAAAAATACCATTAACCAATTTGTAAATAAAAATTCGGTAGGCAATCATTTATTGGTTTTTGGTGCATACAAATCAGGTAAAACAAGCTTGAGTGTAGCCATTGCCAATGAACAATCAATTAAGCATAAAAAAGCACTATATACCTCAGCTACCAAATTTTACAACTTACTTTTTGAACCAAACCCAAGCGAAAACGAATTGAAAATAAATAACTTATGGGGTTGGCGAAATACTGATTATTTGGTTATAGACGATATAAACCCAAGTATAAAAATAAATGGTATTTATGTGGAGCCCAATACCTTATATAACTTATTAAATAACAATGAGTTTGGAAAAGAAAATATAAAAGCCATTCAAAATACCAATGTAATTTGGGTTTTAGGCGAAAGCAACAGCGATTGTTGCGATTGGAAACAATTGCTTATTTCTATGGGCATTCCTAGTGAAAAAATATCAGAATTAACTTTATTATAAAATTATGCTTTATAGAATGTCATTAAAGTATGAGCCAAATGGTTTTTATTAAACATTTCAGCCCTTTGGTATGCCTCATTAATTAACTGTGTTTTGGTTTCTATATTATTGTATTTATTTTCTATGAATTGAACCAACTCATCGCTACTTGAGGGACTAATGGCTTGCTGTTTATTTCCAATTACTTCTGGCAATGAAGAAACATTTGAAGTAACCGTTAAAACCTTACTTTGCATGGCTTCTAAAACTGGAATTCCAAAGCCTTCAAATTCTGATATATAGGCAAATAAACTAGCACATTGGAAAATGATTGGCAAATCGGCAAACGATATATTTTCAAAAATTTTAAGTCTATCTTGCAATTGATATACATTGGCGTAAGCCAAAATTTCATCGGCATAACTTGTTTTTTTGCCAATTAATACCAAATGCCAATTACTTTCTAAATTATTTAAAGCTTGTAAAATAGTTAATTGGTTTTTGCGGGTTTCAATAGTGCCTACACTAAGTATAAACTTTTTGGGTAATTGGTATTTTTGAGAAATTACTTGCTTTTCTTGCTCAGAATAAGTTTTTGCAAAAGCATCATCGCAAGCTTGGTAAAGCACTTTTATTTTCGATTTGTCAGTTTGAAAAAAATCAATAATATCCAATTCAGTTTGCATGCTTGTTGCCAATACTAAATCAGCATTTTGGCAGGCATTTTTAAATTTCTTTTTATAAATATAAGCATCAATATTGTTATAATAATTAGGGTAACGTAAAAAAATCAAATCGTGAATGGTTACTACACATTTGGTTTTTTGTTGATTAATGCCGGTTGGTAATTCATTACTCAATCCATGAAAAATATCTAATTCAAGATTATTTACAATATCGCCAACGCTGAAGCTACGCCATGCCGCGGGGAATTGTTTATTTAAAAATCCTTCTGGTTTTATTATCTCTACTTGTTTATAATCGATAAATTCGTCTTTAAACTTTTCATCAATTTTGGGCGTAAACAAATAGTAAGTATGTTCAGGAAAATTTTGAATAAGCGATTTAATTAATAAGCGAGCATAATTGCCCAAACCTGTTGAATTATTAAAAGCGCGCTTGGCATCAAACCCTATTTTCATTGTTTAAATCTTTGTTAAGGTATTACTGAGTTTCTTCGTTTAATTGTTCAAGTGAATTATAAAAAAACCATATGGAATTTTCCATTGATAAGAGTTTAGTTATATATCAAATCCATCAAAGATGTTACCAAAAATGGTAAATGTCAAATTTGCTAGAAAAAACAAAACAAAATAAATAAACAAAAATACAAAAATCATTTTGTTAAGTAGTTTATAAGATAAAATCAAAAACACAATTGCAAAAACAGAAAAAATCAAAGGAAAAATAGGAAAATAATTATCGAAAGAATTTGAAATAAATTTTTCTAGTGAAGAAAAGTACCAAAATGATGCTAAAAATTCGAATACAAGAGCAAGTAATAAAAAGAAAATATTACGAGTTGTGTCATTTTTACTACTTGTTTCCATAATATTTATTTTATTAAACTGCTACATTATTATCTCTTAAAGCATCGTTTAAGCTTGTTTTTTTATCAGTACTTTCTTTGCGTTTTCCAATAATAATAGCACAAGGAACTTGAAACTCGCCTGCAGGAAACTTTTTAGTATAACTTCCAGGAATTACCACCGAACGTGCAGGTACATAACCTTTATATTCTATCGGTTCAGGACCTGTTACATCAATAATTTTGGTACTCATGGTAATAGTTACACCTGCACCTAAAACAGCTTCCGTTTCAACGCGCACACCTTCAACCACAATACAACGTGAGCCAATAAAACAATTATCTTCAATAATAACTGGAGCAGCCTGAACAGGTTCTAAAACACCACCAATTCCTACACCACCACTTAAATGAACATTTTTACCAATTTGTGCGCAACTGCCTACAGTAGCCCAAGTATCAACCATGGTTCCTTCATCTACATAAGCACCAATATTTACATAACTTGGCATTAATATTACGCCTTTAGCCAAAAACGAACCATAACGCGAAACCGCAAGAGGAACTACACGCACGCCTAATTCAGCATAATTGCGTTTTAGTAACATTTTATCATGAAACTCAAATGGACCTACTTCAATGGTTTCCATTTTTTGAATTGGGAAATACATAATTACCGCTTTTTTCACCCAATCGTTCACTTTCCAACCATTTTCAGTAGGTTCGGCTGTTCTTAATTTCCCTTTATCAAGCAATTCAATTACTTCTCTAATGGCATTTTGAGTTGCTTCTTCTTTTAACAAGTCACGGTTTTCCCATGCTTGTTCTATTATATTTTGTAACATTAAATTTTTTGTTTTTTTGTTTGAATTAAATATGTTTTTCGGCATGGTAACTTGAGCGTACCAAAGCACCACTTTCTACATATTTAAATCCTTTAGCTAAACCAACTTGTTTGTAATAATCAAATTGCTCAGGAGTAATAAACTCTTCAACAGCTATGTGCATTTTAGTTGGCTGTAAATATTGGCCTAAAGTTAATACATCGCAACCATGAGCCACTAAATCATCCATAATTTCAAAAACTTCAGCTTCGGTTTCGCCTAAACCTAACATAACACCGCTTTTGGTTCTGCGGCCACGTTCTTTAGTTAATTTAATTTGCTCCAAACTACGCTCATACTTGGCCTGAGGTCGAACTTTGCGGTATAAACGAGGAACAGTTTCCATGTTATGACTTACCACTTCTGGTTTTTCGTCAATTACTTGGTATAATAAATCCCATTTGCGCAAAAAGTCAGGAATTAATGTTTCCATAGTTGTATTTGGATTCATTTCTTTCACCATTCTGATTGTATCAGCCCAAACTTTAGCCCCTTTATCAGGCAATTCATCTCTATTTACCGAAGTTAAAACTGCATGTTTTACATTCATTAATTTAATGGCTTCTGCTACACGTTTAGGTTCATCTAAATCGTATGTTTGAGCTCTACCTGTAGCTACTGCACAAAAAGAACAACTGCGTGTACAAATATTTCCTAAAATCATAAAGGTGGCGGTTCCTTCGCCCCAACATTCGCCCATATTCGGACAATTTCCACTTTCGCAAATGGTATGTAATTTATATTCATCAACCAAGGCACGCACTTTACGATAGTTTTCGCCTGTTGGTAATTTTACTTTTAACCAGCTAGGCTTTTTTACTCTTGCCTCGCTTAATACTGGTAATTCAATCATTATATTTTTATAAAATTATTTCAAAAAAATTTAAAAACTAGTCTTTCCAACCAAAGTTAAATGCTACATAAAAAGCAGGAAAAAACTGTATTTGTTCAGCCCTTGTAACCATTGGCAATTTATCGTTAAAAGCATCGAAAGTTACTCCTGCTTCTAATGATTTATATTCGTCAGGATATTGGCCATATTCAATATTTAAACCAGCACGTCCAAACAAACCTACTTTGGCACTCATTTCGCCAAAACCCGAAAGAAAAGGACCATTACCATAAATTCTAAATTCGTCTTTATGAACAGCTGGATCATATTTTTCGCTTACTAAAGTACTTCCTACTCCATCTGAATCTGGTGCAAAATAATCAATATAAGCAGGCTTAAGTAAAGCTATTGTAAAGCCAACATTGTAAACAAAATTTAAACCTAAGGCATTTCTATAACTGCGTTCTGTTAACTCTATTTTTTGTCCATAACTATTGCGCCAAAAATAAACAAAATTTAGGCGCCCATAAGTGTACGAACTTGGATTATTTTGATAACCATAACGCCAAACCTCCTTTGGATGACGGATATAGGCTAATTCGGTTTCGATATAATTTTTCTTCGCTCCTGTTTTATGCCAACCATGACGATAATAAATCCCACCACCACTGTACGAGTTTAAATTAAAACCAAGGTTGTAATCCTTGTAATACAAAAGCTCACCATCGGTAATGGGAGCATTTTGTGCTGAATTTTTATTAGTTAAAAATAACAGCATTGCAGCTAAAATTAATAATCGTTTTTGCAAAGTGGATTTACTTTTATTATTGTTGTCAAAAATAACAAAAAATGAATACAGCAGAAGTAATTTATTTAGGTGAATTTAGATGCGAGGCAACTCACCTACAATCAGGCAGTAAAATTATTACCGATGCACCAACCGATAACTTTGGAAAAGGAGAAGCATTTTCGCCTACCGACTTAGTTGCCAAGGCGTTAGCAAGCTGTTTGATTACTACAATTGCCATACAAACTAGGTTAATGGGCTATAATTTAATTGACTCAAAATTGACAGTAAAAAAGCACATGGCTAGCAATCCAAGAAGAATTTCGAAGATTGAAATTAATGTTTCTATTCCTAAAACTGACTTAACAGAAGAAGATAAAACTAAAATTATTGAAATTGGACTGAGCTGTCCTGTGGCGAAAAGTTTACATCCTGATTTAATTCAAGATATAAACTTTGAGTTTGTTTAAATATTAAACAGACAGGCTTTTAGGAATTTTTTAAAATTAGAATTTAGGACAAGAACCTTTGCACGAAACCATTAAAATAACGATTAATGCAAATATTGCGAGAGGAGCTATTTTTTTCATAACTATTTGATTTTTATAATTTTATTATTTAACTATTAACTATTTTCTCATTGCAAAAGTATAATCTTTTACCCGAACATTTAAATTATAATTTAGAAAATTTTATTGCTCAACACTTAAATGACAATAAAAACACACTAACTTTAAAACTTAAATCTTTAGAACAAACGAATTTTTGTACTAATTTGGTATTAGATACTTTATTTAATTATAAAAAAGCACTGCACAAATTACCTACTCTAGCATTAAATTATTGTTGGTTACCTGCAAAAAGTTATGAACAAGCCAGTAGCGAATTGACTGCTTTTTACAAATCGAGTTATATAAAAGGAAACAATATTTTAGATTTATGCGGTGGATTAGGAATTGACGATATTTATTTTTCAAAAAATTTTAAACGCGTAATTTCATTAGATACTGATAATGAACTTAATGAAATTGTAGAAAACAACCTTGCTAAATTAAAAATTAAAAATATAGAACGTATTACAAGTTTTGCTAAAGATTTTTTGGCAAATAATAACCAAGCTTTTGATTGGGTTTATATTGATGCAGATAGGCGACCTGAGGCAAATGCAAAAACCTTTAAATTAGAAGAATGCTCGCCAAATATTATTGAACTTTTACCAATGATAAAAACCATTACCGATAGGTTACTTATCAAATTATCTCCATTGGTTGATATAAGTTATTGCAAAACAGCTATTAATGATATAGCTGCTATTGAAGTAGTTTCTGTAAAAAATGAGGTAAAGGAAGTTTTACTATGGCTGGATTTTAAAAATATTGATAATAAAACAGTTATCAAAGCAACAAACATCCTTGATTTTAATAAAATTCGACACTTCGATTCAAAAAACCAATACGAAAATGAACCTATAAACGACTCAAGCATTCAATATTTTTTTGAGCCAAATGCAAGTATTATAAAAGCTCAATTGAGTAAAGATTATGCATTATTTTGTAAATTAAAAATGCTTGCCGAAAACTCTAATTTTTATGTTGGAAATGAAGTTCCTACTAATTTTATGGGACGAAGTTTTAAAATTGTGCATCATTCTATTTTTAGTAAATCAAATTTGCAGCAATATTTAAAAAACAATAACTTACATAAAGCCAATATCAGCAAGCGTAATTTCCCAATAAATGAAGCCGAAATAGCCAAACAATTTAAGCTAAAGGAAGGCGGAGAAGACTACTTATTTTTTACCCAAAATGCAAACGGTGAAAGGCTATTTTTTCATTGTAAAAAACTGATTGATTAACTTTTATTTTCGTTTACCATTTTTATAAAAATATCTTCCATATTGGCTACTTTCGGAAAAAAGGAAATC
The DNA here is from genome assembly GCA_027484685.1 of Bacteroidota bacterium. Classification (GTDB taxonomy): domain Bacteria; phylum Bacteroidota; class Bacteroidia; order UKL13-3; family UKL13-3; genus JAAFJM01. The sequence continues at coordinate 252,011 of JAIXSO010000032.1, forward strand.
AATTCAGCCTGATTATTAAGCTCTGAAATGACATTTTTTATGGAAGTATTTATTTTAATTAAGGCTTCTTCTTCCTTATTATTTTCAATTATTTCATAATTGATTGATGGCAATAAATTTCCTTTAAATTGTATAACATATTCATTATTACTAAACTGTTGTTTAATAGCGTCTTTACTACCACTTAAAACCACTTTACTTTTATGAATCATGGCTATATCATCACAAAGTTTTTCAACAGTATCCATCCTATGCGTAGAAAAAATAATAGTGCTTCCTTCTTCTCGTAATTTTAAAATTTCTTCAATTAAAAGCTGAGCATTTTGTGGATCAAAACCACTAAAAGGCTCGTCTAAAATAATTAGTTTAGGCTGATGTAATACGCTAGCAATGAACTGAACCTTCTGCTGCATTCCTTTCGAAAGTTCTTCTACTTTTTTTCCAAGCCAATCTTTTATTTCAAATTTATCAACCCAATATTTTACTTTTTGCCTAGCTTCTGAGGGAGAAAGGCCTTTTAATTCAGCAAAATAGAGCAATTGCTCACCAATTTTCATTTTTTTATATAAGCCGCGTTCTTCGGGCAAATAGCCAATATCGTAAATATGCTTTTCTTTTAAAGGTTCACCATCAAAAATAATAGAGCCCGAATCAGCCTGAGTTATTTGCGTTAAAATTCTAATTAAACTTGTTTTGCCTGCACCATTGGGGCCCAATAATCCAAAAATACTTTTTTTAGGTATTTGTATACTTACATCATTTAACGCTTGATGAGTGGCATATGATTTATTTAAATTTTGAATTTCGACTAACATATTATTCAATTATTGTTCAAATAAAAACAATAGTTTCCTATTTAGTAACCGTTATTTTATAAAAGGAAAATTTTAGTCTTAATTTATTAAATTGAAATTTATTATGTAATTCTTTAATTTTTATTATTTTGCAACAAAATCCAATCTAAAACAATATTTGGATTTTTAAGTTTATTATACTTTGTATTGTGATAGATAGCATGAAAAAAAGTTTTTTATTAGTACTAATTGGAATAATTTTTTCGAGTAAAATATTTGCGCAGTATGGCCAACGATTTTCAGAACTTAACAAATACAAAATTTCCATTGGTGTTGGAACAGGTATTTATTGGGGTCATGGAAGATTATATTCTATTCCAAAAGCAGATAATCCAAATGAAAGAACATTGGCTTTTTCAGCCAGTTTTTACAAAACCTTTAGTGATAGAATAGAACTTGGTGTACGTTATTCCCATACAGATTTAATTGGAACAAAAAGTGGAAAATCATGGGGAGCAACCACATTATTTAATACCACATTAGATGAATTTAGTGCTCAAGCCAATATTAGTTTAAATAGAAACCTATTTTTACGTGAAGAGTTTTATACCATAAATTTAATTTTAGGAGCAGGGGCTAATTATTTTGAAGCCGAAATGCTAGACTATGCTAGTGGTAATGTAAAGAGTTCTGTAGGAAAGGGAAGCAGTGAGACTGGAAATATTGCCAATAAACAAATAGCAGGTTTTGGAACAGTTGGATTAGGTTTACATTTTAGAATTAGTCAGTTATTAAGTATTGGAATTGATAATTATATCAATGTGACCTCAACCAAAAACTTAACGGGTTTAACTAATACTAGCGCAGTAAATCAGCCTGACTCTTATTCGCTACATTTGTTAACAATTGGCCTAAGGTTAGGTAAAGGAAATAAACTATTTTGCCCTCGAATTTAACTTACTTAAAAAATCATTTTGAACTTCGATATTATACCAAAGTATTTCCCCGATTTAACAGAAATACAAACCAATCAATTTAAACAATTATATGAACTATATGCAGATTGGAATAGCAAAATAAATGTTGTGTCTCGTAAAGATATTGAATCTTTATACGAAAAACATGTTTTGCATAGTTTAGCCATAGCCAAATACATTCAGTTTGAAAATGGAACAAAAGTTTTAGATATTGGCACAGGTGGCGGTTTTCCAGGTATTCCGTTAGCTATTTTATTTCCAAATACTGAATTTACATTATGCGATTCGATAGCTAAAAAAATTAAAGTAGCCGAAGAAGTTTCGAATGCAATTGGACTAAAAAATACCGATTTTGTAGTTGGAAGAGTTGAAAATTTAAAAGAAGAATTTCATTTTATAGTTAGCAGAGCTGTAGCGCCAATGGAATCGTTATACAGATGGACACAAGATTATATTGATGACAACTGTTTTAACGCCAAACTAAATGGTTATTTACTTTTAAAAGGTGGCGATTTAAAAGAAGAAATTAAAGATTTGAAAAAAATAAATGGTAAACTAAATGTGCAAACAGCCGACCTCAATAACTTTTTTGAAAGCGAGTTTTTTGAAACCAAACAATTGGTTTATATTTTTAAAAATTAACAAAAAAAGCAGCCAATGGCTGCTTTTTTGTTAGTTCTGTTTCATTTTGAATTCTGATCGTTCCTCTTTCTTTAAATAATGTTTCATTATTAATTTAAGTTATTTGCTTTTCTCAATTTCTGAACTATTAAATTTATACTATCTAATACGGGTTCCAAATCTTTAGGTATATTGTTTCTAAAATTATCTAATTTAATTTCTGTTTTGGTGTTAAATTTATAAATAATAATAAAAGTACCTCCCTGGTCTACGTTATCCGGACTACCAAAATTAGAATCTACTTTACAATAATGAAACGGGACCTAGGCTAATAAATTATTTAAAATTGTGCTATCATTAAGAGGTAATTTTACCCAATTATAATTATAAGGATTACTTGATGCTGACTTAAAATAATATGAATCTATTTTATCAACATACAACTCATTTTTTGAATATTTAAATACGGTAGAATAATTGGGAGTTGCCATACCAGCAAATACACCAAAAATAATACTATCAGTGCTTTCTTTACTAAAAGTTTTAAACGAATAAATATCGGTTTGAGTACAACTAGTTATAAAAACAATTAAAATTAAACTTAGTAAGCATTTTTTCAACTTCAACATTGTTTATTTTATTCATCATAACGTTGATCAGTATGTTGGGGCAGAATCCCACATGGGTAAACAAAATAATATAACCGATTCAAAAGTTCAAGTGATTCATTTAATGCTTGTTTTCTTTTTTCTTCTTTGTATAATTTATCCATAAAAACTAAATCTGCTTCTATTTTATTTTCTTTAGCATATTGGTTATAACCGCTAATTGTTTGCTTTACTTGGCTAGCATTACTTGGCTCCATGGTTAAAGATATAACTGATTCAGAAACAGTTTCAAATTGTTTTACGGCAAGCCAAGGTACTTCATTTTTATAACCAATTGCTATTACAACCGCTGTTTTATTATTTGGCATTAGCATTTGTTTTTCGTCATTATTACCCACATAAAACTGCTCATTATTTTGGGTATTTAACCTATACATACTTTTTATAGAAGTATAAATTACATAAGTGTAAACTCTATCTAGTTGCTTGCTGTTTGTAATATTTACCATTAATGGTTGACTGCTCCACTCCTTAGGTAAAGTACCTCTATCAATGTTTATCCAACCTGTTTCTGTATAATCAAAACCATAAGTTTCCATTCTATATTTTTCGCGTTTCCACAATAATTTTTTATAATCTGTTAAAGTTTGTTGGGCAGCCTTTTCTTTCTTAGCTTGTTCTTGTTTAAATTTATTGGCAGTGGCTTGTAAAGCTGATTTTACTTTTGCTAATTGTGTTTTATAGTAACCTTTTAACATGTCTGCATATTTATCGGCTTCAGGTACTTTGGTAAGTTTTTGACTTGCAAAATCAATAAATGCTTGTTGATAGTTGGTATTAGCCAACATGGCAGCAGCCATTTCATCTATTTCATAAAGGTTTTTGTTTAAATTATTTATATATAACTCCAGCACTTTATCGTTACATGTTCTAAAAATAACCTTAAGCCTTGCCTCAAAATCTTTGGTTGCTATGAGTGTATTTTGATATTTGTCCGATTTTATGACTTGTATAATAGCAGGATTAATTCCAACAATTCCACCAGTATCCTTTAAAGATTCTGTATCATTTGTTTCTAATTTACCCTCAACTTGCGCTTCTTGCTTTTCGTTATAATATGGCTCGTTTGGTATATCAGGCCTTACTTGAATTGCATCAGTAGTAATTCTTAATTCAGTTTCACTATTTGAATTTAAATTGAAACCAAAAAGATAATATAAACTATCTACCAATTGCGAAGTTGCTTCTTTATATCCGTTAAATGGTATTTCTTTTTTTACTTGGTCTCTAAATCCTTCTGGTATAAAATCTAATTCAAATAAATCAACAGTGGTTAATTGTTTTGGTAATTCAATCGGTTCTATCCAGTTCATGTTGCCTTTTTCATCTCTAATTCCTTTATAAACCATCATATTGTTTTTTTTCTCACTAGTAGGAATTTCAATATGAACAGGAATATTTTTATTTATAGCAAGTTGTTCGCCATTGGCTGTAACGTTAAAATAAATCATACCATCGGTTTCTAATGGATTACCATTTGATGTAGTTGTTAAATTAGAAAGCAGCATATTTTCGGCACTTAAAGCCTCAGCTAATTCAATTCTTACTTTTGAAGTAACTAAGCCACCATTACTATTTATAAAACAACCTTTGGGACAGACTAAAATGGTTCCATCTTCACCCTCTATAACATTATCTTGACTGGCATCAATTTCAAATAGTTGACTAGTTACCATGGTGTTTTTAAAAGGATCGTTTGGATATAATTTAACAGTAGGATTTAAAACACCATTATTACATTTAACATACAGCATTGCTGTAGTTAATAAAAATAGAACTAAAACAATTTTACTTTTCATATATTGATTGATTAAGCCTGACTAACAAAAGAATTTAATCTTAATTGCCATGATTATAAAGGAAATTATTAATACAAATAAAGCATTTATTGGTATTTTAAAAAGTTGTTTAATTAGTAATATTCTTAAAAAAAGTGCCATCATATCAAACAATACCACATCGCTAGAGGGGATGCCTCCAAAGCCAACTACATAGCCTCCCTTAATCAAAAATAATTTATATAACCAAAACAATAACTCCACAGCTAGTACAATTATTTTGATATGTTTATTTTGTGCCAAAAAGCCAATATTTACAAATGTAAGAGCAATGCCGCTATATAACATGTTACTATTTGAAAATATATAGCCACTGCCACCAATACAACCCCAATCTTGGTTATAATCTAATTGTGTAAAAAAGCCAAACACAATCCAAACTACCAACACAATAAGTGTTGTTTTGGTTTGATTGATAATAGAAAATAAATTTGAATACCCATACTTCTTAATCAAAATAGGAATGGCAATAAGCAAAAGTATAAGTAGTAAAAGTGTCATTTAATATTAATAGCAATACAATTATAGCTAAATTTTAAACGCCAAAAGAAGTATTTAAATTACGTATAATTTTTCCTACTCTATTTTACTGCATAAAACAAAAAAAGCAGCCGTTGGCTGCTTTTCTTTACTCGCTATACTGTTTAATAATTTGGGCCAATTGATGGGCTTGTACCACCCCCGATTGACGCCACTTTATTTCACCATTCTTAAATAAAATAAGAGTTGGAACCCCTTGAATTCTATAATTTTGGGCTACTTGTGGATTTTTATCTACATCTATTTTTAAAATAGTTGCCCCCTCGCCCACCTTTGTTTTTAAATCTTCCAATACAGGTTTCATCATTTTACAAGGCCCACACCACTCGGCAAAAAAATCGACCAAAGTGGGTTTATTGCTATTTATTATTTCAGAAAAAGTTGCCATTTTTTGTTTATTATTTTACTTCTTCAAAATCTACATCTTGCACCAAATCGTCTTTAGCTTTTTTTGTGGGCACAGCACATCCATTTACACCACAGCAACCCGTATTAGTTACTGCTTGAAACAAAAAGAATAAAGCAAACGCGCCTACCATATAATCGTGAATTTGAAATGCTTGAATTAAAAATATAATACCCAAAACCAAGCGCAAACCACGCATAAAATTCCAGCCAGTTAACAATGTTTGTATATTCATTATATTTTATGTTGCAAACTGCTCCAAGCGCCTCCATTGTGCACATTGGTATATCCGTTCGATTTTAAAATTGATTTAGCTGAAGCACTGCGCATACCCGATGCACAACAAGTAATAATTGGTTTGTTTTTATCTTTAAGTTTTGCCAAATTACTGTTTAAGGTATCAACCGAAATATTTATAGAACCTTTAATATGTCCGCTAGCATACTCCCCTTTACTTCTTACATCTAATATAATAGCTCCTTGGCTAACTAATTCAGCGTAATCAACCTTGGGACCAAAACCAAGTAAGTTTTTTATTGTATTTATCATGTGTTAATTTTAGAAATCTTTTTTGTAAAAGTATGTTAATTATTAGCAAAGTAATTTACATCGAACCAAGAGCCACCATTGAAACATTCAATGCCTTGTTGACTTAAATAATAATGAGCTTGTCCGCTTCTTCCGCCCGATGCACAACATAAAATTAATGGCATATTTAACGCCTTAATTTCTACTAATTTTTCTGGTATTTCTTGCAAAGGAATATTAATAGACCCTGCAACATTGCCACCCATAAACTCGCCTGGAGTGCGAACATCCACTACCGTGCCTTTTTTTTCTTTTATAATTTGTTCTAAATTCATTTTATTATTCTTTATGTTGTAAATTATTTATTCGTCCTACCATGCAACTAGAGTAACTTTTAAGTTGCAGTAACATTCCATTTTCTTCAGTAGCTTCTGGATAACCAAGTGAATGCAATTTTTTAACAATTACACTTCTATCAACATCATGGTAAGTTACCGTAACTTTATCTTCTTCGTTAAATACTTCAGCGATTTTAACCCCTTCTATTTTTAACAATTCAGTTTTGATGGTATTAGCGCAGCCCGAACATTTAATATTAGCTACAATGATATCTTCTGTTTTCATCTTTATTACTTTTTCTTTGTTAAAATATCGCCTAATAACCCACCCATGGCAGTTCCGTATAAGGTACTGTTTAAAGGCTTAGAAGTAATGGCACAAGTACCCGTGGCGCAACCAACATAGTAATAATAAAGATAGCCGACTATAGCACCTAAAATTGCTCCAACTACTATGGTTTTATGTTTTAAAATAAACATCATTTTTATATTTTGTTTAGCAAAGATAGTTACCAATTTTCGCACCATTTGCTACTTTGGTTACATAACTATTTGTTTATTTATTTTTTACCTACAAACTGAACTACACTTGCTAAACCATTGTGAAACTTTCCTTCGTTTAAAACTATATCGTGAGTAACTGAGTGTATTACTTTTAAAGTATCAAAATCTTGCGCAAGCATACCTTCGGTGTATAACATATTGATGTCTTTTGGCCCGCCAGAAGTGTTTTTTAATTGTGAAGGATTAAATGCTTCAAGTACTAAAGTTCCTCCCGGTTTTAGCCAATTGAACATTCGTTTATGAATACTTGCTCTAATAGCAACAGGAAAATGAGCGTATATTAATGCTATTACATCAAAAGAATTATTTTCAAAATTAATAACCGAAGCATCACCAATTAAATAATCAATTGATACTCCATTTTGTTTGGCTAACAAATTAGCTTTATTCAAACCTTCATTACTAAAATCAAAGGCGGTAACATGCCAACCATTATTGGCAGCAAAAACAGCATTTCGGCCTTCGCCCTCGCATGGCAATAAAATACTACCCGCCTTTAATTTCAATAATTGTTCTGCTAAAAATTGATTAGGCATAGTGCCATAAACAAACTCTTTTTCAGCATACCTTTCGTCCCAAAATTGTTTCATTGGTTAATCTTGTTTTTTCTTTGTAGAAAATCCAAATGGTAAATAAAGCGGGCAAAAACTTAAAAAACTAGTTGCAATAAAAATAACTGCTAACACCAATAATACTGTAGCTAATATGCCACTAATTTGGCCTAGAAAATAAAGTGCAGCAATTGCTACCGCTACTAAAATTCTAACCACTTTGTCTGCTGTTCCCATGTTTGCTTTCATATCTTACTTATTTTAAAATTGTTAATTATTCAACAATGTTAAGCATTTTAAATGCATACTTCTGTTACTTTTGTTACATAAGGAAACCACGAATTAAAGTACTGATTATGAATTATTTACAAATCTAGTTAAAACTTTGGTATAATTTAAATCCACCAGAAAGGTTAAAAGTATTTTCAAAACCATTTTGTGTTAAAATTTGCTGTGCTAAATAACCGCGTTGCCCACCTAAACAGTATAAATAAATGGTATTATTTTTATCTAACTCATTTAACCTAGTTCTCAAATTATCTAATGGAATATTGATGGCATTGGTTATGCGATTTTCCGCAAACTCTAACGCTGTTCTTACATCTAACAAAATAGCGTTTTCAGGTAAATTATGAATTTCATTTACATAAAAAACTTTATGCTTTTTTAGTAAAATATTTTCGGCAACAAAAGCAGCTATATTAATTGGATCTTTTGCCGATGAAAAAGGAGGCGCATAAGCATGTTCAAAATTAGTTAAATCAAAAATGGTGTTACCTTGTGTAATAGCAGCCGAAAGTACATCAATGCGTTTATCTACACCTTCAAAACCTACAATTTGAGCTCCATAAAGTTCACCATTGTTTGGAGAAAAAGCCAATTGAATAGTCATTTGTTGTGCACCAGGATAGTAGCCCGCATGCGAACCATTATGAGTGGTTGAAACTATATGTTCAATTTTATTTAAGGTTAAATGTTTTGAAGCCATTCCTGTGGCAGCTACTGTCATATCAAATACTTTAACAATAGCCGTATTTATAGCTCCTTTATATGTTTGTTTATTTCCCAAAACAATATTATTTGCACAAATTCTTCCTTGCTTATTAGCAGGACCAGCCAAATAAGTATTCATTGAATTTTTTGAAATAGGATTGGTAAATTCAATGGCATCGCCAACAGCATATACATCAGGATTTGAGGTTTGTAAAAACTCATTTACCCAAATGCCTTTAGCTGCTCCTAATTTTAAACCTGCCATAGTAGCTAATTTGGTATCAGGTTTTACACCAATTGACATGATTACAGTATCAGTTTCTAATACTTCACCATTATTTAAAATTACTTTTAAAACTTGATTTTCTTTTTCAAAACCTGTAACCGCAGTATTTAACTTTAAACCTACTCCTTTTGATAAAATATGTTGTTGAACTATGGCAGCCAAAGGCAAATCGAGTGGTGCCAGTATTTGATTACCCATTTCAATAATGGTTACATTTAAACCAATTTCATGCAAATTTTCAGCCATTTCAAGCCCTATAAAACCAGCACCAATAATGACAACATTTTTTACTTTTTCTTGGTTTACATAAGCTTTTATATAATCGGTATCGTTAACATTTCGTAAAGTAAATATACCATTATTTTGTATCCCCGGCAATGGTGGACGCATGGGTTCTGCCCCTGGCGATAAAACCAATTTATCGTAACTTTCGGTATAGGTTAGTCCCGTTATTTGATTAAAAGCAGTAACTGTTTTATTTTCCACATCAATGGCAGTTACCTCTGTCAATGTTCTTACATCAATATTGAAACGGCTATTAAATGCCGATGCAGTTTGAACAAAAAGTTCGTTTCTATCTTTTATAACATTGCCTATATAATATGGCAAACCACAGTTTGCATAAGAAATGTACTCGCCTTTTTCAAAAATTACAATTTCGGCCTTTTCATTTAATCTTCTTAACCTTGCAGCAGCACTTGCTCCACCAGCCACCGCGCCTATTATTACATATTTCATTTTATACTTTTTAATTACAGTACAAAATTACTTATTGCTTAAAAACCAAATGGTAACCTATGTTACAAAACAATCTGTTTTAAAATAGATGTAAATACTAAATACCTACAAACTATTCAATACCAGACACATGATTCCTAATAAAATCCTTCAAAATTGTAAACTCACCTTCTAACATGCTGCTTTTAAAAAAGATAAAATCTTGAGAGGCAAAAATTTCAACTGTATTTTCTTTTAATTCAACTCTTTTCACAGTTGACCATTTTTCTATTACCTCCATTTCATCGGAGAAAAAAGAAAACGCCTCATTACTTAAAATTAATTTAGAAGTGTTATGCTTTGTATTTTGTACTGCATACTCTTTAACTGATTTTTTCCATTTCAACAAAGTAAACATTTGCTTAACTAATAAAACAATGTAAATAATAAATATTATAAAAAACAATTCACTCAGTTTTTCAATATGATTAGTAAAAATAAAAATAGTTCGAGTTAAAATTGAAATACCACCTAGTGCTATGCACGAAATGGTATATTGTTTTGTAATTGGTGAAAAAAATAATTTTTCATAACCATCTTTAAAAAAAGATGCCTCTATGTCTGAACTTGTTAAATTTATTTTTATTTCAATCATTTTTTCTAATTAAATAAACGGAAAAAACCTTCCTGTATCAAGCTTATAATCAGCGTATTTACTAAACTTGATAGAAAGCATTTTTTCTTCGTAAATTGATTTAAAATAAAACAAAATCCAAAGAAAAACACCAATACCAATGCGCCAAATATTTTGATTATAAAAACCAAACGAAATGGTGCAAACTATAATTCCCGTATAAATAGGATGACGAATAAATTTATACAAACCAGTATTGATCAAACTTCCTTTTTGCTTAGGACTTGGAAAAGGTGTTAAATTTTTATCAAGCTGAACAATGGCTAAAATTATTACTAAAAAACCTAAAACGGCTAAGCCTAAAAACAAGTACTTAACCACTAAATTAACAAATAAAAATTCAATGGTAATTGGCAACAGATAAGCTACAAAAAGTAGCATTTGAATAGAGATAAATAATAAATCTTTAAAAGGAGGTTTAGTCATAAATGCTATTCTATTTCCAATAATTGAATTTTGTTTCTTCCTAATTTAACCAAACCTTTTTCTTCCATTTGCTTTAATAAACGCGATACCACTACCCTAGCTGTACCTAGTTCATTAGCTAAGTTTTCGTGAGTTATGTACAATGAATGACTATTGGTTAATTGGCATTTCTTTTTTATAAAATTAAGCAATCTATCATCCATTTTGGTAAAAGCTACTGCATTTACAACCTCTAACAGTTCTTCAAAACGTTTGTGATATAACCTAAAAATATAATCTAACCACTCAGGAAATTCTTTAATTAATAAATTAACTTTATCAATTGGAATGAATAATATTTCGGTAGGCTCTTCGGCTACTGCACTTACTTTACTGGTATCGTGATGTATGCCTCCTAAAAACGACATAATGCAACTTTCGCCAGCTTTTATGTAGTACAATAATATTTCTCTACCATCCTCGTCAGAACGCATAACCCTAATATTTCCGCGGGTAACAATAGGAATGGCATTTATATATGCATTTTCATTGAGTATAATATCGCCTTCGGCAAAATTTTTAGTAAAACCATAGTCTTTTAACTTTTCTTTTACCAAAGGCAACGCTTTAAATTCGGCCAAATTATCTAATTCCATTTTGCAATTATAATTTATTAAAGCTCAAAATAAATTATAAAGCAAAATTTAACTACAGTTGCTCAAAATGAGCAGTAAAATGGCGTAAAAGTTTTGGTTCTTTTATAATTTTATAACCTTTAACATTGGCTTTATTTTTCATCAATTCATCAAAAACTTCAACTACATAATCAATGTGACTTTGGGTATAAACCCTACGCGGAATGGCTAATCTCACTAACTCCATAGCAGCAGGAATTAACTCACCATTTTCATCGTATTTGCCAAACATAACCGAACCAACTTCTACACAACGAATACCCCCAATTCTATATAACTCGCATACCAAAGCTTGTCCGGGATATTTGTTTAAAGGAATATGGTCATATAGTTTTGCAGAATCTATATATACTGCGTGTCCTCCAATAGGATACATAACAGGAACACCTTTTTCGCGTAATTTTTCACCTAAATATTCAGTGCTTTTTATTCTGTAATAAATGTAGTCTTTATCAAAAACTTCATTTAAACCTATTGCTATGGCTTCCATATCGCGCCCACTTAAGCCACCATAAGTAGAAAAACCTTCTGTAATAATTAATAAATTGGTACAAGCTTCAGCTAATTTTTCATCTTTTAAAGCTAAAAATCCACCCATATTTACCAATGCATCTTTTTTAGCGCTCATTACACAACCATCGGCCAAGGCAAACATTTCTTGTGCTATTTGTCTGTAACTATGGTTTTCATAACCTTTTTCTCTATGTTTTACAAAATAACTATTCTCGGCTATTCGGCAGCAATCTAAAATATAAAGTACATGGTGTTTTTTACAAATAGCCGCTACTTCTTTGGCATTTTGCATACTTACTGGTTGCCCTCCACCGCTATTATTGGTAACAGTTAAAATAACAGCACCAATATTTTCAGCACCATGTTCGTTTATTAAATCTTCTAGTTTATTACAATCTAAATTGCCCTTAAAAGGATGAAAAACACTGTGATTTTTAGCTTCTTCAATAGCTATATCGTAAGCGGTAGCTCCACTAAATTCTATATTAGCGCGGGTTGTATCGAAATGAGTGTTGCTAATAAAAACCTTTCCTGGACCACCTAAATGACCATATAGTATACGTTCAGCAGCCCTACCTTGATGGGTTGGTAAAACATATTCAAAACCAGTTAAATCGTTAACAGCATTGTAAAATCGTTCCCAGCTTTTTGCTCCTGCATACGATTCATCGCCACGCATAATAGCAGCCCATTGCTCATTACTCATGGCCGAAGTGCCACTATCAGTTAAAAAATCTATAATAACTTGCTCGCTTTTAAGCAAAAAAGGGTTGAAGTGAGCCAGCTTTAAAAAGTCAACTCTTTCCTCTTCAGAACTCATGGTAATGGTTTCTACCGATTTAATTTTAAATGGTTCTATTATTGTTTTAAAATTCATGTATTTGTAAAATTTATGCAGCAAATAACATGGCTACAAACTTGCTTTTACATGATTCAGGTAAAAAGTATTATTGATTTATAACAAAAACATTTAAAACTTAAACCCATTATTTTAAATGACTTAACTTTTATAAAACATCATCTAAAATTTTAAATACCTCTGTTTGATTTAAGTATTGTTTGGTATAATGATAAGCATGTAAAAATATTTCCTCGGCCTTTTGCACCTCAAACATACCGTATTTACTCATTTCAGGTGGTTCTATAAATAAATTACATAAATGTACTTTATCGTAAACTGTTTTGCTCATAGCCAAGTGAAAACTTCTATCAAGCATGTTTTTTATTTTTAAGTTTTCAGCTTTAATACTCATTTCATTGGTATGCACACCTATAATAAAATCGCATTTATCTAAAACAGGCTCCACAGGTAAGTTGTTTAAAATGCCACCATCTAAATATATATTATTATTAATTTTTACTGGTTCAAATACCAATGGAATGCACGAAGATGCCATCAATGCCTTTGATAAATTCCCAGTACTAAAGTACTTTATTTTACCTTTTACTATATCAGTAGCCGCTATTACAATTGGTATAGGTAATTTTTCAATCAAGTTATGTTTAAAATGCTGCTTATAAATATTTTCAAAGGTTTGCATATTAAACAAACCTGATTTTTTTAGCATTAAATTAGACATGTTAAAGAATTTTCCATGTAGTGCAATTTCTACAATTTGTTCAGGATTATAGCCAGCCGAATAAAATGCAGCAACAATGGCACCAGCACTTGTTCCTGAAATAATTGAGGGTGTTATTTCAAATTCTTCTAGCGCTTTTATTACCCCTAAGTGTGCTATGCCACGAGCTCCACCACCTGAAAGTACCAATCCAATTTTTTTCATAAGCCATATAAATATTGTTCTCGAAAATAATCAATTTAAATTAAAATAATTGTTATTAATAAGTAATAAATAACCTCAAAAACTGACTCTATTTTTATTTAAAAAATACTTAATTTTTTAATTTTACGTTACTAATATAAACTTTTAAAGTCATTTATAACTCTAGTATTCAGCACATATTTTACCTGTACAACCATTTTGACTTAAAATTTGACTTTTCAGAATAACTGTACTTAGTTTTAAAGTTATAATATTTGTAACGAAGTTATGATTGGGGGGCAAAATATTTATATGGAAAATAAAAAACTTATATTTAATATCGTATTGAACATGACAAAAAGTGCAGATTTTTTATCTAACATTTTTTTGATTTGTAACTTCTTAATTGGTTTAGCTTTTTTAGTACTTTCGTTTCAAATAACTAATCAGTTAAGAAAACGTGCAGATGTAAACTTAAATCGTAGTCATTATTTAATAATTACATTTTTTATGCTTACAAGTCTTTCGTTTTTTGTAAATCATTATTTGTTCATTTATTCAATAAGTTATATAAATGTAATTGTAATTTCTTTTACGGCTATTTGTGCATGGATATTTGTTCACTTTTTTTCAAAAAATTTAAATATCATTTTTGGATTAAAAACGCAAGGCCAAATTAACTTAATTGTAGCAGAACGTACTGACTACCTAAAAAAAGAAATTGAAGAGTTAAAGAAAAAAAGCCACGAATTTGAATCGATCATAAATAGCAATGATGATGTTATAACTATTATGAGCAAAGACTTTAAGTATAAATTCTTAAATAAAGCTTTTGCTAATGCCACAACTTTTGACATAATTAATTTTTTAGGTAAAACACCTAACGAAATTTTAGGCAAACATCCGCATACTGTTATGTTCATGAATAAGCTATCGTTGGTTATTGAAACCAAAGACCACATTTATTATGAAATTAATACATATGCTGATAAACTTGGAGTTAAACACTTTTCCGTTCAAATGTCGCCTATTTTGGATGCACAAGGCAATGTAGAAAGTGTTATTACTATAACCAGAGATATTAGCTTGCTAAAGCTAAACGAAATTAAATACCAAAACTTGTTAAATGATTATGACGACTTATCGAGGCAATTAGAAGAAACAAAAAAAGGCAGTTAACTCAAACTGCCTTTTTTATTATTCAGTTTTAACTGCAGTAAATTTGTAATCAACACTGGCAGGATCAGGAAAAATTACATTTTTTATGCCGTTTAATTCCTTTTCGCCAAGTAAGTTAATTTCGTACATGGTAAATACGTTCAAATTTTCACCTTCTACAGTTAGTTTATCTCCTGTTATTTCACCTTCAAAACGCTTTACTGTATTCCAACCTTTTGTATTACCAGAAACAACTTTTAAAATTACCCTATTGCTTTCGTGTGAAATTTTCCATTTTTCTTTAATCAATTTTTCAGTATGTCGTTTATTATTAATTTTATGCACCTTAAAAGTTACATCCCAATTTCCACATAGGTCAAGCATTTTTATATAAGGATCTTTAAACTGGTGAGGAACATCAGCCTTAATTTCAGTACTAGCAGTAGGTGCTTCATCGCAGCTTACTAAAAAAGCTAACATTAAAAATACAAGTAGGTGTTTTTTCATTACGAGTTGATTTTTTTATTATTTAAAGTCTGCAATAATATAAAAAAATATAAAACCAACACATTCTTTCTGTAAATTTAATACTACAAAAAAACGGCTACTTAAAAAAGTAGCCGTTTCATATTAAATATACATTCAATTGATTATAAATGCATTCTATGTTTCTTTTCTAATAAACGTTCTTGCGTTTCTACGTTTTCAGGATCAGGTAAGCAGCAATCAACAGGGCAAACAGCAGCACATTGAGGCTCTTCATGAAAACCTACACACTCGGTACATTTACCAGTTACAATATAGTAGGTATCTTCTGATTTAGGTTCAAAACGTGCACTGGTATCAGTCATTGTACCATCAATATCTACTGTTCCACTTAAACTATTTCCATCTTTCCAAGCCCACTCAGCTCCCGATTCGTAAATTGCATTGTTTGGACATTCAGGTTCGCATGCACCACAGTTAATGCATTCGTCAGTTATCATTATTGCCATAATATGTTATAAATTAATTTTTGTTTTTTTCTATTGTATTTAACTACTGCAAGATTAGTTTTGTTCTCTCAAATCTAAAAATAGAATCGTTCTAAATAACATGACTTTTCAACAACGTGTACAAGCTTTTATTCAACTAGGAAATTTTTTACAAGATGCTGCTAATAATGCACATAAGGCCATAGTTGAAGCCTATTTATATAACAATTGGTTTACTGAAGAAAGCCAACGACTAGCTTTACAAGCTTGGGCCGATGCTTTAAGCGAGCATAAAATTAACCAATGGATTGAAAAATATGATTTTGAAAAACCTGTAAACGAAAAAACGGTAGCCATAGTAATGGCTGGTAATATTCCTTTAGTTGGTTTACACGATTTAATTTGCGTTTTGCTTTGCGGTCATAAAGCCATAGTAAAATTAAGTAGCGATGATAAAATTTTACCTAAATTTATTGTTGCTGCCTTAATGCAAATTGAACCTGCTTTTGCAGATAAAATAAAACTACTAAAAGACGATGAAAAACTAGAAAGTAATTACGATGCAGTAATTGCCACAGGCAGCAATAATAGCAACCGTTATTTTGAATATTACTTTAGTAAATTCCCTAATATTTTGCGTAAAAATCGCAATAGTGTGGCTGTTTTAACTGGCCATGAAACCGATGAAGAAATGAAACTTTTAGCTAAAGATATTTTTACTTATTTTGGTTTAGGTTGCCGAAACGTAAGCAAGTTATACTTACCAAAAGGTTTTGATATGGCCTTGTTTTTTGAAAACACCCACGATTACGATGAGTATTTAAAACACAATAAATATGGCAACAACTTAATGTACCATAAATCAATTTGGTTATTGAATCAAGATGATTTTTTAGAAAATGGACTGATTAATTTAAAAGAAGATAAAGCCATGGCATCGCCTTTGGCAAGCTTATTTTACGAGTATTATGAAAGTTTAGATGAAGTAAAAGCTACTCTTGAAACACGTAAAGATGAAATTCAATGTGTGGTTAGTAAAATAGATTTAGGTAATAATATTCCATTTGGAAAAACGCAACAACCTGAACTTTGGGATTATGCCGATAATGTAGATACTATTGCGTTTTTATTGAGTTTGTAGCCACAGATTACACAGAAATTACTGCCGTTGTTGTGTCTCCTGACCAACAACTTTTTGCTACAGATTAAACAGATAAAAATAGAATTTTTGAAGCCGAAACAGCTCGTTGAGCTAAGCCGTAAAGCCACTTCGGCTCCGCTCAGTGAGACCGTTTTCCCTAATACCCTGTCAATTGTTTATCCTTTGGATGCTTAACTTCAAAGCTAAATTTGATTATTTGGCTTTTTTCAGGTGCCAAGTCTAGTTTCCAAGTTAACTTACCTGTAGCTTCATCTAAAGTAGCATTTCCTTTATCAGTTAGTTTTACTTCAATTTCTTTGTCGGTACTTACTGGAATTTGATCTTCAATAGTTAATGTAACCGCTTCTTTACGCGTATTTTTAATGGTAATTTCCCAAGTTATACTTTCAGTTTTAGTACCTCCAAAAAACGAATTAGAGCAAAACTCTTTTAGTTTTTTTCTTTCTACCTGAATGCGTTTGTCTTTACCCAATGTTAGCAATAAAGTATCGTTTGCAGTTGGACTAATCAATGTTTTTCCGGTAAAAGTTCCATCGTAATAAACATTGGCTTCACCGCTAATTTGATTGATTAAATCATTTGCCAAAACTTGCGCAGTTACAAACACTTCTTTGTTCAGTTTTGGCACTACCGAATAACCATAAATAGCACTTTGTGCAAAACTAGTTAAATCCACTTGATGATTTTGGTTATCACTTGGAATGGTATAAGCTATATTGGTTTCAAATTCGGTGTTGAACATGTTTTGTGAAACCTTTGGTTTGGCAGATTTAGCTTTAATATATCCCTGTGTAGGGTCATCAGCATCAATTAAAGGAGCAGCCTGAGCTCTACTTCGTCTATCAGCACTTATTTTAACATTTTCCGCAACAAGATTATAACTAAATTCCAACCAATTGGTTTGCAACTCAGGTTTTACACCTCCTTCAGCAGGATTAGCTGTAGTCAATTTTAGTTTTACATTGTTCCAATCTTCGCCTGTACTTTGGTAAATATTGGCCTTTAAAAAGAATTGTACATCGCTTTTATTGTCTTTAACACGAATGTCGTAATAAGGCGACCAACTTACATTTCCTACCAAATAAGATAATTCCACATGCGCATTTTGGAAATTATTTTCGGCTTTAACCGTTAAAATTACTTCATTGTTTAATGTTAATTTACCATTGTTGTAGGCTGCCAATTGTTGCTCTACATAATATTTTGCTTTGTTGTATTTATCTTCCAAGCGTGTTAACCTAAACCAATTTACTTTAAAATCATCCAATTTCTTTTTGTATAATTCCATTAAATCGTCCAACTCATCGGCCTTTACGCCCACCTGATTACTACCCACATTTTTGTTAGCAAGCATCAAATCTTTTTGGTAAACAATGGTTTCCTTATCGGCTTTAAAATCGGCCAACTCAGCATTTATTTTAACCAACGAATCTTCCAATAAAATAATATCAGCGGGCTTTTCGTCTTTATTTAAATAATCGTTTCTATTGCTTACCGAAAGTATGGTTAAATTGGCATCAGTTTTAGCTTCTAAGCTATTCATATTAATATATGGAGATAGCTGTGCAAAAACAATATTAAACACACCTGCCTCACCCGAAACCTTAGCCACGCGAGTAACCTGAGCCTGACTAGCAAAAATAGTAACCGCACTTACTGTACTGTTTACTTTTTTTTCAGTTTGTTTTTTACCTGTATAAATAAAATCATCAACCACTTGTCCATTTTGAGCTGAAAGATTGAATGAAATAGCAAGTGCTAAAATGAGTGTAATTGATTTAAATTTTTTCATATCTTTATTTAATTTATCGATTAAATGAAATGCAAATTTCTTGCCTTCGGCAAGACTTAATTTTTTTGTTAAAGTCAATTTTTTATTATCAACAGTTTGCAACACATTTTCTTTTTTTGAATTTTTCATGGTTTACTAAAAAAGTTTTAAAAGTGAAAATAGCAATACATTAAAACAAAGTCATGCTGTAAGCATCTTCTTGGCTATTAATGATTACTCTCCATTAGCTAACTTAGTTACCAAATTAAGGAGATGCGCTGCATGACTACTGATGATTCGAAAATATATTGATATTTACAATTTAACATTTCGACCACACCCAACTTTATTTGTTTTATCAGATAGCAATCAGATAACTTCAACAAACGTTAACATGGTGCTTGTCGAAATGATTTTTTCATAATAAATTAGTTTACATCAAAAATCACACCTCCTAAATCACAAATCTAAAGTGGAATATTTCCGTGTTTTTTTCTCGGTAAATTCACCACTTTATTTTCTAACATCTTAAATGCTTTAATCAGCTTTTTTCGTGTTTCCTCTGGAAATATAACTTCATCTACAAATCCACGTTCCGCAGCACGGTATGGATTAGCAAATAAATCGGCATATTCTTTTTCTTTTGCAGCCAATGCAGCCACATGGTCTTCGGCCTTATCAATGTCTTTTTTGAAAATAATTTCAGCTGCACCTTTAGCTCCCATCACCGCAATTTCGGCAGTAGGCCAAGCAAAATTCATATCAGCACCAATATGTTTTGAGTTCATTACATCGTACGCTCCACCATAAGCTTTGCGTGTAATAACGGTAATTCGTGGCACTGTTGCTTCGCAAAATGCATATAAAAGTTTGGCACCATTGGTAATAATGGCATTCCATTCTTGGTCAGTTCCTGGTAAAAATCCTGGCACATCTTCAAACACCAATAAAGGAATATTGAAACTATCACAAAAACGTACAAATCGAGCAGCTTTTTGTGAAGAATGAATATCTAAAACTCCAGCTAAATAAGCAGGTTGATTAGCAACTATACCAATACTTCTTCCTGCTAATCTAGCAAAACCAACTACTATATTTTCAGCATAATTTTTATGAACCTCATAAAAACTTTCTTCATCTATTACCTCACTAATCACCTCGCGTATATCGTAAGGTTGGTTAGCATTTTCAGGAATAATATCGGCTAATTTTGGTCTAATTTCATCTGTTGCTTCGTAAGCAAAATCAGGTGTTTTTTCTTCGCAATTTTCAGGAATATAGCTAATCAATTTCTTTAACTGATTGATACAATCAATTTCGTTAGCAGCAGTAAAATGAGCTACTCCACTTTTGGTTGAATGCACCGAAGCTCCACCTAAATCTTCGCTACTTACTTCTTCATGCGTTACTGTTTTTACCACATTTGGACCTGTTACAAACATATAGCTTGTATTTTCAACCATCATAATAAAATCGGTAATAGCAGGACTGTAAACTGCTCCACCAGCGCACGGCCCCATAATTGCAGATATTTGAGGAATAACTCCACTAGCCATGGTATTTCTATAAAAAATATCGGCATAACCGCCTAACGAAACCACACCTTCTTGAATACGAGCTCCACCGCTATCGTTTAAGCCAATTAATGGTGCACCATTTTTCATGGCTAAATCCATTAATTTACAAATTTTTTCAGCATGGGTTTCAGATAACGAACCACCAAATACCGTAAAATCTTGCGAAAAAGCATACACCAATCTACCGTTTATAGTTCCATAACCAGTAATTACACCATCTCCTAAAAACTGTTGGTTTTCCATTCCAAAATCTTTAGAACGATGCATTACAAAAGCACCAATTTCTTCAAAACTTCCTTCATCAAATAAAAAATGTAAGCGCTCTCTTGCTGTTAATTTTCCTTTTTTATGTTGAGATGCTATTCTATCTGCTCCACCACCTAATTGTGCTTGGTCGCGTAACTCTTGTAGTTGTGTACGTTTGTTCATATATTTTAAATCAAAGTGTGCAAATTAACAATTTACCATTAATTGCTTTTGTGATTTTAGTTATTACAAAATTATTTTGGAGTAGCAAAGATGTTTAATTATTCGCATTATTGTAAATAACATTCTAAAAATGGATAAATTAGGTAAAAGTACAATTTTGCAAATAAGAAACATGGTTAGTTCCAGGTGTATTTCTTTGGTGCAAAATGTGCTTGAAAACACCCCTAATATTGCCATTGAAAAAGTATATTTAGGCGCAGCACAAATAAACAAAACCAATGGAAACATTGATTTTATTGCCTTGCAAAAAAAACTACAAGAACATGGTTTTGATTTAATATACGATAAAGAAATGGCCTTGCTAGAAGCCATTAAAGTTGCTGTATTAGAAATGATTTATTATGGCAATAATCTAAATACCATTATTAGAAACTCCGATTATTTAAGCGATAAATTAGAGCAACCTTACTCGTTTTTAAGTAAACTTTTTAGTGAAAAAACCAATACCACTCTTGAAAAGTACATTATATTGGTAAAAATAGAAAGGGTAAAGGAGTTACTTAGTTATAATGAAATGACTTTGAGCGAAATTTCATATCAAATGGGCTACAGCAGTGTTCAATACTTAAGTAACCAATTTAAACAAATTACTTCTTATTCGGTAAGCGAATACAAAGCACTTCCTATAAAACCAAGAACTCCTTTAGATCAATTAATTTAATTTTTTATTCGGTAAATGCGCCCATAGCACTAAATTTTTCAATTCTTGATGTTATTAATTCATCTGATTTTTTAGCACACAATTCCGCTAACATTTTATCAATTTCTTGCTTCATAATTTGATATGCTTCAGTTGGATTTTCGTGAGCACCTCCAAGTGGTTCTTGAATAATGCCATCAATCAATTTATTTTTTAGCATATCGTTTGCTGTTAATTTTAAAGCATCGGCAGCTTTTTCTTTGTGCTCCCAACTGCGCCATAAAATAGAAGAACAACTTTCAGGAGAAATAACAGAATACCAAGTATTTTCCATCATCATCACTTTATCGCCAACACCAATTCCTAATGCTCCACCGCTAGCACCTTCACCAATAATAATGCAAATTACAGGCACTTTAAGCACACTCATTTCTAATAAATTTTTAGCAATTGCTTCGCCTTGTCCTCTCTCCTCAGCTTCTAATCCTGGCGATGCACCGGGAGTATCAATAAAAGTAATGATTGGTTTATTTAGCTTTTCGGCTAACTTCATTAAGCGTAAAGCTTTGCGGTATCCTTCAGGATTTGGCATACCAAAATTTCTATATTGACGTTGTTTGGTATTACGTCCTTTTTGATGGCCAATAACCATAACAGTTTTGCCATTAATAGAAGCAAAACCACCAACCATAGCTTTATCGTCTTTCACGTTTCTATCACCATGCATTTCTACAAAGTTTTCAAAACAATTTTCTACATAATCTAAAGTATATGGCCTATCAGGATGACGGCTTATTTGAACGCGTTGCCATCCATTTAAATTACTATACAACTCTCTTTTTGTGGTAATAATTTTTTCTTCTAGTTCTTTAATAGAAGCAGTAACATCAATTTTTCCTTTATCAGCTACTTCCCTAACCTTTTTTAATTGGTCTTCTAATTCTTGTATTGGTTTCTCAAAATCGAAATGTGCCATACTGCAATAATAACAAGGCTAAGCTAAGTTTTAATAAAATAATTTTATTTAGCTGTTTATCAGCGTCAATTTTATAATTATGCTTTTTTTTTCAGGTAGCACTTGACAAATCAATTAATCGCCCTATATTTGCACCACTTTAAAACGAAGCAATGTTTTAAAAGTTCTTTAAAAAACGGTGTGGTAGTTCAGTTGGTTAGAATACCTGCCTGTCACGCAGGGGGTCGCGGGTTCGAGTCCCGTCCGCACCGCATTTTGGTTTCGTAGCTCAATTGAATAGAGCATCTCACTACGGATGAGAAGGTTCAAGGTTTGAATCCTTGCGAGACCACGCAAAGTAATTCAAAAGGCTTACAAATTTAAATTTGTAAGCCTTTTTTGTTTTATTTTACTTCTAAATATCAAAACTATAAACATCAGATTTATTTCGGTTTATATTCCTTATTTCAAATCCTCCAGGTTCATTTATTTCTTCTACTAAAAATATCATCAACCCAATTAGGCCATTGCTCTTTGGAAATTGAATGAACGTTATTTTTATTTCCCTTAATTTTTTTTGCTTCTGCTACTTGGTATACAAACAGTAATAACAGTACTGTGTAAATTAGTTTTTTCATATTTTATGATTTTTAAGGTTGCATTTCGTAAAATTCTCCATTCTTTTTAATTACTTTTATTATTCCAACCCCTCTATTAAAGTATAATGAAGCAGTATCTGTATATTCATAATTATATGGAATCCTGCCAACATTGTTATATTTTAAACCATTGGCATTAAACCCATTAATATATAGATTAGAGGGGGGGGAGGGGAAAAATCCTGGGGTTAGTTCATAGTAACCATTATTAAAATCAATTCTAAAATAATCGCCCCCGCTTCCTGAACGATACTTATAAAGCACTTTAACAAAAATGCTTGATACAGTTTGCACAGTTGGTTTAAGTTCTATTTGGTATTGCTGTAAATAATAATTGTCACCATCGCAGCTACCGCCTGTTACTGGCTTATAAAAATTAAAGTTGCTATCGGGCTTTTGGGCTATAAAGTAATAAATAGTGCCGCTATTGTGTTTTAACTTTAAGGTGTCGCCTTGTTTGTAAACATCTACTAAGCTGGTAGCAAAGGTATCAGTAAACCTAAAGTAAATATCTTTAGCAGGTGGGCAACCAGAAGAACCAGTTGGGTCTTTGGTACAAGCAGCAAAAAGGCTAAAATAAAGAATGAGGTAAATAATCTTAGTTTTCATATTGTTTCATCTTTTATAATTTTTAAGGTTCTAATTCGTAATACTCACCATTAGGTTGAGTTAATTTTATTAATCCTTTTTCCCTGTTATACAAAATATAGGCTGTTGGTGGAGAAGTAAAGGCATAGGGAGTTTTCCCAACATTAAAATACACTTTATTATTTATAAGATAGTCTTTGTAATAGAATGTTGATGGCGAAGCTGGATAATCTGTTACAGAAGTTTGATAATAACCATAATTAAATCCTATCCTAAATCTTTGCAGCTCTTCACTTGTTATAAAAACTTTCACAAAAATACTTGTTAAATTGGAAACTGATGGTTTAAGCTCAATTTGATATTGTTGCAAATAATAATTATCTCCATCGCAGCTACCATAAGTTACAGGTTTTTCAAAATTAAAACCGCTATCAGGTTTTTGGGCTATAAAGTAATATACAGTGCCGCTATTGTGTTTTAACTTTAAGGTGTCGCCTTGTTTGTAAACATCTACTAAGCTGGTAGCAAAGGTATCGGTAAACCTAAAGTAAATATCTTTAGCAGGTGGGCAACCAGAAGAACCAGTTGGGTCTTTGGTGCAAGCAGCAAAAAGGCTAAAATAAAGAATGAGGTAAATAATCTTAGATTTCATATTGTTTGTTATAATTTTCAAATAATGGAATAAATATTAAATGATATACCTAATTTGTGGTATTTTTTAGTTAAACAAACATTGGTTATTTTAATTGTAATTACAATAGAAAACTAATTGATGAAACTTAAACAAAACTACACTTTATACTTTTCTTTCAATCCATCTACTACCATGGCTACAGCTGGGCAAATGGTGGTATTAAGTTGGGTGATTTTTAGTTTTTGTAAAATATTTCGTTGTTGTGTATGCGGAAACTCGCGGCAAGCATTTGGTCTATCGCTGTAAACAGAACAGTATTTATCAGTACCTAAAAACGGACAAGGCATTTGCTTAAACACATAATCATTGTCTTCATCTATACGCAAATAATTTTCAGCAAAAATACTTGGCTTTTGTTTTAAACTTTTAGCCAATCTATCAATGTCTTTATTCAACAGTAATGGACCAGTAGATGCGCAGCAGTTGGCACATTCCAAGCAATCAATTTCATCAAAAGCATCGTCATGCAATTGATTGGTGGTTTGATCTAAATCTTTAGGAGCTAATTTTTTTAGTTTTTCTAAAAACTTTTTGTTTTCGTTTTTATTTTTTTTAGCTCTATCAATAATTTTTACGTAATCAATATGCATATAAAACTAAACTTGGGTTTGATGTAATACTTTTTTGTTTTTTAAAAGTCTTTCTTTATCAAAAAACCACCCCCATTTACCAAAATAGTAAATAGCCGATTTTACATGATAAAACAGCAGTTTTTTGCTTTTGTACGATCCCTTTTCGTAGTTATGAATTATTGAAACCGAAGGTAAATAAATGGCATCAAACTCATTGCTGATTCGCCTACTTAAGTCAGTATCTTCAAGGTACATAAAAAAGTTTTCGTCAAACAAACCTACTTGCTTAAAAACTTGATGTGGTATAAGCATAAAACAACCCGAAAGGTTATTTAAATGCATGGGTTTATGGTAATCTTTGTTTTTTAACTCGTATTGCTCCAATTTATTTTTAAATAATTGAGCTAAACTTTTAGGTACAAAACGCCTAAAAATTAAATCGAAGGGAGTAGGTAAAAGTTTACATAAATGCTGAATTTGTCCATCAGGATACAATACTTTCGGCATCAATAAACCTGTGTTTGGATTTTGATTTAAATACGCAATGGCATTTTCAATACAATCTTTATTGATAACCACATCAGGATTTACCACCAAATGATAAGGTGCTAAATTTTGAGCAAATTGAATGGCTTTGTTATGCGCTTTTCCGTATCCTAAATTGGCATTGTTAAATATATAATGGCCATTATTTTCTTCCACAAAAAGCTGTAATTGATTGGTTTCCGAGTTATCGCTAACTATTAATTTTACAGGTACCTTTATTTGTTTTATACTATTGATTAAAGGCAATAAATCATCAGGCTTACTATGGTAAACTACTAACGAAATGGTAAGTTGATATGAAAACTGGTGGCTCAACAACAATTATAATTGATCCATTAAATTAGTAGAACCAATTGGGCGCTTAACGGTGTAACCCTCGCCAAAAGTAACATTGATTAATCTGCCAAATTCGCGCGCGCGACCTTCTACATATTTCATAAAATCTAAACTTGAAATAGGTGTTTCAGGTTCTGTGTTATTGGGGTCGTAAAATTGGCTACTGAAAGCTTTTATTGACTCCATTTTTTTGTCGAAATAAGGCGTAATATCTACCACAAGATCTGGTTTCATTAACCTATCTTGGATGTAATGGTAAATTTGTTTTGGGCGCCAAGCTTCTTGTTTTACACCATTATAATAGGTTTCAATTTTTATCAATCCACTTAAAAAAGCGGCTTCACTCACTAAATCTGCACCTTTACCGTGGTCGGTATGCCTATCGCTCTCGGCATTACATAATATAATTTCTGGTTGGTATTGGCGTATTTTTTCAATTACTCTTGTTAATGAATCGCGGTTTTTCTGAAAAAAACCATCAGCTAATCGCAAATTATCGCGTGTTAAAATGCCTAAAATTTTAGCTGAGTTAGCTGCTTCGATGGCTCTTAATTCGGCTGAACCTCTGGTGCCAAGTTCGCCTTGGGTTAAATCAACTATACCTACTTTGTACCCCAAATGTATATGATGCAATATGGTTCCGCTACAAGCCAATTCTGTATCATCGGGATGGGCTGCAAAGCAAAGTAAATCGAGTTTTTCCATAGGGCGAAAATACTTTTATTTTTGTAATAATAAAGGTAACGATTTGCAAAAAATGCTTTCGGATTTACGTTTGGCGTAATTGTTTGTATGTTAAAGTTTAAGCCCACTTTGCGTTAGGGATAGCAGTGGAAATCCTTTTTTGTGGATTGGGTTATGAAGTTTGGCAAAAAAGATTGGAACGAATAGCCCGCTCGAACGCCCCTTCGAAGTCTACTCATCAACTTATTCTATAATTTTATCATAGTACCTTTTTTCTTTCTTTCTTTTTCCTTAGATGAAAAAGAAACAAAAAATCAAGGCAAAAAAATGCTTCCACGCACAAGGCCAAGGCTGGCCCGCTTTTTTGCCTGCCCCACGCACATCTTTAATGGAATAATTTCTCTTATATTTTTCTTGCAAAAATTGCGTTAGGGATAGCATTGGAAATCCTTTTTTGTGGATTGGGTTGTGAGGTTGGGCAAAAAGATTGGTTAATGGGTTGATAGGTTAATTGAGTTGATAGGTTAATTAAGTTGATTGAGTTGATAGGTGAAAATTGCTTGGCTATTAAAATTAATATTTGTTTTAGCCTATAATAAAAGAGCTTCGCTCAACGACCGAGGACATTGAGCGAAGCTCGAAAATATTTGAAAAATGTGCATTCCATCTAGGAAAATTCATCATTCAAAATTCATAATTCATAATTTTTTAAAGCGTTCCTCTGCGGGCTTGTTCAGCTTCTATTGATTCGAACAGGGCTTGGAAATTGCCTTTACCAAAACTTTTGGCACCTTTGCGTTGAATAATTTCGAAAAATAAGGTAGGTCTATCTTCCACTGGTTTGGTAAAAATTTGAAGTAAGTAACCTTCTTCATCTCTATCCACCATAATTCCCCATTTTTTTAGCTCGTTTAAATCTTCGGCTATCACTCCTACTCTATCTGCTACAGTATCGTAATATGTGCCTGGAACGTATAAAAATTCCACACCACGTTTGCGCATTTCGGAAATGGTAAACACAATATCATCGGTAGCTACGGCTATATGTTGGCAACCTGGACCTCTGTAAAAATCTAAATATTCCTCTACTTGGCTTTTCTTTTTACCTAAAGCTGGCTCGTTAATTGGGAATTTGATATAACCATTGCCATTGCTCATTACTTTACTCATTAAAGCAGTATATTCAGTTGAAATATCTTTATCATCGAAGGTAACTAAATTGGCAAAACCCATTACATTGGCATAAAAATCAGACCAAGTGTTCATGGCGCCAAGCTCCACATTTCCTACCATGTGGTCAATGTATTTTAAACCGCAGGTTCCTGGCTCGTAGCCTGTTTCTAAAGCTTCGTAGCCTGGTAAAAAAATGCCATTATAATCCTTACGTTCAACAAAAATATGAACAGTATCGCCATAAGTATGAATTCCGCTCATGCGCACTTTCCCATTTTTATCTTCAATGGTTTGTGGCTGCATATAAGGTTTTGCACCTCTAATAGTAGTTTGTTCAAAGGCATCATATGCATCGTTAACCCATAAAGCTATTACTTTTACACCATCGCCATGTTGTTGTAAATGTTTGGCCATTTCGGTTTCAGGATCGAAAGGTGTGGTTAATACCAACCTAATTTTACCTTGTTGCAATACATAAGAAGTTCTATCGCGCAAGCCTGTTTCAAGTCCAGCATAGGCTAAATCTTTAAACCCAAAAGCAGTTTTATAATAGTGAGCGGCTTGTTTGGCATTGCCAACATAAAGTTCTACATAATCGGTTCCGTTAATGGGTAAAAAATCTTGAGCTTCAGTAAAAATTTTACTGGTTGAATAATTAAAATTTTCAACGTTAGTTAAATCATTCATATAGTTTTTTGTTTTAGTTTTAAAAATAAAATGCCTTTAAACCGTTACAGGTTTGGTGTTATTTTGTTGAACCCAACTTTGGTAATACTCCTGAAACTCCAATTCCATGGCTTCTTTGGTAATTTTTACAGGATTAAATGGATCAATCATTACTGCTAACTCGTTGGTAGCTGTTTTACCAATGCTGCGCTCAATAGCACCCGGATGCGGACCATGAGGCAAGCCACCTGGATGCAAAGTAATTTGTCCTTTTTGAATATTATTTCTACTCATAAAATCGCCATCTACGTAGTACAATAACTCATCGCTATCTACATTGCTATGATGGTAAGGCGCAGGAATAGCTTGCGGATGGTAATCGTAAAGGCGAGGCACAAACGAGCAAATTACAAAATTGCGACCTTGAAAAGTTTGATGAATAGGTGGCGGCATGTGAATACGGCCTGTAATTGGTTCAAAATTAAAAATAGAAAACGCGTAAGGATAGCAGCATCCATCCCAACCAACCAAATCAAAAGGATGGTTTTCGTAAACGTAAGGATATATTAAACCACGTTTTTTTATTTTTACCAAAAACTCCCCTTCTTCATCGTGGGTTTCCATGTTAACAGGACCGCGTAAATCGCGCTCGCAAAAAGGCGAATGCTCCAAATACTGACCATATTTATTTTTATACCTATCGGGAGTTTCAATTGGCCCATGCGATTCTACAATTAAAATGCGGTTTTCATCGGTAGCAAATTCAAGTTGGTAAATGGTACCACGCGGAATAATTACATAATCGCCATAAGCAAATTCAATATTGCCATACATGGTTTTTAAAATTCCTTCGCCTTTGTGTATAAATATCATTTCATCGGCATCGGCATTTTTATAAAAATAACCTTTGGTGCCTTCAATGGGTGCGGCTACGCCAATGGTCATGTCATCGTTTACAAACAATGTTTTGCGGCTATCTAAATAATCTAACTCAGGAGTGGCATTAAAACCCATATAACTGCGCGATTGTAAATTATCTTCAATGGCTACTTGTGGGCGAACAGAATAAGGTGCGCCTTTTTCTTTAACACGGGTAGGCGGATACAAATGGTAAACCAATGACGACATACCCGAAAAACCTTCAGTTCCAAATAGTTCTTCGTGGTATAATTTTCCGTTAGGTTGGCGAAACACCACATGGCGTTTTTCTGGAATTAATCCAACTTGTTTATATATAGGCATATGCTTAGTTTTAAGTTGGTCAAAACTATTTTCAAAGCAGGCGTTTTAAAACGACAGCCATCAATATGCAGCATGATATTTTGAATTTAAATTACTGACTTGGGTCAATTGATGGAGATATTTTAAAAATTGTTTTTGTGCAAGAAATTAGAAAAATCAATATAATAGTTAATAGAACAATAATATTTTTCACGATAAAATAAATATTATTGTAAAAAAGTTTATTTGACATAAATAATAATAAAATTAACCCTATATAATATTAAATTTCACAACTTTCGGGAAACAATATACCTTTATTATTTTAAAATAGTTAAAATATAAAAACAACAATTTCAGGTACTTAAAGTATGCACCAACACAAAAAAATAGATATACCAGTTCTTGATTCTTTTATCAAAAAGTTTGCTGAAATGTATTTGAAACAGCGTGCTCAAACACAATTTGAATTCAGTAGCATTAATGAACAAGTATTATATAAAAACCTCGGATTTGGTACTGATGCATTAAAACAAATAATTACAAAAAATATCATTCCTATTGATAAAAAAAGAGAACAAGAATTAGAGCCAAAAGTACTAAATGATATTTACCGAAGTGATTTGGGAGAATTGTTAATGACCTATTACTTTGAAGAAAAACTTCCTGAGGGTGAGCGATTCATTATACCTTTAAAAAATATCACATTTAGAGAGAGGGCTGAATTACCCGGTAGAGGGCTTGATGCTATTGGATATAAAAAGATTGGAGATACACAAGTAGAAATTTTACTAGGAGAGGCAAAAGTGTCCGCTGATAAAAAGTCCCCGCCTCCTGTTGTAGATTCAACCAAAGATTCGATATACAATTCACAACTTAATCACAAAAATGAAACTCCGATAGTTGTACAAAGATTATCTGATTATGCTCGTAGATTAAATGCTAAAGATGCTGAAATTTTAGGCTTTGCAATCATTAGCATTGAACATCAATTGACTGATAATTATAATATTACTTACGGTTGTACACTAGTGAGGGATCATACTTGCGTTAATAGCGAAACCGATTATGGCAAAATGAAAACAAATCAGAGTGATTTTGAATCAGGGAAGGTTCATTTTTCAATACTTTCTTTCAGTGATAAAACAATAAAAGATACTGTAGACTTATTTTATAAAAAAGTACAAGAGTTGATTGCAAGCTAATATGGGTAATATTATCAATAACATATTGCAAAAAGATTCCATTATTTCACTTCTAAATGAAAGTGAAAAGAAATACATATTGGGTCAACTCAAATTCCTATATACATCTGAATTAAATGATGGTGAAGTACTTCGTCTCTCATTCTTTTTAATTAATGCTATTTTTTCTGAAACTGAATACGGATTAGATAAAGCTGTTGCTTACAAACTTTTAAAATCTATCAGTATAAATTCTGAAGATGGTACTTCTTTATTTTATGAGGTATTTGGGATAGAAGGAATTAATTCTAAAACACTCTATTATTTTTATTTAGCAAATGTTGCATTAAAAGCTGATAAACAAATAAGTATTCGAGTGGACTTAAAAGAGTATAATCCAATTACAGACGAGAATACAAATTGGAAATATAGACTACTCAATAAGGCAATGGAAGCTTATATTTTGCTAGTCCGTAAGCAAGATGGTTTCTCAGATATTGAAAAAGCTCTTGCCGTAATCGAAACATTAAAGCAAGAACAGCAAATTTTTGAGGAAACTCATTTGAAACAATTTTCAGCTGCAAATGAAGTACAAGAAGCATATGTGTTACTTTCCTTATATCATCTTTCAAAAGCAGTAGTTGAAACAGCTAATTATTTAATCAAAGGATACGACTATAAAGAGCGATTAGATGCTGTTATCAGACAACATTTGGATATAGCAAAGAAATTAGTCAAAAGCGAACCAAGAATAATCAGTGTGTTTCAACTTTTCGAGTTTGGTTTGAACACATTGTTTAAAAATGCCATTTGGACTAATACAAAATTAGGGGACAAAGTAAGAAAACTGTGTGAGCAAAAAGCAAAATTGGGAGTATTAGAGCTTTTACCTTCTCAGAGAGAGGCTTTGACTGAAAAAAATTTGCTTGATGTTGCTGCTAATGTTACTGTTTTACAAATGCCTACGAGTGCGGGAAAAACACTATTAGCTGAATTTAATATTATCGTAACCAAAGCATTAAGAGCAGATGCAAAAATTGTTTACATAGTACCTTCAAGAGCATTGGTAAACCAAGTTTACTTTGAATTAAAATCAGATTTGGAACCGCTCGATTTTGTAATTGAGAAAACATCATCAGCAATAGAAATTGACCCAACGGAAGATTCATTTTTAAGCGGAGACGAAAAAATAGATGTACTTGTTTCTACTCCTGAAAAACTCGATTTACTAATTAGAAGAAAGCATTCCTCAGTAGATGATGTTTCAATGTTTATTCTTGATGAAGCACACACTATTCAGAATGGAGAGCGTGGAGCTAAATTGGAATTATTATTGGCTATTTTAAGGAGGGAAAGACCTAATGCTAAGTATATGTTATTATCTCCATTTATTAAAAATGCTGATACGATAATTACAGAATGGCTTGGTGGTGGCAATTCCATTGCTATAGATTGGAAACCCTCAGAAAAGCTACTATTGGGAATAGACACCAAAATAACTTCCACATTAACAAAAAATGAAATTCATTTAGAAGTACTTCGTTCTCCTTATGAATCTATAAAGCCTATAGGAAAAACAATTATTGAAAATCCTTATCTCCTTGAAAGTAAAGGTACAAAAGACAAAATACTTGAGTTTTCGATTAAGCATTTTTCCGAAAAAGAAAAAACACTTTTGGTGTTGTGCTATGGAAAAGGAACTGCTAATACTAGAGCTAAATTTATTTATGATAAAGTAAATCAATTTAACGCAAATGATGATGTCAAACTTATAAAAAAGTTTATTGAAGATGAAGTAGGAAGACAAACGACCTTATCAAGGGTCATTGAAAAGGGGATTGTTACACATCATTCAGGAATGTCAGACGAAACAAAATTATTAGTTGAGCATTTAATTAGGGAAAAGCAAATAAACTTTGTTTGTGCAACCACTACAATAGCAGAAGGAGTAAACTTTCCTGTTTCAACTGTATTCTTTGATGACTATAGAAAAGGAAAAGACAAGAAGCTTGATTCAAATGATTTTTGGAATATTGCAGGAAGAGCTGGCAGAACATTAGTTGATAATTACGGGAAAATTATTCTTCCTTTTAATAGTGATGCAAACATAAATAGTGCAAAAAGTTTAATAAACAAAAGTGCTAATGAATTAACCAGTGTTTTATCAGAACTTTTTGAAAATGCTGATAAAATTGAACAGAAATTGAAAGAGATTGATGGCTTAAAAGATTTATTCAGGGACTTTTCAGACTCCCTTTCTCCATTAATTCAATATTTTGTGCATTTACTCACTGTTAGTGAAAATGAATACTTTATTTCAGAAATAGAGGATTTGTTCAAAGACTCATTAGAGTATTATTTATTAAATACACCCGAGAAAAAGGAGAAATTCATCTCAATATGCAAGTCAATATATTTACATATTCAATCAAAGTATCAAAGTCAAGGTGGCGCATTGAGTTTTGCAGATAAAACAGGATTCTCTGTTCCTTCGGTTTTAAAAGTGATGGCTGAGGCTTCACAAAATGAAGAGATTAATAATTTAAATTCTTGGAATAAAGAGCAACTATTTAACAAGCATAACATTGTCAATCTTACTGAAAAAATTAGAGTAATTTCGTCTTTGAGAGAGACAAATTTGGGTATAGATGAAAGTTTTGCTCAATTTAATCCGGAATTATACGCAAATATTATTATTGATTGGGTGAAAGGAGATAAGTTATCTAACATTGCAAACCAACATCCTACATTTAACATTCAAAACAAAAGTGAGGAAGAAACAGAAAAGAGGATTACAGATTTTGTAAAAAAAATGAATGATATTC
This sequence comes from Bacteroidota bacterium, assembly GCA_027484685.1. Classification (GTDB taxonomy): domain Bacteria; phylum Bacteroidota; class Bacteroidia; order UKL13-3; family UKL13-3; genus JAAFJM01. Next base: position 285,776 of record JAIXSO010000032.1, read on the forward strand.
GATTTAAAGCTTCATGGGGATTAAGTGCATTAGAAGGTATTGTCAGGGGAAAAGAGGAAATTAAAGATTCACATATACCATCATTGGTTTATTTTGGTGTTGATAATGAAGAAGCTTTAGCCTTCAGAATGATTGGAGCCCCAAGAGCATTATCATTTTCTCTACAAAACATATTGGATAAAAAATTAAATGAGTATTCTTATAAGAGTTTGAGAAGTAGAGTTAATAGCTTAACCAATTCTGATTGGGATGGATTAAAACCTTCCAATTCTTCATTAAGTGGAATGGAATGGAAAAGAATTTCAGACATATTGATTAGGTAATTTATTTAATAATTAATTATAGCCATCATCATTACATAACACATACGCAAATACATGAGCCTAATTTCCAATTTGGGTGTTTCTCATCTGGTTGGATTATGGGTTGAATTTAATTTATCATTGAGCTAATACACTTACAGTTATAAAACAACTATGAAATATAAACAGTTAAAAGGAAATGAAATTGAAGGCGAATTAGATATATTTATTGCAAGAAATGAAGATGAAAATAATGGAGAGAAAATAACTTGGGATGAAGTTTTAATTCATGGCAATCCAAAAGGTTTAAAATCGTTGGCAAAACTACTTTTGGCAATGGCAGAACTTAATCAAGATGAAGTGGAAGATAAATACCTACCCATTGGCGCAAGAGAACATTATCATTTAAGACCAGGAATTGAATTATCAAAAAGTTCAATAAGCGCAATTGTTGGCAGACTTGATGCAAAAGGAACTGGTAAATTTTATGACAGGTATGTTCCAAAAGAAATGAAGTAATAAAATTTATTATTGCAGGCTTGCTCGCCTTCAAGGGAGAAAAATAGTTATGTTATAAAATAATTTGAAATGAAATTTAAAAATAATAAATTATTACAATTAGGAATCTTTTTTTGTATTGCAATTATTGCATGCAAGAATAATAATCAAAAAAAAGAAGTACCAATAAAGGTTTTGCAAGAAAATGCTGGATTGGAAGAAAAAAGAAAATTAGTTCAAAAAACTAATTTTGAATTATTACAAGGAAAATGGGTGCATGAGGACGATAAAACTAATTTTTTAGTTTTTGAAAAAAACATCAGAAAAGAAATTGCAGGTGAAATGAAATGTTGGGACGAAGAAGAATTTGTACTATCTAACAGTTGTTTAAACGAGTCAAATCTTTCAGATAAGTCAACTAAAGAAAAAGATTGTTATATAAGTTGCAAAAACTCAGATTTATGTTGGTACATTATGTCAATTAGCGAAGATAGATTAACACTTCAATATCAAAGCAGAGGGAATTTATTGAAATACATTCGAGTAAATAAATAATTTATCATTGTAAGCAAGTTGTTTTGATAAAGTTCCGCAAACGCTAGCATCTTGCGAGTGTTTGTTTTGATAAGCCTCAGGCTTACTTGCTCCAATTTCAAAAAGTGGTAACTTTAATGGCCTAAATGTATTTGCATTCTTTTATTTAACTAACAGCCAGAGGCTGCTTTATATACTCACTAGCGAGACGCTAGCGAATGCGAAGAATGTAAAAATTTCACACAAACTGCTGATGCAATTTAACTACTTGTTCTATTAACGAGTGTTTGTCATCGTTTATAATTTCGAAGTTGGCTTTGGCTAATTTTTCTTCTTGTGTAAACTGATTATTCATTCGGGCTTGCACTTGTTCTTGTGTAATATTATCGCGGTGCATAGTGCGTTCCAAACGCAATTGCAATGGCGCAGTTACTACTATAAATTTTTCTAACCCTCTGTAACTATCGGTTTCAAACATCAATGCTGCTTCTTTTATAATATAAGGAACACCAATTTTTTTTTGCTCCAAAATCCAATTATCAAAATCGGCAAACACAATAGGATGAACTGTTTTGTTTAACTCAGTTAACAATGCTTTATTATTAAATGCAATGCCCGAAATATGCGCTCTGTTTAAACTTCCTTCTTCAAAATAGCTTTCGTTACCAAATAAGGATTTTACAGTACTTATAATTTCATTATTAGTAACCATGAGCAATTTTGCCCTATCATCAGCATTATAAATAGGCGCACCTAATTGTTTAAAAATGCTGCATACCAAAGATTTTCCGCTTCCTATGCTTCCTGTAACCCCAATTTTTTGCATATTCAAAACTAAATAAAAAAAGTCAGACAAAGGTGCCTGACTTTTTATAAAAATTATTTAAAAACTATTTTTTAGTTTCTTCTTTTTTTACCGGATTTAAAGCTTGTGTAGCCTCTAAGCTCACTGCACTTTTGTTAATACGTAAACGAGTGCCTTCGCTTTCTATAATTAAGTGTGCATCGTGTACTTCTACAACCTTAGCTTGAATACCACCAAGTGTTACAATTTTTGAACCTTTTTCAATTGATTCAATTAATTTTTTTTGATCTTTTTGTTTCTTCATTTGAGGGCGAATCATAAAGAAATAAAAAATGGCAATCATTGGAACAAAAAATATCATTTGCTCCCATCCGCCACCTTTGGTAGCAGCTGCTTGTAATAAAGTTAAATTCATGGTTTTTATGTGTGTTATTATTAGTTTTTAAATTAGTGTGCTTGGCTGGTAGAACCATCTTTAGGTGTTACCTCGCCTTTAATTAAAAGCATGGTATTGGTTGGCGTAGTATTAGCCACAACAGTAACCGTTTTTTCAGCATGGTTTGGTTTTCCTTCGCTGTTAAAAGTTACATCAATTTCGCCACCTTGGCCTGGAGCTATTGGTTCTTTTGGCCAATTAGGAACTGTACAACCACAACTAGCAGAAGCATTGGTAATTAACAACGGGTTTTTACCTGAATTTTTAAACTTAAATTTATAGTTTACCAAATCGCCTTCTTTAATGGTTCCAAAATCGTAAATATTTTTTTCGAAAGTAATTTCGGTTGCATTTTCATTTTCCGCAGTTGGATTTTCGGCAGTAGCTGTATTGGTAACTATTTCGGTACCAGCTTGTTTACTTGCTTCGTTATTGCCGCAGGCAATAGCCATTAAAACTAAAGTTGAAATAAATACTTTTTTCATGGTTTATATTTTAATTAATTGGGTTAACTATATAATTGTTTGTTTTTGAGAAAATTACTCAACCAAACCTCTTCCGGTTTTGTTTATTTTATTTTCCTTACGCAATTCTAATTGAACTTTATCTAACACGCCATTCATAAAAGTATGGCTATTAGGACTGCTGTAAAGTTTAGCTATTTCTAAATACTCGTTAATACTTACTTTTACAGGTATTTGGTTAAAGTTAAGTATTTCGCACATGGCCATTTTCATCAGCAACATATCTACCGTTGCAATTCTATCGGCATCCCAATTTTGGGTTTTTGAACTAATCAGTTCAATTAATGCATCTTCTTGCTCCAAAGTTTCTAAAAATAAGTCCGATACAAAATTAGTATCTTCAAATTTATCATTATAAAAACCTGGTAAAATTTCGGCTGCTTTATTTTGCTTAATAGAAGCCAACGTTTTTTGAAATGCAGTTAAAACCATTACTTCATCGTCTTCCCAATTAATAAACTGTTCTTCCATGTAATGATTAAAAACTTCGCTATCGGCTACTAAAGTTTCAACTATTTCTAATAAAATTTGTTTTTCGGCAAATACCGAAGTATCGCCTTCTTTGGTAGCTTCTACAATGGTATCAATAGCTTTAATTTCGTTCAAAATTTGACGAAAGAAATCGCTGCTTTTGGTCCAATCTAATTTTCGTGCTTTAATTTTTTCTTGTAAAATAATATCGTTTTCAAGCATGGCAATGGCAGCATTGTTATAAATTGCTTTTAAAAAAGCCATTTGCTCTGGTTGCGGAATATATTTAGTGCTTTGAAGTTCAATTTCTTTGCCAACAAATGATTTGAACTCAATAAGGAACGACATTAAGAAAACATACACATCGTATGCTTTATCTAGTGATTTTACTAGATTGTTTTTAGCCACCGCCCTACTCGTTGACTGATCTTGTTTGTAAGCGTATAATGCTTGAAAGGTTTTAATTCGTAAAAAACGTCTGAATAGCATAGCTATTTTTTTGGGTATGTACGCTAATTTATATAAAATTCAGTAGGCCTAGCAATACATTTTTTAAATTACCTAAAGAACTATTTTGAAAAACTAAGCCTAGTTTTGTGCTAGGCTTAGTTAGTTTTATTATTATTTACTAGTAAGTTGAACCTACACGCATCATATCGTGAATGCGTTTTTCGGCTAACTCGGTAGCAGCTTTTTGTGTATGTACTTTATCTTTATCCGATTTTTGGAAAATGGCTAAAGTAGTATCATAAATTTTTTCTGTATTGCTAAATGCAGTTTCGCGATTATAACCAATATGTTCTTGGTAAACATTTATTAAACCACCAGCATTAATTAAGAAATCAGGTGCATAAGCAATACCTTTTTCCATTAACATTGGGCCATGAATATTTTCGTCAGCCAATTGGTTATTAGCAGCACCAGCTACTACTTTGCATTTTAGTTTGTTAATATTAACCGAATCTAAAATAGCACCTAAAGCACAAGGAGCAAATACATCTACATCTAAACCATAAATTTCGTCACCTTTAACTACAGTTGCGCCAAAATCATTGCTATATTTTTTAAGCATTTCTTCGTTAATATCGGTAATAAAAAGTTTAGCCCCTTCTTTGTGTAAATATTCTAACAAATGGCCACCTACTTTACCAATACCTTGTACAGCTACTTTTTTACCAGCTAAACTATCAGTTCCAAAAGCGTGTTTAACAGCAGCTTTCATACCAACGAATACGCCATAAGCAGTAACAGGACTTGGATCTCCTCCTCCACCCATGCTTTCAGGTAAACCAACTACGTGGTTAGTTTCCATGTTCACATACTCCATATCGCGAGTAGTGGTGTTCACGTCTTCAGCAGTAATGTATTTTCCGTTAAGGTTTTCTACAAAACGACCAAATTTACGCATTAAAGCTTCTGTTTTTAAGGTTTTTGCATCACCAATAATAACTGCTTTAGCGCCCCCCAAGTTTAATCCAGAAATAGATGCTTTGTAGGTCATCCCTCTGCTTAAACGCAATACATCATTCACCGCATCGGCCTCGCTGGTGTAATTCCAAACGCGCGTTCCGCCTAATCCTGGTCCTAAAACCGTGTTGTGAATGGCAATAATTGCCTTTAATCCAGTGTACTCATCTTGGCAAAATACTATTTGCTCATGATCGTGTTTTTGCAACTGAGAGAAAATATCTGACATAATTTTTTGTTTTTAAAAGGCTGCAAAAGTATGTTTATTTTTCACATTTCATAATGGTTTAAAACATGATTTTTTAATTCAAAATTTCCTGATTTTTAGGTATTTATTTTATTAAAAATCATAAACACAACTATTTGACTACCAAATTATTGTAATTAAATGTTTTTGCCTACCTATTAAATTGTAAACGATTACCTTTTTTAGTTTCATTAAAAATACCATTTTGGTAAGTTAAATGTCCGCTCACAATGGTGGTATCTATACTAGTTTTAAAAGTATATCCCTCAAAAGGACTCCAACCACATTTGTATAAAATGTTTTCTTTGGTTACAGTTTCAGGTTTATTCATATCTACCAAAACCAAATCAGCCCAAAAACCTTCGCGAATAAATCCACGTCTGTCTATATCGAACAAAATAGCGGGGTTATGACACATTTTTTGAACTACATTTTCTAAAGTAATTTTACCTTGTAAGCTGCATTCAATCATGGCTTGTAAACTATGCTGAATTAAAGGGCCACCACTTGGTGCATTTATATAAGTCTGTTCTTTTTCGGCAATGGTATGAGGTGCATGGTCGGTAGCTATTACATCAATTCTGCCATCATTCACCGCTTTCCAAATGGCATCTCTATCTTCAGCAGTTTTTACCGCAGGATTCCATTTTATGTAGTTTCCTTTGGTTTCATAATCGGCATCGCTAAACCATAAGTGATGTATACAAGCTTCAGCAGTAATGCGTTTTTCGCTTAAAGGTTTATTGTTTTCAAATAAATCTAATTCTTCTTTGGTACTAATGTGTAAAACATGTAAGCGCGTATTATATTTCTTTGCCAATTGTACTGCAAAACTCGATGATAAATAACACGCTTCTCTGCTCCTGATTAAAGGATGATGTTTTGCTTTTAAATTATCGCCAAATTCGGCTTTAAATTTGGCTGCGTTTTCTTTCACCAATGGGTCGTATTCGCAATGAGTAGTTATAATTGTTTTTACTTGGCTAAAAATATTTTCCAATGCAATAGGATCGTCTACTAACATATCTCCAGTACTGCTTCCCATAAATATTTTTACACCGCAAACATTGGTTTCATCTACTTTTAGTAATTCATCTAAATTGGTATTAGTAGTACCCATGTAAAACGAGTAATTAGCCAATGAAACCTCGGCAGCACGCGTGTATTTTTGTTCTAATAATTCATAATTGGTAGCACTTGGAACGGTATTTGGCATTTCCATATAAGTTGTACATCCACCGGCTACAGCTGCTTTTGCTTCAGTATAAAGTTCCCCTTTATGAGTTAGACCTGGCTCTCTGAAATGAACTTGATCGTCAATTACACCAGGCATTAAATATTTACCTGTTGCATCTATCACCACATCGGCTGGCATAGCAATGGCATTGGTATCTATTTTTTCAATAAAACCATTTTTTATCAATACATCAGCACCAAAAATTTTGCCTTCGTTAACTAATGTAGCATTGCGTATAAGAATTGTTTGCATAGTTGTTATAGTGGTATTTATTTATAATTTCTAATATTTTTTTCTGTTAAAAAAAGCTCTACCTATTGCACTATGGAAAAAATTTATTCCTCATTGTTAATTTCCAATATTTTATTTAATTCCGCTTCTAGCTTTTCCTTTTCAGGTAAATACAGTTGATATTTACTTACAAAAAGTTGGTTACTGATATTTTCAGTAGCATACTCAATTAATACATGGTCTTTATAAGCTCCAAGTACAATACCTATGGGCTCATTATCTCCTTCTGTATTTTCTTCTTTTTTAAAATAATTGAGATACAAATTCATTTGCCCAATGTCTTGATGATCTATTTCTCCTCTTTTTAAATCAATAAGTACAAAGCATTTTAAAATGCGATGATAAAAAACCAAATCAACAAAAAAGTGCCTACTACCTATACTTATTTTGTATTGTCTTCCAATAAAAGCAAACCCTTTTCCTAATTCCAATAAAAAGGATTGTAAGTTTTTAATTAATTTTTCCTCTAACTCGCTTTCTAAATATTGAGATTGTTGTGGGATATTTAAAAATTCTAATACAAAAGGGTCTTTAATAATGTCCTCAGCTTTTTGAACTTCTACTCCTTTTTGCGAAAGTTCCAACACTCCTTCTTTATCTTTACTTAGTGCCAATCGATGAAACAGCATACTCTTCATTTGTCTTTTCAACTCTCTCACACTCCAATTTTCTTTTTCACACTGTTTTGAATAAAAGCCTATTTCGAGTTCGTTTTCTGCTTTTAGTATTTCAATATAATGACTCCAGCTCAATTTGTGAGACAAGTTTTCATTTATTGCCAATTGTCCAGACAGTGTCTGGATTTTTTGAAACTTGATATAAAACTGTCGGATTTGAAACAAATTAGAACGGCTAAAACCTTTACCAAAACTCAAAGTCAGGTCTTTTGAAATTCTATCTAAAAGTTCACTTCCGTATTCTGATTTATCTTTTCCACCTTGTTCAAATTCAACAATATGCCTCCCAATTTGCCAATATGTTTGTACCAAAATTGTATTTACAACCTTTGCAGCTTGGTTCCTACCATTTATTAGCAATTCACCTATTTGCCCTATTAAACTTTGGTATTCGGGTGTTATCACTTTTTTCATGTTATACTTTTCGTGCAGTTATTTCCATTGGAAAACTAAATATTCAATTTATTTGTACAAGTTTCGCTTCGCTAAAACAGCAGCAAAGACGAAACTTATCAATTATTTCACAAGGAATTTGTGCCACATCTTCTGGCACAATTAAAACCATACATAATATTAATCAATCGTAGCTATTACTTTTAATTCAATGGCAATAGGTGTTGGTAAACATATAATTTGAATGGTGGTTCTACATGGCTGATTATCTTTAAAATACTCCGCCCAAAGTTGATTGTAGGTTTTGAAATCATCCTTCATATTTGTAAGAAACACCGTTACATCAATTATTTTATCCCAGCTACTTCCAGCATCTTCCAAAATGTATTTTATATTTTGAAAAACAGAATGGCATTGTGTGGCTATGTCATAACTAATAATATTTCCATTATCGTCTAACTCTACTCCCGGAATTTTTTTGGTACCTTTTTCTCTAGGACCAACGCCTGAAAGAAATAATAAATTTCCTACACGTTTAGCATGAGGATATAAACCTACTGGTTCTGGTGCTTTTGATGAATGTATATCTGCCATGATGTTTATATTGTTGGATGGTTGAATGGTTATATTGTTGTTCGTTATTCGTTGTTCGTTATTCGTTGTTCGTTGCCTATTGCTCATTGTCAATTGCTTATTGTCTATTGCTAATTACCAATTCGTTTACTTCGCACTTTTGTCACTTCGAACTCCGCACTTTTTTTACTTCTTCCACTCCAAAGTTTCAATTAACCTAAGCATATCTTTTTTCAAAAATGCTAAAACTGGTGCTATCGAATCTTGGTTAGTAGCTACGTTAAAGTACAACGAGCCTCTTAAAAAATGGTGTGTGCTATCGGTTATAAAAAACTGTGCATTGGTAGCGGTGCTGCCATCTAATTCGTAAAAAATTCCGCTTTTACCCGGTTTCGAAATATAGTTTTCAAAAATTTCGTCAGCTTTCATGGTGTGTTTATAAACCATTGTTCTACTATCGTTCAATAATTTAAAAAGCGTATCACGGTTAGCAATTGACTTATAACTCAAATGCAAAGTAGCATTAAATGGTTTATACTGAATATTGTACCAACAAGGCTCTGCACTTGGGTATTTATCTAATTCTACAGTAGCATATACAGGTACATCCATACTATAATTGCACGGATTTTGAGAACGATAATATTTTTTAACAGGAAAATCAATGCGCTGAAATCCACGAGGTTTTGGCACTGTAACTTCTTCGCTACAAGCGGCTAAAACCAAAATGCTTATTATTATAAAAATAGCTTTATTCATTATCTTTCAATAATAACTTTTATTCTCTTTATTCTGCGTTTATCCACTGCTTCTATTTTAAACGTAAGCGGATGGTATTTAATTTCTTGGTTTTGTTTAGGCATATTACCATTTAATTCCAAAATTAAACCTGCCAAAGTATCGGCTTCATTGCGTACATCATCAAAAATATCAAGCTCTAACTCCATGTATTTGCAAGCATCGTTTATAAGCATTTTGGCCTCAAACACAAAAGTGTTTTCATCTAATTTGCTGTAATAAATTTCATCCTCATCAAATTCGTCATTTATTTCGCCAAATACTTCTTCCAAAATATCTTCCATGGTTACCAAACCGCTAGTTCCGCCAAACTCATCTACCACAATGGCCATGTGAGTGCGTTTATTTTGGAAATCTTTTAGTAAATCATCAATTTTTTTAGACTCAGGAACATAAAATGCCGGGCGAGCTAGCTCTTGCCATTTAAAATCGGCCGATTGGTGAATATGTGGTAAAATATCTTTGATAGATAAAATACCTTTTATCTCGTCTAAACTATCTTGGTAAACTGGTATGCGCGAATATCCTAATTCATCAATTAATTGAAGCAGTTCTGTAAAATTAGTTTCAATGTCAATAGCTGAAATATCAGGCCTTTGGCACATAATTTCAGTTACATTGGTATTCACAAAATTTACAATTCCTTTCAAAATTGATTTCTCTTGTTTTGGAGCATCGCTTTCGGTTGTAATATCAATGGCGTGGCTTAATTCATCTACGCTTAAAATATGTCCACGTTTGGTAACTCGTTTATCAATAATAGAAGTTGAATTTTCGAGCACAAAAACCAATGGTCTAAACAATTTATACATGTAAAACATAAAAACTGCTACCCATGCCGATACTTTTGAATTGTTTTGAACAGCGTAAATTTTAGGTATTACTTCGCCAAACAATACAATCATAAAAGTTACAAAAACCACCTCTATTAAAAATCCAAAAACTGGATTGTGTTCAAAATCGAAAATAGTGGTAAGCAGAACAGTAGAAACCATTACCATGGCCACATTTATAAAAGTATTTCCAATTAAAATAGTGGCTAATAACTTTTTAGGATTGCTAATTAAATAGGTAATTGCCTTAGCTGTAGCCGATTCGTTATCAGTAAGTTCTTCTACTTGAGATTTGTTTAGTGAAAATAAGGCATTTTCGGAGCCAGAAAATAAAGCAGATAGTAAAATAAAAATTACAATAGCTATAACACAGCCAATGATAGCAGGCCAGTCAGACGATTGTAAGTTAGCGTTAATGTATGATAATATTACAAATTGTAAATTAAGCGGGGGTTCCATTTATGTTGGTTTATTTTTGTTTGCAAGTATAAATAAAATTTCATTCCTAAATAAGCAATAATTAGGTAAGTAAAACTAAATTTCCTAACAACTGTTAGTTTAATAAATTTCCAAATGCTATATAATATAAATTGTTTAATTATTTTTGGACCAGATTTTTAAAAAAAATAATTCATGAGTTCATCAGTTGATAAAGAATTAGAATCGGTAGTTATTCGCTTTGCAGGCGATAGCGGTGATGGTATGCAGTTAACCGGCACCCAGTTTACAAACGCTGCCGCTTTGTTTGGAAACGATTTGGCTACTTTTCCTGATTTTCCGGCCGAAATTCGCGCCCCGATAGGAACACTTGCCGGTGTTTCTGGCTTTCAAATACACTTTGGTTCTACCAAAATTAATACTCCTGGCGACATGAGCGATGTATTAGTGGTAATGAACGTGGCAGCATTAAAGGCAAACTTAAAAGGTTTGGTTAAAGGTGGCGTTATTATTGCTAATTCTGATGGTTTTGATTCGAAAAATATGCGTTTAGCTAATGTGCCCGAAGACCAAAATCCTTTAACCGATGGCTCACTAGCTGAATACGATTTAAAAGTAATTGATGTAACTAAAATTACTCGTGCAGCCTTGGCCGATAGTGGTTTAGGCACCAAAGAAATTGACCGTTGCAAAAACATGTTTGTATTGGGTTTAATTTATTGGATGTACCACAGAAGCATGGATAGTTCAATTGAATTTATTAAATCAAAATTCAAAAAGAATGAAGCTGTAATGACTGCTAACTTAAAAGTTTTACAAGCTGGCTGGAGTTATGGCGAAACCACTGAAATGTTTGCAAACCGCTACACTGTTGCTCCTGCTAAAATGAATGCTGGTGTTTACCGTAGTATTATGGGTAACCAAGCTGCGGCTTTAGGTTTAGTTTCGGCTTCAGTAAAATCAGGATTGCCATTATTTTATGGCACCTACCCTATTACACCTGCATCAGATATTTTACACGAATTATCGCGTCATAAAAACTTTAATATTAAAACATTCCAAGCTGAAGATGAAATAGCAGCTATTTGTTCTTCAATTGGAGCTTCGTTTGGTGGAAACCTTGCTATTACTGGTTCTTCGGGTCCTGGAATTGCGTTAAAAGGAGAAGCCATTGGTTTGGCTACCATGCTTGAGTTGCCGTTAGTAATTGTAAATGTTCAACGAGCTGGACCAAGTACAGGTTTACCAACTAAAACCGAGCAAGCAGATTTAATGCAAGCTTATTTTGGTAGAAATGGCGAATGTCCTGTGGTTATTGTAGCTGCGCAATCGCCAGTTGATTGCTTTAACATGGCTTACGAGGCTTGCAGAATAGCATTGGAACACATGATTCCTGTTTTCTTTTTAAGCGATGGTTATATAGCCAATGGTTCTGAGCCTTGGTTATTCCCACAAACAAAAGATTTGCAAGATATTAAAGTAGAGTTTGCTCCAGAAAGAGGAAATAATGACGATAAATTTATGCCATACTTACGCGATGAAAAATTATCACGTCCGTGGGCATTACCTGGAACCAAAGGTTTAGAGCATAGAATTGGTGGTTTGGAAAAACAAAATGTAACTGGTAATATCAGTTACGATCCAAATAACCACGAGCAAATGGTACTTTTACGTCAAGAAAAAGTAGATAGAGTAGCTGATTATATTCCATTACAAACCATGGATAATGGACCAGAAACTGGCGATTTATTAATTCTTGGTTGGGGTGGAACATATGGTGCGTTAAAAACCGCAACTGCTATTTTACGTGGTGAAGGTTTAAATGTATCTCATGCACATTTACGTTATATCAATCCTTTCCCTAAAAACTTAGGCGAAATTTTAAAAGGATTTAAAACAGTAGTGGTGCCTGAGTTAAATAACGGTCAATTGGTTAAAATAATTAGAGATAAGTATTTTATAGATGCAATTCCTTACAATAAAATTCAAGGATTACCATTTATGAGTACCGAAGTAGTTAATAAAATTAAGGAGATACTAGCTTAGATAAATGTTGGATTTTGGATATTGAATTTTGAATTAATGGTGAGTTCTGAATTCATTAATATATTCAATAGCTATGCATACTGAAATAATATTTTTAAAATAATAGAATAAATAGAGCTAAATAAAACCAATAAACTTATCAAAATATGAATGCTTTAGAATTTTCAACAGTAATAGAACACGGACAAATAACATTGCCCGATGAGTATAAGTCTTTAGAAAATACTTTAGTTAGAATTATAATTTTATCGGAGAAAGAATTTTTAAAAACAAACCCAAAAGAAAAACTCAAGAATGCTTTTAAAGATTTAAAGAATATAAAATCATTTCATAAAATTGACAATGCCATTGATTGGCAAAAAAAAGTAAGAGATGAGTGGAAATAGAGCTTTACTTGATTCTAATATTATAATACTAGCATCAAAGGAAAAAATTGACATTGAAAAGTTATTTGAAAATTATGATACCTTTTTTGTTTCAATTATTACCTACATGGAAGTATAAGGTTATGAAAATATTACAGAAACAGAAAAATTAATTATTGATAATTTTTTTAGTAATATTGAAATAATAGAAGTTGGAAAAGAAATAGCTAAGATTGTTATTGATTATAAAACCAAAAGTTCAAAAAAATTAAATTGCCAGATGCAATTATTTTAGCAACAGCAAAATTTGTAAGTGGCGATTTGGTAACAAGAAATGTTAGTGATTTTATCGACATTGATAATAGCATTAGTATAAAAGAAATTTAAAACAAGAAAAATGGAAACAACAATAGAAAAACTGACATCAAAAGATTTTGCTTCAGACCAAGAGGTACGTTGGTGTCCGGGTTGTGGCGATTATAGTATATTAAAACAAGTACAAACGGTATTGCCTGATTTAGGCAGACCAAAAGAAGAGTTTGTATTTATTTCGGGAATTGGTTGTTCAAGCCGTTTTCCATATTACATGGATACATTTGGTATGCACAGTATTCATGGAAGAGCTACTGCAATTGCTACTGGCTTAAAAGCTACTCGCCCTGAACTTTCAGTTTGGATTATAACTGGCGATGGTGACTCAATGAGTATTGGTGGAAACCATTTCATACACATGTTGCGCAGGAATCCTGATGTAAATGTGTTGTTATTTAACAATCAAATTTACGGATTAACTAAAGGCCAATATTCGCCAACAAGTGAGCAAGGTAAAGTTACCAAATCAACTCCAATGGGAAGTGTAGATTATCCGTTTAACCCTATTGCTTTGGCTTTAGGTGCCGATGCTACTTTTGTGGCTCGCACATTAGACAGAGATCCAAAACACCAACAAGCAGTTATAAAAAGAGGTTACGAACACAAAGGAACTTCCATGGTAGAAATTTACCAAAACTGTAATGTATTTAACGATGGCGCCTTTGAAGTTTATACTGAAAAAGGGAGCAAAAAAGAAAATATTTTACTGATGGAAAATGGCAAACCATTAATTTTTGGCGCTAACGATGACAAAGGAATAATGCTTGATGGTTTTAAACCAATCATTGTAAATTTAGCTGATGTTTCTGCCAACGATTTGTGGATTCACGATGAAACTGATTTAGTAAAAGCAACTATACTTTCACGCTTTTACGATGATCCAACGCATCCTGACCATAAACCACGTCCGTTTGGCGTATTTTATGTTAATTCAAACAAAAACACTTTTGACGAATTATTCAATAATCAAATGGATGCAGCCATGGCTAAAGGTTTGGGCGATTTAGATAAACTAATAGCAGGTAACGAAACTTGGGTAGTTAATTAATAAGCTAAATATATTTTGTTTAAAAAGCTCAACTTTTGTTGGGCTTTTTTAATTTAAAACCAATGTATCATAGCATTTTAGTTGATTTTTAGTACTAATAAAAATAAGCACTTGTTTATATTATTCAATTTACTATACTTGCAGTTAGAAAAAGAGTTGATAGTATTTTTATACATCACCCAATCATCATTTTTCTTCAAATTGTTGCATTATTTGCAATATCAAAATAAAAAAATCAAAACAAAATTTATTGTAAACAACTTTACACTACTACATGTACGAAACATCTAATTTGAATCTAATGCTGGTTTCTGAACTAAGAACATTGGCTGAAACATTGAAAATCAAGAACATTGAATCTTTGAGTAAAGAACAATTGGTTACTGCTATTTCTGAAAAATCGAATCAAGAAAAAACCACTGATGCTACAGCTCCTAAAGTACGCAAACCAAGGGTAAAAAAAGAAAAAGTAGAAACAAAAGCTACTGAAACTACAGAAGAACAAATATCAATTGAACTACCATTAGTAGTAGCAGAAGAAAAAGTAGAAACTCCAGAAGTGGAAACTCCAGTGGCTAACGCTGCTCCCACCAAAATTAGACAAGAACGTCCTGTTAGAAATAATAACGAAAACAGAGAACGTCATAACAGACCTAGAATAAACAATAATACTCCTGCTGCAACCGAAAATACTGAAAGTAATTTTAATAATAATAATGCGGCAAGTGAGAATACAGTTACCGAAAATACTACTGTAGAATCCAATTTAGGAGAAACAGTAAATACTGAAAATAAAACTGAAAATACTGGTTTTGAAAAACCATTGACCAATCCTGAAAACAAGGATTTACCAAGAGATAATCGCCCACCAAACCGTTGGGATAAAAACAACCGCAACGACAGACAAAACTTTAGAGAGAAAGAAAAACAAGAATATGTAGAACTTGATGGTATAGTTACCTGCGAAGGTGTACTAGAAACCATGATGGATGGCTACGGATTTTTACGTTCGAGCGATTACAACTACATGTCGAGCCCCGATGATGTATATGTTTCTCCATCTCAAATAAAATTGTTTGGTTTAAAAACTGGTGATACAGTGAAAGGAACAATTCGCCCTCCGAAAGAAGGTGAAAAGTATTTTGCTTTAATAAAAGTAGAAGCCATAAATGGTCGCGTGCCTGCTGAGGTAAGAGATAGAATTGCATTTGAGCATTTAACTCCTCTATTCCCTGACGAGCGTTTGCGTTTGGCCGATAATGCAAGTACATATTCGACCAGAATTATTGATATTTTAGCTCCAATTGGTAAAGGTCAGCGTGGTTTAATTGTGGCACAACCTAAAACAGGTAAAACCATTTTATTAAAAGATATTGCTAATGCCATAGCTAAAAATCACCCTGAGGTTTATTTATTGGTTTTATTAATTGATGAACGCCCAGAAGAGGTTACTGATATGCAACGCAGTGTAAGAGCGGAAGTAGTTGCTAGTACATTTGATGAGCCTGCTGAAAAGCATGTAAAATTAGCAAACATGGTGTTGGAAAAAGCCAAACGTATGGTTGAATGCGGACATGATGTTGTTATTTTATTAGATTCAATTACACGTATGGCTCGTGCATTTAATACAGTTGCACCTTCATCGGGTAAGGTACTTTCGGGTGGTGTTGAAGCTAATGCTTTGCACAAACCAAAACGCTTTTTTGGAGCAGCCCGTAAAATTGAAAATGGTGGTTCATTAACCATTATTGCTACTGCTTTAATTGATACAGGTTCAAAAATGGATGAGGTAATTTTTGAAGAATTTAAAGGTACTGGTAATATGGAATTACAATTAGATAGAAAACTAGCTAATAAACGCATTTATCCAGCAATTGATATTGTTTCATCGAGTACACGTAGAGATGATTTATTATTGGATAAATCAACCATTCAGCGCCTTTGGGTGCTTCGCAATCATATTGCTGATATGAATGCAGAAGAAGCCATGAACGTAGTGTTAAACCACATGAAAGCCACCAAAACCAACGAAGAGTTTTTAGCAACTATGAATGGATAAAACAATTGATAAAGTTTACTTTATTTAAATAAAAAAGGCGATTTGAAATTCAAATCGCCTTTTTTATTTGGTTATATTTTAGAAATTATAATCCTAAAATCATTTTGTTTGGATCATTACCTTCGGTTAATAACATTACTGGATTTTCTAGACATTGTTTTACTTTTACTAAAAATCCTACCGACTCGCGTCCATCAATAATTCTGTGGTCGTAGCTTAATGCCAAATACATCATTGGGCGCGCTACAATTTGACCATCTTTAACAACAGGACGTTCAATAATATTATGCATTCCTAAAATAGCAGATTGAGGCGCATTGATAATTGGAGTACTCATCATACTTCCAAAAACACCACCATTGGTAATGGTAAATGTTCCACCTGTCATTTCATCTAAACTCAATTTATTTTCGCGGGCTTTACCAGCTAAACGCAATACTTCTGCTTCAATTTCGGCTAAACTCATGCTTTCTGCATTTCTAATTACAGGCACTACCAAACCTTTAGGAGCAGAAACTGCAATTGAAACATCACAGAAATCGTGGTAAATAATTTCTTCGCCATTAATGTATGCATTAACAGCAGGATATTGTTTTAAAGCCACTGTAACTGCTTTGGTAAAAAAGCTCATAAAACCAAGATTTACACCATGTTTTTCTTTAAACTGAGTTTTAAATTGGTTACGTAAATCCATAATAGGTTTCATATCTACTTCGTTAAAAGTAGTGAGCATAGCAGTTTCGTTTTTAACGGCTACCAAACGTTTTGAAACAGTTTTACGCAATGAAGTCATTTTTTCTGTTCTTTCATTACGTGTTTTAGCTTCGTTGGTAGTGGTTTTTAACTCGGCAGTTAATGCATCACCTTTGGTTATTCTACCATCTTTTCCGGTTCCTTTTACATCTTTAACATCAATTCCTTTTTCAGCTAAAATTTTAGCAGCCGCAGGACTTGGAAAAGGTTTATCATTGGCTACTGGCTGTTGGCTGTTAGCCTCTGGCTTTGTTTCAGTTTTTGGAGTTTGAACCTCAGCTTTTGGAGCTTCGGTTTTAGCACCAGCAGGTTTTTCAGCACTTTCATCAATTAAACAAATAACATCACCCACTTTTATAGTATCGCCTTCATTGCCTTTTGTAGTTAAAATACCTGCTTGTTCAGCATTTAATTCAAAGGTAGCTTTATCACTTTCTAACTCGCAAAGTAATTCGTCCATTTCTACATAGTCACCCGTTTTTTTGTTCCAACGTGCAATAGTAACTTCACTAATTGATTCGCCAACGGTAGGTACTTTAATTTCTAGCATGGTAATATATTTTGATTGTATTGATTAAATTTTGCGCAAAATAATAAATAGAATGCGTATTAAATAAAATCCTTAACTAATTTAAGTTAGTAGTTTGGTATAGTTAGTTTTGTAAATAAAAAAACGACTTTTTACCTAAGCAAAAAGCCGTTTTATTGCAAAACTATAAGCCGGGTTCTGTTTTAATTGAATTTGCATTCCATTAAATTCTATCATTTATCTTGTTATACCATCACTGGCATAATCTATTGCAGTCTACCCATTGTATATAAAAGCGAGCCACTTTTTGAGCCAAGGCTCCATACAACCTATTTGACCTTGCAACGCATAAGGTTTACCTTGCAATATTTGTTACCAAATACCCGGTGGTCTCTTACACCGCCTTTTCACCTTTTCCAATATTTGCATACTGGTAGTTTAATTTTCTTTAGCACTGTCTGTCAGTTAATAGTTAAATTAACCGCCTACCCGTTAGGTAGTATGCTGCTCTGTGTTGCCCAGACTTTCCTCATTACAACAAGTGTAACGCGATAGAACATTTTGCATGGCAAATGTAATTTTATTTTTTTAAAACCAACTTACTTTAATTTTATTACCAATGGCATTTGTTAGTTCCAACATTTTATTTATTTTGCATTGAAAATTAAACAATTATGAGGAAATTATTTACACCTATATTTTTGATTATTAGCCAACTATCGTTTGGTCAAATTTCGATATTAAATAGTGATATGCCACGCCAAAACGATACCATGCGATTTAGCTTAGCAACCTCTGGCATTACTGCTTTGCAAGCTGCAAAAACAGGTGCCGACACTACTTGGGATTTTACCAACTTGGTTGCAAACTCGCAAGATATTGAAAAGTTTTATGCGCCTTCGGCAACTCCTTATGTTATTCAGTTTGGTTTAATCAATGCTGCAACTTATGGTATAAAAGACAATGCATTAAACAATTTAGCAAGCTTTGGTGGTGCAGCGGGTTTTACTATTGAAAATATTTATGGATTTTATAAAAACTCAACAACTGCTAGCGTTTTAATTGGTCGTGGTGCTACAGTTTCTAATATTCCCTTAGGATTAAATTTAAACCCACGCGATACTATATTTAAATTCCCTTTAAATTATGGCGATATTGATACCACTTATTATGCAGGTTCTACCTCTATTGCTGGTTTAGGAGGAATTTCTCAACAAGGCAGACGCATTAACGTGGTAGATGGTTGGGGTTTAATAAAAACGCCTTATGGTCAATTTGATTGTATCAGAATAAAAACTACCGTTACTGGAGTAGATTCTATTGAATTAAGTACGTTTAAATTTCCAATTCCAAATAATAGAACCATTTATACTTGGTATGCAAAAGGTCAGCGCTACCCAATAATGGAAATTACTCAAACCATTGGATTAGGTGGTGGTTTAACCATTAAATATAAAGATAATTATCGCCCTGAAGCATTTTTGAATGCAGCTAGGTTTATAGCCAGTAAAACCAATGCTTCGCAATTTGATACTATCAATTTAACCAGCCAAAGTACAGGCACACCAAAGTCGTATGAATGGACCATTACTCCAAGTACTTTTAGATTTGTAGGCGGTACCAACAATACTACCAGAAATCCTAGGGTAATGTTTGATAAATCAGGAAGCTACTCAGTTAAACTAAAAGTAATTTACGAAGGAGGCCAAGACGATACCTTAAGAACCAATTACGTAAATGTAGTTACTACGGGTATAAATAATTTTGAAAACAATAAACCTGAAATTAGCATTTATCCAAATCCAGCAACAGATGTTTTAAATATTGAATCGAATATGAGTTTGGCTAAATCAAAAATTGTAATAACTGATTTATTAGGAAAAGAGATTGAAAATATAAATTACAAACTTATGACTTTAAATTCATTACAAATAAATACTAGTAATTTAAGTAAAGGCATTTATTTAGTGAATATTATAAATGAAAACAACATTGCATCAACCCATAAAATTGTAATCAACTAAAAAATAAAATCATAAATTATTATACCATTACCTATAAATAAAACGTTTTTTAAGTATATTGAAATAGACAATTAACAAAAAGCAGTTGTTTTATCATAATATATGAGTTTTTCAAAAACTCAAAATCATTTTATATTCGTAAATTATAATATATAGACCATGAAATCAAAAAAATTAATAACCAATAGCATTTTAGCAGTCGCTTTTTTGGCCTTACTTTTTTTATTAATTTCATATCCACCAGCCAAGGCTGTATGTAACACCATTACCAAACGTTTAGGTATTTCATCGCCTAGTTATCCTGGTTTTGGAATTAACTTGCCGGGTAATTACGAAATTCATGGCATTGATGTAAGCCGACACCAGCGCGATATTGATTGGGAAGCTGTATCAAACATGTTTGATGATCAAATTGGAGTTTCGTTTGCATTTATTAAAGCTACCGAAGGCCGCACTGTTGATGATGATTATTTTGAATACAACTGGAAACAATGCAAAAAACACAGCATTTTACGTGGAGCATATCACTTTTTTAGACCACATTTAACAGCAGAAGAACAAGCTAATTTCTTTTTTAGTAAAGTTACCTTAGATAGAGAAGATTTACCACCCGTGTTAGACATTGAAATAAAAGGAAGTGCAACGCCACAAGTTTTAAAATCGAAGGTGAAACGTTGGTTGGTTTTAACTGAAAAACATTACGGAATTACCCCCATTATTTATACCAATTATAGTTTTTATAAACACTATTTTTCAGGTAAAGAATTTGAAAAATATCCATTTTGGATTGCCCATTATGCCACTTCCGATTTAAATGAAAAAACATCTACTTGGCACTTTTGGCAGCATAACGAAAAAGGCCATGTTAATGGAATAAGAGGCGGAGTTGACTTTAACGTATTTAAAGGAAACTACGATGATTTATTAGGACTTTGTAAAAAGTAGTATATTTATATAACGCTATTTAAATTGATAATGAACCCAATGAGTTTTTAAACTTGTTGGGTTTTTATTTTTTTATGCAATAATGATACTATTATGCTAACCAATAAACTATTAATAGAAAAATAAATTTAGTAATTGTAAACTAAGATAGCGATCTGCATTACAATTAATTTTGACTAGGACTTCAAACAACAAATGATTTAGAAAGAATAAAAACCAATCTATTAGTTACTTAATAAATTCTAAAACTGTAGTTGTTAATACCTAACAAATGGCAAATGGAATATATATTTGTAAAAACAATGCTAACTAATGGTGGTATTGCTATTAACAAAATAATAATTAGTCATTAGTATGAAAAACAAGTATTTATTTATTGCATTGGCTGTACTTTTAATAAGCTGTGGTAAAGAAAATACTACACAAATTGATGAAAGTTATTGTAGCCCCCAAGAAACTGGCCCAACAATACCTCCTTATGATAGAGTAGGATTTGGATATAAATATGTAAATATTTTAGAAAATAACTCGTATTACCCCTGCGTTAATCCATTAAATCCAAATGAATTTGTTTATGTTTTAAGCTATGCTGAAAGGAGTGGGTTATACAAATATGATAAGTTGAATAAAGCCAGTACCCAAATTATAAAATTTGTTCCTAATAATTATATTGCATACCCATCCGATTATATAAGATGGAGCAGGAAAGGCTGGTTAATATTTACAGATTTGTATAATAATGTATATAAAATAAAAGACAATGGGGATAGTTTAACTCAGCTTACTTTTACAGGGAAAGATTGGAAACCTGAATGGAATAAGGAAGGAACACTATTCTTAACCGAACATTATAGCACTACACTAAAAAAGTATTTTAATATTATACACAATGAAAATGGAGCGGAAATAGATACCATAAAATATAACGAGAATACCGATCTTATTAGTGCACCACCAAGTTGGAATAATGATAAGTATATATTAGGCACAAATTTTAAAGGAGTAATTTTATACGATTATAAAAATAAAATTATGAAAGAAATTCCTATAGATAGAGAATTATTTTCTCTTTATATACCAACTTGGATAAATAATAATGAATTTGTTTGTACCGGAGTAAATGGTATTTACATTTATAATATAACTAATAACAAAGTGAAACAAATAAGAAGTAACCCAAATTCAAACCAATACTCATTTGTTAATTTATTGCCCAATAATCAAATGATTTGTGAAAGAGACTATTCTAAAATGATAGATTCAATAAATGGAATTATTGCTACTAAACACACTATTTGTATTTTGAATCCTTGCGATACCATAGTTACAGATTTTGATTTGAGATAAGCATTTAATACTTATTTAGAATATTATCTTTAAAGTTAACAAATTTTATATTATAAAAATGCCACTCACAATAAAGTGAGTGGCATTTTAGTTTGTTGAATTTAGTTTGTTAAAGCACTTAAAATTTTAAGCATTTTTACAAACATTAAATTATTATTTTTCAATTCTAAAAATATTCCATTTGCTTCTTCTATGGTATTTTGGTTTCACTTATTTAATTATTGGTTTTCAACTTGATTTATTTAAATAATCTTTTTGAAAAATTATTATAAAAAAATAATTATACATTACAAAATTATTCCGTAATTAAGGTATTTATTCGTTAATGGAATATTTTTATTCCTTTAGGAATTTAATTTTTAAGTGCTTACTGCTTAGTTTGTGACATAATTTTTACAATTTATGAAAAAAACAACAAACACATGGAAGCTCTTAGCATTGCTTCTAGTATTATCAGGTAACAAAGTTTACTCACAAACTTTACCCAAGTTGAAGGATCCTTCAAATCAATTAATTATAAGTAAGGGTTTTGGTATTGATTCAGCTGGAGGAATTATTTATTTTAAAAGCAACGAGTTACAACCAGGTGAATTATTTACAACTTATATTGCCAACACTGGTCTTGGTGCTTTTGATTCAATGGCTTTGGTAAAAACAACTAGAGATGAAATATTAAGTGATGAAGATAGCCCTGCTCCAAATTTATCACATAATATTTACAAACAATATTATAAAGGAGTAGAAGTAGAAGACGGTAATTATGTAGAACATTATTGTTCGGGTTATGTTTGTTTTACAAGTGGTGCAATTGTAGAAAATTTAAATTTAAATGTGATTCCCGAGCTTACACAGGGAGCTGCCCTAAATATAGCTAAATTATACAGTAATGTTTCAACCATTGCAAGAGATTCATTAGGATTTACAATTCCAAGCAAATTACTTATTGTAAAATCATTAAGTAATTACATATTGGCTTATAAATTTACCATTATTGCTGACACAGCCTCTTACAATAATAATGTGTATGTTAATGCCAATAATGGCGAAATTATAAAAGATGAATCAAATATTAGAACTGATAATTTTAACCACACCTACTATGGCAGAAGATGGGATTTAGATACTTATGAGATGGGCATATTTTGGCCTTGGGCAGATAATAATTGGTTCTTATTTGCAAATGATAATGGTAAAAATATTTATACAAATATTAAATACAATAAAGATTACAAAACACAAGCTTGGATTATTGAAGATATGGCATGGAATGATTCAGAATCTTGGCATGCACATGATCAAGAAGCTACTTCTTCTCATTATTGTGTTCAAAAAGCGTGGGATTTTTTTAAAGATTCTCCATTTAACAGAAATGGTATAAGTGGTTGGGGTAATCATTTACGTGTGAAGAGTAATTTAGATGATAAGGTTGAAAACACCTATGAACCAGATAATCAAGAGGATTACATTTTAACAGGTTACTCGAGTAACTGGCTTACAACTTACGACTTAATGGCTCATGAATTCACTCATGGAATAATACATAGAACAAACCCTTTGCCTCGTAAATTAGTTGCTGGCGCGGTTGGCGAATCTTTAAGTGATATTTTTGGTTTTATGGTTGAACGTTATGTATTAGGATACACTGAGGACTGGACGATTGGAGAGGATGTTACCGTATTTAGAAATATGCAAGACCCCAATGCCAACGGAGATCCATCCTATTATCAACAAAATACATTTTGGGTTGACCCTTCATTGATAACAAACCCTAACGAGAATAATGATTTTGGCCATATTCACAAAAATGCAGGTGTAATGAATAAATGGTTTTACTTATTAAGTATGGGCGGTAGCCAACCAATTTATTATAATATAAATGGTACTTTAGTACTACAACCAACTAGAGGCGTTATTGGAATTGGCATAGACAAAGCTGCGAGGATTACCTACTATGCTATGGTAAATTTTGATAATTATCAAAACAATGATTACACATTTGAAACCATTAGGGCCAATACCATAGCAGCAGCTAAAAAATTATATGGAATATGCAGTAATGAATACCTTCAAACTTGCAAGGCATGGTATGCAGTAAATGTGGGTGTTAATTGCGAAGCTTGCACAACTTCAACGGCTTGGTGTGGTCAGGAACAAAAAGCATGGTCTTCTGTTAATGAAAAAACCAACGAAGTATTAAAAATTAAACTATATCCCAATCCTGTAAAAAATAATTTAGCCATAAACATAGAAGAAGCTAATAATGAATTTAAAGAATACGAGGTAGTAATAACTTCGGTAGATGGCAAGGCAATTTATAACAATACCTACAAAAATGTTAACTTAATCCATATTGATGTATCTGCTTTTACCAGTGGGGTTTATTTTGTAACCATCAGCACTGATAAATGGACTAAAAATAGTAAGTTTGTTAAACAATAAATTTTGAGATATTCCAATTACATATTGTTATTTTTTGTTATAGCCGCTATTTTAAGGGTAAAGCCATTGCGCGCACAACCCAAACCCAAGTTTTTACAACATCAGTTAGATTTTGGTGTAAACTATGGTTTATTTTTAGGCAATAGAAGTCAATTTACTGGCATAGGTTGGTTACAACGTTGGGATTTTAAAAGACAAGAATTGTTATACCCTAATAGGATTTTTAGAACATTAAATTATACAAATATTTATTTGGCTTATAAACTTATTTTACATGAAAAACATTGTTTAAAACTAAGCAGAGAAGTATTTGGTTCAGAAATATACCCTGTATTAAATAAAATTGGAATTAACGGCTTTCATATTGAATTACTCAGTTTAGGATATGGATATAGTTTACCCTTAAAAAAAATAAAAACCACCCTTTTTGCGCAAGTTAATAAAAGAATAGGCTTGGAGGGCGCACAAATTGGTCATGATGGTTATCATGGCTTATATGCAGATTTAAAATACGATTCCTATGGTATGTCGTTAGGTACTGATTTAGAGTATTTTTTTACTAAAAACTTTGGTTTGGGTGCAAATATTTATTATTACAACTTTCCTTTTGAAACCAATAAATTAGAAGGTAATGATGTTCAATATGTAGATAAAAATATAATTGATAGTTATAGGCCAATCAATGATTTTTTCCTCATTAACTTTAAAGTAGCTTATAAATTTTCGTTACCCAAGTTTAGTAAAAAGCATAAAGATAAAGGCTAAATATTCAATACAACAAAAAGAGGCTATCATAATTTGATTTTATGGTAGCCTTTTATTTTGTAACCATCAGTACCGATAAATGGACTAAAAATAGTAAGTTTGTCAAACAATAAATTTTGAAATATTCTAAATACATATTGTTGCTTTTTGTTGTAGCCGCTATTTTAAGTGGAAAGTCATTGCGCGCACAACCCAAACCCAAGTTTTTACAACATCAGTTAGATTTTGGTGTAAACTATGGTTTATTTTTAGGTAATAGAAGTCAGTTTACTGGTATTGGAGCACTCCAACATTGGGATTTTAAACGCCAAGAATTGTTAACACCTTATCGTACATTGAATAAGTTAAACTATACCAATATTTATTGGGCTTATAAACTCATTATAAACGAAAAACATAATATTAAATTTAGCAGAGTATTATTAGTTTCAGATTGGCTAAGTCCCTCAAATAACAAAGGATTAATTGGTTTTGGGATTTATATGTACAGTTTAGGCTATGGGTATCAATTACCCTTAAAAAAAATAAAAACTACCCTTTTTGTACAAGTTAACAAAAGAACAGGCATGGAAGGTGCTAAAATTGGTCACGATGGTTATCATGGCTTATATGCAGATTTAAAATACGATTCCTATGGTATGTCGTTAGGTACTGATTTAGAGTATTTTTTTACTAAAAACTTTGGTTTGGGTGCTAATATTTATTATTACTACTTTCCTTTTGAAACCAATAAATTAGAAGGACTAGATGTTCAATATGTAGATAAAAATATTATTGATAGTTATAGGCCAATCAATGATTTTTTTCTCATTAACTTTAAAATTGCTTATAAATTTTCGTTACCCAAGTTTGGTAAAAAGAATAAATAACACTTTACTTTTTTTTCGATTTAACCCTATAAGGCATTTTACCTTATAGGGTTTTGTTTTTTATTTCTTTTCCTTAGCATTAAACGCGGTGTAAGCAAATACCAAAGCACCCAAAATTAGTACAATTACAATAGTTAAGTTGCTGCCTTTTTGGTATTGATCAAAAGCTACATAACCAATGGCACACCAAGCAACGGCAGTTTTTAAATACGCATTGGTATATCTACCCAAATTAAGCCTTGGCAATAAAAAATAAACTACTGTTATTATAAGTAAAATAAGGCCAATAATTAATACAAAGTTGGATGGTAATGTCATATAAATAATAGGTTTTAGTTATAATAATCGTTAAGCCATTTAAAATAAATTTGGCTACGGTTGTTTTCAAAATAAAGTGACGAAATATGAATAAGCGATTGCACAAATAAAGCCAATCCAATGCCTTTAACCATTGGAGTATTAGAAAAAATTGTAAATAATACTATTGATAAAGCATTTAAACCTAAAAAAAAATAGTTTTTACGGTTATAATCAGTAAGTATTTTGTTAATTCTAGGTATTTCAATGGTTATAATTTGCTGTGTATTTTCTTTAGCAGCAAGCATTACAAACTGGCGTTCTGAATTGGTTTTTATATAGGTTTTAAAGCCTAAAATGATTTGGGTTATTCCAAAACAAAAAAATGGAATAGCAAAACCAAAAAAAACACGACTGCTATCGGTTATCAATAAACAAATAGCCAAAACAGTAGCTAAACTTCCTAATATAAAAAACAATAAACTTTGTGCTTTTTGAGCATTATAAAACTTTTGTATCATAACCCTAAAAAGTTTGATTTGAAAATTTTAACTGCAATAGAAATTAATATGACGCCAAAAAACTTACGGATTAAACCCAAGCCCGCTTTGCCCAAAATACGCTCTAAAAAAGTGGTTGAACGTAAAACAGCATATACCAAAATTAGGTTTAACAATATGGCAATTAATATATTTTGAAATTCATAAACTGCCTTCATGGAAATAATGGTAGTTAATGTGCCCGAACCAGCTATGATGGGGAAAGCAATTGGGATAATACTGCCGTTCGAATCGTTAGGATCTTGCCTAAAAATATCAATTCCTAAAATCATTTCTAAACCTAAAATAAAAATTACTATTGAACCTGCTACTGCAAATGAAGGTAAATCAACACCAATGGCACTTAATAAGGTATCGCCCACTATTAAAAACAAAACCATTAATCCACCAGCAGCCAAAGTGGCTTTACCACTATCTAAATGTTGTTGTTTTGCTTTGATGGTAATAATTAATGGCAACGCTCCTACCACATCAATAATGGCAAAAAGGGTTAAACTAATGGTGGTGATGTCGGAAAATGAAAAGGTCATAAGGCTTTTGGAATGAATGAGGCTGCAAATATAGTTTTTGTAAGTTTAAAGGTAGCAAACAAAAAAAATAGATTTAGATTATAAATATTTTAATATAATTGTAAACCTAATATTTTTAAATGTATAAAAACCTACTAAGCAAATTTTTTATAGTTATTAGTTCGCGCGAAATGATGCTGATAATATGTATTATTATGCTCATTACCTCATTGCCATTGGTGGCAGAACTAACTCATTTTGTGTTTAATTATTGGAAAGCAAATCCAACTTTGGAAGAAATTGGTGAAATGCAAGAATTAATTGATGGATATGGTGGCATATTAGTAGCAGCAGGTGTGTTTTTTGAAGAACGAGAAACCTTGATTCATTTATCGCACAAACGCAATCAAAAAGAACAAGCTGAACCAACAGTACTTGAAACTTACTTAAACCTAATAGCGCATCATAATGGAATGGGTATTCTGCTAATGGGATTATTTGTAGAAATTGGTTCACAAATTATGGAAATGCCTTCGCGCGTTATCAATACTGATGGAATAGAAGTATACATTTTGGCTATTTGCTTATTTTTAAGTTATGTAGCTATTATTATCCAACTTGATTTTATTAAAGATTTTGGTAAAACCTATTTTTTAAAACAATATAAAAACAATCAACCTGATGTACACTAAAGGCTTACATATTATGGCCACATTTAAGGTTGATAACACCACGTTATTAAGCAATTATGAGCCTTTTAAGGAGTTGGTAAACAATTTAATTGTTACCCATCAGTTAACCAATGTGGGCGATACCTATCACTCGTTTCCTGAGTTTGGTTACACGGCCAATGTTTGCCTAACTGAATCGCATTTAAGCATTCATACTTGGCCTGAGTATGGCATTGCTACTTTCGATGTATTTTTGTCGAATTTTAAAAACGATAATAGCCAAAAAGTAACACAAATTTTTGAAGCTGTAAAAACCTTTTTTAACGCTGAAGTTGAACAATATAATGCCATTGAACGCTAACATGAATCAATCTGTAACTTGTCCGTTTTGTAAGCTTCAGCATACTTTTAGTAGCAATTTAATTGACGAATTTGTTTGCCCCAAATGCCATGTTGGTTTAAGGCCAAATATTGATTACAACACCATAGCACCAACTGCTTACCAACCCATGCCCGATGATGGTTCGAGAGTAGATTTTGGAAGTAAAATTACTTTTAAAAACGAAATTTATACTGTAGTTGGAAAAGTTAGGTATCAACTAGATAATACCATTATTACCAAATGGGTGCTAGTAAATAATACTGGATTACTTTATTACTTATTTGAGTTTATTAATGGTTATGCATTGGTATTTAAAAACTTAAATCCAATAGAAAAAAAGTTACTTAGTAATATAAAACCTGGTAAAAAATTAACCATAAGTCCCTATAATTCAGAGTTTCAGGTAAAAGCTATTTACCGTAATTTCAACACCATAATAAGTGGTGAAATTGCATTAGAAACAATTGATTTTGAAACTTTTGAAGGAATAGAATTGACCAATGCAGACAATGAGTTTGCTTTTATTCAAAGTAGTTTTGATAAAATACCTACCCTTTATTCTGGTAATTTTATTGAATTTAAAGATTTGGTTATTACAAATCCTTCAACTATAAAAACGGAGCTTAATACCATTAACTGCGCAACTTGTGCCAAGCCTATTAGCAATTATTTAAAAGGTAAGGCATTTAGTTTAGTTTGTAGCAATTGTCAAAGTCATTTTGTTTTTGATAAACAAAGAAATTTAAAGCTAAAAAATCAATTTAAAAAACCAGCAGATTTAGATATTCCGATAGGAAGCAAAGGTGAAATTGAAGGTAAAACCTATACTGTTGTTGGGTATTTGTTAAAGCGCGAGGAAGGAACTTCTTACAGATGGAAAGAATATAATTTAAGAGATGATGATGGTAAAATATTTACCTTAAGTGAGTTTAATGGGCACTATAATTTAATTGAAGAAATTGATTATTATGATGAAATAAAAACATTTAATAGCTCTATAAACTACGAATGCAGTACTTACCATATTTTTAACAAATACAAAGTAGATTTAATTTCGGCTCAAGGCGAATTTAGTTATCAAATTGTAAACGATTCAGTAAGCAAAGTAAGCGAGTTTATTGCCCCACCATATATTTTAATTTACGAAAGCGATAAAAATGAAGCACGTTATTATCATGGCAGGTGTATTTTACCAAAACAAGTTGAAAAAGCATTTGAACTAGCTGTAATTCCAGAACAAATTGGTACTGGAGCAACGCAGACTATGTTTTTAGGACTCAATTATTCATTATTTACAAAAATTTGTTTTGGTTTTTTTATATTACTTTTTGTAATTCAATATTATTTTGCACTAACCAATACTTCTACTCGGGTTTATCAAGAAGCATTTGCACAAAGCAATATGAACGATTCAACCAAAGTTTTGGTGAGTAATACTTTTCAAATAACTGATGCTCCTACTGCCTTACAATTTGACTTAGTTTCGAATGTAAATAATGATTGGTTTGGAGTAACTATAGAACTGATTAACCACACCACTGGAGATAGATTTGAAGTAGATAAAACCATAGAGTTTTATAGTGGTGTAGACGAAGGCGAATCGTGGAGCGAAGGTTCCAAATCAGAAAGTGTTTTTATGTCGCAAGTACCAGCAGGAACATATCATATCAACTTATATCCTGAATGGGGAAGCATTGTTAAAGAAAATAATAGTTTCGAAATATGGGTTTATAAAGATGTAGCCATGTGGAGTAATTTTTGGGTAACAATATTAGTAGGTGTTATTTTAATAATTATACACTATTTGCGATTTAGAATTTTTGAAAGCAAACGCTGGATGGAAAGTAATTTTGATTCACCTTATGTAACTAAGTTAGAAGAATGAAAGAAAAACAAAATACAAGTATTTTTGCCTCTATTTTGGGTGTAATTGCACTTTGGTTAGTTTATGCTAACGCAACAGGGTGGCGTATTTACAACTCAGATAAAGTAGTTCAAGATAATGAAAGAACTTCATCGGGTAGAACTAGAATAGGAAGTGGATTTCATCACAAATAAAAATAAATAATATGGAAGATTTAATTAGTTTAAAAAGCATTTTGGGTTCAGTTGTTTACTCAGTTATTGGCATTGCCATTTTGGTAATTGCTTATGTAATTTTTGAAAAAATAACACCGGAAAATTTAAGAAAAGAAATTATTGAAAAACAAAACACAGCCTTGGCCATAGTATCGGGGTCGTTTATTTTAGCTATTGCTATTATTATAGCTACCGCCATTCATGGATAATGAAACCAAAACACCAAAGCCGCCCATGGGTTCGCCCATGCTGCTTTTGGTTTCTATTTTTGTTGTTGCCACTTGTGGTTTAATTTACGAATTAGTAGCTGGCACGGCCGCTAGTTACTTGTTGGGCGACTCTGTTACCCAATTTTCAACCATTATTGGCGTGTATTTATTTTCAATGGGAATTGGCTCTTATGTTTCTAAATTTTTTAGTAAAAATTTATTAGCATGGTTTGTTCAAATTGAAATATTAGTTGGATTGGTGGGCGGTTTTAGCTCGCTTGTACTTTTTGCATTATTTGCCCAAGTTGATTATTTTCAATTGGTATTATATGTTTTGGTATCGCTAACTGGTATTTTAGTTGGACTCGAAATTCCTTTGCTCATGCGCATTTTAGAGGGTCGTTATGAGTTTAAGGATTTGGTTTCAAAGGTATTCACTTTCGATTATATTGGTGCTTTGTTAGCCTCTATTATTTTTCCAATTTGGTTAGTTCCTAAACTTGGCTTAATGCGCACTTCGTTCTTTTTTGGTATGCTCAATATTGGCGTAGCTTATTGGGTTTGCTATAAATTTAAAAACGAAATTGCCTGGGCTAAAAGTTTATTTTCGTTAGCTACCATGAGTTTTATTGGGCTTATCATTGCTTTTATTAATGCTAATAATTTGGTTAACTGGACAGAATCAACCTTATTCCAAGAAAAGATAATTTATACCAAATCAACTCCATATCAACGCATAGTTTTAACAGCCAATAATAACCAATACAAGTTATACTTAAACGGAAACTTACAGTTTAATTCAGCCGATGAATACCGTTACCACGAAGCACTTGTTCATCCTGCCATGCAGCAAGCAAGCAGTAAAAAACAAGTGTTGGTTTTAGGTGGTGGCGATGGTTTGGCTGTGCGCGAATTATTGAAATATCCTGATATTGATTCTATCACTTTAGTTGATTTAGACCAAGGAATGACGGAACTTTTTAGCCATAATTCTATGCTAAAAAGTTTAAACAATGGCTCGCTTACACATCCAAAAGTTACGGTAAAAAACATGGATGCATTTTTATGGCTTAAAGCAAATAATAAATTGTATGATATAATCATTGTTGATTTCCCAGATCCGTCTAATTTTTCGGTAGGTAAACTATACAGCAATGTGTTTTATAGTTATTTAATCAATGCTTTACAAAACTATGGTGTTTGTGTGGTACAATCCACATCGCCTTATGTGGCTAGAAAATCATTTTGGTGTATCAATCATACCATGCAATCAGTTGGTTTTAAAACCATGCCATATCATAATTATGTTCCATCATTTGGCGAATGGGGCTATATTTTAGCTTTAAAAAACAAAACCTTTAAAGCACCGCAAAACTTTGATTCTAGTTTTAAATTTATTACCAAAAATGTATTTGAACAAATGCTTGTTTTTCCAAAAGACATGGACAGTGTTTACACAGAGGTAAACAAGCTAAACAATCAAGTTTTGGTTCATTATTTTGATGAAGATTGGAAACATTATCAGCAATAAAAAATGAACAATAGGCGTAAATTTATTAAGCAAATGGTTTTACTGTTTGGTGCTAGTGCAATGGGCAATTGGGCATGCCAACCAAATAATAAATATGCGCATATAAAAGGTAAAATTTTAACTGGTAATAACAAGCGAGGACATTTACTGCGAGAAGGAAAATTTACCAAACCTACACAAACCAATTACTTTGATGTGGTAATAGTTGGAAGTGGAATTGCTGCCTTATCAGCGGCTCGAAAATTACAGCAAAATAATATTACCAATTTTACCATTTTAGAACTCGATGATACTATTGGAGGCAATGCCATTAATGGAAAAAATGAAGTAAGTGCTTACCCTTGGGCAGCACATTATTTGCCTATTCCCAATTTAGACGATACAGAACTTTTAACCTTTTTACAAGAGCATCAAATAATCACTAAAATAGATGAAAAAGGTATACCTCATTACAACGAAGAGTATGTGTGTGCAGAACCTGAAGAGCGTTTATTTATAAATGGTTATTGGCAAGATGGTTTAATTCCAAACATTGGTATTTCAAGCGAAGAAAGAAAAGAAATTGATGCCTTTTTTGCTTTAATAAAAAGTTATAAAGCTGCTATTGGCAATGATGGCAAACCTGCATTTACTATTCCTAATTTTTATAGCACAACTGATAGTAATTGTACAGATTTAGACAATATTTCGTTTTACGATTTTTTGAAACAAAAAGGATTTAAAACCAAAGCGCTGTTTTGGTACTTAAACTATTGCGTAAGCGATGATTATGGAACCAATTTAAAAGACGCTTCAGCATGGTCAGGCATCCATTATTTTGCTGGGCGTAAAGGTGTTTCGGGCAATACCGAAGGCGATACTGTATTAACTTGGCCCGAAGGAAATGCTTTTTTAGCTCAAAAATTAGCTAGTACTTTACAAGCGCATATTCAAAAAAACAAGTTGGTGTATGAAATAATACCAAACCAACATCAAGTGGAAGTTAATTACCATTGTTTTGAAACCAACACCACCAAACAAATTATAGCCAAAAAAGTAATTGTTTGTGCTCCGCAATTTGTAAATAAACGCATTGTAAAAAACTATCCTGAAATTGAAAATTCTCCATTTACTTATTCACCTTGGATGGTAGCAAACCTTACAGTTAATGCCTACACCGAAGGAACAGAAGGCCAACCAATGAGTTGGGATAATGTTATATTTGGAAGCAATTCGTTGGGTTATGTTAATGCTTCGCATCAATTATTGCAAACGCAAAAACCTCAGCAAGTGCTTACTTTTTATTTACCATTAAACACTAAACAACCCAAAGAAGCAAGGGAAGAAGCTTATGAAAAAACATACGAACAATGGTTAGATATTATTTTTGAAGAACTAAAACAAGCGCACCCAAGTTTAATAAATCATGTAACCCATATTGATATAAAAATTTGGGGGCACAGCATGATAAGGCCAACTGTAGGTTTACGCAAACATTTAAAAAATTCAATTTTTAATGAAGGAATAAACCAAAATATATTTTTTGCTCACTCTGATTTAAGCGGAATTTCTATTTTTGAAGAAGCATTTTTTCAAGGAAATAAAGCAGCTTCACAAGTAATTAAAACGTTAGCCAATGCCTAAACAACCGTGGATATACAACCGTTTTTTTGATAGTTTATTTATCATAGCGCCTCCATTTGTGGCGTTGTTTATTAGCATGTTTTTACCTAAAGATGGAACTGTTTCATTGGCTTGGTGGGTAGCATTGGTTTTGTGTATTGATGTATCGCATGTTTACACCACTTTATACCGCACTTATTTCGATAAAAATGTAATTGTTAATCATAGCATTTTGCTAAAAGCCATTCCTATTTTATGCTTCGCAATTGGTGTTATTTTATGTTCATTTGGACAAGTTTATTTTTGGAGAGTATTGGCATATTTAGCCGTGTATCATTTCATCAGGCAGCAATATGGTTTTATAAGATTATACAGTAAAAATGCCATTAATCAATATGCTTGGCTTGATACTTTATGCATTTACACGGCCACTATTTTTCCCATTATTTATTGGCATTTAAGCGGCCTAAAAAACTTTAATTGGTTTGTGGATGACGATTTTTATTTTATTCCTTTTCAAAATATTTTGCCTTATTTATTTGTTATCTATTACCTCGTAATTATCGCTTATTTAGCTAAAGAAATTTGGGTTTTAGTTAAACACAAATATGTGAATGTACCTAAGAATGGCGTTATTTTAGGAACACTACTTTCATGGTATTTTGGCATTGTATATTTTAATTCAGACTTGATTTTCACCTTGTTAAATGTGGTGGCTCATGGCATACCATACATGGCATTGGTGTGGGCTTGGGGACGAAAAACATCCATAAAACAAAGCAATAATAACAGCTATAAACTTATTTTTAGCCTGCATGGTATTATACTTTTTATCGGAATTGTTTTGTTATTAGGTTATGTAGAAGAAGGTTTGTGGGATGCAATGGTTTGGAACGAAAACAAAGGTTTTTTCAGCATTTTTTATCAGTTTGGTAAATACGATTTTTCAGTTCATTTAACATGGTTGGTACCTTTGCTTTCATTACCTCAAATAGTTCATTATGTTTTAGATGGATTTATTTGGAAAATAAAAAAGGATGACTTTGCATGGAGCAAAATCATCCTTGAAAAGTAGATTGGTTATTAATATAAAGAGATTTTTATTCAAAAAACTCAAACACATATTTACCGTCAAAATCAATATTAAACTTTTTGAGTAATCCTAAATATTCTTCCTTAAAAGTTTGATTTTTATGATGCTGTTCTTGATTAATAATATACTTAATCACGTCATCGCGTTGCGAATGAGAATATGAAAAAGCTCCATAACCTTCTTGCCAAGCAAATTTACCTTTAACAAATTGATTGTCGTTAATCCATTTTGAAGAAGCTGATTTTAACATTTGCATTTGTTTGGAAACACTTAGCGTAACAGGTAGTTCAAAAAAAACATGAACATGATCCTTCCAACCATTAACTGCAAGAGGATAAGACCCATCATTTTTCAAAACACCTGACATATAACGATATAAATCATCACGAAAATTAGCAGTGATTAAGTTCTCGCGACCTTTTACCGCAAATACACAATGAATATTTAATTGAGAATAAGTGTTGGCCATTGTAAAATAAATTTGTTATTTCAATTATAATAAAATTTGATTTAATATATTAGGAATTAAACAAAAACGACAAATTCTACCCATCGGGGCGAACTTATGGTAGAATAAAACCTATGGAACTAACAAAGTCCCGTAGGGACGACCTTATTTTCACATTAATTACAAAAACTCATTGGCTAAATTGGCAAGTTCGCTTCTTTCGCCTTTTTCTAAGGTGATATGTGCGTACATGCTATTATCTTTTATCCTATCCATTAAGTACGAAAGTCCATTTGATTGTGAATCCAAATAAGGTGTATCTATTTGATGAATATCGCCAGTAAAAATAATTTTAGTGCCCTCTCCTGCCCTAGTTATTATAGTTCTTACCTCAAGCGGAGTAAGGTTTTGTGCTTCATCAATTATGAAAATAATATTCGATAAACTCCTACCTCGTATATAAGCCAAAGGCGAAATAACAATTTTTTCATTGTTCACCATTTCAGTTAATTTTTGGTATTCTTTATCGGTTTCTTTCCATTGGTTTTGAATCATTTTTAAGTTATCCCAAAGTGGTTCCATATAAGGATTTATCTTTGATTTTATATCTCCAGGTAAATAACCAATATCGCGGTTACCAAGCGGAATAATTGGCCTTGCCAAATATATTTGTCTATAATCAGAACGTTGGTGTAAAGCTCCCGCCAATGCCAATAAAGTTTTACCTGTTCCAGCCATTCCTTGTATGGTAACCAAACTAACTTTAGGATTTAAAATGGCATTTAATGCAAAGGCTTGTTCTGCATTTCTTGGCTTAATTCCATGCCCATTTTGTTTATCTACCTTCACCAAATTTTCGGTTTCTGCTTCGTAATAACACAATACCGAACTGCGTTCATTTTTTAAAATAAAATAATGATTCGCCCTTGGTTTCTTTTTCATAACAAACTCATAATTGATAAATCCTTTGGCATATATTTCATCAATAATAGTTGATTTTACTTTTTCAATAATGGAGTTACCTGAATACAATCCTTCTAAGTTCTTGATTTTACCGGTTTCGTAATCCTCGGCTAATAGATTAAGCGATTTTGCTTTTAAACGTAGGTTCACATCTTTAGTAATCAAAACCACTTTGCAATCAGGATTTTCTTCCTTCATTACAATGGCTGCATTGATAATTTTATGATCGGCTTTTCGTTCACCAAATACAATTTGCGCGTCAATACTTTTAGGTTTTTCGTTCATGATTACCTTAAAGTTTCCGCGTTTAGGCCCGTTAATTGGCATCCAATTCTGAATGGTGTATTGACCAGAAAGTTTATCTAAATACCTTATAAACTCACGTGCCTCAAAGTTAATGGTGTCATTTCCTTTTTTAAAATTATCCAATTCTTCAAGCACTGTAATTGGTATGGCCACATTGTGTTCTTGGAAATTTTTTATCGCATTATGGTCAAATAAAATAACTGATGTATCTAATACAAAAATTTTCTTTTGAGGCTGAATTTTACTAACAGAAACAGCTTTTTTAGCACTTACTTTTTTTAAGGGATTTTTTTTAGCTGCAACTTTTTTAACAGCTTTTTTTGCAATCGTTTTCTTAGCCATAATCGTATTTCAATTAAAGTGTGTTTATCAAAAATGTAGTTATATCAATTAAATTTGGCAATAAACTTTTAAACACTTGTTAATTGTATAAATTTGAACATTAAACAAGCAAGCAGTTTACAATTACTTAATACAATTAACGTAAATGTTTACTTTTAAGTTTAGCTAGTTTTTATAAATAAATGAAATTACAATTAGATTACAATCCAAAACCGCTTTTAGAGCCTATAAACATTAGCAATAACATACTTAGTATTGGTTCGTGCTTTGCCGAAAATATTGCTCAAAAACTACAGCAATTTCAGTTCAACATATTGGTAAATCCTAATGGAATAGTGTTTAACCCTAGCTCTATTTTTATGCAGTTAACTAGTTATTTAGCTAACAATAATTTAACAGCAAGTCAGTTGGTTCAGTTTGATGGTTTATGGCACAGCATGCAGCACCATGGCAGTTTTTCAGGCGCTAACCAACAACAAGTTTTAGATAAGATAAATAATTCCATTGGCAATGCTCACCAAGCTTTATTAAAAGCTGATTACTTATTTATTACATTTGGTTCAGCTTGGGTTTATAAATATGAACCTACCAACGAAATAGTAGCCAATAACCATAAAATGGATGGAAAATTGTTTAACAAAATACTTTTAAACACTCATTACTTAAATGCGGAATTTGAGAATTTTTATACCAAGCTAAAGGTAATAAATCCAAATATAAAAATACTTTTTTCCGTAAGTCCTGTGCGATATGTGCGCGATGGTTTATATGAAAACAATGTAAGCAAAGCTGTTTTACACCAATTAGTCTATAATATTATTAATCAACACCCTACTGATTGTTTTTATTTTCCTGCATACGAAATTGTTATGGATGAATTGCGCGATTACAGGTTTTACAAGGCCGATTTGGTTCACCCAAATGAATTAGCCATTGATTATGTTTGGCAAAAATTTGTAAATAACTGTTTAACAGAATCAAGCAAACAATTTATTTCAGACTTTGAAAAATACATTTTGTTAACCAATCACAAACCTTTGCATACCGACAGTTTAAGTTATAAAAAATTTGAAGAACAAATCCTTAATTTGCGCCAAAGTTTAATGGAAAAATATCCATTTTTAAAATTAGAGAAACATGCTTAAAGATATAATTGAACCAGAATTTGATGGAGTTGGTGTAGCCGCAGTTTATGAAATTAATGAGGAGGGAGCACATGTATGGAATGTGTATTTAATTAATTTCAATAATGCTTTGATAAATGGCGTATTGGTTAGCAGTAAAGGATACGGAACCATTGATGGCGAAGAAGTTAAAACAAGTGCATTACGTCATTTTTTAAAAGAAATTGATGCTTTGGATTATGGTAAAATTGAAGCCATTCACGAAGATGTTTTTATATTAAATAACGAGTATTGGGTAAGCTTCTACCTAGATGGAAAAATATATGACCGTAAGTTTATTTTTGTGGAGAATACCATTCAAAAAAGCCGATTAAGCCATATCAACATCATTGATAAAAATGGCATTTTGATTATGTAACGAGAGTGCGAAGTGCGGAATGACAAAAGTGCGAAGTAAATGTTAGAAGTGTTTAAGTTGATAGTATTTAAGTTGAAAATGAAAAAAATAAAGTTATTATTAATTATTGTCTGCTTTTCAAAAGGTATATACGCTCAGCATATTTTAAATAATGTAACGTTCAGTTGTTTAAAAATATCAAAATTTGAATTTTTGTTAATAGTTAAAAACAATGAAAAAGCTAGTATTTACATGGCTAATTCACCTTATATACACGAAGGAACAGATACACTTTGGATTGATAATAGATTCTCATTTACGAATTTTGGTTATGAAAGATATTTCTATAAAATATTAGATACCATTTATGAAACTAACCAATTAATACCTGCTCTTTCATCTCCTGATACTATTATTCATGACTCAGAACCAATGCCAAACTATAATTCATTTGGTGAGTTGATTGAAATTAAACCAAATGAAACAGTTATCAAAAAAATTACGGTTGGTATTAGAGATGCTGTTCCTAGTAAAGCCTATTTAAGAATATTTAGTAAGTCTATGGAAAAATCAGACAGAAATAATTATGATTTATATGAAAAACAGTTTTCAAGCTTGATGCATTCTGAAGTAATTGAGTCTGTTCAAACAAACCATACAGAAATATTCAAATACATTCTAAAGAAAAAAAGAAAAAGAAAGTAAAAGTATTCAAAAGCTCTGAGTAAACATGTGGCTTTTACTTCAAACTGTCAAATAGAGCATCTAACTTTTGTTTGGCAATAATTTTTTGACCTTGCTCGCCTTCGGCAATAATTCTATCGCCTACTTGGGCTTTATACGTGCAAATAATTTCGTTTTTGATAATGCTCTTAACCGTGGCAGTAAAAAGTACTGTAGAACCAACTAAAGCAGGACTTTTATGGTTAATAGTTAAAAAAGTACCAATGCCTTCTTCGTGAGCTTCCTTCATTTCTAATACAAATAACCTACAAGCCCATTCAGCATCACGCCCCAAAGCAAAAGTGGCATACACTGGGTGCACATTTCCACTTTCAAACGAAGCACAATCTTCATTTGACACCAATTTGGTAAATGTTTTGGTACTTCCTACTTCAAATAAATCAGCTATCATTCTGTTTTTATGGTATCATCTAAATATACCACAATATTATTTTTCTTGGCTATATAAGCACTTTGTTTTTTATAATGTTCATTAGCAGCATCAAGGGCTACGTTAAGCTCATAACCAAGTAATAAAATAAAGGTATTAATGTATATGAGCATCATTATAACTATTAAAACTCCTATGGAACCATACACTTTATTATAAGCGTTAAAATGATTTACATAAAACGAAAAACCTGTGGTGGTAATTAAAATAATGGCGCAACTAAACAAAGCCCCTGCTGAAAAAAATTTCCATTTCCTTACCTTAGCTGGTGCATAGTAAAATATGGCAGAAACTATACTTAAACAAATGGCAGCAGCCACCAAATAATTTAACGATTGCAAACCAAACTTAGCAACCGAGTGAGCTATAATGTCTTTTTTATCAAGCCATTTAATACCAAAACTTGCACCTGTAATTAAAGTAACCGAAACAAAAATGGTAACCGCCACAAATACAGCCAAACCAATTGCTACCATACGTTGCTTCCAAAAAGGCCTGGTTTCAGTAGTATTGCTGTATTTATTTAACGAATTCATTAATGAATGGAATCCATTGGTAGAGAAATAAATAGCCGATAAAAAACCAAATGACAATAAATCGCCACGTTGATGTTTTAAAATATCTTCCAAAGTATCTTTTATGGTTTCGTAAGCACTTTTAGGAATCAAGGTAGATATAAAAAATAAAATCTTATCATGATCCTGTTTTACAGGTAAATACGCAATTACAGTAAAAAAGAAAATGACAGTTGGGAATAAGGCTAAAAAGAAAGTAAACGAAAGTGCAGAACTGCGCATTTGTATGTCTTTTTTTGAAACAGAACGCACAAAAAATTCTAAAACAGCATATAATGAAATATTTTTGTTACCCGGAAACGAAGTGTTTTGAGTAACTTTATAAAGCCATTTAACAGGTTTTGATTGAATTATTTTGTTCCTTTTCATTTTGGACAAATATAATAAACTGAAAAAAATAAAATAGGAATTTAAAACAATGGTAAAAGTTACTGATTACAATATTTTGAATACACCGTTCATTTTATTAATTTTTCAATCTTTGTAGTTTGCTAAATTTTGTAATTTCAAAAACCTGAAATCCTACATCAAAAATATCGGTGATAATTTGTGGAAAAACTAGCGTCATTTAAAACCTAAAACAATAGGAAAACAAGCCGTTTTGATATATATTTACAAACTATTTAAACTAAAATATTTTAAATAAATTTGATGGAAGATAAAAGTAATTATTCAGCCGATAATATTCAGGTATTAGAAGGTTTAGAAGCAGTGCGTAAGCGTCCTGCAATGTACATAGGCGATGTTGGGGTGCGTGGATTACACCATTTGGTTTACGAGGTAGTTGATAACTCAATTGATGAGGCTTTGGCTGGCTATTGTAAAAATATTACAGTTACTATTAATCCTGGCGAATCAATAACAGTTGAAGATGATGGACGTGGTATTCCTACCGGAATGCATGCCAAAGAAGGTAAATCGGCATTAGAAGTAGTAATGACGGTATTACATGCTGGTGGTAAATTTGATAAAGATACTTACAAAGTTTCAGGAGGTTTGCATGGTGTAGGTGTTAGTTGTGTTAACGCACTTTCTACACTGTTACGTGCAACTGTGCATCGTGATGGAAAAATTTGGCAACAAGAATACTCATGTGGCAAACCATTGTATGATGTAAAGGTAATTGGTGAAACTGAAAAAAATGGTACAACTGTTTATTTTGAACCTGATGGCAGCATATTTACAACATTAGAATATAAATACGATACCATTGCTGCACGTTTGCGCGAATTATCGTTTTTAAATAAAGGTATTACCATTCATTTAAAAGATTTACGTCCTGATGAAGAAGGTAAATTTAAAGAAGAAACGTTTCATAGCGAAGGTGGATTACGCGAGTTTGCTTTGTATTTAGATGGAACCAGAGAAAAAATTATTCCTGAACCAATTTATGTAGAAGGTGAAAAAAATGGCGTTCCAGTTGAAGTTGCAATGACTTACAATACGGGTTACACTGAAAATTTACACTCGTATGTAAATAACATCAATACCATTGAAGGAGGAACTCACGTTGCAGGTTTTAGACGTGCTTTAACTCGTACTTTAAAAGCTTATGCCGATAAAGAAGGTTTGTTAAAAAATGTAAAAATCGAAATTTCGGGAGATGACTTTAGAGAAGGTTTAACAGGTGTTATTTCTGTTAAGGTTCAAGAGCCTCAATTTGAAGGTCAAACCAAAACTAAACTTGGTAATAGCGATGTTACAGGCGCTGTTGACCAATGTGTAGGCGAAATGTTAACCAACTATTTGGAAGAAAATCCAAAAGAGGCTAAAATGATCGTTCAAAAGGTAATTTTAGCAGCTACAGCTCGTGCTGCAGCTAAAAAAGCCCGCGAAATGGTGCAACGCAAAGGTGCCATGAGCGGAAGCGGATTACCCGGAAAATTAGCTGATTGCCAAGAAACAGATCCAGCACAATGTGAAATATACTTAGTGGAGGGTGACTCAGCAGGAGGAACTGCTAAACAAGGTAGAAACCGTGTGTTCCAAGCTATTTTACCATTACGTGGTAAAATTTTGAACGTAGAAAAAGCCATGGAGCATAAAATC
Source organism: Bacteroidota bacterium (assembly GCA_027484685.1). Taxonomy (GTDB): domain Bacteria; phylum Bacteroidota; class Bacteroidia; order UKL13-3; family UKL13-3; genus JAAFJM01. The sequence continues at coordinate 328,172 of JAIXSO010000032.1, forward strand.
TACGAAAACGAAGAGATAAAAAATATGTTTACAGGTTTAGGTGTAACCATTGGAACTGCCGATGATGCCAAAGCATTAAACTTAGAAAAATTACGTTACCACAAAATCATTATCATGACGGATGCGGATGTGGATGGTAGCCATATCCGTACTTTAATTTTAACATTATTCTTCCGTTATATGAAAGAATTATTGGAGTTTGGTTATGTATACATAGCTCAACCACCTTTGTATTTGGTAAAAAAAGGCAAGGATGAAGAGTATTGCTGGACCGAAGCTCAACGCGCAGAAGCAGTATTGAGAATTGCAAAAGGAAGTAATCCTGAAACTGTTGGTATTCAGCGCTATAAAGGTTTAGGAGAAATGAATGCAGAGCAATTGTGGAGCACTACCATGAATCCTGATACTAGAACTTTAAAACGCGTAAACTTAGACAGTGCAGCTGAAGCTGATAGAATTTTCAGTATGTTAATGGGCGATGAAGTTCCACCACGCAGAGAATTTATTGAGGCTAACGCAAAATATGCAAAAATTGATGCTTAATGAATGTTAGGCTATTAAAGTAAAAGAGGTTGTCTCCTAAAGACAACCTCTTTTTTTTATCATGTTGTTATTGAGTACTAAAATGAAATTTTAGACTTAAACTATTTTTAATAAAAAAGCACATAGCACATAATAATATATAGAGTTTATAAGCTAAGTTTCTATTTTTATTTGGTTAAGTCTATTCTATCACTAAAAGCAATTCCCTAGAATGGCTGCAATTTTTTCTAAATACAGTTTATCTGTTTCATCAAAATGAGCAAGATGCTCACTATCCACATCCAATACTGCAATTACTTGATTATTTTTAAAAATAGGAACCACTATTTCTGATTTACTAGCACTGCTACAAGCTATGTGACCCGGAAATTCATCTACATTTGGAACAATAATTGTTTCGGCATTTTGCCAACAGGTACCACAAACACCTTTTCCAGGTAAAATGCTGGTACAAGCCACTGGCCCTTGAAAAGGACCCAAAATAAGTTTTTGATTTTTAACCAAATAAAAACCAACCCACCAAAAGTTAAAAACCTCTTTTAAAGCGGCTGAACAATTGGCTAGGTTGGCTATCAAATCATCAGAAGGTAATAGTAAGTGAGAAAGTTGAGGAAGTAATTGCTCATACTTTTCAGTTTTACTACTGTTTTCCGATATAAATATTGTTTCTGACAAGTTATTTTTTAGTAGTGTCAGCAGGAGCTGCAGCAGTTTCTGCACCAGCAACTTTATTAGTTTCTTCGCTTGGTCTTACACCATCGTTTCCACGGTTAGTTGAATAATCTTTTTTATCACCTTTGTACAATTCATTTGTCTCAAGGGTTTTAGCTGCTTCTTCTTGTCCGTAATGGCAAGCTGTTAAGCTTAAACTTGCTACTAAAGCTAAAGCAATAGTTAATTTCTTCATGGTAGTTTTTTTTAATATTTGGTGCGAATATAAAAGCATTTACAAATATTTTAAACAATTTTATTATGAGATTTTATAACTTTAAACAATTATTTATACGATGCCAATTTACAAAACATGTTAAAGCCAATTTTTAGGCAATAAAAGCAGTTTTAAAATAAAACTTGACTTTTTTTGATATAAGGTTACTTTTGCAGTCCCAAAATTTTAGTTTATTTAGCCTTAAAACTGCATAAACAAAACTAAAACAACGGATTAACTTCTATTACATAATGAAATTATCACAATTTAAGTTCAACATTACTGAATCAATGATTGCAAAACATCCTGCAGAAAACAGAGATGATGCAAAAATGATGGTGTTAGACAGAAAAAAACAAAAAATTGAACACAAAACTTTCAAAGACATTTTAAAATATTTTGGCGATGGCGATACATTTATCGTTAACAATACCAAAGTTTTCCCTGCTCGTTTGTATGGAAGTAAAGAAAAAACTGGTGCTCAAATTGAGGTTTTTTTATTGCGCGAACTTAATAAAGAATCAAAATTATGGGATGTATTAGTTGATCCCGCTCGTAAAATACGTGTTGGTAACAAATTGTATTTTGGTAATGATGATTTAGTGGCCGAAGTAGTTGATAATACAACTTCTCGTGGCCGTACCATCCGTTTTTTACACGATGGTAGCGATGAAGAACTTTGGAAACTAATTGAAAAATTAGGTGAAATGCCAATTCCAAAATACTTAAACCGCCCAGTTGAAAAATTAGACAAAGAAAGATTCAATACCATTTTTGCTAAAAATATTGGTGCTGTTATTCCTCCAACTGCTGGATTACACTTTACTCGCGAATTAATGATGCGTTTAGAAATTAAAGGCGCTCAATTTGCTGAAGTTACCTTACATAATGGTTTAGGAGCTTTTAGGGCTGTTGAGGTTGAAGATTTAACCAAACATAAAATGGATTCGGAATACTTTAGCATTGGTGCCGAAACTGCAGGAATTGTTAACAAAGCTTTAGATAATAAAAAGAAAGTTATTGCTGTTGGAAATTCAGTAATGCGTGCCATTGAATCATCGGTTTCATCAAAAAACAGATTAAACCCTGAAACTAACTGGACAGATAAATTTTTATTCCCTTACCACGATTTTAGAATTGCTAATTGCTTAATTACTAATTTTCATCCACCTGAAAGTACATTAATGATGGCTACTGCAGCCTTTGCTGATTTTGACTTTTTAATGGAAGCTTACAATGAAGCTATTAAACATAAATACAAATTTTTAGCTTATGGCGATGCCATGCTAATTATTTAATCATCAAAAATTTAAATAAAATAAAAAGAGGAATTTACTTAATGTGAATTCCTCTTTTTTTATGGTATAAATAAAATTTTTAATTAGCTGCTTTTAAATTAACCCTTCGGGCAATTTTAAATAAATGGTTTGTTTTTCGTGGTCTATTTCATCAATAAAATCATCCACTGCAGGAATTAATACTTCGGTAAACTGATAAGTAGTTTGAAACAAAACTTGGCTTGGCATTTCTACCATTTCTTCTAATTGGCCAATGGTTCCTTTTTCTAAATCAATTAAAGTATAACCAATTATACTTTCATCAATTTGTTTTTTACTTTTTACTGCTTTGGTAGAATAGTAGTAAATTTTTCTACCTACAAAATCTTGTACTGACTCAATAGTATTGTAATCGCGAATTTTAACCAGATACTCATTAGGAAGCAATTCTCTACATTGTTCCATAAAAAAAGGAACAGGCTTTTGATTGAAATCAATCATAACCCATTCCTTTTGTTTTAATTTCTGATTAGCTTCTAATCTTAATTCGCCTGATGTACCATGCGTTTTAGCAACAGTACCAATTACTATGAAGTCTTTTAATTGTAACGACTTCATAAATAATATTACTCAGCTGAGTCTGTTGCTTCTTCAATAGTAGCTGGCTCTTCAGCAGCAGCAACTTCAGTAGCTTCGTTAGCAGCAGCACTTGCAGCAGCATCTAAAGCAGCTTGTTTTTCAGCTATTTTAGCAGCACGAGCAGCATTAGCTTTAGCTTCAGCAGCCAAACGAGCTGTTAAAGTTTCAGATAATTTTGATGATTCTTTTGAAACGTGAGCCGCAACTTTTGCATTTTTATCATCCAACCATTTTGCTAATTTAGCATCTGCTTGTTCTTGAGTTAATGCGCCTTTACGGATACCAGCGTTTAAATGACGTTGTAATAAAACACCTTTGTAAGAAAGGATTGCACGAACTGTATCAGTTGGTTGCGCACCGTTCTCAAGCCATTTAATAGCTCTTTCGTTGTTTAATTCAATGGTTGCAGGAACGGTTTGTGGTTTATATGAACCAATTAGTTCAATAAACTTACCATCTCTGGGTGCACGAGCATCAGCCACAACTATGTGGTAATAAGGTGCTTGTTTGCGTCCATGACGCTGTAATCTGATTTTTACTGACATTTTTTTAAATTAATTAAATTTATGTGGTTACCATTTAAAATTAAACGGGCTGCAAATATCTTGATTTTTAGGTAGAAACCAAATCTATTTACAATATTTTTTATGCGTTGGTTAATACTTTTTCTAAAATGCGAGCAGCTACTTCTTCCATTGGGTTTTCTCTGTCTAACAATGGATTGATTTCGGTTATTTCAAAAGCTACGGTTTTAGGGTGATTGATTAAGGCTTTTAGTAAAAAAACTGCCTCATTTTCGCTCAATCCATTGGGAACTGGAGTACCTGTTCCAATTGAAATATTAGGGTCTAAACTATCTACATCAAACGAAACATAAATTAAATCGCAATCGTTTAACTGCGCTAATGTTTTATTTAAAATAGCTTCAATACCTGTTTCAATGCGGGTTTGAGGTGTAAAAAAGGTAATATTTTTATTTTGTAATAAAATTTCTTCATCTTCTTCAAAATCGCGTAGGTCAATAAAAACCAAATCGCTAGGCAATACTTTGGGTGCAATTTTTTTGCTACCTAAATGTACTAAATTTTGCCAAAGTTTAATGGATTCTTCGTCAACTTCATTTGCATCTTCTACCAAATCGTTAACTGCTAACGCAGCTGCCAATGGCATTCCATGCATATTGCCACTTGGAGTTGAATACGGACTATGTAAGTCGGCATGTGCATCAATCCAAACAATGCCTATACGCTTATCGCTATAAAAGTTTTTAATGGCCGAAATTCCAGCACAACCATTACTGTGATCGCCACTGATGATAAATGGAAATAAGTTTTTGGTTAATACTTTCTCAATGGCATCTACTGCCAATTGCTGAACTTCGTAAATTGATTCAATATTTTTATTGAAAGGATGTTCCGTATTTTCTTCTAAATCGTCAGCTACAATACGAATATTATCAGCTTGAGATAATGATGGAACATTATTTTTTTTGATTAAATTAATCAGTGCCTGAGGACCAAGCTTGGCTCCTTTTTTCCCTGCACCGAAATCAGATTCAATGGTTATTATTTCTACACTTCGCACAAAGTTTTTTGGATGGTGAACGCTTGCGAAAGTATGATTACAAGCTTACATAGCCAAATTTATTATTTAAAAACCTATTTGAAGCTTTGATAACTAACTAATTACAGTATTTCACCTATAAAAAATGCAATATATTGATTACCAATTACTTAAATACAAAAAACTAATAATAACTACTTATCTAAACTGTCTTCAATTTTACGTAATTTGGTTTCGCATAACTTAACCAAAGTTTTGGCTTCCACTAGTTTTTGCGAAAGTGTTTCTAAATCTATTTCATTGTTTTCCATTTGCGCTACCATTTCCTCTAATTTTTGTTGCGCTTGGCTGTATGTTATTTCTTGATTCATGTTTTATTTATTGATTTTTGATTTGGTGATTTATTGATTTTATTGTTGGATTGTTGAATTGTTTTATTGCTGAATTGTCAATTGCTCATTGTCTATTGAACCTCCGAAATTACACTTACAATTTTAGTATCTTTAATAAAAGTTTCTACCTCATCGCCAGCCTTTAACTGATTGGCATTGCTCACAATTTTATTATTTAATTTAACCAAAGCATATCCTTTTTTCAAAACATTTTCGGGGTCTAAACTTTGCAACAAACGTTTTAAATTAACCAAGTTTTGTTTGGCTCTGTCTATTTTCAAAGCAATGGTTTGTTCTATTTGGTTAAACTGATATAACAAATTATTTTCAAACATAAAATTATGGTCAACTATGTGAGCTGCAACTTTGGTAGGTGTTTTTAATTGGCGCGCCATCAAATCAACAATAGAAGTGTTTCTATCATGACCAATACCGGTAAAAACTGGAATATGGTAAAAGGCTACTAACTTAGCCAATTCGTATTGCTCAAAAGGTTTAAAATCGGTTTCGCTACCTCCTCCCCTTACCATAGCCACACAGTCATAATCAATATTGCTTGCAAATATTTGCTCAAATTGTTTGATGATGTTTTCGTGTGCATTATCACCTTGAATTTGGCATAAATATTCATCTACTTTAAAAGCATAACCATAATTATTATTCAGTAACTCATTTTTAAAATCGCGCTGTCCATCGCTGTTATGCGCAGTAATTAAAGCAATTTTTTGAATAACAATGGGTAATTTTAAACGTTTATTTGGGGTAAAATATTGCTCATCGTCTTTTATAATTTGTCCATTGCTTTCATCCACCAAGCGTTTTAAAGTGGCTTGTTTTTGTAGTTCTATTTGTCCTAAAGCAAAGCTGTTATCAATTTCTAATACATCGAAACTTAAACCGTATTTGATGCTGTATTTAACTTTTACCTTACAAACTATTTGCAATCCGTTGGTAAAAGGCTGTTGGGTTAAACGTTCAAATTGTTCAATAAACACATAGCCTTGAGTCCAAGCAGTGGCTTTCATTTCTGCTATAATTTGCTCGTCTTTTTTTTCAATTAATTTCAAAAAACACCACCGTTTAGATTCATACTTTTTCACATCAGTAATTTCGGCTTTAATCCAAAAGGTTTGGTAGCCAAACTGACTTTGTAAAGTTTCGTCTATTTTATAAAGTAATTGCGAAAGGTTGATGGATTGCATTTAATTATTTGTTGATTTAGCGATTTTTGATTTGTTGATTGCTAATTAAGCAGGACGTAATTGATTTAAAGATTTCAAAGTTAAAAGATTTGTTGGATTGTGGAAATGGATTTTAGTTTATAGATGATGGAATATGGCTTCTAGCATTTGGTTTGTAGTCTATGGACGATAGACGATAGGGTAATTGTGAAGAATGCGAATAACTTGGAAATTAGCGGAGAGGACTGGGAGACTAGAGGAAAGGACTTGAAAGAGCGCGGAGAGGACTTGAAAGAGTGTGGAGAGGACTTGAAGTCTCGCGGATAGCAATTTAAATGTCATAGAGAGAACTTGAAAGGGCACGGAAAGGACTTGAAGACTCGTGGAGAGGACTTAGAAAAGTATGGAGGAGACTGGGCTAAATATTTTGTACACTACTTTAGATTTTAATTAACTGCATATGATAATAGTTTTTTTCTATTAAATTAACTTATGGAAACGCTTAAATATACAAAGCAAAAGCATTTCTATTAAACATCATTAAAATTTAAATTGGTGATAAATGAGGTATTATTAAATTTGAATGGTAAAAAAATATAAATTCAATACTTTTTTAAAATGAAAGAATGAAAGTATTCAAATAGTGAAAACAATAAAATATGAATTCAATGATAAAATTAATTACAAGTTCAACAAATCAATCTGAATTGGACTTAAAGACTAAAAAAGTACAAACAATTACATTATTTAGAATGCTTCTGTTGTTTGGTTTTATATTTAGTACGCAATTTGTGATTGCGCAACCTACCATTACTTCTTTTGCACCTACAAGCGGAAAGGTTGGTGATACAATAACCATAAACGGTACAAATTTTAACGCTACTGCTGCAAATAATGTGATATTTTTCGGAGCTACAAGGGCAACGGTAATAGCAGCAAAAGCCACAAATTTAACAGTAACAGTGCCTATAGGTGCAACTTTTGCACCGATTACGGTATTGAACTCAGCTACTGGTTTATCAGCTTACAGCACTCAATTTTTCAACTCAATATTTAGCCCTAACAAAGGCAGTTTTACTCCTAATGATTTAGCAGAAAAGACAGATTTTGCAACAGGGCCAGAACCTTATTTAGTAGCAATTGGCGATATTGATGGAGATGGTAAACCTGATTTGGCAATAGCTAATTATGGGGGTGGTAGTGGAAATACTGTTTCAGTATTGCGAAATACAAGCAGCATTGATTCTGTAAGTTTTGCAACTAAGGTTGATTTTACTACAGGTTCTGATCCAATGTCAGTAGCAATTGGCGATATTGATGGCGATGGAAAACCTGACTTAGCCATAGCTAATAGTGCCAGTAATTCTGTTTCTGTTTTACGTAATACTTCTAGTATTGGTATAGTAAATTTTGCTACTAAGTTAGATTTTACAACAGGCATAGCTCCGGTATCATTAAGCATTGGTGATATAGATGGAAATGGTAAACCTGATTTGGCAGTAGTTAATTATTCAAGCAATGTAGTTTCTGTATATCGAAATACAAGTAATAGTGGTAATGTTAGTTTTGCATCAAAGGTCAACTTTACAACAGGTTCAGGACCAAAATCAGTAGTAATTGGTGATTTAGATGGAGATAAAAAGCCTGATTTAGCAGTTGCTAATGCTAAAGAAAATACAATTTCTATATTTCGTAATACAGGCAATGGTGGAACAATTATTTTTGACCCAAAAGTGGATTTAGGAGCGAGCAATGGTCCTTCTACGATAGCTATTGGCGATTTGGACGGAGATTCTAAGTCAGATATGGCAATATCTAATGACGGTGGTACTGTTTCTATATTTAGAAATACTGGAAGTATTGGTAATATTAGTTTTGCAACATATTTAGATTATACAACAGGTACATCATATTCTTATGATTTAGCCATTGGTGATTTAGATGGAGATGGCAAGCCTGATTTGGCAATAGCTAACTTTATCAACTATAATTTTTCAGTAATGCGAAATATAAGTAGCAGGGGAACAATTAGTTTTGCTAATAAGATAGATTTTACAACTGGCGATTATCCTAAATCAATAGCTATTGGTGATTTAGATGGAGATGGTAAACCTGATTTGGCAATATCAATTGCAGGTGATAGAATTGTTTCTATATTTCGTAATAACCCTCAACCTAATCCACCCTCAATAATATCCTTTACCCCTAAAAGTGGTGAAGTAGGCTCTAAAATTACTTTATTAGGAAAAGGTTTTAATACTATCCCTACCAATAATATAGTGTTTATAGGTGCAACTAAAGCATTAGTAAGTTTAGCTACAGATACTAGTTTATCCATAATAGCTCCAACAGGTGCTACTTATGGATTAATAACTGTATTAAACAAAATCACCAATTTAGCCGCATATAGTTCACAGTTTTTCAACCCAATATTTAGTCCTAATAAAAGTAGTATAACTTCTGCTGATATAGCAACAAAGGTAGATTTTAAAACAGATACAATTCCAAGTTCTATAGCCATAGGCGATATAGATGGAGATGGCAAACCTGATATAGTTATAGTTAATAATAAAACTAATTCTATTTCTGTTTTACGTAATACTGGTTCCGCTGGTAATGTTAGTTTTGCCAAAAAGGTAGATTTTGTTGTTGGATCCATTCCAGAATCAGTAGCGATTAGCGATTTAGATGGAGACGGAAAACTTGATTTGGCAGTCACAAATAGTAATGAAAGAACAGTTTCTATTTTACGTAATATAGGCAAAAGTGATTCAATAAACTTTGCTACAAAGTTAGATTTTACAACTGGTTCATACCCAAGTTCAATAGCCATTGCAGATTTAGATGGAGATGGTAGGCCTGATTTAGCAATAACAAATATAGGGAGTAATGATGTTTCTATTTTACGTAATACAAGCAGAGGTGAAATCATTAGTTTTGATGTTAATTTTGGCTGTTTAACGGGGAAAAAACCAACTTCTGTGGCAATAGGAGATTTAGATGGAGATGGTAAGCTTGATTTAGCAGTAGCAAATGCAGAATTTAGCGGTAGTGTTTCTGTACTGAGAAATAAGAGCAGCATAGGTACATTTAACTTTGATGTAAAAGTGGACTTTGTTGCTGGCTCAGGTTCTCAATCAATAGTTATTGGAGATTTAGATGGAGATAATAAGCCTGATTTAGCAATAGCAAATAATTATAGTAATAATGTTTCGGTATTACGCAATATGTGTAGTATTGGTACAATCAATTATGCTAACAAGTTAGATTTTCCAACAAATATATATCCATGGTCTATTGCGATAGGTGATATTAATGGAGACAAGAAGCTTGATTTGGCCACTGCTCATATAGGTGCTAATTCTAGTATTAACACTGTTTCTGTTTTAGGCAATACCAGCAACATAGGTAATGTAAATTTTGCTACAATGTTATTTTTGGGAACTGGCTCAGATCCTAGATCAATAGCCATTGGTGATTTAAACGGAGATGGTAAGCCTGATTTGGCAGTAGCAAATAGTAGTAGCAACTCTGCTTCTGTATTACGCAATTTATCACCAACTATTGGAATAAATGAATTGAAATTAAACAACCAAGTACTTATTTATCCAAATCCATTTAACGAAACCATATTTATTTCATTGCTCAATAATTCAGGTTTAAACAAAGCTATTTTATATGATTTATTAGGTAAAGATGTTTTAACTACCCATAAAAGTGAAATAGATGTGAAGGATCTAAAATCTGGCGTTTATTTGATAATGGTGATTGATAATAATGGTGGTATTTATAGCCAAAAATTGATTAAAAATTAGGTAATTATAATATAGTTATTTTCTATGATTGGTATTTTCATCAATCTGTACAAGTCGATTGGTGAGAATACGGTTCTTGGGAAATGGTAAATTTGGCAACTGGCTTTTTTCTTTCGTCATTACGATTCCGCTCTAGCGGAAGAAGCAATCTCACCGCTAGATTGCTTCGTGCCTCGCAATGACGTTTGTTAGTAAACGCAAATCGAAACACCTTATAAAGTTCCTTCATCCGCTTTGGCGGAATCAGGATTACGCTCCCCGCACCTTTTTATGATGAATTACTACTGAATAATGGTTCGGAAGGCGTCATATTGGAAGCATATTCTTAGCTATAAATGATTACTTGCCATTAGCTAACTTACTTGCCAAACAAAAGAGATGCGTTGCATGACTTGGTTTTTGTTATAAAACAGAAGTAAATTTCTCAATTCCCATTTCTCAACTCTCATATCTCAACTCCCATCTCTCATTCCGAACTCATTCAAAATCCAACATTCATAATTCAACATTCACGTTTCGACTTCGCTCAACGACCACTACGCTTCTCTATCCACCATTGGTAAACGATTTAGTTCGCTTACTTCTATGCTCATAAAATCGTATTCGTTTACTACTTTGCCCGTAATTAAGTAACAACCCGGACCAGTAAATGGAAACTGTTTGGCACTTGGCGGAAAATGAACCGTGTCAATCCAATTGCCTTCTAAATCGGTAAAAGTACCAAAGTACATTTTATCGCCATTACTGGTATATGTTTTTTTTGAATTTACCCAATAACCAACTATGCTAATGGTTTGGTTTATGTATTTGGGCATTTCGTTGGCTGTAAAATTATTTGGCAAAGCATGTTTTAATAAACCAAATGGCGATGATAACGAAAAACCAAACAAGGCCATTTCATCGAAAGCTTCATCGGTTTTTGAATGGTTAAAAGCAGGTAATTCCCACTTAGGCAAGTTCACTTGAAACAACTCTTGTTTGTTTGTTTTTTTTATATGTGGCGATATAATGCTGTGTATTTCCCAAAGCAATTCAGTTTTATTTCGCCCAGTAAAATTAAAAGTTCCTGCCTTTACCAAAAGCCGCATTTGCTCTAACGATAAAGGCACACGGGCTATAAAATCATGCATGTTTTTATAGTTACCATTTTGTAAACGTTCTTGTAAAACAACTTGCAAAGTATGTTCGGTTAACTCGGCTATCATAGCCAAACCCAAATAAATGGTATTGCCTTCAATGGTACATAAAGCATCGCTATGATTGATGCAAGGCAAATGAATATTGGCACCATGCATTCTAGCTTCGTGTAAGTACAATTCTTTGCGATAAAATCCACCACCATTATTAAGTGTAGCCACCATGTATTCAAGCGGATAATAAGCTTTTAAAAACAATGCCTGATAACTTTCAACCGCATAACTGGCTGAATGCCCTTTAGAAAAAGCAAAATTGGCAAAGCTTTCTATTTGATTCCAAATATCAGTTATGGTATGTAATTGATGACCTTTTTTTAAGCAATTGGCAAAAAAGTTTTGCTTTACCATTTCAAACTCATTGCGCTTTTTAAACTTCCAACTCATGCCTTTGCGCAAGTAGTCAGCTTCGGCAAGCGTTAGGTCGGCAAATAAATGTGCTACTTTTATCACATCTTCTTGATATACCATTACGCCATAAGTTTCTTCTAAAATATCGTATAATTCAGGCAAAGCTGCGCGTGCTTTTTCTCGTAATTCTGGATGACGGTATCGTAAAATATATTCGCGCATCATACCACTTTTGGCCACACCCGGCCTAATGATAGAACTGGCAGCTACCAAGCGCAAATAATCATCAGCTCGAAGTTTAGCCAACAACATACGCATGGCTGGCGATTCTACATAAAAACACCCAATGGTATTGCCTTTGCGAAGCAATGCTTTAACGTTTTCATCAGTTTTAAAAGCAGCTACATGGTGTACATCTATATCAATGCCTTTGTTTTGCTTTACAATATCAATGGTATCTTTAATTTTACCTAATCCACGCTGACTTAAAATATCAAATTTATACAAGCCTATATCTTCGGCTTCTAGCATACTAAACTGAGTAGTGGCATAACCTTTTGGTGGCAAACTCGTGGCAGTATAACAAGTAATTGGTTTTTCTGAAATAATTATTCCGCTAGAATGAATGCTCAAATGGCTAGGAAAACCTTTAATTAAATGGCTATACCGAATTACCAAACGGCTTATTTCATCCAAACTATTGATGTCGGTGGTACGTTGTAATTTATCAATATCGTTAGGCGGTAAGCCAAATACTTTTCCTAACTCACGTGTAACTGCATCGTGCTGAAAAGTATTGTAAGCACCTAATAAAGCGGTGCGTTCAGTGCCAAATGTTTTAAAAATATAAGCCGTTATATCGTCTCTATCTGTCCACGAAAAATCCATGTCAAAATCAGGCGCATTGCTTCTATGCAAATTGATAAATCGTTCAAAATATAAATCCAATTCAATTGGGTCTACATCGGTAATGCGCAATAAATAAGCCACAATGCTATTGGCTCCACTACCTCGGCCTACGTAATAATAATTTTTATGCCTAGCATAATTAATGATATCCCAATTAATCAAAAAATACGAAGCAAAATTTAACTGACCAATTACCTCCAATTCCTTTTCTATGCGCTGCAATACCTGCGCTGATGGATTTGGGTAACGATAAGGCAAACCTTTCATACATTCATTGCGCAGCAAACTAATATCAGCAGCAATGCTATCGGTATAATGTGCTAAATTTTTATTGGTTAATTTTCCATAATCAAAATGTATGTGGCAGCTATTTAAAATGTGTTCGGTATTGGTAATTATATGCTGATAGGCTGCATAAGCTGCATACATTTCGGCTTTACTCAACATCATTTCGGTGCCTTTTGCTTGCTGGGTTATGGATAGTTTACTTAATAAATTATTGGTATCAATGGCACGCAATAATCTATGCGCATTAAACGCTTGTTTATTGGCAAACGAAACCGTTTGTAAAGCCACCAACTTATTTGTTTTTTGCTTAATAGCTAAAAAATTTAAGTTACTTAACTCTTTTATACTAATGCCTACAAATTCGTTATTGCGCAGCGGCCAACCTTTGTAATTACTTAACGGATATACCACAAAAGCATGGTTAAATGCAGGTGCTATTTCATTAAAATGCGTATTGCTATGCAAATGCAATGAAAGGTGTTCGTTCAGTTCTTTAAAACCTTCGTTATTGGTGGCTATGCCAATGTATTGTTGCTGCGCATTGTTTCTAAAATCAATACCAACAATGGGTTTTAAACCATAGTTTGGTGCAAGTCTTATTACATCTAAACAAGCTGAAGTATTGTTAATATCAGAAAGTACAAACGTATTGTATCCATTTTGTTGCACTTGTTGCAATAAGGTTTCAATGGCAAAAGTACCATAGCAAAAACTATAATATGTATGGCAGTTTAATAGCATTTTTTAGATATATAGTTTTAAATAATTTTTTTATTTCCGTTGTTTTATACCGCTTTTACATATTATATAGTCCAAAATATATTTTGAGGCGGCATAATACCATCTAAGATTTACACCATACGCATTGGCTTATTTTGTAAATCAAAATGGTATTATATTCATAAGTTCGCCCCTACAGGGCTTAACTTTGTGTATGATTCTTTTCTACCATAAGTAAATCCCTACGGGATTATTTATCTCCGACAGACGCATTGATTGGCTTTGCCAGGCAAGCGTCAGACGGATTATTTCAACTTGAATTATTTCCAACATAAGTAAATCCCTACGGGATTATTATTTGGATACATTTCTCAATAATTAATTATTATAAATAGCCTCGTAGAGGCGATCTTATGGTAGCAATAAATCAAATAATTTAATAAAGTTCCGTAGGAACGACCTTATGGTAGCAACGGTCCCGATTGCTATCGTGATTAAACCATTAAAAAAAAGATGCTAACCCAACCCGAACATTATATTTATTCGTATTACCACCAGTTTCACTAGTGGCTATTTAATTAAACCTATTTATTTTTATTATCTACATTCAGTTTTTTACCACTAAACGAATTAAAATCATGGCTTTTAAAATCCATGCCAGCAGCTCTGTTTACAGCATCTTTACCATAACGTTTACGTATTTTATCCATAGCTTGATATAACTGTATTTGCTGCAATGTTTGCTCAAACAAATTATACTGATGTCCGCCTTGCACCAAATGACTAAACCTAATTCCAATTAAGCGAATGAGCATGCGTTTTTGATACAATTTTTCAAATAAATCGTTTACTTTTTCAATTAAAATATGGTCTAAAGAAGTATAAGGAATGCGGGCTTGCATGGTATAAGTGTTAAAATCAGAATACCTAATTTTTACCGTTACACAAGCTGTTAGTTTTTGTTCGCTGCGCAATTGAAACGCCAATTTTTCGGTCATGCCAATTAACAAACCTTTTAAAGCTTTTACATCAATGGTATCTTTATCGAAAGTTTGCTCGGTTGATATAGACTTACGTTCGGTATAAGGCACCACCAACGAGTTATCAATGCCATTGGCTTTTTTCCAAATTACACCTCCATTTTCACCCAACACTTGTTGCAATAAAACCATGGGCATTTGCTGCAAAGTATTAATATACATAATGCCCATATCGCGTAATACTTGATACGTTTTATCGCCCACCATGGGTATTTTTTTTACAGATAAAGGTGCTAAAAATGTTTTTTCAGTTCCTAATGGAATTTCCTTTTGTCCGTTTGGTTTAGCCTCGCCAGTGCCTACCTTCGATACGGTTTTATTGCCCGAAAGGGCAAACGAAATAGGCAAATTGGTTTCGCGGGTAATTTTTTGCCTAAGCTCGGTAGCTAATTTATAACAACCAAAAAATTTGTCCATGCCCGTTAAATCAATATAAAATTCATCGATGGATGACTTTTCGTACAGCGGCACATCGCCTGCTATAATTTCGGTTACCATGTTTGAATAATAGCTGTATTGGCTACTATCGCCTCGCACCAAAATGGCATCAGGACAAAGCTGCCTAGCTTGTTTCATAGGCATAGCCGAATGAATGCCGAAAGCACGAGCTTCGTAACTACAAGCAGCCACCACGCCCCTATCGCTAGCGCCACCAACAAGTACAGGTTTGCCATACAAAGCAGGGTTGTTCAATCTTTCAACCGAAACAAAAAAAGAATCCAAATCAATATGTACTATTTGCCTTTCCATTTTGCCTAATTATTGTGATTGTTTGATTATAAAAAGATTGTTCAGCTAACTTATTTTGTCATTGTAAAAGTGGAGATTGAACTATTTAAAGGGTGTAATCAAATTAAATAATTAACCAGAACAACAAAGGTTACTGGTTTTATAAGCAATAACCTTTGTTAGTTATGGTTAT
This sequence comes from Bacteroidota bacterium, assembly GCA_027484685.1. Taxonomy (GTDB): domain Bacteria; phylum Bacteroidota; class Bacteroidia; order UKL13-3; family UKL13-3; genus JAAFJM01. Next base: position 343,933 of record JAIXSO010000032.1, read on the forward strand.
GCCGCCTTAACTATTTTAAAAATTAATCGTTAGCGGTATAACCAATCTCCACTTAGAAATACAATGAAAAAATGTTTGTTGAAAACAGTATGCAATATTACCAATAATTTTAGTATTATTGTGCTAAATATTTTAGCATGAGTAAAATTTCTAGTAACATCAAGCATTTAAGGCAATTAAAAAAATGGTCGCAGGAGCAATTGGCTACAGCCCTAGATAGTACGCGCTCTCGCATAGGTTCGTATGAGGAAGAACGTTGCGATCCGCCAGTTGAGACCTTAATTAAGATTTCGAATTTGTTTCATATTTCGATTGATGCATTGGTAAAATGCGATTTGCGAACGGTAGAAACTGAACAACTAATTAAGGTGGGCGAAAACCGAATTTTATTCCCTATTATGGTTGATAAAAACAATAACGATTTGGTGGAAGTAGTAACCGTAAAAGCTTCGGCTGGCTATTTAAATGGTTATTCCGACCCTGAATTTATTGAAAGTTTGCCTTTAATGAATTTGCCTTTTAGGGTAATTGGTAAACACCGAGCGTTTCCTATTAAAGGCGATTCGATGCCACCGCTTAAAGATGGTAGTTATGTAATTGGAAAGTTTGTGGAATCAATTAACCACATACGTAATGGAAGTACTTATGTGCTCATTACCCGCGATGAAGGTGTGGTTTATAAACGTGTGTTTAGAACAGATAATAACTTACAATTGGTTTCGGATAATAAAAACTACGAGCCTTATATTATTCATGCCTCTACTGTAATTGAAATTTGGGAGTTTGTATGTAACCTAAACATGAGCGATACCAAAGAAGAAGAGTTGAATTTAGATAGCATCATGGCAATGTTGCGCAGCATGAGGGTAGAAATAGAAAGTTTGAAAAAGAATTAGTTATTTTATTATATTAGTTTATTCAAAAATTAATCATCTAATGAGGACAGAAACGGACAGAAAACCAAATTTTAACAATGGCCTTTTATTACTATTTATAGTAATATTTATAATACTTACATTATGGATGCTTCCTAAATATTATTTTATAACCTGGAAAAAAATATCTGAAGGAAATATTGCAGACTATTATACAGCAATAGGTGCACTTTTCAGTGGGTTAAGTATTCCTTTCATTATTTATACATTATTCCAACAACAAAAAGAAATACAAAAACAAGATGAAAATTATCAAAATCAACGAAAATTAGATGAAGTAAAAAGATTTGAAAATACTTTCTTTCAATTAGTAAATTTACATAACGATATTGTAAATAGATTATTATCGAAAAGTGATGCCAATGTATTTTATTTTAGTTATAGATTACTGAAAGCAATATATGATGAAAAAGCGGGATTCTCATATGTAAGTCCTGCTTCTGGAGAAATCTTATTACGAGAAGAGAGACCTGAAAAAGATATTGAGCAAGAAAAAAGTCTTATTGAGGAGTCTTATTTAGATTACTTTCAAAATCACAATGGTTCTAGTCTTTCTCATTATTTTAGAAACCTCTACCATATATATAAACTTATTTATTTAACAGAAAGTATCAACAAAAGACAAAAGCAACTTTATGCCAACATACTAAGAGCTCAATTGTCTGATTATGAAATATACTTATTATTTTACAATTCATTTGTAGAAGATTTAGGAAATCCTAAAATGAGATTTTTAATGCAAGAGTTTAATATCTGCAAAAACATAACAGAGAATAAACTACTTCAAACTAATCACATGCAGGCCTTTAATGAATGGAAAATTGAACTAAATCCATTTACTAATGATATAAGAAATAGAACATACCAATAACAAATAAATTCAAACTACTTATCCAACAATCCTGAAAGGATTGAATATAAATAGCCACGCATGCAATGCGTGGATAGAAATTAACCAAACAAACAACTCTTAAAGAGTTGAATATTTATGCTGTTATTTAACTCTTTCAGGGTTAATTTATATTTAAATAAATAACCGTGGGTAAGTAACCCACGGTTATTCAGATTCAACTCTGTCAGAGTTGTTAAATGTACTTTACAGCAATTTCTTTTCAGTACTTATCGTTTTAGGAATTGGCAAATCGGTGCCAATGGCTTTGTTTAGTTTTTCAATAAAATAAGCCGAAAGCAATGGCGATTCTTCTTCAATATTTTGATGAACAAAAAAGTATAACTCTTCTAAACCTTGTTTTTTCCAACCAACAATACGTTCTATCCAATCATCCAAACGCTTATAATCTGATTGATGATTAGCACCAACATAGCGCACAAATGCAGTTGGCGTGGTTAAACGCATGTGCATTAAATCGCGCCTGCCAGCGGTATCAACCAATACATTGATGATATTTCTACTTTCTAACAATGCATATAATTCATCAGCAACCGCTTTATCGTTGTACCAATTGGTATGCCTAAACTCAACAGCTAGCGGAAAATCAACTGGCCAATGATTGATAAATATTTTTACTCTTTCAAAATCTTTGGGCGCAAAATTTTCAATCATTTGCAAAAAAGGAACACCCAATTTTTGATTCAAGTGCGATACATTATGAATGTATTCATCAACCAATTTTTCGGTAGCATTTAAGCGTTTTAAGTGCGAAATATCTTGACCAATTTTAGGAAAAAACTTAAATCCTTCAGGTGTGGCATCTCTCCATTTTTCAAACTGTTCGGCAGGAAATAAACGATAGAAAGTAGCATTTAATTCAATGCTATTAAACTGCGAAGAATAGTATCCCAATTCATCTTTTGTACCACGAGGATAAAAGTTTTTCAAATCGGCTTTATTCCATTTAGCACAACCTACATAAGCCTTAAAATTAGCCGCAGGCTTACCTTTTAATACGTTTTTATTGTTTTTATCATCAGCAGGAATGATAAAATCAATGTCTTCAGGATTTGTTACTTGTCCAAATTTCATGGTTATGGTATTTGTTTGGCTGCAAGGTATTAAAAACCTAAAACATTTTACTTTTTATAGCATATTTGAATTTTTCAGAAATACACTTTTTATCATCTAGTCGTTAATAAACTTATGAAAACTATATACTTTACCTTAATAATTTTGATGTTCAGTTTTATTAGTAGCAATGCTCAATTAGTAACTAATAATTATATTTTAAACACACCAATTACTGATGTAATAAAATATGAAGAGCCTACTAACAGCAATACTGTTAGTATTCCAACCACTTTTTCGCATGCTACTCCTGACTCAACAGTTCTAAAAGCATTTAAAACCATTAAAAGAAATGCGGTTATAAAAATTGATTTTGTGTATACCCAATTTCATGTTTCAGATTCATTTAGCCAAAGAAATTTGAATGAAAAGCGGTTAGTAGCATTGAGAAAATTTTTACCAGAAATTTTTGAAAACAATGTGATTGAATGGAATTTGATTAACCAAACAGGTTGTAACTCCGAAGATGTTTGTAAAACCTGGTTCCATGGTTTTGTATTTCATTTAAAAAATAAAACAACTCCACTTACTCCTGAAGATGCCAAACGCGAAACAGAAAAGGAAATAAGTTTTATTGAAGGTATAATTAAAGATGCTGAACTGAATGATACTTCAATAAGAAAATCATTTACTGTTAGCAAACGAATTGTTACCTATGTAAAAGAACCCACAGGAAAATACTTACCAAATTTGGGTTTATGGAGAGCTTTAGGTATCAAATACAAATCAGCAGGGTACTTTAATAGAACGCCAGAAATGAGCATAAAAAAAATCAAATCTGATTCGATTTCAATCAAAGAATATCCGGGTTATATAGGTTCGTTTGATTGCTTTAGTTATCAATTAACCGACAGTGTTATTTTTAAATCATTTAACCGATTTACCAATTTACACCGAGCAGTAGTGGTTGAAGATGTAACAGGAAGCATGTACCCATACACCCTTCAAACATTGGTTTGGCGCAGAATGAATATTGATATTAAAGGATTTGATAGATTTGTTTTTTTTAATGATGGCGATGCCAGACCAGATGGACCAATAGGAAAATCAGGTGGATATTATGCTGTGCAATCTGACTCAGTAAAGGAAATTGAAAAAATGCTATTTAAAGCTATGCGAGGAGGAGGCGGTGGGGCAGCACCAGAAAACGACTTAGAAGCTTTATTATATGCCAATTCTAAATTTAAAGATGTAGATTACTTTATATTAGTAGCCGATAATTATGCAAAAGTTAGAGACTTATCATTGCTCAGCAAATTGTCGAAACCTACAAAAATTATTATTTGTGGCAGCTTAAATGGAAATGTTTTAATAGATTATATAAAAATTGCCTTGCAAACAGGTGGAAGTATCTGTACCATAGAAGATGAAATAAACTTTGCAGGCAAAAAAGAATTTTCGGAATTTTCGGTTGGCAGGCAAAAATTTATTGTAACAAATGGTAAACTAGAGCTTATCAGGTAACCTTTTAAGCTCTAGTAATTCAAACACTACTCCTCCGCTTTATTCTTGCTTGTCATTAGTAAATTATATGCGCCTTGGGTTACAATTTTTTTGTTATCAAAATCTTTGGCATTTACTATTTCAATATAACCATTTTCGGTAGACCCAACAGTTACAGGCATCATTTCAAAGTCGTTTTTATCAATTGCAACAAATACATACTGATTTCCTTCAAACCTAACTATCGCATCAACTGGAAGGGTGTTGGCTTTGTTGTTTTTTAGTTCTATTTCTGCATTCATATACATACCTGGTAATAAAGTTCTATCGTAATCTAAAAAGTGGCAATGTACTTCTGTAATCCTGTCTTTTGATACCGAATGACCCACCAAAATAATCTCGCACGGATGTTTTTCATTAGGTTTATTGTTGGTATAAGCCACTAATTTTTGCCCAATTTCTATTTGTGCTAAATCTTTTTCAAAAATGGTTAACGCTAAGTGAATATCGGTTGGATTTACCAATTCAAATAACACTTCGCTAGGCTGGGAGTATTTACCAATATTTACATTTACCATTGTTACATATCCATTTATTGGCGAGTAAATATTAATGCTTTTTGAAATAGTATTTTCATTTACTGTTTCTGGATTTAGGCCTATTAATTTTAACTTTTCAGCCAATGATTTTAAAGTAATTTTTTGAGAAATAAACTCTGATTCAGTTTGTTGAAAAACCTTATCGCTACTGGCTTTGCTTTGGTTTAGTTCTTTTTGTCGGTTATATTCATTTTGAATAAAATGTAGTTTGGCTTTGGCCATTAAATAATCTTGTTGCAACTGAATGTATTGTTGGTCTTCCATTACAGCAATTACCTCGCCTTTGCTTACATGCATGCCTGGCAATAGTTTGGTCGATTTTAAATAACCACCCAATGGCACACTAACCGATACCATATTTTGTGGTGGCACGTCTATTTTTCCATTTACCTTTAAAATACTTGATATGCTTTTTTGCTCCAATTTACCTAACACCACATTGGCATTAGTTAATTGCTCATTGGTTAAAGTTACCATTGCTGGGTTTGCTGTTTCTGTTGCTTTTTCTTCTGTTTTATTATTGCCGCAGGCAATAATAAAAGTTGATGAAACAAATAATAAAATAGTTTTTATTATAAAGTTTGATTGAATTGAGATTGCTTCTGACACTTTGATGTCATCGCAAAGACGTTTAAATAAACTTATATTAATTTTAGTTGCTAGTGGCCAGAAGCCGGAAGCTAGTTGCTGATTTTTCATTGTTCTAAAATGTGTTTTTTGTTTGATAAAATATTTTCGTGAGTCCATGCTACTTGCTTTACAAATGCGCTTTGACGAACAGTACAGCTTTGAATATTACAAATGCTACACTGCGTAAATAAGCAACCATCAATATGAACAAAAAACTCAACTCGGTTGTTAAAATGTTTTTTTAGTAAATCGGTTAATGTATCTAAAATATCGTGTGCTTCATTTACATTGATGTAAAACGGAACGGTTAAATGGCAATCAATATGGTAGTTATTGGCATAATTAATTACACGCATGTTGTGTACATCAATCCAATTATTGTTTTTATATTCATTTAGTACCTTTACTATTTCAGCAATAATTTCTTCGTCAGATTCGTCCATCATGCCTGAAAGCGATTTGCGAATAATTTTATAGCCAGTATAAATAATTACAAATGCAAAAATGATGGCTGCTAAACTATCAATCCAAGCATAACCTGTAATTAGGATTAAGCCTATACCAAGCAATAAACCCAATGTAGAATAGGTATCTGATTTTAAATGACTGCCACTAGCTATTAAAATGGGTGAGTTTTCTTTCTTACCTTTTTGCACACATAAATAACCAACCAAATAGTTAATTAATGATGTAATGGCAACCAATATTAAACCCCAATCTAATTGCTTTAATTCATGTGGATTTAAAAAATTATTTGCTGCTTCAAAAATGATAATGATACCTGCAATGGTTATTAATAAACCTTCAAAAGCAGATGATATAAACTCTACTTTTCCGTGTCCGTAAGGATGTTCTTTATCACGAGGTTTTGATGACAAAATAATGCTGTACAAGCTAATAAAACCTGCAATTACGTTTACTGTACTTTCAAGCGCATCGGTTAAAATAGCTACCGATGAAGTTAACCACCAAGCCACCATTTTCATTATAAATAATACCACCGATACAGCTACTAAAATTTGCTGCATTTGAATGGTGTTTACTTTGTCTTTTTGCATACTATTTATTGCTTAAATATAAAATTTGAATAACGCTTTCGTTCAAACTATTCACACTATTCAAGTACTCATTTTTTATTAAAATAGCTTGATTGGTGAGCATTACCCACTCTAAATAATTGATTTCGCCATTAGCAAATTGTTTGTTTGCTGTTTCTATAATTAACTCTGCGTTACTCAGTGTTTTGGTTTCAAATAAATTGATGGTATTGCGATTTAATTGATACATAGCCTTGGCCCTACTCCATTCGTTATTCAATAAATTGGTTTCGTTTTGCAGCCTATTTTCACTCATTAAAATATTCAATTTTGATGCTCCAATATTGGCTTTATTAGCTCCAAAAAACAACGGAATTCCTAAACCAACCTGAGCTGATTGAAATCTTTTAGATGTAGTGTAATTAACATCATCAGCTCCAACTCCTTGCATGGTCATGTTGTTATAAGCCAAAGTTAAATCAGGTAATAAGCGAGATTTCTCCACTTTTTTATTCAATAATGAAATTTGTTTTTGTTGTACCAATAATTTGATTGTTGGATGATTAAAAACCTCGTTGCTATCCAACTTCAACGCTTCATTTATTTTAAAATTATCATTACTTGGAATTAATTTAGCGTTGGTATTTAACAACAACTGAAACTGCATCAAAACCAATTCTAAATCGGTGTTTAATTGATTTAATTGAATGCTGATTTGTGTACGCTGATTTTCGGCTGTGGCATGTTCCAACACATTGCTTTCACCTGCTTTAAACCTACTATTTGATTTACTTAAAAATGAGGCATACAAACTATCGTTGCTTTGCAATAATTGTTGCTTTTGTTTTAAATACAAGTATTGATAAAACGTTTGTCTAACTTGTTTTTTAAGCTCTGTTTCCTTCAGTGCTACATTGGTTAAACTGCTTTGCCACTGTGCTTTTAAGGCATTTCTCTGACGAACATAAACCGTTGGAAATTGAAGGCTTTGCGCAATACCAAATCTGTTATCATTATAAACACTATTTATTTGTCCGTATTCTCCATTTATCATGGTTTGTGGCAAATTAACTCCCGTTTGAATCAACTTTTTTTGGTAATCGGCTTTTAGCTTTTCGTTTTTTACGTTTAAGTTATTGCTTAAAGCTGAATCAATGGCTTGCTGTAAGTTTATTTGCTGCGCAAAAACGAATTGGCAATTGGCAATAAGCAATAGGCAAATAATAATTGACAATTGGCAATTGGCAAAGTTGCTTCCAAGTTTATTAATTATATTTTGCAAATTACTTATTGCCAATTGCTTTTTAATTTTTCTTTCTTTCATTGTTCAATATTTTTCAGGATTGTTAATCATATGGTGAATCATTTTACCAACCTCTGTATTTTTTTCAATTAATAACTTGTAATCTGTTTCGTTAATATACTTTGATGCAAAAGCAAAATCTAACCAAACCCCTGTCTCAGAATTTTCTGCATCACAATCAGTTAATTTAGAAACAAAATGAGCGGGATAAATTTTCTTCCTATACGCCTCAGCTAAATTAGCACAAACACTACTTGAAGATCTTCTTATTTGATCTGTTAAAGAAAATTTTTCTTCTGATGGAAACTGCTTACTTAATTGAAATATTTGCATAGCCAAATCGAATGCTTTTTTATAAAGAGTAGTTTCTTTAAAATCTCTAACCGCCATATTTTAAATATATTAATTCTTAACTTAATTATTGCTTATTGCCATGCAAAAAGAAAGGAAAGGAGATGCTTACAGCATGACTACTGTTTTGGGTTATTCTTCTTATTTTCATTTTTACTTGCTTATCACTTATTGTCAGTTGCCCTTTGCTTATTTCTTATTTCTTATTGCTTATTGCTTATTGCATTTTCTTTATTGCCTATTGCTTATTACTTATTGTCAATTGCCCTTTGCTTATTATCTATTGCTTATTATGTATTGCTTATTGTCTATTGCCTATTCCTTTTAAAAACCCCTTTTTCAAAGAGGATGTATAACATGGGTAAAACAAACAGTGTAAGGAAAGTAGCAACTAATAAACCGCCAATAACAACTGTGGCAAGTGGGCGTTGAACTTCTGCTCCTGCTCCATTGCTTAATGCCATTGGAAAAAATCCTAACGAAGCAACAAATGCGGTCATTAATACAGGGCGTAATCTTAACTTAGTTCCTTTAAGTACTATTTCTTTGAAATTAGTCATGCCATCGGCTTTTAATCTGTTAAACTCTGCTATAAGCACAATTCCATTTAATACTGCCACACCAAATAATGCAATAAAACCGACACCAGCACTTATACTAAATGGCAATCCACGAAGTGCCAAAGCAAAAATACCTCCAATGGCGGAAAGTGGAATGGCCGTATAAATTAATAAGCTGTGTTTTAAAGAACCAAAAGCAAAATATAACAACAATAAAATTAGTAGTAAAGATACTGGTACTGCAATACTCAAACGTTTTTTAGCTGCGGTTAAATTTTCGAACGAGCCACCATAAGTTACATAATAAGTAGCTGGAAATTTAATTTGAGATTTTACCATTTCTTGCAGTTCGTTTACAATGCTTTGCACATCTCTGTTACGAACATTAAAACCCACAATAATTCTGCGTTTAGCATCTTCTCGCTGTATTTGATTTGGACCATCTTTAATTTGCACATCAGCTATTTGGCTTAGCGGAATTTGCGTTCCATTGGCTGTTGGAATCAATAAATTCTGAACATCTGAAATATCTTTACGTTGTTCATTATCCATTCTAACCATTAAATCAAAACGTTTTTCTCCTTCATACACCAAACCTGTGCTTTGCCCTGCAAAGGCAGTATTTACAATTTTATTTACATCATCAATATGCAAACCATATTGCGCCATTAAAGCCCTATTATAATTGATAACAATTTGTGGCATTCCAGCAACTGGCTCAACATATAAATCAACAGCACCATGCACCGAATTAATTAAATGACCAAGTTTATCGGCATAAAATGCAAGTGTATCGAGGTTTTCGCCAAATATTTTACACACTACTGCTTGCTTTGCACCTGTCATTAATTCATTAAAACGCATTTGAACTGGATATTGAAAACCAAAAGTTACACCAGGAATTCCTTCTAGTTCTTCGGTCATTTTTTCTGCCAATTCATCAAAAGTTTTAGCCGATGTCCATTCGCTTTTATCTTTTAAAATAATCATCATATCGGCAGCATCAATTGGCATTGGGTCGGTTGGAACTTCGCCACTTCCAATTTTGCTAACTACTTTTATAACTTCTGGAAACTTAGCTTTTAATATTTGTTCGCCTTTGGTGGTGGCTGCTGTGGTTACATTCAAATTACTTCCTGTTAAAACCCTTGTTTCTACTGCAAAATCTCCTTCTTCTAATGCAGGAATAAACTCGCCACCCAAAGTAGTTAAAGTAAAAATGGCTGCTGCAAAAAACAGTAAGGTTAAACCTAAAACCAATTTTTTGTAACCTAAAACCTTGCTTAATAAATTTTGGTAATGAAACTCCAAAAAATCCATCATACGCGATGAAATATTTTTTTTGTGACTTGTTTTTTTGCTTAAAAACAATGCACTCATCATTGGAATATAAGTAAGCGAAAGCACAAATGCACCAAACAAAGCAAAAGCCACTGTTTGAGCCATTGGTTTAAACATTTTTCCTTCTATTCCTTGTAAAGTAAAAATAGGTAAGTAAACAATCAAGATAATAATTTGCCCAAACACCGCACTATTCATCATTTTACTGGCCGAGCTTGTTACTTGTTCATCCATTTCGTTTTGCGAGTAGAGGCTGCTGGCTGCTGGCAACTGGCTACTGGCATGGTTATTATCATTTAATTGGTTTGATGTTTTGTTGTCAATTGTATTCTTGCCAATTGCAAATTGCTTATTGTTAGAGATAAGGACATGCATTACGGCCTCAACAATAATTACAGCTCCATCTACAATCAACCCAAAATCTAATGCGCCTAAACTCATTAAATTTCCGCCCACACCAAACATATTCATTAAAATAACTGCAAATAACATAGACAAAGGAATAACAGAAGCTACCAATAATCCAGCTCTGAAATTTCCAAGAAACAAAACCAAAACAAAAACCACAATTAATGCACCTTCAATTAAGTTTTTTTCAACCGTTCCAATGGCGTTGTTCACCATTTTTGTTCTATCTAAAAATGGTTCTATTTCAACTCCTTCTGGCAAGGTTTCTTTAATCAATTCAATGCGTTGTTTTACACTTTTAATTACATCACTGCTATTTGCACCTTTTAGCATCATTACCACAGCACCTGCCACTTCGCCATTTCCATTATAAGTTACAGCCCCGTATCTGATGGCATAACCAATTTTTACTTCGGCCACATCTTTAACAAACAAAGGCGTTCCGTTAGGTAAATTTTTAATGGCTATGTTTTTAATATCTTCAATCGAACCAATTAAACCTTCGCTTCTAATTGATAAAACTGTCGATTGTTTTTCGATATATGCACCACCTGTATTTTGGTTATTGCTTTCTAAGGCACTAAACACATCAGCAATGGTTAAATTATTAGCTTGTAGCTTGGCTGGATTGATGGCTATTTCGTATTGTTTAACCTTACCTCCAAAACTACTTACATCTGCCACTCCTTTTACCGATAACAATTGCCTGCGAATAACCCAATCTTGTATAGTTCTTAGTTCGGTTAAATCATACTTGTTTTCATAACCTTTTTTGGCAGTAACCGTGTATTGATAAATTTCGCCCAAACCAGTGGTTACAGGTGCTAAAGTTGGAGTGGCAATTCCAGGAGGTAATTCATCTTTTACCAACTGTAAGCGTTCGCTAACTTGTTGGCGAGCCCAATACACATCGGTTTCATCGTTAAAAACAATGGTTACCAACGATAATCCAAAACGAGAAAAGCTCCTTAATTCAATAATTCCTGGAATATTGCTATTGGCTTGTTCAATTGGAAATGTAATTAAACGTTCAATATCGGCAGCACCCAGCGAAGGCACGGCAGTAATAATTTGAACCTGATTGTTGGTTATATCAGGCACAGCATCAATAGGTAATTTTGTAAGTTGGTAACTACCATAACCTATTAGGCCAATTATAAACAGGCCAATTATCAATTTCTGTTTAACAGAAAAAGCTATAATACTATTTAGCATAACGCGATAGTGATTAAATTAAATAAATTGAAAACAAAAAAAATTGCTTAGAACAGCAACTTGAAAATAAAAAAATCTTAGATAGATTTTGGTGGCTGCCATATAGCGCAAACAGCCGATGAATCAATAAAATGCTCTGAAGTAATAACATAACTCTTTTTAGAGGCAGGTAAAATGTTATTTAGCAAGTTATCAAAATTGGGGAATAAGTGAAAAATAGTAATGGAAGAAAACAAACCACTTTGCGATTTAAAAGGCAATTTCATGTCTTTTTCATAATCAGCATCTTTTACATTAGTAGTTTGATAATGCAAACATAAAAACTCCCAAAAGGTAATTTGTTTGTTTTCTTCTTTATGTTCAATAAAATGTTCTATTAATAATGGTAACTTCAATAGCTGGTTAAACTCAGTTGCCGAAAACAAATAAGTACTTAAAAACAATATGGCTATTACCCTTTTCAATAGTACAAATGTATGTAGTTTTTACAGAAGTAGTAAACTATTTTTCTGATAAATAATTTACTACTTGCATTGATTCTAAAATGTAATATAACTTTTAAGTGGATAAAAGAACTTTTAAAGGAATAACTATAAATAAGGTTAGAATTTAAAAGAAAGCATATTAAAACAAGCAGTAATTGAAAACAAAAAAAAACCTTACTTGAAAAAGTAAGGTTTTTAGTGCGGAGAGTTAGGGATTCGAACCCCAGGTCCTGTTACAGACAACAGTTTTCAAGACTGCCGCAATCGACCACTCTGCCAACTCTCCGGGTGCGAAAGTAGTACTGTGAGGCATATCTCGCAAGTTTTTTTTATATTTTTTTTAAATAAAAAACCCCAACCGTTAATAGTCAGGGTTTTTTATTTAAAAATTTATTTTTAAAAGGATAAAATCTATACGATTTTATTGCTTTTTATGTTAGTTTACCATTACTTTTTTAACAAAATATTGGCTACCCATTTCTACTTTTACGAAGTAAATTCCATTATTTAAACCTAAAGTATTTCTATCTAAGTTTACTGAATGGTTTCCTGCATTCATTTTACCGCTTGCAATTGTGCCTAAATTTCTTCCTAAAATGTCAACTACAGAAATAGTAATTTCAGAAGAGTTAGCCAATTCATATGATAATTCAGTAGTATTACTAAATGGATTTGGAGCTACATTAAAGTTAATAGTTCTTGCTAATTCGTCAGAAACACCTAATGCCCCACTTGAACTAACTCTTACTGCATCTAAGTAAAAATTAGCTCCACCTCTGCGAGTTAAAGCAATTTTAAACCTTACATTTGCGGCTTTTGGTGCATCTAAACTTACTTCTCTCCATTTGGTTCTATCGCTAGGCACAAAACCAGTTGACCAATCTAACCTAGTTGTTCCTGTAGTAGAAATTGCTGTTCCAGTAAATACTGAACCGGTTCCTGTCATTTGTGTCCAAGTTGTGCCACAGTTTGTTGACTGATAAACTCTCAATTCATCATTGGAGTTTGCACTTCCAGGTCCAGTTGTTAATGCAGTTGCATACGCAAATCTAAATGTTGGTAAAGTAGCATTGGTTAAATTGAACGATGGAGAAATAAAACTTTGCTCAAATCCGTGTGATGGTAATTGATTAAAAGGATCTGCTTCTAGTTTCATTGAAGCAATTTCTCTGTAAGAAATACCTTGTACTCGTTCCCAAATTGCTTTTTTGTTTTCTGACTCAAATCTCCAACCTTTTTCAGCCCAATCAATTGTATATTGCCAATTAGCAAAATTAACTTGAGCAATAGGAGCAGAATTATCAACTACAGTAATAAAGTTTTTATAAACTGTATCTACAGTATTGCCATTAGTAGTAATTGAAAGTTTTACATCATAAGTACCTGGAGTATTATAAGTTACCACTGGAGCAGCCGTGGTAGCTGTAGCTGGAGTTCCGCCAGTAAATGTCCAATTAAAAGCAGTTGCAGTTCCATTATAAACGTTTTGGTTAAACGTAACGGTATTGCCTGAACAAATATTTGAATTAGTTGAATAAAAATAAGGAATTGCATTACAAGTAGTAACAGGATCTAAAACACCTGTTCTAATTAAGTTTTCTTGGCTACATAAATCACGTCTATAGTTATTTATACAGAAATGAACACGTGCTTTTTGCTGTAAAGTAAACATATTACTTGCACAATTACCTATAAAATAATCCATAAAATTTTCCTGCATATCAGGTAATTCTAATGACTCTCCGAATTTGGTTAGGTCAACATTGCTTACAAAAGTTGACTGACCTTCAGGAATATAGCGATAATCTTTTCCACCACAAGTATTGTAAGTTGGATTACCACACTCATTTCTTAATGGATAAGATGAAGTTGGACGGAAAAATGTTCTTGGGGTATCAAATACACCATCACCTTCTGAATCGCAAGTATCTGAATCTTGAAATGGATGGTATAAACCTAACCAATGTCCAACCTCGTGTGTCATAGTGGTAACATTTGGAGTTTGACCCGGAGTTGACCTTTCAATATTTCCAAATTCATTGTAAATAACCATAACACCATCTGTACCTGCCGAGGTAACACCAGCGGCAAAAGGAAACTGAGCATAGCCTGCAACTCCAATTCCACCACCTCTATTAATTGATCTTACAATCCACATATTTAGGTATCTTTTAGAGTCCCAAACACTTTCGCGTTTCAAAACATCATCACCTTTATCCGCATTAGTTGAGTAATGTCTAACAATACCATTGGTACAATTACCTTTTGGGTCTTTTCTTGCAAGTCTAAACTCAATTTCCATATCAGCAGCAATATCTTTAAATATTTCTCTTCTGCGGCCAGTATCGCTATTTAAGTTTCTAAAACTTTTGTTTAAGAAGTCAATTTCGCTTTTAGCTTGTGCATCAGAAATATTTTCCACACTATTTACACCACTGTGAATGATATGAATAACCACAGGGATAATATACTTAGGTATGGAAGCTTTACCCATTTTTTGGGTAGTTTTATAATCGTTAGGATTATAATTTTGGATAAAATTTTTCCAATTTTGATTGTAATTTGCCTCAAGCGCTTTTAATTCTGGAGACACTGATTTTAGTTGTTGATAGTGCTCATCAGTACCACATACATGAGAACCTTGTTGAGCATAGCTATGCAAACCTATTGCAAGCATAGTAATTGTGTATAACAGTTTTTTCATTTTTTAAAACGTGTAATTTGGTTAGCAAAATAATAAAATTAATAACTATGTCAATACTAAATCAAAAAGGGTTGCTTAAAACAGTTAATTTCTTTTTTGTTCCCAAACTTCTAAATCAAACATTTTTTTGCCTTCAATTTTAAACCTAATGGCCGTACAAACTTTATGAAACCCATGATTACCAGAGGCTCCAGGGTTAATATGCATCATATTAAGTGTAGGGTCGCGCATTACTTTTAGTATGTGCGAATGACCACAAATCATCAAATCAAATGATTGATTTTTGACAATTTGTTTAAACTTTGGTGAATAATTATTTGGATAACCACCAATATGAAGCATACAAATTTTCAATTCTTGCTCGGTAAAAGTTAAAATTTCGGGCATTCTTAGCCTTAAATTTTTATCATCTATGTTTCCCCAAACAGTTTTTAATGGCTTAAATTTTTCTACTTCATCAAAAGTTTTTAGATCGCCCCAATCGCCAGCATGCCAAAGTTCATCGCATTTATCAAAAAAATGAAACAGTTTTGGATTAAAATAACTATGTGTATCTGAAAATATACCTATTTGCTTCATTTATTTAAATTTATTTTATACTGTAAAAATAATTATTCACTTTTACCCTTTTCTCCAACAAACTGATTATGGGGGTATTTAAACAAAAAGTTGAATGAAGTTAAGGAGCCATATATTTTAGTAATATATTGCTGCATATTAATTTTTTCTTCGTCCGTCATTTTATCGTGAGCATTAATTCTTTGCTCCATTACTCTTAATCTATCACGTAACATAACTATTTTATGAAAAAATGTATCAATTGGTACTTCTTTGGCTTGCATGGTTTTATCGGCAGGATAAAAAACCAATTTTCCTCCTTGCCACTTATTATGTAAAAAAACTTCTTCTTGAACATCCGTCCATCTGCGCAAAATTCCAATTAAAGTACGCTCTATTTCGGCACTACTTATTAAATCATCTGGTGGATCCACTGCTTCTATAATTTCTAAATTATGGTTAAATCGATTAATATCCTTAGCACCTTCATTTATAAATGTAATATAATAACTGTTAGGTTTTACATTTATTATTACTCCATCGCCATAATCGATATGTTTTACGCGGCTTCCTATTCCTAAATTTGTTTCCATATTTTTGGGATTATTTGATTGTTAAATTGTTTAAATTATTATTACTTTAAAATCATTGACAACAGTAAGTTACCTATGACTAAAAGCAAGAGTCATTTTTTGTTGATTTATAGTTGGGAAAGTAAGGAAGAATTTATTTTTATTGCAAAGCAAAAATAATTTTAATTAAAAATAATGATACTTTCAGACAAACGCATTCTTGAAGAGATAGAAAATGGTAACATTTTAATTGAACCTTTTAAAAAAGAATGTTTAGGTACTAATAGCTACGATGTGCATTTGGGTAGATATTTGGGAACTTATAAAGACAGAGTTTTAGATGCAAGAGAGCATAATAAAATAGATGTTTTTGAAATTCCAGTTGAGGGTTTTGTGTTACAGCCCAACACATTATATTTAGGAGTAACTGCTGAATATACCGAAACTCACAAGCAAGTTCCGTTTTTAGAAGGCAAAAGTTCAACTGGCCGCTTAGGAATAGACATACATGCTACCGCAGGTAAAGGCGATGTAGGTTTTTGTAATACTTGGACTCTGGAAATATCGTGTACTCAACCAGTGAGAATTTATGCAGGAATGCCTATTGGTCAATTAATTTATTTTGAAGTAGCTGGCGATATTGACATTATGTACAATACTAAGAAAAATGCCAAATACAATAAACGTACTGTAAAACCAGTAGAAAGTATGATGTGGAAGAACAAATTTTAGTTAATAAATAAAATGATTAAAGAATATATTGAACAAAACAAGGATCGTTTTTTAAACGAACTTTTTGACTTACTGCGCATTCCAAGTATTAGTGCAGATAAAGATTACGCTGAGCAAGTAAACAAAACTGCTAATTTTGTGAGAGATAGGTTAATAGAAGCTGGTGCTGAAAAAGTAGAAGTATGCGCTACTGCTGGTTATCCTATAGTTTATGGCGAAAAAATTATTGACCCAAAACTACCAACTGTATTGGTTTATGGCCACTACGATGTGCAGCCTGCTGTTCCATTAGAATTATGGGATACACCTCCATTTGAACCCACAATTAGAACTACAGAAGTTCACCCCAAAGGTGCCATATTTGCCCGAGGTAGTTGCGATGATAAAGGCCAAATGTACATGCATGTTAAAGCGTTTGAATTAATGATGAAATCGAACACTTTGCCTTGTAATGTAAAATTTATGATTGAAGGCGAAGAAGAAGTTGGAAGCACCAACTTAGGCCCTTTCTGTATTAATAATAAAGAAAAACTGAAAGCTGATGTGGTATTAATTTCTGATACTTCGATGATTGCTTTAGATACACCAAGTATTGATACTGGATTGCGCGGTTTAAGTTATGTAGAAGTTGAAGTTACAGGACCTAACAGAGATTTACATAGTGGCGTTTATGGCGGTGCAGTAGCTAACCCAATCAATGTTTTAGCTAAAATGATTGCTAGCCTACACGATGAAAATAACCATATTACTATTCCTGGTTTTTACGATGAAGTTTTAGAATTAACCAACCAAGAACGTGTTGAGTTAAATCTTGCTCCATTTAATATTGAAGATTTTAAAAAAGACCTAAATATAGATGATGTTTGGGGAGAAAAAGGTTTTACAGTATTAGAAAAAACTGGTATTCGCCCAACATTAGATTGTAACGGAATTTGGGGTGGTTATATTGGCGAAGGTGCAAAAACTGTTTTACCATCGAAAGCATTTGCTAAAATAAGCATGCGTTTAGTGCCTAACCAAGCAAGCCATAAAATTACCGAACTATTCAAAAATCACTTTGAAAGCATTGCACCTGCAGGAGTTAAAGTAGAGGTAAAACCTCATCATGGTGGAGAGCCTGTGGTTACTCCAACAGATTCGGTGGCTTATTTAGCTGCTGCTAAAGCCATGGAAACTACTTTTGGCAAAAAACCAATTCCTACACGTGGTGGTGGAAGTATTCCTATTGTAGCATTATTTGAACGTGAATTAGGTTTAAAATCAGTTCTAATGGGCTTTGGTTTAGATAGCGATGCATTGCACTCACCAAACGAACATTATGGATTAGAAAATTACTATAAAGGTATTGAAACCATTCCTTATTTCTTTAAGTATTTTGCTGAAATGAGTAAATAACTTAATTATGAAAGTAAGTGTTTACCAATGGTTTCTATTTGTTGCAATTGCAATAACAATAGCTTGTGAAGAAAAAATAACACAAACAAACAATTTTATTTGCAATACTAAATTAGATTCATGTGTTTTGGAGCTACATCAAATAGATACACAAACTGTAAATGCTACCAATAAATCGGCAATTACCAGCAAAGGAAATATGTTGATAGATTTAAATCATCCTCTTTATCAAACTTTTACTTTTAATAGTAATGCTACTACTATAAAAAAAGATAAAAAGAATTTTAGCTATCCTGCTAGAACATTTAAAATAGTAAATAACTATTTTTATTATGGCGATGATATATCAATAATTAACCAATGTAAAGATTCAAGTATCATTTTATATGCCGAGTTACCCGGAGCAACTTCTTCAACTTTAAAGTTAGAATGGTATTACTTCCGAAAAAAATAAAAATATAACCAAGACCTCAAGACAAAACCTTGAGGTCTTTTTTTTGACTTTTTCAAAATTTTTATATTTTTGATAAACCATATACCCCTAAATACAATTTGAAAATAGTAGTAAAAGTATTAGCTGGCCTTTTGGCTTTGGTAATTATTTTGTGGTTAAGTTCAATGGCTTTACCCGAAAAATGGCATGTTGAAAGATCAATATCAGTTAATGCGAGACCAAGTAAAATTTATAACTTAACCACAGAACTTAAAAACTGGAGTAAATGGAGCCCCTGGTATAATTTAGATCCAAAGGCCAAATGGATTTTTAGCGATTCAACTTATGGTGTAGGTGCTTGGTACACTTGGGAAAGCGAACAACGTAGTGTAGGAAAAGGACGGCTTGAAATAATTAGTGCCATTGAAAACCAATCGAACCGATATACGCTAGAGTTTGATGGAATGGATGTTAGTACGGCTGAATTTATTTTGACTCCTGAGGGCGATAATGCAACCAAAGTAACTTGGACTTTGGAAGGTGAAAATAAAGGAATAGCCAAGTTATTTGGTGTATTGATGGGATTTTTTGTAGGTAGCGATTACGAAAAAGGACTAGAAAACATAAAAAGAGTTGCTGAAAGCAAAGAATAGAAATAAATACAACTTATTTATAATCAATAATTTGCAAATAAAAAGTATCGCATTATTATTTAATAGTTAACAAAATTACCTTTTAAATAATAATATAATAATTAAACAGAATTATGTTGCTTTTTTATACATAGGGTGCTTATTTGCAAACATGATAAAAAAGTTATTCATTATTTTACTTGTATCGCTTTGTTTTTTAAACACAAATTTAGCAAACGATACCACCAAAATTACACTCAAAACATACAGCGCTGAGCCGTATCAGGGCGAATTATTTAGATTAATTGGACAAGTTGTATCTAATTTACATTACCGTAAATTTCCAATTGATGATAAACTTTCGGCTGAGTTATTAGATAATTACATCAAACATTTAGACCCACTTCATTTATACTTTATTGAAGCCGATGTAGAAGCTTTTAATAAATACAAATATACCTTGGATGACGATTTACTGAATGGTAAAGCCGATGCAGGTTTTGTAATTTATAATAAATACCAATCGCGTTTAGAAGAAAGAATTAACTTTACTTTTGATTTACTTAAAACCGAACTTAGTTTTGATACCAAAGACTCCTTTTTATATAAACGTGAGGATGTGAAATTTGCAAAAAGCTTAAGCGAATTGGATAAAATTTGGGTTAACAAAATAAAATACGAACTTTTAGCTTTAAAAACCGATGGTAAAGATTTTAAATATTGCGCGGAAACTCTGAAAAAACGTTACAACAACTTATACAAACAATTAAGTAAAACAAAAACTGTAGATGTATTTAGTTTTTATGCCAATGCACTAACTGAAATTACCGACCCTCATACCAATTATATGGCACCAAGGCAAGCTGATGATTTTAACACCACCATGAGTTTAAGTTTAGAAGGAATAGGAGCCACTTTACAAACCGATAATGAATACACCAAAATTACATCGCTAGTAAAAGGCGGACCAGCCGAAAAAAGCAAGTTGGTTTCAGTTAACGATAAAATAGTAGCAGTGGGCCAAGGAACAGATGGCGAAATGGTAAGCGTACTTGATTGGAGAATTGATGATGTGGTAGGCTTAATTAGAGGAAAAAAAGGAACCATAGTTAGACTTGAAATTTTGCCCGCTGACGTAACAATTAAGAAAAATAAAGTTATTGAAATTACCCGCGATAAAATTGTGTTAGAAGACCAAGCCTCAAAAAGCGCTATAAAAACTATTAAACGTAAAGGTAAAAATTACAAAATTGGAACCATTGATATTCCAACCTTTTACCTTGATTTTGCTAGAGCTTCGGCTGGTGAAGCTGATTACAAAAGTACCACGCGCGATGTAAAAAGAATTATTAAAGAGTTTAAAGACTCTATGGTAGATGCCATTGTAATTGATTTAAGAAATAATGGTGGTGGCTCGCTGCAAGAAGCTGTGGAACTTACTGGCTTATTTATTAAAACAGGACCAGTTGTTCAAATTAAAGATGCTTACGGAATAGTTAGTTCTGAAAAAGATAAAGACGAAAAGATAGCTTGGGAAGGCCCATTAGAAGTAATTGTAAATAGATTTAGTGCTAGTGCTAGCGAAATTTTTGCTGCTGCCATGCAAGATTATGGAAGAGCTTTGGTTATAGGTGAACAAACTTATGGAAAAGGAACTGTTCAAAATGTAATTAACTTAAACCAATACATGCAATACCCTGATAGAAAAATGGGTCAAGTAAAAATTACTTTGGCTAAATTTTACCGAATTAGTGGAGGCAGTACGCAACACAGAGGTGTAATTCCTGATATTGAGTTTCCAAGTATTTTTGCCAATAAAGAATATGGTGAAGATGCAAGCAAATACTCACTTCCTTACGACAGCATTATGCCTGAATCTTTTACTAAAAACAAAACCATTAGCGAAAATTTATCCGAAATTGCAAAGCTTCATAAAACAAGAATGACCGATAATGTTGAGTACAAATATTTGTTAGAAGATATTGATGCAGTTAAAAAAGCCGAAATGGATGAATACATAACTGTAAACGAAGAATTGTATAAAAAAGAATTAGCTGAAACAGAAGCTAAAAATAAAGCTAGAAAAGAGGCTAGAGAAGCTGCAAAAGCTAAAACAAAATCAAACGCAGATTTAATTTTAGATGAAGCTCACGAATTAATTATTGACCAAATTACTTTAGCTACACCTACTAAAAAGAAATAATGTATTTAACTTAAAAAAGAGGCAATTTTAAATGAACTGCCTCTTTTTTTTTGCATATTCTAAGTAAACAAATAGCACTTTTATTAAACCAAATAAATAAAACATATATAAATAGTTACCTCAATACATTTATGATTATGAATTTAGAGCATTAATCAAGTAAAAATAAGAAATAACAAACTTAATAATCAAATTGCTAATTGTTTCAGCTTTTATTTCAATAATAATACTAACCTTTATAAAATAAAACAGCCCACTAACTTAAGCTAGTGGGCTGTTTTTAAATTATGTTTATTTGATTAAAATATTTTAGCTGCGTTACGATAACCTGAATTGTTTTTATACCAATCTTGAAATTGAGTTCCACCTGATTGAGCCCAAGCTGCAAATTTTAAATGTGCTAAAATGATAGCTTGTTTTTCAAGTGGATAAGCAAATGTTTCAGGAATACTGATTGCAAATGGTAAGTTATTTTTAGTTTTATAAAAACGTAAGTTAGCTGGAATTGAATTATCTGATGAAGTTCCAAATAAAGCTGTATTGGCTAATTCAGTTGGAGCGTAGTCAGGTAAATGTACTTCATGTCCGCGACCTTTTCCTGGTTCATCTACATAAATAAATGGATTAAATGAACTTAAAGTAAATGATTGTGGTGTTGCAAAGTTCATAGTCATGGTAATGGTATCTGTTTCTTGACGTGTTTGTCCCAATCTGGTATTATATCCTGTTATGATTGCGGTAGAATTTGAAAACACTTTTAAAATAGCTTTATTAGCAGCTGCATCTAAACCTAAACCACCAGAAATTGAAGTTACAGCCGATTTATTAATTGGTAATTCAACCGAAAATGCATTTTTGAAAATTCCACCTGCTGCTCTTAATTTATATTTTGCTGTTAAATCCACCATTTTGTTAGCAGCATTTAACACACCTTTGTATTGGTAATTTACTACTACATCGTTCATATCGTAATCACCTTGACTTGGCCATAAATCTTCAAAAGCTACACTTGCAAAAGTACTTGCACTTGGGTAATAAGAATTGTAAGCTCTAGCAGGATCGTTTGGATATTCATCGTATGCATCTAATACACCATCACCATCTTTATCGTTTCCAGTAGCAGGAGTTGTATTAATCACATTTGTTCTATCTACATTCGTTACAGGATTTGCAGTTGCATATACCACGCAGTCATTAAAATCTTCATCACTTGAAGCTTCGCGGTTAATATCTTCAAAACCAATTAAAAAACGTTGAGTAGGATTATCATATAAAAAGGCAACGTGTTCTCTTTTACTTGCCACCGATTCAGGATTTAAACCTGCAATGGTGTAGAAAAACGTTTTACTTGAGTTAACAGTAGTTCCATTCCAAGCATCTTGAGCAATAGCAAAACCAACAGCTGTATCTGCACCAAAACGACCAAGATACACTTTATCACCTGTAGTCATTCCTCCTCCACTTCCAGCGTATGAAGTATTTGGCATAATGGCAATTAATGAATCAATTTGACTTGCGCTAGTTGGTTTATTATTTTTATTGTATGTAAAATAAAACAATGAGTTTTTATAACCAGCACCTTCGTGAACAAAAGTTATCCAAACATCGCATTGTGCTGTAAGTACTAAATTTCTTTCTAAACTTGAATTTAAATACTGAGGATTAAAGGTAGGAACTGGTCTTTGCTCTGGTAAAGTAGCGTTTACATCGGCTAAAAACTGACTTGTAACTAAATCGCGAGGTTGAACCATGTAGTTAGGAACACCACCATTAGAACCAGTAGTAAATGAACCCAATCTATACGATAAACGTGAAAAAGATTTACCTAAAGCTGATTTACTTTTTACTAAAAATTTGTCTTGAGCAGTGGTAAATCTCATTGGTTTTGAACCACCAATAGTAGCATTAACCGAGTTTGAACCTTTATCAACTGGAACAATCACATTATTTACTAAACCAACATAATCTGTATTGATTATTACTTCGTTTAAAGCTAACGGTAAATTGTATGCAATATTTAAAGTTCCGCTAGCATCGGTAATACCCGAAGCTAAAATTCTACCATTATTTTCAGGACTATCGTCCATAATATCAACTCTAACTCCTTTTAAAGCTTGGTCGTTATTAGATAATAACCTAACGTTAAAGTTCACATCTTGAGATGTTTTGTACGAAAATCCTGCTGGTACTACCATGTCTTGCATGGTTTCTGGATTTGGATTAAATGTTTGATTGTTTACACTGTCCTTAACAATATCTTTTGTACACGATGTAATTAAAGAACCAAAAACTAAAGCGGATAAAATTATTTTTTTCATGATAAGTTTTTATATTTTTAAATACTATATTTCACAGATAATACCAAAAACACAAATTACTGATAATCATATATTTGAAAAACAACAGTTTTTAAAAATAGTCCCAAAATAGACATACAGTCCCAAAATAGGAAAAATATTGAGTTTGAATTATTAAATTTATAAACTAGATTATATAGGATTTTAAAACCAATGCTATAATATTACTAATATTGTAACAACACCAAACCTGAAGATTACACCGAAAAGGTTTTTATAATTGAATTGAAATAAAATGCAACAAAAACAGAAACTATCTTTAATTAATCCATTGCAAGATGTGGTTTTAGTAAACAAACCATTAGGATGGACTAGTTTTCAGGTAGTTAATAAATTAAGGTACGCCATTACCAAGTTTCATATTGAAACTTTAAAGGCCAATAATGTTGGTAAAAAGAAAATAAAAGTAGGTCATGCAGGAACCTTGGATCCATTGGCTACAGGCTTATTAATTATTTGTATTGGAAAAGAAACCAAAAATATTGACCAATACATGGCTACTGAAAAAGAATATACAGGCAGCATCTTTTTAGGCGCAACCACACCCAGTTATGATAAGGAAACAGAAGTAAGCGAAACCTTTGATATTAGCGGAATTACAAATGAAATGATTGAAGCTACAGCTAAAAGTTTTGTTGGCGAACAAATGCAATTACCTCCCGTATTTTCAGCCATAAAAAAAGATGGTCAAAGGGCGTATGATGCAGCAAGAAAAGGCCAGGAAATAGAATTAACACCAAGGCCAATTACCATTCATAATTTTGAAATAACTGCCATTGAATTGCCTTTGATTCATTTTAAAATTAATTGCAGTAAAGGAACTTATATTCGCAGTATTGCTTATGATTTTGGTAAAAAACTAAATAATGGTGCACATTTAAATTCCCTATGCCGAACAGCAAGCGGAGATTATAATTTGCAAAATGCAGTTACCATCGAAGAATTTCTGGCTGCTGGCAACTAGCTTCTGGCTGCTGGAAAGAAAGCAAACAACAAACAACTATAAACTATAAAGAAACATGAAATTATATTCAATAGAAACAGGAAGATTTAAATTAGACGGAGGAGCCATGTTTGGCGTTGTTCCTAAATCAATTTGGAATAAACTAAACCCTGCCGATGAAAACAATATGATTAGCTTAGCCATGCGCTGCTTGTTAATTGAAGATGGCAACAGGCTTATATTAATTGATAATGGAATAGGCAATAAACAAGATGATAAATTCTTTGGCCATTATTATATGCATGGCGATTTTACTTTAGAAAAATCGTTGGCTGCTCATGGTTTTAGTGTAAACGATATTACCGATATGGTGTTAACGCACCTACATTTTGACCATTGTGGTGGAAGTATAAAATGGAATAACGATAGAACTAAATACGAAACCACTTTTAAAAATGCCACTTATTGGATTGCTGATGCACATTGGCAAGAGGCCATTGCTCCAAATCCGCGCGAAAAAGCCAGTTTTTTAAAAGAAAATATTTTACCAATTGAAGAAAGCGGTCAATTGAAATTACTACAGGTAGGCGAAAAATTTCACAATGATATTGATTTACTTTATACCATTGGCCACACCAATAATATGATGCACCCAATTGTGCCATATAAAGATACTAAACTGATTTATTTAGCTGATGTAATTCCAACCATGGCACACATACCAACACCTTACGTAATGGGTTACGATGTTCGTCCGTTAGATACCATGAAAGAAAAAGTTTCTATACTAAATACTGCTGCTGAAAACAATTATTTATTGTATTTTGAACATGATCCTTTTAATGAAATGTGCTCGGTACATCAAACAGAAAAAGGTATTAGGGTTAATGAAATTTTGAAACTTTAGTTCTTAGTTCCTAGTTTTTAGTTCTTAGTTTTGGTCGCTGAGCGAAGCCGAAGCGTTAGTACTTAGTTTATTGGTGTTGATGGGTGTTTTATTTAAAATAAATTCGTTTCGTCCGATAGGAGCTATCGGACGAAATGTGTTTCCCTCAACTAAACAACATTGAATTATTAATCAAAAATCAAAAACCATAATTCACATTTTACATCTCACACATCCCATCTCACCTTTCACACCTCACAAATCAACTCGCCTTTTTAAGGTATTGATTAGCCTTTGTTTTGTAATATGGTTTTAGTTCGGAAGGAACAGTTTTTAAAATTTCAGCTTCCTTGTTCTTTTTGTCAATATAATTATTGAAAACAGGCGGAGGTGCATTGCGGTCCTTTTCTTTACTTTGTTCGGCCTCACGTTTTTTATCTTGCTCCTGTTTCTTTTCAGCCTTTTCGCTTTCTAACAAACGAGTTAAAATATCTTGTTGCCTATTTATAGTTTCTTGAGTCAATCTTTTATTAAACAATTCCTTTTCGGTTTGTTCCATTTGTTTTTGCAATTCTTGCAATTTACCGCTGCCTCCCAAACCTTCTTTTTCTTTAGCATCCATTTGGCTTAGCATTTTTTGCAATTGTTGTCTAATTGCCATTTGTTGCGCAGCCATTCTAGCAAAACCTTCACTTCCCATTCCTTGTCCTTCGCCAGGTTTTTGCCCAGGTTTATTGCCTTTGTCACTGCCATTTTTATTCAAACCTTCGCGCAATTGTTTATTCAACTCTTCTTGCATTTTTTTAAGTTGACTCATGCTTTTTTTACCACTACCCTCTCCTTTTCCCTTACCTTGTCCTTTGCCTTTTTTCTTTCCGCTTTTTTCTCCTTTTCCATCTTGTTCTTTACCTTCTTGCTCTTGTTGCATTTGTTTTAACACATCGCTTAGCATTACGGCTAAGTTGTTCATGTGGGTCATGGCAGTTTGTTGACTTGTTCTAATTTGAGGAATATTACGTGTTCCAAAATTAGTAGTAGCTTTATCCATTTGGAAATTCATTTTGGTAACTTCTTTATCAATAAACGAACTGATTTCAGCTACACGTTTACTCAAGGCTGTTAAACTATCTTCTATAATTTTGGCATTCTCTTTTAAATTTCGTTGGTCTTGACCCAATTGTACAAACTGTGGATTATAACCATTTATGTCTTTAAACTTAACCATTAAAGCCTCTTGCTGCTTACTTAACTCCACTAGGTTTTCAATAATTTCGCGCAAAGCATTGATGTCAATTTCGGCTTGTTCAGCTTCTTGATCACTTTTCTTTTGCTTTATTTTTTCAGCCATTTCCTTCATTTTTTCAGCAGCTTGTTTTTGCTTCTTTTTGGCTTGTTTTTGTTTACCACTTTTCAAATCCTCGCTGCTTTCTTGCATGTCTTTTTCTATGCTTTTTTCTTCCTCTTTGGTATCGGCTAGTTCTTGTTTATCTTCTAGTTCATTGTTTTGTTTTTCAATGTCTTTCAGGTCTTTTTTTATTTCATCAAATTGTTTATTCAACTCATCTTGTTGCTTTTTTAAATCCTCTGAATTACTGTTTTTATCATCAGTTTTTTGCTCCAAATCTTCTTGCTTTTTAGCTAAATCTTCCAAGTTTTTGGTGGCTTCATCCATTTTTTTCTCCAACTCCAATTCCTTGTACATTTCCAGCATTTTATCCAACTCCTTCTCCACATCCTTGTTATTCAATTGCATATTTTCCATTTGCTGTTTCAATTGATCTTTGTTTTGAAGTTTCATCATATCCTCCACTTTTTTAATCAATTGCTTCATTTCATCGTTCATCAACTCATTGTACATCTTTTCAATTTGTTGCTGTTTTTGTAAAATATTCTCTGCCTCTTTTTTGTACTCTTGCTCGCGCTGATTGTTCAACTTAAACTCTTTATTCAAGTCTTCTATTTTCTTTTGTAATTCTTGTTGTTGCTTTAAAATACTTTCTGCTTTGCGTTTTTCTTCCCAAGTTAATTCGCGCTTTTCAAGCATTTTTTGTTGCAATTGTTTCAAATCTTTTTGCAGTTCTTTGGCCTCTTTCAAAGCATCTTCCATTTTATCCTTCATGGCTTCTGCATTCTTGCTGCTTTGCTCTTTCATTTCCTTATTGCTTGCAGCTTTAAAAACCACTGTTTTCGATTTAATTGATTTTGCACCAAACACACCATCATTATCCCAAAGCTCAAAATAATATTCCAATTCATCACCAGGTTCCAAGCCTGTTTCGCTTAAATTAACATAATAATTAAACCTAATTGGATTTTGGGTTTTATCAATGGCAATAGGTTTTACCACCGTTTTATTAACCTTTTCTTTGTTTTCGCTATTAATAAAATGGTAGTTAAAAGTAAGTTTGGTTAATCCATAATCATCGCTGCCATCGCCAATAAAATATATTTGTTTGCCAGTAACTGAATCACTTTTTTCATCAATACTAATGGTTGGGTATGCATCAGGAATTACGGTTAAATTATAATTCATTGAATCTCCTTTAGCCTTGGTTAAATTGCTATTTTTTATAAAATAATTTTGGCTTAAAAACACTTTTTTGTTAAAAGAAAAATGTCCACCATCTTCCATTTTTGCGTCAGCTATTTTATTATCAAAACCTAACTCTATTTTACTGGTTTGTTTACTGGTAAATAACCACGTTAACACCGTTCCGGCAGGCACAGTAAAATCGGTAGGATTATTCAATACTTCGCTGCGCTTACCCACATAAACCGGATAAGTACATTTAACTTGATATCCTAAAATAATGGGTTTAGCCACCACATCTAATGTATAATCTTTACTGCTAAACTCATCGGCTTGTAAGTTAAAAACAGTGGTTTTTTGAATATTTTTAAAACTATAAGTAAAATGGGTTTTATCTGCCTTTTGTAACTTATAACTATTGCCATCTATGGCTATAAAAACCTCATCAGGAATTTGCTTTCCGCTAACTTTTACTTGTAAATCAAAATCGGTAAACTGTTCAGCATTTAAATCAGTATTTTCAATGGTAAAAGTAAACGGTGCCACAGGAGCAAATGCAGTATTGTATTGCAAAATTCGTTTACCACCATCGCTTAAAATATCGGGTTTTACAAAACTAAGTAACACTATAATTACCAAAGGCACCAAAGCAAATTTTAAATATTTTAGATTGGCTTTAAAGTTAATGGCTTTTTGAAATGGTATAGGATTTAACTGACTGGTTTTTTGCTCTATTGCAGCAATTAACAAACTATTATCTGCTTGATTATTGGCTGTATTTTTAAGTTGTAAAGTATTTAATAAACTATCGCTTACATTAGAAAAATGGGTTCCAATTATAAGCGATGCTTGTTCATAATTAATGGTTTTGCGCAGTTTAAAAATACCTGCTATAGGCACTAAAATATATTTTACCAAACAAAAAATAGTAAAAGCCAAAAAGGTAAAAAATATTACAGCCCTAATGGTGGAGTTATACCTACCAAAATACTCTAAAGTGGCAATTAATATATAGCTCGACACAAAGGCTGTTATAAAAAAAATAGCCCCTTTTATCAATTGGTTTTTATAATACTTGCGTATAAACGCTTCTAATTTTTGAATTAATACTTCGTAATTGCTTTGCATATTTCAGTTGGAGCGAATTTAAACTTTAAAAGGTATTGTTAAAGTAAAAAATTTTGAATGGTTTGGGTTGTAAATTTACTCTGAGAACTTTCCCGCTGATGCCGCAGATTAACGCAGAGTTTCCCGTGATTTTTTTTTAGCTTTCATATAACTAAAACTTAAATCCTCATAGGAGCTACACAATCCATAAAAAACTAACTACTAATAACTTCGAACCAAGAACTGAAAACGTTCCCGCAGATGCCACAGATTAACGCAGATTTTCCCGAACATTTTTTTTAGCTTCTACACAACTAAAACTTAAAGCTCCATAGGAGCGACATTATGGTAACAAAACAGCCCAACCAACCTCAAGCCCCGTTAGGGGCGACACAATCATTAAAAAATATTGATTGATGAAAATAGGGTTTTTGGGTAAAAGTTAATAGAAAGTGAATATTTAAGGCCAAGGAGATGCTTATAGCATGACTGAATTTTTTTTGTTATAAATATTTGCTATTAACCTTAGTTCGGGATAAGAATATGTTGATATTTTTGTTTATAAAAATCTGTAAATCAATTAAATAGTAGCATTGAAATTGTTAAATTTGTAGTGCAAACAATAAACAAAACAAA
>JAIXSO010000028.1 GCA_027484685.1 Bacteroidota bacterium
CATAATATAAATTTTATCGTTGAAACTATTGTTGCAGCAGGCTACCGAAGCTTCTGTCAACACAGGATTAAATCGCACCTTTGTGAAAAACAAAGCTGCGTTTAATCCTTATATGTTAGGCGTAGTTTTCATTATCCGAATAGTTTAGCGAATTCTTGTCCATTAAGATAATCTAAGTCATTCGTTAGCCTATAATTGTGGTCTTCTCCGTTTAAGATTTCGCGTATTTGAAGCGTTTTATTTTCTATAAATTCATTGTATGTGTTTAGAAAATTGTTAAAACTGGGAGCTAATACAACAAAGTCGCACTCATTGATTAAAAATATTAATTGACCTATTGTACCATTTGGTCCAGGATCGAAGTCAAGGAATAAATAATAACCATCTCTACCGCCAATAGGTACTCTAGATTCAGTCCAAACCGTACACCTTATTTTGTCATTGCACTGATACTCATTGTAAAATTCAATAGTGTCTTCAAAATATTCAGTCTGACTGTTATATTCCGTAATAATCTCCTCACAAGAAAATAGTAAGGCTTGGTCAGGAAGGAAATATAATTTGTCGGAGTGTTGACCATTAATATTTTTAAGAAATAATTTGAAATCTTCAGGCAGTGTACGTTTAATCGACTTTTCAACTTCATTTATTTGTTCTTCTGAAGCACCCTCCGAAAAGTCTAAGTCTGAAAGGGAATGCCCAAAGCTTTCAATATTCCTTATAAACTTTTCTATGTTTGTCATTAAGTTTCGTCTGTCTTTATAAATTAGGCCTAACGTTTTACACATTTGCGAAGTGCTTGTATTTGAACTCAAATATAACTTAGTGAAACGAATTTACCAACCTCTATAATCCCGTCAAACGGAGACGAATTGCACGCCTATTGCAAATGTGCTGTTATGGGCTGCCTTTCTTATTCTTCTGCACACGGGCATTCTCTTTTTTGTAATATTAATTTGTCATTTGTCCATTTGTGTGTCAATTTACAAACTTCTTGTTTTCCGTCTGGTTTGCACCATATAACTTCTTCTGTTAATACCAATTCTTTGTCTTTGTCAACAGTAATATTTCCAAGTTCTCTTAATTCTCTATGAAAAATAAATTTTTCTTTGTTTTTATCAATAGTCAGTAAATGTCCCCTTGATAAAGAGTATCCACTAGAAACAGAGCATTGAATATAAATATCTTTGATTTCATCAAAATTAAAGTCAATAAATTCAAGGTCAAATTGTAGCGGATGACTCTCGACAATAATTTCATCACTTTTTCTCCATTCTAAATTTTTAAGACTAAATAGTTCAAGTTTGTATGTTGTATCGGTCGGGCTACTTAAAATTATTGCGTGTACTCGGTCATTTGACAGAATTTTACCTTTTCTTAAAAATAGAATTGAACCTGTGTCAGATTGAAAATATATTTCTATACTATCTGACATTTGCATTTCATTATACAGTGTATCAACAGTAACTTGATGAGTATAATAAACTTGCAAAAATTCTCCATTTTTATCAGCGTCTTCTCTATAAAACCTGTCCAATGAAATATTTTTTTTGTCAGAGTCAATATTTAGTTTATTGGAATTTTTGTGTACACTATTCTCATAGGAAACTAAAAAAAGTCCAATGATAAATATCAATATGTATTTTGTTGTTGTCATTTTTAGGTTGCCTATAACGTTTTGCACATTTGCGATGGGCGTGAGTTTTAGCTCAAAAGTAAGTTAGTGAAACGAATTTACCAACCTCTAAAATCCCGTCAAACTGAGACGAATTGCACGTCTATTGCAAATGTGCTGTTAGGCCTTCGTGCTTTCATCTTTTCAGTTTAATGTAGTCAAGTTGTTTGTTACAGTCTAATGGCGATAAATTTTCGCCTGTCATTACCCACTTTGTCCAAGATAATGTTGGTGGAGAAACGAAAATTGGATAATTCGATAAAGTCAATATAAAGTAATTGCTCTTTGGGTCTTTGATTAAATATTTGTCGTAGTCAAATGAAATTATTTTTATTCTTTTATCCTCAAATTTTATCCTCCCAAACTTATCTGTCAACCTAGGATTAATACATTCATTATTAACCCATATTTCAAAGTCGGCAACCACATGTCGCCTTGTTTTAGAGTCGTATTTTACTTTTGTTGGTTGTCCATCTATATAAATGTTATGCTCACCACGGATATGAATTGCATCAGTGTCATTAATAATTACTTCTATAACTGAATTATCACCAAGTGTGTCAATCATGTTTTCCTCAACTTGGTTAATTGTCCATGGTTTTTCATAGTCTGTTAAACATAATGTGTCTTTGCTAAATTTCCATTTACCTGTTGAAGAGGTTGAGCCGAGTTTAAATGAGTGTTCATATGAAAATGTTGAGTCCTTTTTTAATTCGAGTTTGTAATAAAAGTTTCCGTCCGAATATGAATATTTACCGACAATGCTTTGAGGAACTGTCTGTCCGAAAGTAAAAAATGGAACTATTGTCAATATGTATAATATATTTCTCAATATCGTTTTCGTTTTAGTATGAGGCATAACTTATTTACATAGGAATGTTTTTTCATAAAGCCCTCCTACGTATATCCAATTTTGGTGGAATATTCGAAGTTTTTATTTCGTATTTTTTCCTACCACAATTATATCCATTTGTTTTAAAAACAGGAGTAAATTTTTAAGGGAATAGCAGGGTTTAAACCAAAGAGGTGTATATGCAGGTTTATAATATTATACCCAACGGATGGTTGCTCTATTATAAGTTTTTATAATAGCTTACATAACGTCTTGTTGCCCTATTGCACGTTATGTTCGTGGTTGGTGTCTCTCCAACCTACATTTCGATTGGTGAAGACATCAACCGAGATAAAAACCTATTAGTGTTGTCAAGAAAAATTTTAATTACGAACTCTAATTAAAGTAAAAATGAAATTGGGTCCTTTCATATTATTATTTTTCACGTCTTCAATTTTATAAAAATAAAAATTTTCATCTGTTTTTTGATAGCGTTTAATAGTCAAAATGGTTTTTCCTTTGTATGTTGAAAGTGCATATTTAGGACTAACTGTTTTGATATTAAAAAATCTAGAATAGTATTTTATTAATAGTCCTTCTTTCCAACCCATTAATGGCTCTTTTATTGGTATATTTCCTGAAAATAAAACAATACGCTTTTTATAAAAAATTATTTTTAAATACAGCTCACAATTTGGATTTTCTTCCCAAAATAGTTCATTTGAGCTATAAAATTTTGTTGTATCATTTTTGAAAAATGCACTATCATCATTATTACAAGTTATTTCAAATATTTCTTTTAATATTTTCAATTTAGTCTTCTTTTTAGGCAATCCGTTTTGTATCAATTCAAAATACTTTTTTACAGTTTTTTTATTTGGATTTATTATCTGGGCATGGCTGCAAATGCTGGCCAATATCAAAATAATCAGAATAAATAACCTTTTTTCTAAATTC
Source organism: Bacteroidota bacterium (assembly GCA_027484685.1). Lineage (GTDB taxonomy): Bacteria > Bacteroidota > Bacteroidia > UKL13-3 > UKL13-3 > JAAFJM01. Next base: position 3,465 of record JAIXSO010000028.1, read on the forward strand.
ATTTTTATACCATTTTATTTAAACAAAAAAGGCATTGTTACCAATGCCTCTTTTGTGATTTGTTTTTTAAACGCCTAATTCTATATGGCCTAAATCTTCTTCTTCTTTCAGTTTCATTATTTGGTCTAATGCATCAGGCACCACATCGCTACAAATGGTTATAAAACTGCCTTTTTTAGCATGTTTTATGGCATATTCTATGGCTTCTTTTTCCTTTTTAATAGTAGTCACTTTTTTGTTAGCATCTATTTGGCTTATACCTGTAGTCATTAAGTCAATAATTTCTTCTTCGGTGCGGCCGCGTAGGTTTTTATCTTGCCTAATAATAATTTCATCAAACATTTTAGCAGCTACTTTGCCTAAGTTAATAGTGTCTTCATCGCGTCTATCGCCCACACCAGCTATTACACCTACTTTTTCAGTGGCATCTACTTTGCTTAACATTTCTGCTATGGCTTCAAATCCTGCAGTGTTGTGCGCGTAGTCAACCATTACCTCAAAGTTTTTAAAGCGGAAAATATTCATGCGTCCAGGAGTTTGTGCTGGGCCAGGAATAAAGGTAGCTAATGCCAAACGCATATCTTCAATTTTGTAATTGCGTATAAATCCAGCTAAAACTACTGGCAAAATATTGGCAATATTATAACTTGCTTTTCCTCCAAAAGTCAAAGGTACATTTACTGCCTTTTCAACCCTAATTTTCCAAGTTCCTTTGCAAATAGTTATAAAATCGTTTTCGTAAATAGCGGCTAATCCACCAGCTGCGGTATGTGCTTTTATGATTGGATTATTTTCGTCCATACTAAAAAATGCATGTTTACAACGCAAATCTTTGGTCATGGCTGCGGTGTATTTATTATCAGCATTTAATATGGCATAACCACCCGGCAATACACTTTCGGGTACCACAGCTTTTACTCTTGCCAATTGCTCAATGGTATCAATATCGCCCAAACCTAAATGGTCTTCGGCCACATTGGTAACAATAGCTATATCGCAATTATGGAAACCTAAACCTGAACGTAAAATTCCACCACGCGCACATTCTAAAACTGCAAAATCAACCGTAGGATCTTTTAACACAAACTCAGCACTTACTGGTCCTGTGCAGTCGCCACGCATCATCAATTGGTTTTGAATATAAACACCATCGGTAGTGGTATAACCTACTTTGTGTCCCATGGTTTTTACCATATGTGCCATTAAGCGCGTAGTAGTAGTTTTTCCATTAGTTCCCGATACGGCTATAATTGGAATACGTGCCGAAGTTCCTGGAGGATACAACATATCAATAACAGGTTCTGCTATATTGCGTGGCAATCCTTCGGCTGGATCAATATGCATACGGAAACCAGGAGCTGCATTTACTTCAATAACACCTCCACCTGATTCGGCTACAGGTTCTGAAAGTGTATTTGCCATAATATCAATACCACAAATATCAAGTCCAATAATGCGGGCAATGCGCTCACACATAAAAATATTATCAGGATGAACCAAATCGGTTACATCAGTAGCTGTTCCACCTGTTGAAAGATTAGCAGTTGGCTTTAACCAAAGTTCTTCTCCAGCAGGTAAAACAGTATCTAAAGTATAATTGTGTTTTTCTAAAATGTCTAAAGTAAATTGGTCAATTTTGATGCTTGTTAAAGTTTTTTCATGACCATATCCTCTGCGTGGGTCTTGGTTGGTTATATCAATTAACTCTTCAATGGTATGTTTGCCATCGCCTGTTACAGCAGCAGGTTTGCGTATGGCAGCAGCCACAAACTTGTAGTTAATAACCAATACTCGGTGGTCTAAACCAGTAATAAATTTTTCTACAATAACACCTCGAGAATATTTTTTGGCAGCTTCCAAACCTTTTACGGCATCTTCCCAATTATTAATATTGGTGGTAGCTCCTTTACCATGATTGCCATCTACAGGTTTGGTAACAATTGGATATTTTATACTTTCGATAGCAGCTTGTAAACCTTCTTCACCATATACAATGCGTCCTTTTGGAACTGGAATTTCGGCTGCACCTAATAAGTTTTTAGTTTCTTCTTTATCGCAAGCTATATCAACAGCAATACTTCCTGTGGTGCTAGCTATGGTTGCTCTTATACGTCTTTGGTTAACACCATAACCTAATTGTACCAACGAGTGGCGGTTTAACCTAATGTATGGAATACCTCTTGCTACTGCTTCATCTACTATACAACCTGTGCTTGGTCCAAGGCGTTCATCTTCGCGGATTTCTCGTAATTCTTGAATATCGGCAGCTAAGTCGTAATCATTTCCTGCAATTAAAGCCTCGGCTATTCTAACCGCTGCACGTGCTGCAAATACACCAGCTTTTTCTTCCATGTAGCTAAACACTACATTGTAAATTCCTTCTTTACCAGTAGAACGGGTGCGGCCAAAGCCAGTTTCCATTCCAGCTAGTGTTTGAATTTCTAAAGCTATATGTTCTATTACATGCCCCATCCAAGTGCCATCTTTTACTCGGCTAAAAAAACCTCCAGGTTGCCCAACTGAGCATCTATGACTAAACATGGTAGGAAACATTTTTTCTAAACGCTCACTAAAACCATCAATTTTGTTAGTTGGTTTTTGCTCTAAATCTTCTAAATCTAGGCGCATTTGAATAAGTTTATGTCTGCGAACACTCCAATAATTTGGTCCACGCATAATTTTAATGTCAAGTATCTTCATATAGCTAATTGTATTTTTTTGTAATTATAGTAATTGTTTTTATAAAATGGATAAAAAGATTATTTTTATTGAATCAAAATAAATTGTTTTAACAAAAAATAATATTTGAATCATTAAACCAAAATAAGAAATTGCTTGTCACTATAATAAATTTTAAATTGAAGCGTTTAAAAAAAATGGAGAGAATTTTTACAGTAATTATTTTAAGTTTTATGTTTTTAAAATTGCAGGCTCAAGTGGTTTTGCAGTTAAAACAATTGCCAAGTAATACCCCTCGCGATGCCCGTTTTTCTATTATATGCGAGCAAAATAATTGGAATGCTACAGCAGATAGTACTTATTATTTTAAAAAAGTAAAAAACAATTGGGTGTTGAATTTACCAATCATAACCGATACTTTTTATTTTAAAATTACCAGATGTTCAAATGTAGGAGTAGAGGCCGATTCAGCTTTTAACGAAATAGAGAACAGAATAATTTATCCAAAACAAGTGGGTAAAATAGACTTAAAAGTAAGTAATTGGATAGACTTTAAAAAAGAACATTCAGCTACCGATAATGTAGAGGTGGTAAAGGATAGTTTTTATTCTAAAAATTTAGGTTACAGCAAAAAAATATGGATTTATTTACCCAACGATTATTACAAAGATAAACTCAAGCGCTTTCCTGTTATTTATGCTTTGCAAGGCCAAAATGCTTTTGATAATTATACAGCCGATGCCACTGAATGGCGCATAGATGAAACTTTAAGAAACTTACAATTTAAAAACGATAATGGCTGCATAGTGGTAGCAATTGAAAATAATAAAAAATTAACCGACCGTGAGACTGATTATTTTTATAAAGGATTTATGAAAAGTGATACTTCGTTGGCTTTGGATTTTGAATATTTTATTGTTAATGAGTTAAAGCATTACATCGATTCAGCTTACAAAACAAAAAAATACAGAGATTATAACGCAATTATTGGTGCAGGTAAATATGCTTCATTTGCGTTGGCTGTTGCCTTAAGTAACCAGTTTAGTTTTAGTAAAGTAGGTATGTTTTCACCTGTTTTTACCAATAAAGATTCTATGTTTTCGTTGTATGTGGATGAAAAAAGGAATTGGTCAATGAAAGTATTTATTACCGTGGGTAGTAACGATAGCATTGCCAAACCCGAAGTGGTAGATGATTTAGTGAGCCATTTGCTCGAAAAATGCGATTTTTTTGATTCTGAGGTAAATATTGTTCCCAAGGCAAAAGGAAATCACAATGAAACTTTTTGGGCTAGTATGTTTAAACCAGCCTATTTATGGCTTTTTGAAGGGTCAAATAATCCTAAAGCCAATAGTAAATATAATTATATTTCTGTAGATCGCGAAATCAATGCCAAGGTCTATCCTAACCCTGCTACTACAAATATTTCGATTGAAACCGATGCCCCATCAGTAAAAATAATTGACGAAAATGGTAATCTGATAAAAGACGTTGCTATTCCTGTTCCAAGCCGATTAAACTTTTCGGGTAGGAGTTTAACCATAAATAAAGGAGAAGTAAAAAAAGTGGATTTAAATATCAGCGATTTAAAAAAAGGAAATTATTATGTGGTTTTTACAGATAATAGTATTCGAAAATCAGTGAGCAGAACTTTAATTGTTCAATAAAATTAATTGTAATTTACCATAATTGGGTTATTTTTGAACTATTGCCCAAAACTCATTATGGATCAACATTTCGGATTTACAGAACTGGCCAAACAAGCATCGTTACAGCCTAAAGAAGCATTGCTTGAAAAGCATAATCCAAACCATGTTTTATATATTGGTGTTCCCAAAGAAACTACTTTACAAGAAGGTAGAATTCCATTAACACCTTCATCTATTCAGCTTTTAGTAAATAATGGTAATGAAGTTTGGATAGAAACAGGGGCGGGCAAAAATGCACATTTTACCGATAATGATTTTAGCGAAGCAGGTGCTAAAATTTGCTTTAGTAAAGAAGAAGTTTTTAAAGCAAATATTATTTTAAAAGTTGAACCGCCTACCGAGGAGGAAATAAATTTACTAACCTCACAACACTTGTTAATTTCGGCTTTGCAGCATGCCAGTAAAAGCGAAACTTTTATGAAACAAATGATGCAAAAAAAGTTAACTGCTTTGGCTTACGAAAACTTGAAAGATAGCGATGGCTTATTTCCTGTAATAAGAAGTTTAAGTGAAATAGCAGGCACCACTTCTATAAGCATTGCCGATGAATTATTGAGTTCAACTTATGGCGGAAAAGGCGAAATGCTTGGAGGTACCACTGGTATTCCACCAACTGAAATTGTGATTATAGGGGCAGGAACAGTAGGGGAGTATGCGGCTAAGTCAGCAATAGGCAAAGGAGCAACTGTTAAAGTGTTTGATTATTCTTTATCAAAATTACGCAGAATTCAAGATAATTTACGCAGTAGCATTTTTACTAGTTTACTGCATCCAAAAATAATTTGCAAAGCATTACAAACAGCTGATGTAGTAATTGGATGTATGCGCAGTGAAGATGGCAGAAGCCCTATAATAGTTACCGAAGAAATGGTTAGTCAAATGAAACCAATGTCGGTTATTATAGATATCAGCATAGACCAAGGCGGTATTTTTGAAACCAGCGAAACTACCACTTTAAAAAATCCAACTTTTATTAAACATGATGTAATACATTATTGTGTTCCAAATATTACCAGTCGTGTTTGCCGCACTGCAAGTTATGCTTTGAGTAATGTATTTACACCATTATTACTTAAACTGGCCGATGCCAAAGATATTCCTACTTTTTTATACAATAATGCAGGTGTAAGAAATGGAGTTTATGTTTACAGAGGAAATTTAACCAATAAACATATTGGTAAGCGCTTAAATATTTACCATAAAGATATTGATTTATTACTTTCGGCACACATTTAAATGGCTACACAATTTTATAAAATTTACGATTTTAAATTAGATGGCCCAGAACCACAGGCCATCAACACAGTTAGAACCATTGATATAGAGGGTAAACGTATTTGTTTAACCCGTTTGCACGATGGTTACTTTGCTATGGACGATAAATGTCCGCATGCAGGTGCACCCCTCGGCAGTGGCAAATGCGATGAAAACGAGCAAGTAGTTTGTCCTATTCATCGTTATAAATACAATCCACGCACGGGTAAAGGATTTGGAAATCAAGGAGATTATGTAGAAATTTATCCTACCGAAACAAGGAAAGATGGAGTGTATGTAGGCTTAACTGTTAAATGGTGGAAAAAGTTTATATAACCATATTATGGTTTTATTAAAATGTATGTTTTTTTTACGTCATTTCAATTAATCTTTTTTTTTGTAAGCAAACTATTTTATTTTGTTTTCGTTTTACTTACTAAATAATTAATTTCTAGTAAATATGAAAACAAAAATACGAATTCTTTTATTCTTGTTTGCTTTTATGACGACTTTTGGTTTAAAAGCTCAAACAACACTTAACACTACTCTAGCTTCAACTGGGTATACCGGAACCAATTCAAGTGGAACAAATAGTTACATTACTTTTGTTATAAGCAACAATAGCGCTAGTGCTATTAATTTAACAAGTGTAGGTAATTGGACTTCAAGTGTAGATAATACAGCTACATATACTCTTTACCAATCTGCTACATCTTTAAGTGGAGCACCTCCAACTGCTTACCCAGCCGCAGGTTGGAATCAAATTGCTAGTGGTGTGCCAAGCATTTCTTCGGCAACACTTTCTGTTAACGATGTACTTACTAATATTAATTTTATTATTCCTATTGGAGCAATTTACAGATTTGTTTTGTTTACTACTGGTACTAATAGGTATAGTGGCACTGGAGTAGGAACATGCACTCCCAATACTTTTACAAGTACAAGTGGGGTTCAATTACAGGTTGGAGATTTTCAAATTGGAGGTCTATATGTTGGTTATGGTGGACCTAATAATCCAAGATTTTTTACTGGTTCAATAACTTTTAATAATGTAGGAAGCTCAGTTATCCAACCACCCATCGCAAATTTTTACGCACCAGACACAGTTTGGATAAATAGTCCAGCCACATTAATCAATACATCAAGCTTCCAAAGCCGTGTATTTTGGAATTTACCAAACGAAAACCCATTATTGAGCGGTTACAATCGCCAAGCAGGTTATATTGATACAGCAAGATACTTCAATAACTTCACTTACACTTTTACATCTCCAGGATTAAAATTGGTAAAATTATTGGCAGTAAACGATTTAAAACGTGATTCATTACGTGATTCGATAAGTAAATTTATTTACGTAGATACCCCAAGCCAAGCACCCAAAGCCGATTTTATTACTTTTAAACGCATAATGGGTATAACTGAAGAAGCACCATTTATTGACTTGAGTACCAATGGACCAACCCAATGGGAATGGACCATTGACCCATATTGTATTAGCTGTATAACAGATCC
>JAIXSO010000020.1 GCA_027484685.1 Bacteroidota bacterium
ACAAAAATTTCAGTAATTTTATCCCGTAGCATTGTTATTGTTTTGTTTATTGTTTGCACTACAAATTTAACAATTTCAATGCTACTATTTAATTGATTTACAGATTTTTATAAAAAAAAATATCAACATATTCTTATCCCGAACTAAGGTTAAAAGTAAGTTTAATGTTTTTGGGAAAAAGGCATTAGGTAAAACTCATACAACTAATAATGTTGAAGGATTAAAGGCACATGTATTCACAGAATGCGTTACTAGAGATAATAGTAAAAGAAAAATAGTAATTTATGTCCCTGGTTTTGATCCTTTATATGATTTACCAAAGTTTGCTAGAAGTATAGATGATATTTATTCAGGTATGATTCAACAGCCTCAAATTGCAAATTTAATGAACTTTGGATATGAGTTTCACGTTTTAATGATGGATAATCCAACAAAAGACATAAAACAAAATGCAAACCATTTGATAGGCTATATTAATTATCTAAAAGGTTTAATGCCAGATAATAAAAATCAATTTGTTGTTATTGGAGAAAGTATGGGTGGATTAATTGCACGATATGCGTTGTCATTTATGGAAACTCCTTTTTATACCACTGATTTTAGTAATCCAGCGCCAGAAAGAATGCATAATACGAGACTTTACATTTCTATAGACGTACCAAATCAAGGGGCAAATGTTCCATTGGCTTTTCAACAGTTGTATGATAAATTCGAATTTTATGGTTTACAATTTGGAAATATTTTCAGGTATTTTTCACGGAAAAATAAATGGTTTTTAGATGCTACTGCTGCCAAACAAATGCTTATTTATCATATTGACACTAAAAATAGTAGTAATGAATATTTTGAGCATCCTGAAAGAACTAATTTTAAAAATGATTTAGCCAACATAGGAAATTATCCAGTTCATCTTAAGAAGGTTGCACTAACAAATGGTTTGATGAGTGGGGCAGGTCAATCAAATTTTTATGATATGAATAGACGAATTGCTAATGATAAACTAGTATTTTTAGATTTAAATATGTATGTTGATTTTCTTTGGTTTATTAAAGTGCCTTTAACCGATTTAACTTATGCTTTAAATTCAAATCCTAATGGAAGTGGGTCTGTTTATTTCTCAAATTACAATACTTGGGATATTGATATTCAATTTTATTGGTTCGGTGTTAGTTTAATTTTGGGTTACTTGCCACATACAATTAGTGAAAATGCTACTAATGTAAAGTCTTATTGCACAAGTCCAGGTGGTTATTTTATAACTGGGACAAATGGAACAGATGTAATGGGAAATATTATTACCAATTCAACAATAAACCCAATAAAATGGCCAGAAGGAGACTATTGGTACTCTGGTTTTTTTAGTTTAAGTGGTGGTTCAAATGGTGCAGGATGTTGGCTAGGAAACACCAGAGTGGGTTTTGGAGGTTTTTGCAGTGCTAACATAGATGCTGACCTTTGTTCTGATGGTGCCAATTTTTGTTTTATACCAACTATAAGCGCTTTAGATTACACCGATAATACATTACCACAACCTTTAGACCCCAATTATAATATTGAGGCAAATAGCGTTAACCATATTTTGAATCATACTCCTTTTGATGTTGTGGTTGGAATTCCAAATCAAAATGGAATAAACGATTTGAATGAAGATCATTTAAATGTAAGGATGGCATTACACGATTATGCTTGCAATGCTTCTAATACAGGACAAACCTTACAAGGTAATTTTTTGAACCGTGAAATTGGAGATGATTATTTTTATTTAGACAACACCGACCTAAGTTATGAAGCCGAATACGAGGCACAAAATTATATTTATGTAAATGGGTTTAATGCTCCAAGTTTTATTAATTCAAACGACCCAAATCCAAATGCACGAACAATAAATATAGATTACAATTACGATGGTATAGTTTCATTTGGACAGCCTTCAATGTATTCCAAATCAAATATTTTTGTAAACACCAGCACAGCTAACTTTTACGACAACAATAGTACCTTTATGTATCCTAAAGATGGTTATTATTGGAACAATCCTTTTGTGCCACTAACCGATCCGCAAAATAGCATAGGTTTATATAACCATTTTACCAATACCATGGTAACTTGCTGCACAGATTATAGTTTAAGCAAAATGGCTAAACCAATTAAAGCCATAAACAAAGCCATAAAACAAAGTATGATTTTGTTTCCTAACCCTGCCAAACCTACCGATGAAATTATGCTAAATTATACTTTCTTGCAAAGCGGAAAAGGAGAACTTAAAATAATGGATATGAACGGAAAGGTGCTATACACCCAAAACCTAAATATAGTAGCCAATGCAAGCAGCCAAACCAGTATAAACACCGCTAAATTAAACCTAGCAAGTGGTTTATATGTGGTAGTATTAAGTACTGGAAATGAAAGTAATTTTGTTAAACTTTTGATAAATTAAAATTATGAAAAACATAAAATCATTTTGTGTAAGTTTTTTTATTTGCGTGTTATTTATAAATGCCGACTGTAATAAGGTGGATGAAACACCAGTGTTTAATGGCTATATTTTAGAAGGTAGGTTAGTTAATAGTTGTACAGATAATACTCCACTTAAAAATAGAACATTTTTGTTGAGAGACGAAAATGATAAATTGAACGATTATAGTATTACTGCCAAAACAGATAGCAATGGATATTTTAAAATAAAATCTGAAATGAAAGGCAGGAGTTTAATAATAGAAGATGGATTTGGAACAGGTAAAACTATACTTTATAAAATACCTGGAGGACAGAGTATTAATTTTGGTGATATTGCTTATGATTTTACTATGGGTATTAAGTTAATTTACAAAGATTTTAAAAACCTTACTTCTTCTGATTCTTTATTTATTAATGCTCAAGGTGTAAATCCTACTAATCCTTACAGAAGTTCTTATATAAAAGGCCCTTTATCAAGTGATAACTTGGGAGTAATTTATCTAAAAGAAACTCCAATGTATTTAAATAGAGATTCAACAAAAGGGTATTTGTATATTTACAAAAATTTATTAAATGCTTCAACTGTAATTAGTAAAAAAAACTATTTAATATCAACCAATTGTCTTTTTGTTCAAGAAGTAGTATTCGAATAAGAACAAAACCCTGCTACCCAAAAAGGTAGCAGGGTTTAAAACAAAAAACGATGAGAAACACCAGCACAGCTAACTTTTACGACAACAATAGTACCTTTATGTATCCTAAAGATGGTTACTATTGGAACAATCCCTTTGTACCATTAACACCGATCCGCAAAATAGTATAGGTTTATATAATCATTTTAATAATACAATGGTAACTTGTTGTGTTGATTATAGTTTAAGTAAAATGACAAAGCCAGTAAAAACAATAAATAAAACCATCAAACATAGTATGATTTTATCCTAACCCTGCCAAGCCTAGTGATGAAATTATGTTAAATTATACTTTTTTGCAAAATGGAAACGGTGTTCTTAAAATTATGGACATAAATAATAAAATAATTTATACTCAAAATATTGAAGTTAAAGCTAATGCAAGTAGTCAAACCAGTATAAATACTGCTAAATTAAATTTAGCTAGTGGAATATATGTTGTATTGTTAAGTACTGAAAAAGAAAGTAACTTTGTAAAACTATTGATAGATTAACCATGAAAAATATAAAAATATTCATTTTGGCTTTAGTATTATCTATGCTTTTTATTAATGCTGATTGTAACAAAGTAGAAGAAACACCTGCATTCTCAGGCTATATTTTAGAAGGGAGGTTAGTTAATAGTTGTACAGATAATTCTCCAAAAAAATATTGGAATTTTATAATTTATGATGAGGCTGATTACAAAGGAAGGATATATGGAAAAACGGATAGCAATGGTTACTTTAAAATACTATCTAATTTAAAGGGTAGGAAATTAATTATGCAAGAGGAGCAAGGGAAAGGTATTTTGAACAATATACCTGGAGGTGAAAGTATTAACTTTGGAAACATTATTTATGATTTTGCTGTAAATTTAAATTTGAAATATCGAGGTTATTCATCCATAAAATTAGGAGATTCTCTAATATTTGATATGGGGCCGAATAATCGTCCATTTAGAATCATAAAAGGGCCACTAGTAAAAGAAAGTTTGGGTACCATTTCTATATCTACTATACCAACATTTTTATTTTTAGACTCATCAAAATTAAATGTTAAATTATATATAAATAGTTTTGTAAATCAGCCTATTATCAAATATGGGTTAATTGTTCCATGTGGTACAACTCAAGAAGTAATTTTTGACTAAAACCAGAAGCCCAAGCTACTTTTTTGTAGCTTGGGCTTTAAAGTCCATTCGCTAAAAATAAATCAAAACCAATACTGAAAAATAAAGTAATTTTATTAAACTTTTAATTGACTAAAACCATGGGAATTATAAATCAAGCTAGAGGCTTGAACATAAAAACATTAATATTAGCTTCGGGGGTCTCTTTGCTTTTTATCAATGCTGATTGTAATAAGATGGAAGAAATGCCGTCTCCTGTTACTTGTCAAATAGAAGGTAGATTAGTTGAGAGCTGTAACAGTAGTTTGCCAATAAAAAATTATTCTTTTTCATTTCCTGTTGCAATTACTGAAAATAGTAATGGATACAATAAAACCATTACAACTGATAGCAATGGCTATTTTAAATTTTTCTATATTTATAATAGCAGCCAAGCTCAATTTACTTTGTTTAAATTTATGGTGGATTCATTAAAAACAAAATATTTACTTAGAAATATTCCAACAGGTAAAAATTTAAATCTTGGCAATATACCCTTTAATTTTACAGCACCTGTTAAAGTAAAATTCGCAAATTATAAAAGCATAAGTGTAAGTGACTCTGTGTATGTATATTTGTTTGGTGCTAGTTCTTTTTTTAAAAGTCAATACATTAAAGGTCCTTTAAATAGCGATATTTTAGGTACATTTGAATTGAAAGAAACTCCTTGTTTTGAAAATAGTGATTCCTCTTTTACATTTACTTTAAGGCTTTATCAAAATAAAAATACTGTTCCAATAAAAGAAATAAAATATCCTATAACTCCTTGTGGAATTACTCAAGAAGTTGTTTTTTAAATGTTAATTCAAAACCATGAAAAATATAATTACTTTTTTTTCTATCATTATTTTTGCAGCAACAGTTGTTAAAGCGCAAAAAACTGATTCTACATTGGCAACAAAATGGTATAAAACGTTTGCAATAAAAGTAAACCCATTAAGTGCTACTTCAGGTTTCATAAACTTGCAAGCCGAAAAAATGATAGCTCCAAAGGCATCTTTGAATTTAATTTATTTGTTAGGATTTAAAACTGCCGATGGTGGTGGACAAGGCTTTAGTTTAGGTTTAGAATATAGGAAGTATTTTAGCGGTGCACCATTTGCTGGTGGTGCTTATATTGCGCCATTTTTTAGGTATAGAGATATTTCTTTCTTCCAAGTTCAGGAAAGTAGTAATGGTATTCAAACTATAAAAACACATCAGCCAATACCTTATACCAATTATGGTGGTGGCGTGGTTTTAGGTAAACAATGGGCATACTTTAATTCAAAAATGCTAATTGATTTTTATGGAGGTGTTGACTATAATACTAAAAGTACAAAAACTAATCCGAACCTCTCAACTAATGCCATTTTTGATAGTAAAAAAATATATGATAGTGTAATGGAAGGATTCGGATTTAGGTGGGGTATTACCATTGGATATCATTTCTAAAACAAAAAAAAGCGGCTTAAGCCGCTTTTTTTATGTAACAATGTTATATCAATAATTTCAATTGGTTTATTGTGTAAGCTGCATCGTTAATATCAATTGATTGTGCTTCGTATTTATTGTAGCCGCATATTATTTTCATCCCAATACAATAATTCCTAATACCCATTTTATCATTAAACGAATTTAATTGAAAACCTGAGTTTTCTAAAATTTTTCCAAATATCTGCTCCCTAAATACTTAAAAGCGACTTTTTGCCGCCACAATTCCCCACCAAATTTTAAATTCTCGAAACGGCTTTATTAACCGACTCCGCCTTACATAAATGCGACATTGTTAATTACTTTAAACCATTATGTGAATATAAAAAAGCCTCATTTATACACAAAAGTGGGGGAAAGTGGCGAAAAGTGGATTTTTGTTTTTATTTTTACACCGTTATAACAAAAAAAATTAGTGCTAAACCTACACGGTGAATATGAATGTAAACTAGATGCCAAAGGCAGGCTGATAATTCCTGCGGCATTGAAAAAGCAACTTCCTGCGGAAGCCAAGGATGCATTCTTTATAAACCGTGGTTTTGAAAAATGCTGCGTATTATATCCTTCTAATGAGTGGGATAGCATTGCAGGAGAGATAAATAAGTTAAGCGATTACATTAAAAAAGAGCGCGATTTTAAACGTTACTTTTTGCGTGGTGCAAGCAAATTAGACATGGATTCTGCAAGTCGTGTTTTATTGCCAAAATCATTGCAAGAGTATGCTGATTTAAAAGGTGATTTGGTTTTGCTAGCTTATGGAAACAAAGTAGAAATATGGAGCAAAGCGGAATACGAAAACATGCTTAATGCCGAACCAGAAGACTTTAGCGCTTTAGCCGAAGAGGTAATGAGTAAAAGGAAAAATGAAGAATAAAATTTTGAATTTTAAATGTTGGATTTTGAATTAAATACAACATTTAAACCATTAACTATCAACTGACAACTATCAACTGACAACTATCAACTAAGAACTAAGATGTACCATAACCCAGTAATGTTAAACGAGTGCTTAGATGCATTAAATATAAATCCTGATGGGGTTTATGTAGATATTACCTATGGAGGTGGTGGGCATAGTGGCGCTATATTAAATAAGTTAAGCAAAAAAGGAAGGCTGATTGCATTTGACCAAGATGAAGATGCGAAACGAAATTTAATTAAAGATGAACGTTTGGTTTTTATTGATCAAAATTTTGAGTTTTTGAAAAATCATGTGCAATACCAAGGTTTTGATAAAGTAGATGGTTTGCTTGGCGATTTAGGTGTTTCGTCTCATCAGTTTGATGAGGGTGAACGCGGTTTTTCTATTCGTTTTGATGATGCTAAATTAGACATGCGCATGAGTCAAACACAATCTTTGAGCGCTCATACAGTTATAAATGAATACAAAGCCGATGATTTGGCTAACGTATTATATAAGTATGGCGAATTGCATCAATCGCGAAAAATGGCTGCCGATATTATTGCTGCTCGTAATGGTAAAAATATTGAAACAGTTGGAGAGTTAAAGCAAGCATTGATGCATCACGCGCCTAAGTTCAAAGACTTTAAATTTTTTGCTCAAGTGTTTCAAGCCATTCGCATTGAAGTAAACCAAGAGTTAGCTGTGCTAGAAAAAATGCTTTTGCAATGTGGTAGTTTAATAAAGCCAGGAGGTAGGTTGGTAATTATGAGTTACCATTCGTTGGAAGATAGGTTGGTTAAAAACTACATGAATAGCGGCAATTTAATGGGCGATTTGGAAAAAGATTTTTTTGGAAATATCAATAGGCCATTTAATCCATTAAATAAAAAAGCAATAGTAGCAACCGATAAAGAGCAAGAAGAAAATAACCGATCGCGAAGCGCCAAATTAAGAATAGCAGAACGATTGAATAAATAAACAAACCAAGTGAGCAATAAAGTAATTATAGGCGATGAGCCTGAAATTAAAGAAGATAAAAAGCCAAGCACCCCAAAAATTGAAGGTGCTTTTAAGCGTTTATCTGATATTGATTTTAAGCTCAACCCCAATCAATTGATTGGTCAAATGCCATTTATACTTTTTTGTTTTGGTTTAATAATGGTGTTGATATGGAGTAGTCATAATAACGATAACTTAAATAAAAAGATAGATAAATTAACTAAGGAAAATAAAGAATTACGCAATCAGTATATTATAAACTTAAGCGAAATAATGAATGCCAGTAGGCAATCAAACATAGCAGAAAAGTTAAGAGAGTTTAACAGCCAAGGCAAACGAACCAAAGATACTGATTATGTAAAAGAGGCAGTAATACCGCCAACCAAAATAACAATAGAATAAAGAAAACAGTAAACAAAAAAATGGCAATTAACGCACGCAAAACAATATTAATACGTACCCTGGTCGTTTTTGGCTTAATGGGCGTGTTTGCTGCTGCCATTGTGTTTTATGTTTATAAATTACAGTTTGTTGAAGGTAATCATTGGAAAAAAGAATCGGCAAAATTTTCGGTAAAGTCAGAAAAAGTAAAGGCTATCAGAGGTAATATTTTTGATTGTAATGGTGCTTTGCTTTCTACTTCATTGCCCATTTACGATTTGGCCATTGATGCCACTGCACCAGCATTTTCGGTAAAAGATACTTTTGATAAATATGTTGATTCGCTTGCCATTATGTTCAATGCAGAGTTTCCACAAGCCACAGCTAGTCATTATAAATTTTTATTTAAAAATATCAGGTCTAAAGGGTTAGGTTATAACTTAATCAAACTCAATGTGTCGCATCAACAATTGTTACGTATTCAAAAGTTTCCATTGTTCAGAATGGGTAAAATATCAGGTGGTTTGTACATTATTCCTAAAACCAAACGTGTAAAACCATTTCAAAATTTAGCTTTAAGAACCATTGGTTTTGTTAATAATAATTCGGATGATTATGTAGGGTTAGAAGGCTTTTTTAACGATTACCTAAAAGGCAAAGATGGATTGCAAATGATGCAACGCGTTACAGGTGGTGTTTATGTGCCTATTAATAATGAAGAAAAAAACGAAGCTGAAAATGGTTGTGATATCATTTCAACCATTGATATAAATTTACAAGATGTTGCACAACAATCGTTGTTAAAGGTTTTAAAAAGTAATATGGCCATGCGTGGCACTGCTATATTAATGGAAGTGGAAACTGGCGAAATTAAAGCCATTGCCAACTTAACACGAAAGGCTGATGGTACTTATGAAGAAAGATTGAATGATGCCATTAGAACTAAAATGCAGCCAGGTTCAACCTTTAAGTTGGTAACCATGATGAGTTTGCTGGATAATGGTTTTGTAACCCCAAAATCTGTGGTGAATGTAGAAGGTGGAAGAGCTATGGTGTATGGTCGACCTGTTGAAGATTCGCATAGTTATTCTGAATTAAACATGCAGCAAGCTTTTGAAGTGTCGTCAAACATTGCATTTGCTAAACAAATAGCTAAGTATTATGATTCAAACCCAAGTAAACATTATGATTATTTAGATGGTTTAGGTTTAGATAAAAATCTGAAATTGCAATTACATGGAGCACAAGCACCACAATATTTAAAACCAAGTAGTAAGTATTGGAGTAAAAGCGATTTATCTGCTATTAGCCGTGGTTATGGAATTTCATTAACGCCATTGCAAATGTTAACTATTTACAATGCTATAGCTAATAATGGAAAAATGGTGAATCCATTTTTTGTTAAAAAAATAATGAATGCAGGCCAAGTGGTTAAGGAATTTAAAACACAAGTTTTAAAGGAGCAAATATGCAGTGAAGCCACTGTTGCTCAACTTAAAAACATGATGGAAGGTGTTGTTAAAAATGGTACTGCTTATAACAAAGAAAACGGCAACTTACCTTACACCTTTGCTGGTAAAACAGGAACTGCCATTATTCAACGAGGGGAAGATTATTACCAAGGCGGAGCAAAAGTTTACAGAGCCTCTTGGTGTGGTTATTTTCCTGCTGAAAAACCAAAATATAGTTGCTATGTAGTTATCATTCGTCCGCAAGGCAGTATGATTTATGGCGCGCAGTTGGCATTGCCAGTATTTAAAGATTTGGCCAATAAAATTTATGCTACTGCTACCAACATTCATAAAGATGTAAGAGAAACTTACACTGGTTTTTCGAACGATTTGCCAGAAGTAACAAAAGCTTATAAAGATGATGTAAAAACCATACTTGATAATGTGGGCATTTCATCACATGTAAACGATTCGGTTGATGATATGGAAAGTGCATGGTTCAATGTTTCACAAAAGGACAATGCATTAAGTTTATTACCCATGGTAAGCAAACCCAAACAAATGCCTGATGTAAAAGGAATGTCGGCTAAAGATGCTACTTATTTATTAGAAAGTAAAGGTTTACGAGTAAGCATTATGGGTTGTGGTAAAGTTAAACAGCAATCAATAAAGGCGGGAGCTAACTACAATAAAGGTTTAAAAGTAAATTTAATTTTAGGATAATTTTATGACTAAAACATTAGAACAAATATTACATACAGTAAAAACTATTTCTGTTCAAGGTAACTTGAATATGGAGGTTACACTGCTTACTTACGACTCAAGAAACGTAACAAGTAGCAGTGTGTTTTTTGCTGTAAAAGGTACTCAAGTTGATGGTCATAAATTTATTGGAGATGTAATAACTAAAGGTGTTAAAGCCATTGTTTGCGAAGTATTGCCAACTGAATTAAATGCTGGAATTACCTATATTCAAGTAGCAAATACCAGTGAAGCCATGGCTTTAATGGCAGCTAATTTTTATAACCATCCTTCTAAACAATTAAAGCTTGTTGCGGTAACAGGTACCAATGGTAAAACTACTGTTGCTACCTTATTATTTAGTTTGTTTCGTAAGTTTGGTCATCATGTTGGGTTACTTTCTACTGTTCAAAATCAAATTAACGAAACAGTTATTCCGAGCACACATACTACTCCTGATTCTATTAGGATTAATGAGCTTTTAGGACAAATGTTAGCTGCTGGATGTGAGTATTGTTTCATGGAAGCAAGTTCACATGCTATTGATCAAAATAGAATCAGCGGATTACATTTTGCTGGGACTATTTTTACCAATATTACCCACGATCATTTGGATTATCATATCACATTTGATAATTACATAAAAGCCAAGAAAAAGCTGTTTGATGATGTAAATGATGATGCCTTTGCCTTGACTAATAAAGACGATAGAAATGGCATGGTGATGTTGCAAAATACCCATGCATCAAAATACTCTTACTCATTAAAATCAATGGCTGATTTTAAAGGTAAAATTATTGAAGCCGATTTTGATGGAATGCTTATTAATGTAAATGGCGATGAGGCTTGGTTCAGATTAGTTGGTGAGTTTAATGCTTATAATTTATTAGCAGTTTATGGAGCAGCTTTTTTACTAGGAAAAGATAAACAAGAAATCATTACACATTTATCAAGTTTACATTCAGTAAATGGTCGTTTCGATTTTATGAAATCAGAAAGTGGCATAGTAGCCATTGTTGATTATGCACATACTCCTGATGCTTTAAAAAATATTCTTTCAACCATTAATGGAATAAGAACCAATAACGAACAGCTAATAACAGTAGTTGGTTGTGGTGGAAATAGAGATGCTGCTAAACGCCCTGTTATGGCCGATGTGGCAACTAAAATGAGTAATAAGGTAATTTTTACTTCTGATAATCCTCGTAACGAAGACCCAGAAGAAATATTAGATGAAATGCAAAAAGGTGTTGATCCATTGCATTACAAAAAAACGCTAAGAATTAGCAATAGAAAAGAGGCAATTAAAGCTGCTGTAAGTATGGCTCAAAAAGGCGATATCATTTTGGTAGCTGGTAAAGGCCACGAAACTTACCAAGAAATTCAAGGCGTAAAACATTATTTTGATGATAAAGAAGTGTTGAAAGAGATGTTTGAATTAATGAAATAAATAAAAAATTAGAACTATAAAATAACTAACAATATGTTGTATTACTTATTTGACTATTTGAATGATACCTTTAATATTCCTGGTGCTGGGGTGTTTCAATACATTTCTTTCAGGGCAGCTATGGCTATTATATTATCGTTAACCATATCAATGATTTATGGTAAAAACTTGATTGCAAAATTAAGAAGATTACAAGTGGCTGATGAAATTAGAGACCTTGGTTTAGCAGGTGAAAAAGCTAAAGTAGGCACACCCACAATGGGTGGATTAATCATTTTAGCAGCTATTTTATTGCCTACCTTATTGTTTGCTCGCATCAATAATGTGTATATTATTTTAGCTGTAATTACTACCATTTGGCTTGGTTTAGTTGGCTTTTTAGATGATTACATAAAAGTATTTAAAAAGAATAAAGAAGGTTTAGCAGGTAGGTTTAAAATAGTTGGACAAGTGGGCATCAGCGTAATTGTGGCTACCACATTGTATTACAACCAACACGTAAAAACCAAAGATTTTTATAAGCCACAAGATGTAACTACTGAGTTTATTAAAGCCAATAATTTACAACAAACAGTTATTGATGGTCAAATTATGTATTCGAAAGATGAGAAGGCTACTACTACTACTATTCCATTTTTTAAATCAACTGAGTTTGATTATAAATACTTATTGACTTGGATTTGGGATGGATTTGAGCAATACAATTATTTGATATTTTTAGTAGTTGTAACTTTTATTATAACTGCTGTTTCCAATGGTGCAAATATTACTGATGGTATTGATGGGCTTGCGGCAGGTATATCGGCTATTATAGCTTTGGTGCTCAGTATTTTTGCTTATGTAAGTGGTAATTTGGTTTTCTCTGAATATTTAGGAGTAATGTACATTCCTAACCTTGGCGAAATGGTAATTTTTGGAGGTGCATTGGTTGGAGCATGTATTGGTTTTTTATGGTACAATGCTTTTCCTGCTCAAGTATTTATGGGCGATACCGGTTCATTGTCTTTAGGAGGAATCATAGCAGTATTTGCCATTATGGTTCGTAAAGAATTATTGATTCCAATTTTATGTGGGGTGTTCTTGGTTGAAAATTTATCGGTAATACTTCAAGTGTATTATTTTAAATATCAAAAACGCAAGCATGGTATTGAATATGCTAGGGCAAACAGACTTTTTAAAATGTCTCCGTTGCATCACCATTATCAAAAATTAGGTTTCCACGAATCAAAAATTGTTACCCGTTTTTGGATTATTGGAATCATGTTAGCAATCATCACCATCATTACTTTAAAAGTACGATAGGAATTTTGATTTAGGATTTTTGAATTGTGATTTACACAAATACTAACCAAACTAAGAACTAAGTACTTAAAACTAAGAACTAAACAATGAAACGAATTGTAATACTTGGAAGCGGAGAAAGTGGAACAGGTGCAGCCATCTTAGCTAAAAAACAAGGCTTTGATGTATTTGTGTCAGATAAAGGAGCAATACCTCAAAAATACAAAGAGGAATTGTTGCAGCATGCTATTGCTTTTGAAGAATTACAACATACTGAAGCATTGATTTTAAATGCTGATGAAATTATAAAAAGTCCAGGTATTCCCGAAAAAAATGAGCTTATAAAAAAGCTTCGTTCTTTGAATATTTCTGTTATTAGTGAAATAGAGTTTGCAGCTCGTTACACCAATGCATACATTATAGCTATAACTGGAACCAATGGCAAAACTACCGTAACTTCATTGGTATATCATTTATTACAAAAAGCAGGTTTAAATGTAGCCTGTGGAGGTAATATTGGTGTGAGTTTTGCGCGCTTAGTTGCCGAAAAACAATACGATTATTTTGTATTAGAAATAAGCAGTTTTCAATTAGATGATATGTATGAATTTCATGCAAACATTGCTGTATTAACCAATATAACACCCGATCATTTAGACAGATATAATTACGAAATACAAAACTATATAAACTCAAAATTCAGAATCACACAAAATCAAACTGCCGCAGATTACTTTTTGTATTGTGCTGATGATGAATTAACAACCGCAAACTTGCAATCAACAAATATAAACGCACAAATGGTTCCATTCTCGTTAAACCCTAGTCTTGCAGCTGGGGCAACTGTAATGGATGGAACCATGTTTGTGCAATTATCAAACAATCAATTAAATCCATTCACAATGTTAACACAACAACTTGCACTTAGAGGTAGGCATAATGCCTATAACTCGCTTGCCGCTGCCTTAATTGGCAAGGCATTACAAATTAAAAATGAAGTTATTCGCGAAGCGCTAACCGATTTTAAAAATGTAGAACACCGTTTAGAAAATGTAGCCTCGGTTGATGGCATACAATTTATTAACGACTCAAAAGCCACCAATGTAAATGCTGCTTGGTATGCTTTAGAATGTATGGATAAACCAGTAGTTTGGATTGCTGGTGGAACCGATAAAGGCAATGATTATACCATGCTGAAAGATTTGGTAAAAGAAAAAGTGCGCATCATTGTTTGTATGGGTTTAGATAATACTAAAATCCATGAAGCATTTAGCAAAGATGTAGACATGATTGTAAATACTACCAGTGCTAACGAAGCTGTAAAAGTGGCAAAACAATTAGCTAAAGCTGGCGAATGTGTTTTGTTATCGCCTGCTTGCGCTTCGTTTGATTTATTTAAAAATTATGAAGAACGTGGCCGTATGTTTAAAAATGCGGTTAGAAGTTTATAAGTATAAATGATTGGTTAGGAAACCAACCATTGACAAATAGTAATTGATAAATATAAATTAATAGGTTTTACCAAAACCAAATTGATTATAAAAAGTAAAAATGAGTATTATACAGTATTTAAAACCAAAGGGAGACAGAGCCATGTTCTTCATCATATTGATTTTATCATTATGGGGATTATTGGCTGTGTATAGTTCTGCCAGTTGGTTGTCGTACCGTTATAAACACAGTGCCATTTTTTACTTGTTCCAACATGGAATGTATATATTTATTGGATATACCATTATGCTGTATATTCATACCATACATTATAAAAATTTCATGGGGATATCACGGTTTTTGCTCTACATATCTTATGCATTATTAATTGCAACCATCCTTTTTGGAGTAACCATTAATGGGGCAAAACGGTGGCTTTCGTTTGGCTTTTTTACCTTTCAGTCGTCCGATTTTGCTAAGGTAGCAATTTTGCTTTATACCATTAGAACCTTAGCTAAATACAAAGATGAGTTGGATGACTTAAAGAAAGTAATTTATCCATTGTTGGGTCATATCACTTTAACTTGCGTTTTAATTGCAAAAGATAATTTAAGTACCGCTTTGGTGCTTTTTATGACCTGTATTTTAGTAATGTACTTAGGTAGAGTTAAGGTTATTTATTTAATCAAAATTGGCGCTGTTGGTTTAGTTTGTGCTGTTTTGTTTGCTATGTTTTTATTGTTTGCTCCTCCTAAGTTAATTGAGGGTGTTGGGCGATTCGAAACATGGAAAGCAAGGATAACGGCATTTACTAATTTTGAAAATAAATCGGCCCAAACAGGAAGAAATAAAGTAAAGGAAAAAGATAGTTTTCAAGCCGACCATGCTAAAATAGCTATTGCTACTGGTGGCTTGTTTGGAAAAGGTCCTGGTCAAAGTGTAGAGCGTAACTTTTTGCCCGAAGCTTATGCCGATTTTATCTATGCCATTATTATTGAAGAGTATGGATTATTTTTAGGCATATTTATGCTGTTTTTATATTTATGGTTTATGTATAGAACCATCAATATTATAAAAAAGGCGCCTAAAGCTTTTGGGGCATTAATAGCAGTTGGTTTGTCTTTCCAATTGGTGCTGCAAGCATTAATAAACATGGCGGTAGCAGTTGGTTTATTTCCTGTTACAGGTTTAACTTTACCTTTGGTAAGTAAAGGTGGAACCTCACTTATTTTTACATTTATAACATTGGGATTGATTATGAGTGTAAGCAGGTATATTCAAGCTGATAGCATGGAGGAAGCCAATAGTAACGTGGATTCAAAAAACAATAATTTTATAACAACTTAGGTCTATTTATAACAAACTATTTTATTAAAAATGAATAGCAAAAAGAAAATAATAATTAGCGCAGGAGGAACAGGAGGCCATATATATCCGGCCATTGCGGTAGCACAAGCATTACAAAAAAGACTCAACAACGATGTGGAGTTTTTATTTGTGGGCGCTAGCGATAGAATGGAAATGGAAAAAGTTCCTAAAGCGGGTTATAAAATAGAAGGATTGTGGATTAGTGGATTGCAACGTAGAATTACATATAAAAATTTATTGTTTCCTATTAAGGTTGTTTCAAGTATTTTAAAATCATTTGGAATAATTAACAGGTTTAAACCCAATGCAGTTATTGGTTTTGGTGGTTATGCAAGTAGTGCGGTGCTTTATGCAGCATCGTTAAAAAAACTGCCAACTTTAATACATGAGCAAAACTCGTATGCGGGTATCACCAATAAAATATTAAAAGATAAAGTAAATACCATTTGCGTGGCTTACGATAATATGGAGAAGTTTTTTCCAGCTAATAAGTTGGTAAAAACAGGTAATCCAATTCGTCAAGATTTGTTGGATGTGTCGAGCAAAAAACAACAAGCAATGGAGTTTTTTAAGTTAGATGCTAATAAAAAAACCATTTTAGTAATAGGAGGAAGCTTAGGTGCAAGAACTATCAACGAAAGCATTTATGAAGGATTAGATAAAATAAAAGAAGCCAACGTAAACCTTATTTGGCAAACAGGCAAAAACTTTGATAAATTAACTCCGAACTCCGAACTTCGAACTTCGAACTTTGAAGTCAAAGACTTCATATATGAGATGGATTTAGCTTACGCAGCAGCCGATGTGGTAATTTCGAGAGCAGGCGCACTTTCTATAGCTGAGTTAGCACAAGTGGCTAAGCCTGTTATTTTAGTGCCTTCGCCTAATGTGGCCGAAGACCATCAAACAAAAAATGCAATGGCTTTGGTAAATAAAAATGCAGCTATTTTAGTAAAAGATGTAGATGCAAAAAATAACTTGGTTAGTGAAACGTTAAACTTAATAACCAATGAAAATAAACAAGCTGAATTGGTTAATCAAATAAAAACATTTGCTATGCCCAATGCAGCCGAGTTAATAGTAGATGAAGTAATCAAATTAATGAAGTAATTTCATGGATTTAAAAAATATAAAAACAGCGTATTTTCTTGGTATTGGTGGTATTGGCATGAGTGCCATTGCAAGATATTTTAACCATTTGGGTATAAAAGTAATGGGGTACGATAAAACACCCACTGCTTTAACCAATGAGTTGATTAAAGAAGGAATTGATATTCATTTTGATGATAGTGTTGAAAAGGCTATCAACTATCAACTGTCAACTGAAAACTGTTTGGTTGTGTTAACTCCTGCTATTCCTGCTAACCATCAAGAGTGGGCTTGGTTTAAAAATAATGGATTTACTATTTTAAAACGTTCGCAAGTTTTAGGTTTAATAAGCCAAAACCACCAAACCATTGGAGTAGCCGGTACTCATGGAAAAACAACCACCTCTACTTTAATAGCTCACATTTTAAAACAAAGCTCAGTGGATTGCAATGCCTTCTTAGGCGGAATTTCTACGAATTATAATACCAATTTATTACTTACTAGTTCAAAGTTCGAAGTTCAAAGTTCGAAGTTGATTAATAATTCTTCTGAATCAATAACTAGTAATCAACCAATCAAAAATTCAACCAATCAACAATTTGTAGTTATCGAAGCTGATGAATTTGACCGTTCGTTTTTAACGTTACATCCAAGCATTGCCATTATTACATCAACCGATGCGGATCATTTGGATATTTATGGCGAACACAATGAATTGAAAAAATCGTTTTTAAATTATACCAATAAATTGGTGAGTGGGGGAACGCTTATTATAAAAAAAGAACTTGATTTGATTGATGATTTATCAGTAAATTATCTTACTTATTCCATTCAAACCGAAGCTGATATTTATGCGAAAAACATAAAAATTACCAAAGGCGATTATACTTTTGATTTGGTTTATAAAGGAACTCAAATAACTGGTTTGCAGTTAGGAATACCAGGCTTACATAATGTTGAAAATGCAGTAGCAGCAAGCGCAGCTTGTTTAATGAGTGGCGTAACCGAAAGTGAATTACGTGCTGCATTACTTGGTTTTAAAGGCGTTAAGCGCAGGTTCGAATATATTATCAAATCAGAAAATCAAATTTATATTGACGATTATGCCCATCATCCAGAAGAGTTAAGGGCAATTATTTCATCAGTTAAAAATATGTATCCCGAAAATGAAATTGTGGTGGCTTTTCAACCTCATTTGTTTTCTCGTACCCGCGATTTTGTGGATGGATTTGCAGAAAGCTTATCAATAGCCAACGAGGTGTTTTTATTGGATATTTATCCTGCGCGTGAATTGCCAATTGAAGGGGTTACTTCAAAAATAATTTTTGATAAAATTACCTCTAAAAAGCATTTGGTAAATAATGCCCAACTTTTGGAAGCATTAAAAACCAATCAGCCAAAAGTGTTTTTAACTTTAGGCGCAGGCGATATTGATTTATTGATAAAACCAATTAAAGAAATTTTAGAGAAATAGTATAATAAAAATAGTTCCGTATGAACGAAGGATTTTATAGCCACCAGTTTTAACTGGTGCTAAAATAAAATAAGAATAAAAAATGAAGTGGATAAGTGATAGAAAAATCAAAGTGTTTAAAAAGCTAGGCCTGGTATTTATTTGGCTTGTGCTTGGCTGCGGTTTGGTTTTTGCGGTTTCATTTACCAATAATCAGGAAAAAGAACTGGCTGTAAAAAAGGTTATTATTCAAATTTACCCCGAAAATATGGAGTTTTTTAACCGTAAAAAGGTGGTAAAAACCATTACTGAAAATGGCAATTTAAGCGATATAGCCAATGCCAAGGTGCAAGATTTGAATACCAGTTATTTAGAAAAAAAATTAACCGAAAACACTTTTTTACAAGAAGCAAAAGTGTATAACGATTTGAGCGGTAATGTATATGTTAAAATTCACCAACGAGAGCCAATATTAAGGCTTTATCGCTATAATGGAGTTAATTTTTATATGGATAAATTTGGGGTAAAATTTCAAACATCCGATAAATTTACAGCTCATGTGCCCATTGCTAATGGTAATATTTTTGAAAGGAGTAAGCCGGGCGATACAGTGTATAGTTTTGTAGCTAATGAACTATATAAAATAGCCTCTTATGTTGATAAACAAATATTTTGGAAAGCACAGATAGAACAGATATTTGTAACAAGGGATAATGAGTTTATTTTAATTCCAAAAATTGGTAACCATCAAATCATTTTTGGTGATGCTAATAACTTGGAAACCAAGTTCGAAAAGCTATTTGTTTTCTATAAAGAAGGCCTTAGCCGAGTAGGGTGGAATAAATATAAAACCATAGATGTTAGGTTTGATAAACAAATTGTTTGTAGGTAAAAGTAAAAAAGGTTTTTTCAATAAGATATAAAAAAGATGCAAGTTCAAGAATTAAAAATAGTAGTAGGCTTAGATATTGGTACTACCAAGGTATGTGCTATTGTAGGTACTAAAAACGAACATGGCAAAATTGACATTCTTGGCATGGGTAAAGCGGAAAGTTTAGGCGTTATCCGTGGCGAGGTTAGAAATATTGATAAAACCGTTAAAGCTATTAATGAAGCCATTGAAAAGGCTAAAGAAAGTGTAAGTAAAAATCCACAATCTAAAATTAGTAGAATTGAAATATCATCGGTACACGTTGGTATTGCTGGTCAGCATATTAAAAGTTTGCAACACCGCAATAGCATTAGCCGTTTAAATACCGAAGATGAAATTAGCAAAGAAGATGTAGAGCGTTTAATTAACGATACGCATAATTTAGCATTGCCCCCTGGCGACAAAATTATTCATGTTTTGCCGCAAGAGTTTACGGTAGATGATATAGTAGATGTAACTGAACCTATTGGTATGACAGGTGTTCGCTTATCGAGCAATTTTCATATCATTACGGGCCATGTTGAGGCTATAAAAAACATCAATAAATCGGTAGTACGTGCCAATTTATCAGTGGCGGGTTTAATTTTAGAACCACTTTCAAGTGCTGATGCGGTGCTTGCCGATGAAGAAATGGAAGCTGGTGTTTGTTTGGTTGATATTGGTGGTGGAACTACCGATGTGGCTATTTTTAAAAATGGCATCATCCGTCATACTGCAGTTATTCCTTTTGGTGGTAATATTATTACCGATGATATAACCGAAGGTTGCCAAGTATTACGTAACCAAGCCGAATTGCTAAAAACAAAATTTGGTTCTGCCTTGGCTGAGCAAAATAAAGACAATGAAATAGTTACTATTCCTAGCTTTAGAGGTCGTTCGCCTAAAGAAGTTTCTATCAAAAACTTGGCTTTGGTAATTCAAGCAAGGGTTGAAGAAATTTTCGAATCGGTATTGTACGAAATAAAAGCTTCAGGCTTAGAAAAGAAATTGAATGCTGGTATCGTTATTACTGGTGGTGGTTCTCAATTAAAACATTTAACCATGTTGGTAGAACTAGTAACTGGTATGGATGCGCGTATTGGTTATGCCAATGAGCATTTAGGAAAATCGCATATTGAAGAAATTAAAAGCCCCATGTATGCCACAGCCGTTGGTTTGGTTATAAAAGGTTTTGAAGGTATAAATTTTGACGATAAAGATGTAAAAGACGAAGAACCCGTAAATAAAAAAGAACCTAAAATGGGGGGTAATTTATTTAAAGGTTTGGTTCAAAAATATAATAATTGGATGTTTAACGATGAGGATATGAAAGACTTTTAGTTTTTTATTCCTAAATCATTAAAAATATAAAAACAACGCTTTTAGGTTTATTGAAAAGTAACATAAAAGCAAAACAAGTAATACCATGGAAACAAGATTGAAATTTAATTTACCTAAGGAAAAATCATCAATTATTAAGGTGATTGGCGTTGGTGGAGGCGGAGGAAATGCTGTGAACCACATGCACGACCAAGGAATAAAAGGGGTAGATTTTATTATTTGTAATACCGATTTGCAAGCTTTAGAAGCTAGCGCAATTACCAATAAAATACAGTTAGGTGCTAGCTTAACCCAAGGTTTGGGTGCGGGCGCTAATCCTGAAGTGGGTAAAAAAGCTGCTATGGAAGCCATTGAAGATATCATTGATATGCTTGGGGTTAATACCAAAATGCTTTTTATTACAGCTGGTATGGGTGGCGGAACTGGAACAGGTGCTGCGCCAATTATTGCCAAAACAGCTAAAGAAATGGATATTTTAACAGTTGGTATTGTTACTACTCCATTTAATTTTGAAGGTAAACGCAGAAAAACTTTTGCTGACGAAGGTTTAGAAAATTTAAAACGCTCAGTTGATTGTTTGCTTATTATTAGCAACGATAAAATTAAAGATATGTATGGCAATTTAGCACTTCGCGAAGCGTTTGGACATGCCAATAATATTTTAACTACTGCGGCTAAAGGTATTGCCGAAATTATTACACATCCTGGTTATATAAACGTGGATTTTGAAGATGTAAAAACGGTAATGAAAACCAGTGGTGTGGCCTTAATGGGTAGCGCCATGGCCGAAGGCGAAGATAGAGCATTAGTGGCAGTTAAAGCTGCATTGGCTTCTCCTTTATTAAACGATAATCAAATTATTGGTGCTAAAAACATTTTGTTAAACATTTCATCGGGAACTGAAGAAGTGTTAATGGAAGAGTTTGAGCAAATTTCATCGTACATTCAAAACGAAAGTGGCTTAACTGCGGAGTTGATATTAGGAACAAGTTTCGATGAAACTTTAGGAAATAAAATTTCGGTGACTTTAATTGCTACTGGTTTTGATAGCAAACCACGCGAAAATAAAGTAATAGTTGGCTCAACCATTGCTGATGAAGTTCCTCAGAATATTACAGTAGTTAAACCAACTGTAGTTGAAACCAAACCAGAAGTAGTACAGGTGGTTCAAACCAATGTAAATCCTACTCCTGTGGTTAATACACCTGTAAATACTAGTGCCGAAGTAAAACAAACTGAGCATAAAGTAGATGAACCTATTAGAATTAATTTAATAGAAGAGGAACCAAAAGTAGAGGAGGTGGCCGATGAGGAATTGCGCTTTGAGTTAAGAGTAGAAGAAACTTTGGAACAAGAGGAAGAAGAAACCTTTGCCAATAATTATATTGATTTAAAAATTGATGAATCGTTTTTGGTAAACGATGCGCTTGATTTTGTAGAAGATAAAAAGGCTTATGAAACTCCAATTGCTAAAGCTAACGATAATGCCATAGTGCCAAAAACGTATCAGTTAAACGATGAATACGATGCTGGTAATAACGAGCAGGATAAAAAGATTGAACGCCAAATTCAACGTATAAAAGAGTTGAAAAACTTAAATATCACCATCAATAATCCGCAAGGATTACGCGATTTGGAAAAAGAACCGGCTTATGTTAGGCGCAATAAAAAGTTAGATGATGTGCCACATAGCTCAGAGCAACAAATATCGCGTTTGAGTTTATTTGAAGACTTAACCACTGGTAAATCAGAAATAAAAACCAATAATTCTTTTTTACACGATAATGT
Source organism: Bacteroidota bacterium (assembly GCA_027484685.1). Taxonomy (GTDB): domain Bacteria; phylum Bacteroidota; class Bacteroidia; order UKL13-3; family UKL13-3; genus JAAFJM01. Next base: position 22,360 of record JAIXSO010000020.1, read on the forward strand.
AGATTAGTAGATTTTGTAATAATTGAAAAGCCTTGTAAAACGTAAGTTTATAAGGCTTTTTTGTTTTATGACTAGATGGTTTTGCCCGTGGTTGGTGCCGCATCAATACACCTCATTGTTTTATGTATAGGTTGGTTTGAGGTATGAATTAGGTGAAGATGGATGCTTGTATCAAGCTAGTTTATTCGGTTGGTGCGTAACGATAGATTCTGTATTAATAGTAAAAAATCTCATAGCAATATACTTACAGAAGTAAATTAATTAAACCGAAAACCACAGTCATGTAAGGGCGATCTGATTTCTTGCTGTTTAAAAGTAAATTTTAGAGTTTACTCAATTTTTTATACTTAAAATAAACTTCTTTGGCGGTAAGTTTGGCTATTACAAAACCATATTTGCCATCTAAAAAACCAAGTTTAAAAATATAATCGCGTAAAAACCTAAATAGGGGACTGAACAAAATTTTAAATAGGGAAGATTTTTTTCCCTTAGCGTGATAAGCCTTTGCAGCTATGGACGAAAAATAATCTACTTTGCTTTCATGCTGTGCTACCGAGGTATAACTCCAATGTAATATTTTACCTTCCAATAATGTTATTTGGGCATTGGTTTCCATTTCAAATTTATCGTGCGGATTCATGCCTCCCCATTTGCCTTTGCTGCTATCCCATAAGCGAAGTTTTAAATCGCTTTTCCAAGCACCATGATTTATCCATTGTCCGCAGTAGTTATTATGCCTGTTTATAATATATCCATCAGCAATTTTATTGCTGTTTTTTAAAGTAATAATTTCTTGTTTTAGTTTTTCGTCAATGGCTTCATCGGCATCAAGCGAAAGTATAAAAGGATATTGCGCCTTGCTGATGGCAAAGTTTTTTTGTTCTATATGTCCTAAAAATTTTTGTAGAATAACCCTTGCACCTAATTCTTTTGCCAGTTCTGCTGTATTGTCAGTACTATATGAGTCTATTACCACAATATCATCTGCAATGGCTTTAACCGAGTTAATGCATCGCTCAATATTTTGTGATTCGTTATGAGTTATGATGGCTACACTTAAATTCATAGTTACTTATTTTGCTATCCACCAAGCTCTCCATTTGGCGCTTAAGTAAAAAATATTTTTGGTAAATTTAAGAGTTGTATTTTGGTTAAATACATTGCCTAACAGCAATACATTTTTGTAAAAATACGATGATGGTAATTTCCATTTGGTAGCGAACTGTTTACGGCCATTGTTTTTTTGAACACGGCCAGTGCTTTTACTTTGAAAATGATAAACCAAACTATTGCCTAATCCTTTAAAATTGCGCACGCCTGCTTGCCAAAGTTTCATAGAAAAATCGGGGTCGCTATACATACCAGGGCTAAACTCTTCGCTGTAACCATTTACTTGATTAAACAAACTGATATGCACCAAACTTGGCGGCCAGCTTGCGCCAAACCAATCATGGTGTTTAAGTTTTGATACAAAAGTAAGTAGTTCTTTTTCTTTAAAATTTTCGGGCGAATTACCAAAATCGAAAGGAGCTATGGCACATTTATTACTACTGTCTTTTGGCTCTATCATAGTGCCACTAAAATACCATAGATGATTGTTTTGTAATTGCACTTCATTCCATAATACTTCATCCCATTTAGGGCATACATACATATCATCGTTTAAAAATAATATATAATCAGTTTTAGCTAAAGTAGCCATGGCATTCATGGCATAACAAACACCTGCATTTTGAGTTGAATAAGTATAATCTAACTGTTGGGTTTTTATCCAATCTAAAGTACCATCAATTCCTTCATTTACATGAATAATTATTTGATGGTTATAAGTAGAATTTTTTTTAATGGCTGCTAGGCAAAATTGTAACATAGCCAAGTTATTCCAACTAGGAATTACAATGCTAAATTTTGCGTCACTAAGTATTTGCGAAGCAGGATTAAAAGTAATATTTGGCTTTGGAAAAGCGTGCATTTATTTGATAATATCTAAAACAATTATTTTTTTAAGCCAATTTCGCGTAAGCGTTCATTTAAATATTCGCCAGCACTGATTGGTTCATAATGTAATTGATAGCTGCTAGTTACGCAACTTTCCAAACAATCCAAACGCATTTCGCTACGAGGGTGTAAAAAGAAAGGAATACTAAAACGGCTAGTTCCCCATTTTTCTCTTGGTGGATTTACCACACGGTGTGTAGTTGATTTTAGTTTATTATTTGTCAAACGTTGTAACATATCACCTACGTTAACAACCAACTGCTCAGGTAATGCAGTAATTGCCACCCATTCGCCTTGTTTGTTTAATACTTCTAAACCTTCGGCACTAGCACCCATTAATAAAGTAATGAGGTTAATGTCTTCATGTTCTGCCGCTCTTACAGCACTTTTAGGTTCATTAGTTATAGGTGGATAATGAATAGGGCGTAAAATAGAATTGCCATTTTTTATTTTTGCATCAAAATAAAATTCATCTAAACCCAAATATAATGCAATGGCACGCAACATGTGTTTGCCAGTTTCTTCCAATTGTTTATATGCTTTTATACCAAATTCGTTAAAAGCAGGCAACTCGGGTACAAATATGTTTTCAGGGTATTCACTTCTAATAGGATCATCGCCTTCAACCGTTTGACCAAAATGCCAAAATTCTTTTAAATCACCTTCGCTGCGGCCCTTGGCATGTTCTTTTCCAAAACCCACATAACCTCTTTGTCCAGCTATTTCTGGGTCTTCAAATGTTACTTTTTTATCTAAAGGCAAGTTAAAAAAGTTTTGAACTTGTTGGTATAAAGTACTCGAAGTATCGTCAGTTAATAAATGTCCTTTAACTGCCACAAAGCCTATTTCTTCATAAGCTCTGCCAAGTTCTTGCACAAATTTTTCTTTGCGCTGTATATCGCCACTTAAAAAGTCGTTTAAATCAATTGAGGGAATTCCTGCTTCCATAGTTGTAAAAATTATAGAATGCAAGTATAGTAAATATGCAGCAATTTAAAGGCGGTTTGCCACCATAAAAGTTTTAAGGCTTATCGGCTTACCATATCAAAGGCTTCGTCTGGTATTTCGTTAATATTTAAAATTAAAAATCCATCTAACGCATTATTGAATTTAGGATCCACATTAAATGCAATAATTTTTCCTTTTAGCTTCAAGTATTTTTTTATCAAAACAGGTATTTTGGCATGATTGGTCTCTATGTCGCCAATTAAATTATCCAATAATTTAATGTCGTCCATGTGTTTTTCAAGTAATAGTTTTTTGTCTTCACCTTTGAATTTATATTTGAATTTTTTACGTGGTTTTACCATTTTTGATAAAGCCCTATCAAAATGATTATGCCTAATATACGCTACCAATAAATCTTTCGACAGATTAGAAAACTCTCCACTAATACTTACAGGGCCAATCATGTAGTTATAGCGGCCTTTGTTTTGTTTTAAAAATTCGTTGATACCTTTCCAAAGTAACATTAAACTCAAAGGTTTGCGTTGGTAATCCAATGCTACAAAAGAGCGCCCTAATTCTATGCTTTCTTTTAAAATAGGGGCAAAAGGTTTTTTTAGTTTGAATAATTGATTCAAGTAAAATCCTTTTTTGCCAAATTGCTTAAACAGTTCATCGCCTAAACCTAATCGATATGCGCCTACAATTTTATTTTCGGCCGAATCCCAAATAAATAAATGTTTGTAATATAAATCAAACTCATCAGTGTCAAAACTGCGGTTGGTACCTTCGCCTACTGCTCTAAATGTAATCTCACGTAGCCTTGTTATTTCCTTTAAAACTGCTGGAATATTGTAGGCACTGCTTATATAAACTTCAAAATTTTCGTGTTTGTAAACGCAATCTTCAGTAATGTTTTTTAGATTATTTATTATTTCATCTGTTGGCGTTTCTTCAATGATAGGTCTCGGTCTAATTAATCGATTGAGGTTTATATTGAAGAATTTTTTTACTTCAAAACCAGAGCCTAAGGCATAAGTTTTAGCCCTTACAAAGCGTAATAATTCATCGCTATTTTCAAATTCGGCTAATGATTTGGGTAAAATGGGTTTGCCAATTCTAACTTTAACTTTTTGTTTTTTATTAAATAACTCAGAAGGTAATTTAACAGTTCGTAAACTCGGACTAATTAACCCTAAAAGGTTAAAGGCTAAACTATTGTGGCCACTAAAATAAATAGGTAATACTTTAATATTGGCTCTTTGAATAATTTTGCCAATAGTTGGATCCCACTTTTTATCAGCTATTTTTAGTGTATTTAAACTCAAAGCAGAAACTTCACCAGCTGGAAAAATTGCTATGGGATGCTCTTTTACATAACCCATAAGTGTTTTTAAACCTTGTACATTTATGCTACTTTTTTTTGCATTATCAAAAGGATTAACTGCAATAATATTATCTTGTATTGGCGGAATTTGTTGTAATAAATAATTAGCTAATACTTTTGTGTCAGGCCTTATTTTATTTAAAATTGAAATCATTATTAAGCCATCAATTCCGCCATAAGGATGGTTGGCTATAGCTATAAAAGGTTCTGTTTTTGGTATGTTTTTTAAATCTTCTGCGTCTATTTCGTAATCAATGCCTAACTCAGCAAGCATTTTATCGGTAAATTCAAAACTTTGTAATTCAGAATAGGGGCTGTAAGCTTCGTTAATTTTATCGAGCTTTAGCAGTTTCATTATTGCGGGAGCAATTAAACTAATATGCAGTTTTTCCAATTTTAATGCTTTGGCTACATCTTGTTCGTTTATTAATTCGCTCATAGTTTGTTAGGTATTTTTATAAAAATCAAAATTAAGCAAATTAATTATTTAGTAATATAAACTTATTGTTAAGCGGTATTATTCACATTTAATTAGTTGAAAAAATGTACATATCAATCATTTTAATAAGTCCATTTTCGCAGTTCTTGAATTTTTTAACTCCATATCGTTTTATAGCCATTGAAGGTAATATAGGTGCTGGTAAAAGTACTTTGGCTAATATGTTGGCTAACAGCTTAAATGCTAAAAAAATTATGGAAGAGTTTGAAGATAATTCTTTTCTACCCAAATTTTACGAGAACAAAGCCAGGTATGCATTTCCGCTCGAAATGAGCTTTTTGGCTGCAAGGTTTAATCAACTAAAAAAGCATTTGGTAGAAGAAAACTTATTTGGAGAGCCTATTATAAGCGATTATATTTTTGCAAAATGTTTGTTGTTTTCGCAAAATACTTTGGACGATGACGAGTATAAACTATACCGCCAAATGTTCGAAATTATCAACTTTCAAATTCCTCAGCCCGATTTATTGGTTTACTTGCATTCGCCTATTGAAAAACTGCAATGGAATATTTTAAACCGAGGCCGAGTGTATGAGCGAAAAATGGAAGATAGTTATTTACAAGGTTTGCAAGAAACGTATTTTAAATACTTACATAGCCAACAAAATGCGCGTGTTTTAGTAATTAATTGCGCAGCACTCGATTTTGTAAATAAACCAACCGATTATGAGTTTTTATTAAATTCAGTTTGTAAAGAATATCCTGTTGGAATAACTTATTTATAAAAAAGTAGGCATTTCAGTTTCAATTAAAATAGTTTCTTTTTTTACAGGATGTATAAAACTTAAACTGAAAGAGTGCAAACAAATGCTGCCGTTTCTGTTTGGCGTTTGAGCGCCATATTTAACATCTCCAGCTATGCTGCAACCAATATAAGCTAGCTGTGCTCTAATTTGGTGTTTTCTTCCGGTTAATAATTTTATTTTGAGCCAACTAAATTTACCTTCTTTTTTTAGTAAAGTGTATTCTAATTGTGCTTTGGTGGCTTTGGTTACTTCTTCGTCAAAGGCTTTGGTAAAGTTTTTATTTTCATCTCTGCGTAGCCAATGTGTTAGTAAGCCTTTAGCACTAGGAGGTGTGTTGTGAACTTTAGCTATATAATGTTTTTCAACTTCACGTTTTTGAAAGATTTCGTTCATACGTACCAAGGCTTTGCTGCTTTTGGCAAATAAAACCAAGCCGCTCACGGGCATATCAATCCTATGAATTACACCTAAATATACTTCGCCAGGTTTTTGTTCATTTACCTTTATGTATTGCTTCACCTCTTCCTCCAAACTTTTAGGTTTGTTAGGCTCAGGCTGAACTGTTTGTCCGCTTTGTTTTAAAGCAGCTATTAAGTGATTGTCTTCGTATAGGATTTGAACCATTTTTTGATTTAACGATTTTTGATTTGGAGATTTAACGATTGAAAGATTTGAAAATTAAAAGATTACAAGGTTACAAGGTTAATTGAGTTATTTTAATTTTACCCATTTGAAGTTGTACATCATATTATAAATTTCTGAAAAATTATAGTTTACAACACCTCCAACGTCTTCAAATTCTTTCTCATTGTCATTATCATAAATAATCTTCACTTTATATTGTTCACAATCATCCATATTATAATGTTCGTTATCATTTAACTCAACAAAGTTGGAATTTTCTAATAAATATTTAAACTTCAATATTTCTGCATTTGTTAATTTATAAGTACTTCCATTTTTAGATGGAAATTTTCCTTCACTTTGAAAGCAATCTGATTTTAAAGTAATAAAATTAATTTTCATCTCAACTACACCACTTACTTCGCTACTTGTTCTTGTTATTGAAATACTTTTAATTTTGGGTTTTTCAAGGTTTGGATAATAATTTAAAAACATTCCATTTTCATAATGAATAGTATCGCATTCAACAGGAGTATAATTTAAATTTTCTCCTAATTTTATTCGAGTACTTGTTCTTTGATTGTGGTAAATTAAAATTAATTTCTTACCGTCAATATTTTTAATAATTGGATAGGTAAGTGGATATTTAAATCCAACACTCCATGTAGAATTTATTTTTTTGTACTTCCCATTTATTGAAAAAACAGCGACTATTTGCTGCAAATCATACAAATTAAATGCAATCAAATCTGTTTCACCATTTTGGTCAAAGTCAATTTTTACCCAATTTTTTACTCCCAATGAATCAGCCGTTTTTTGCGTTTTTGAACCATAACTATAATGAGCATTAAAACTTGTTCTACCTATTCTTTCGTCTTTAGGAGAAAGTTTTTTTATAAAAGCCAAAACTTGTTTATCCGTTTTCAAACCATCAATTTCATTGGCATTTGCAGCAATGCAAACAACTAACAAACTTAAGAGCAAGCAAAACTTCAATTGAACTAAATTCTTTAATTCCATAATTTATTTTTACTGAGTAGTCAAACTTTTGCCAATTGCTTATTACCAATTGCTAATCCATTTAGCATTTCACTTCGCACTTTTGTCACTTCGAACTTCGCATTTAACAATCAAAATTCTTAAATTTCATAATTTATTTTTACTGAGTAGTCAAACTTTTGCCCATTGCAAGTTGCTTATTTTCCGTTGGCTTATCCCTAAAGCTTTCGGTAGAAAGGCAATTCATCATTTGCTTATTCCCAATTGCCAATTCATTCTGCATTTTACTTCGCACTTTTGTCACTTCGAACTTCGCACTCTTTAATACTGCTCTTTCTCGTTTGGGAAATCTACTGATTTTACATCAGCTACATATTGCTCTACTGCACCTTTAATTTCATCAAATAAATTTAAATACCTGCGTAAAAATTTAGGAGAAAAATCTTTGTTAATACCTAATAAATCGTGGCTTACCAATACTTGGCCATCCACATCAGAGCCTGCTCCAATACCAATAACAGGAATTTTTACCAATTCAGTTACTTGCTTAGCTAATTTTGATGGAATTTTTTCCAATACCAAAGCAAAACAACCTGCTTCTTCTAATAATTTGGCATCGTGCAATAGTTTTTGAGCTTCAGCTTCTTCTTTAGCTCTAACTTCGTAAGTACCAAACTTATAAATACTTTGAGGAGTTAAACCCAAATGGCCCATAACAGGTATTCCGGCAGTTAATATACGTTTGATAGATTCAACCACTTCTTCGCCACCTTCTAGTTTAACTGCATGAGCTTCAGCTTCTTTCATGATTCTGATAGAAGAGTTTAAAGCTTCCTTAGAATTACCTTGGTAACTACCAAAAGGTAAATCAACCACTACCAAGCAGCGGTTAATGGCTCTTATAACAGCTGCGGCATGGCTTATCATTTCATCTAATGTAATGGGCAAAGTAGTTTCGTGGCCATGCATTACATTGCTTGCACTATCGCCTACCAGCAAAACATCAATTTTGGCTTCGTCAAAAATTTTAGCCATGCTATAATCGTAGGCTGTAAGCATACTAATTTTTTCGCCACGCATTTTCATTTCTTGCAAACTGTGGGTAGTTATTTTTTTATACTCTTTATGAACGCTCATTGTAATTTTTTTATTTTTCAAATGTAAAGATAAAACCATTAATCAAAATTATTTGTCTTATATAAAATCAATTTAAAAGCATAAAGCTATATTGCCACCCCAAAATGAAAATGACCAATCAAGCCAAAAGCATGAAAAATATTTTAGTAGTACTAGCGTTTTTAGGGCTAGTTTCATGTAGTAACGACTTAGAAATCAATGCACCCTATAGAGATATTCCGGTGGTTTATGGTTTTGTAAACATCAACGATTCGTTCCAATATTTACGGATTCAAAAAGTTTTTCAAAACTCAATTGAGGTAAAAGCAAGTGAAGCTGCAAAAATTTCAGATTCGTTAGAATTGAAAAATATAAAAGTGCAACTAATTGTAGTACGCAGATTTACAAGCGATACCGTTAACTGTTTTATAACCAATGAGTTTAGTAAAGAAGCTGGTTTTTTTGCCAACGATAAAAACTATATTTACAAATCGCAATATTATAATTTAAAGGCGTTTGGCGATATTATGAGTGTAAACTTATATATAAAAGATACTTTAACTGGTAAAGTATTTACCTCTCAATGCACTTTAATAGGCGATCAAGGTATTGAAGAAAGAAACATTACTATTTCTGATGATTTAAGTAAGAGGTTTTCATTTGTTTTTGTGGGTAACAGATCAGCCTATATAATTGATGCAGCAGTTAGATTGACATATAATGAAGCTCCTTTAAGTAATCCTAATGCTTTTGAAACCAAATATTATGATTATTATATTTTATCTAGTGCAAATGTAGAAGTGTTAACTTCACAAAATCCTAAAGTAAGTCGTAATATTCAATCAAAAGCAATTTTAGATGATTGGAGGCGTTATTTTGCTGCGCAACCAACTAATGTTGTTCGTCAATATGTTGGCGTAGAGTATGTTATTTGGGGAGCTGGTCCGCAATTTCTCGATTTGCAGGAGGTAAGCAAGCCAAATATTTCATTTGTTCAAAAACGTACCGATTATTCAAATATTACAGGTGGTTTAGGCTTATTTGCGGCACGTACCATTAATAAGCAAAAAAATATTACCGTTGATCCTGCTGGAATTGCCTTGATTAAAACCCTGCCTCAGTTTCAGCAATAGAATATTATTTAAAATAAAAAAATGTCATAATAGCTGCCAAAAGGCAGCTATTTTTTTGTTCATAAGCCAAAAAATAAGCCATTTTTTTAGTGATAATGTAATTTTTTGCCTTGGCATTATGATTGACATGATGAGAGAAAATAACAAACAAAATTATGAGTAAAATAATAGGTATAGATTTAGGAACAACCAACTCGTGCGTTGCGGTAATGGAAGGCAACGAACCTGTGGTTATTGCCAACAGCGAAGGACGCAGAACAACTCCTTCAATTGTAGCATTTATTAAAGATGGTGAACGTAAAATTGGTGATCCTGCAAAACGTCAGGCAGTTACTAATCCTAAAAACACCATTTCTTCTATTAAACGTTTTATGGGAAATACATTCGACCAAGTTTCTACTGAAATTAGCCGTATGTCGTACACCGTAAAAAAAGGTGACAATAATACTCCTCGTGTTGACATTGACGGAAGATTATATACTCCACAAGAAATTTCGGCAATGGTGTTACAAAAAATGAAAAAAACCGCTGAAGATTATTTAGGTCACGAAGTAAAAGAAGCAGTTATTACTGTTCCTGCTTACTTTAACGATGCACAACGCCAAGCAACCAAAGAAGCTGGCGAAATTGCTGGTTTAACTGTTAAACGTATTATTAATGAGCCAACCGCAGCTGCATTGGCTTATGGATTAGATAAAGCAAGCAAAAAAGACATTAAAGTAGTAGTTTTTGATTGTGGTGGTGGAACACATGACGTTTCTGTTTTAGAAATGTACGATGTAGACGGAACTGGAACTTTTGAAGTAAAAAGTACAGATGGCGACACACACTTAGGTGGTGACGATTTTGACCAAGTAATCATTGATTGGTTGGCTGACGAGTTTAAAAACGATGAGGGTATTGATTTACGTAAAGACCCAATGGCTTTACAACGTTTGAAAGAAGCTGCTGAAAAAGCAAAAATCGAACTTTCGAGCTCAACTCAAACTGAAGTTAACTTACCTTATATCATTCCAGTTGATGGAATTCCAAAACATTTAGTTAAAACATTAACTCGTGCTAAATTTGAGCAATTAGCTGATAGCTTAATTAAACGTACTATTGAGCCTTGCAAAACTGCATTGAAAAATGCTGGTTACAGCACTAGCGACATTGACGAAATTATTTTAGTAGGAGGTTCAACCCGTATTCCTGCTATTCAAGAAGCAGTAGAAAAATACTTTGGTAAAGCAGCATCAAAAGGTGTGAACCCTGACGAAGTAGTAGCTATTGGAGCTGCTATTCAAGGTGGTGTTTTAACAGGTGAAGTAAAAGACGTTTTATTATTAGACGTAACTCCTTTAAGTTTAGGTATTGAAACCATGGGTGGTGTGTTTACTAAATTAATTGAAGCAAACACTACTATTCCAACTAAAAAATCAGAAACATTTAGTACTGCTAGCGATAACCAACCAAGTGTAGAAATTCATGTTTTACAAGGTGAGCGCCCAATGGCTTCTCAAAACAGAAGTTTAGGTCGTTTCCACTTAGATGGCATTCCACCTGCACCTCGCGGTGTACCTCAAGTAGAAGTTATTTTTGACATTGATGCCAACGGTATTTTACATGTAAGTGCAAAAGATAAAGGGACTGGAAAAGAGCAAAAAATTCGTATTGAAGCTTCATCAGGCTTAAGCGATGACGATATTAAACGCATGAAAGCAGAAGCAGAAGCTAATGCCGATGCTGATAAAAAAGCCAAAGAAGAAGCAGAAAAAGTAAATATGGCTGATAGCTTAATATTCCAAACTGAAAAACAGTTAAAAGAATATGGTGATAAAATTCCGGTAGAGAAAAAAGAAGCCATTGAAAAAGGTTTAGAAGAATTAAAAGCTGCTCACTCAGCTAAAGATTTACCAAGAATTGATGCAGCTTTAGAAGCATTGAACACCGCTTGGGCTGCAGCAAGTGAAGACATGTACAAAGCAACTCAAAATGAACAGCCAGCCGATGGGCAACCAACTGCTGATGCGGGTTCAGCTGATAGCAACACTCAAGATGCTACTTTTGAAGAAGTAAAATAAATTATATTTCTCGACAAAAAATATTTTGTCGAGGATGGCCGAGTGGTCGAAGGCGACAGACTGATAATCTGTAAACTGTAAAAGGTTCGGGGGTTCGAATCCCTTTCCTACCGCATTCTAAATGGGGGTACACATACGATATATAAATTGTATGTGTACCCCCTTTCGGTTTTATTACCCCTTTTTTAGCCAGCCGGTTATACTCATTCTAGGTTGGTTGGTTATTAATACTTCGTGTGGTAGTTCATTGCTTTTAAACAAAATGGTTTTACCCTGAGTTGGACTAATTATTTCAATGTTATTTTCTTGATAAACCATTAACTCTCCTCCATCATCTTCCTGCCAATTTTGATTCAAATAACTAATCATAGAATAAGTTCTGCGTGAATCATTTTTAAATTGGTCAATGTGTTTTACGTAGAAACTGCCTTTGTTGTAAAGGGAATAATGGAATTCATAGTCAACTATTCCTGCAAAACAGGTCATGTTTAAATATTTAATAAATTGCTCTATTTGAGTAAAAAATAACTTTTCAGCCACGTTATTATTTTGCTTGTCTAGCCAAAAAATCAAATCACTTCTTACTTTTAAATTTAGGTTTAGCTTTTCAGCATTGCCAGTTTTAGCCATGATAAGCAGTTCGTTTTGGTTTAAATCAACTAAATTTTGTTTTAGTTGATTTGCTAATTCAATACTTAAAAATTGGTTAGCAATTCCAATTTTATTCTCAATAAAACTACTAATTAAGGTTTCAAACACATCATCCATAACATCACTAATCATTATTTTTACAAGGTAACTTAATAAATGGAAGAAGAGTGGTTTAATAATTTTTAGCTACTAAATCACAAGTAAAACTATCTTTGTTGTTTAACTGATTATTTAATTTATGCCATTTGCTGCACTCGGTTTAAACCGCGATTTACAATATGCTTTAGAAAAGCAATTTTATACCAATCCTTATCCAATTCAAGAAAAAGCCATTCCTCCAATTTTAAATGGAAAAGATGTATTGGGAATAGCACAAACAGGTTCGGGTAAAACTGCCAGTTATGTTTTGCCAACTTTACAGTTATTGCAAAGCAAACCAGTAGCAAAAAATAGGTATGTCAATACATTGGTTCTAGTCCCAACGCGTGAATTGGCTATTCAGGTTCAAAAGGTTTATAAAGCTTTTAGTGATAGGTTAGAACAGGGGATTAAATCATTGGCAGTTTTTGGAGGTGTGTCTATCAATCCTCAAATGATGGATATGAATGGTGTTGAAATTTTGGTTGCTACGCCCGGCAGGTTATTGGAGTTAGTGGAGAAAAAAGCTGTTTTTTTAACCAATGTGGATGTTTTGGTGCTTGATGAAGCTGATAAAATGCTAAACCTTGGTTTTAAAGAGGAAATGTCGAATATTTTTAAATTATTGCCTAAAAAACGACAAAACTTATTGTTTTCAGCTACTTTAAGTGCTGATTTAAGTGCAATTCAATCGTTGGTTTTACAAAATCCAGTTACCATTGAAATTGAAGCCGAAACACAGAATTTAGATTTGATTGCGCAATTGGCTTATGCGGTGCAAGATGATAGAAAAGGTCCATTGTTAAGGTATTTAATTTCTACTCTCGAAATGAAACAAGTGTTGGTTTTTACTTCATCAGTTCATAGAGCTGATACGGTAACTGATAAGTTGAATCAAAATGGATTTAAGGCTATTGCTATGCACAGTAAAAAAAGTCAAGGAGCAAGAGAAGATGCGTTACGTAAATTTAAAAATGGCGATGTGCAAGTTTTAGTGGCTACCGATTTAATGAGCCGTGGAATTGATATTCCATTTTTACCATTTGTGGTTAATTACGAGTTACCTCGCTCACCAAAAGATTATATACATAGAATTGGTCGCACTGGCCGTGCTGAAAATGCTGGAACTGCAATTAGCTTGGTAAATGCAGATGAAAGCCATCATTTTGGTATAATTCAAAAAAAGATGAAACGAAGTGTAGCATTAATTGATAGTGAGGCTATCAATTTAAAAGGATTTTAAAAAACAAAAAACCTCCAACTCGGTAAGAATTGGAGGTTTTTTTATAGGTTTATCAGTTAAACAACTAATCCATTAAACTCACTATTTATCGGGACAACAATTAACCAATTAACCAATTGGTTAACTACCACCCTAAAATCCAAGCAAACATTAACGGAGCTACAATAGTTGCATCGCTTTCTACTATAAATTTAGGTGTATGAATATCTAATTTGCCCCAAGTAATTTTTTCGTTAGGAACCGCTCCTGAGTACGAACCATACGAGGTGGTTGAATCGCTTATTTGGCAGAAATAACTCCAAAACGGAATGTTTTCCATTTCCATATCTTGGTATAACATGGGTACTACGCAAATAGGGAAATCGCCAGCAATACCGCCACCAATTTGGAAGAAACCTAATCCTTTGCCTTCGCTATTTTTTACATACCAATCGGCTAACCAAGCCATGTATTCAATACCACTTTTCATGGTGCTGGCCTTTATTTCGTTTTTAATTACATAGCTAGCAAAAATATTTCCCATGGTGCTATCTTCCCAACCTGGAACCACAATTGGTAAATTGCGTTCAGCAGCAGCAAGCATCCATGAGTTTTTAGGGTCAATTTCGTAATATTGTTCCAACTCGCCACTATTTAAAATTTTGTACATGAATTCATGCGGAAAAAAACGCTCTCCAGCGGTGTCGGCATCTTTCCAAATTTTATAAATATGTTTCTGTAGTCTTCTAAAAGCTTCTTCTTCTGGAATACAAGTATCAGTTACGCGGTTGTAATGGTTTTCTAATAAATCCCATTCATCTTGTGGGCTTAAATCGCGGTAGTTAGGTACACGTTTGTAGTGGCTATGTGCTACCAAATTCATAATATCTTCTTCTAAATTGGCACCAGTACAGCTAATAATATCAACTTTCCCTTGGCGAATCATTTCGGCTAACGATTTTCCTAACTCAGCAGTACTCATAGCTCCGGCAAGGGTTACCATCATTTTTCCACCTTCGGTTAAATGGGTTTCGTAACCTTTAGCAGCATCAACCAAAGCAGCTGCATTAAAATGTTTATAATGTGTTTCAATAAAATTTGAAATAGGTCCTTTAGTCATGTTGTTGTATTTTTATATAATTTTAAAAAGTGTGCAAATATAAGCCAGAGTTTTACATTTAAAATTAAGTTTTTTTGAGCTGTAAAAATGTTATTATATTTGTTTGTAATAATTTAAAATAGCGCCTTTAATCCTTCATAATCAAACTTTAATTATGGCCAAAACTACCCCAAATTTAGTTGATTTATATATTGCTGAATTTCCAGTTAATGTGCAACAGCAATTACAAAAGTTGCGTAAAATTATACTTGAAACTGTTCCAAATGCCGAAGAAATTATAAGTTACAAAATGCCAGCCTACAAGGTGTACGAGTGTTTGGTGTATTTTGCAGGTTATAAAAATCATGTGGGCTTTTATCCTACAGGTTCTGGAATTACGGCTTTTGAACACGAGTTAGGTAATTATAAATACTCGAAAGGGGCTATTCAATTTGAAATTGATAAAGAGTTACCTCGCGATTTGATTATGAGAATGGTGGAATACAGATTGGCATCGGCTATTGCAAAGCACGAAAGTAAAAAAGTTTTGAAAACGTGTAAAAATGGACATCAATTTTATAAAAGTAGCGACTTTAAAAGTTGCCCTGTATGCGAAGCAGAAAATAAACCTAAAGATGGTTTTATGGCCAGTATTTCAGCACCAGCCCGCAGAACTTTAATAAGTAAGAATATAAACACACTAACCGATTTAGCTCAATATACCGAAAAAGAAATTTTAGATTTACATGGAATTGGCCCAACTGCTATTCCAAAATTAAAAGCAGCACTTAAGGATGCTGGATTGAGTTTAAGGAAAAAGTAATGCTAATAGGTTTGAATTTAAATGATAATTTTAGTTTTAAATACAGC
Source organism: Bacteroidota bacterium (assembly GCA_027484685.1). Lineage (GTDB taxonomy): Bacteria > Bacteroidota > Bacteroidia > UKL13-3 > UKL13-3 > JAAFJM01. The sequence continues at coordinate 37,850 of JAIXSO010000020.1, forward strand.
ATATTCGCCTCTCTAAACTAATGTCTCAACATAAAGAATTTTTAAACAAACAGGTCGCTATTTATAATCAAACAGGATTTATTGAGTTAGATCCTATTTGCATACCACATTTATTTACTAAAAAACAAGATATTGAAATTGCAGGATTGTTTGCTGCTGTTTTTGCTTGGGGACAACGCAATACAATCATTAATAAATGTACTGATTTATTGGCAAGAATGGATAATGCTCCGCATCAATTTGTTGTAAATCATGCCGATAAAGATTTGAAGAAATTGCTTGGCTTTAAGCACCGCACTTTTAATGATACTGATTTACTTTATTTCGTTTCATTTTTAAAATATTGGTACAGCAATCACCAAAGTTTAGAAACAGCTTTTTCCATACATTTAAAACCAAAGGATAAAACCATTGAAAATGCTTTGAATGGTTTTAGATATTTATTTTTTTCGTTACCCGATGTGCCTCAACGAACCATGAAACATATTGCTTCGCCATTACAGAACTCGGCTTGTAAAAGACTGTGTATGTATTTAAGGTGGATGGTAAGAAACGATAATAATGGGGTAGATTTTGGCATTTGGCAACAAATAAAACCAAGTCAATTAATGATGCCATTAGACTTACATGTGCAACGAACTGCTCAAAAATTAGGATTGCTCAGCCGCACGCAAAGCGATTGGAAAGCAGTTGAGGAATTAACCGAAAACCTCAGAAAATTCGATAAAAACGATCCTGTAAAATACGATTATGCACTTTTTGGATTGAGCATTATGCCCGATTTTTTGGAAACAATTATTTAGCAATAAAATGTGAGTGATGTGCAATAAATTAACTAAGTACTAAAAACTAGGTACTAGGAACTAATTAATAAAAGCAACTTTACCGACTACCGATTTAGAGCCATCTTTATTGGCAGCAAAAATTAAATAAACGCCAGTTGCAACTCTGGAGCCCGAAAAGTTTCTACCATTCCATGTAGCAAAACCTCCGTTTGAAGTAGTTTCAGCTACTAAATTTCCTGCTATGTCAGTAATTTTTACGTTTACATTTTCTGCCAATCCTTTTATTGAAATATCGCCAGTAAAATTAGGACGTACAGGATTGGGGAATACTTCCACCGTTTGGAAATTGGGTCCAGCTTCGGTTGCGTCTCCCATAAAACTGTTTATTCCTTTCAGTGTTCCAAAAAATACCTCTCCAGTATTATTATCAATTCCTACGCTCAATACATTATTATCAAGTAACGGGCTGTTTTTGGTAGTAAAATTATGGATTACAGTATATCCATCGCTCGATACAAGCCAAACACCATTGTTGGTTCCAATCCATTTGCGGTTAGCTCCATCTACAGTTATACAATTAATATTTTCACCACCTAAAAAGTTAGAGAAAACCAAACCAGTTTTTATCACAATTTGACGTGAATCGAAAGAAGCATCGCCAGCACCAAAAATAAGTTCGGGGCTGCTAAATATGCTTAAACCTTCGCTTGTTCCAATCCACATTTCGCCTCTTTTATCTTTGGTAATGCAATTAACCTGGTTACTAGCCAAAGCGCCATTTCCAATATCCTTAGTTAATACTTTTATAGCATCATTATTTGGATTGGCAATGTCGCCCCCATCGTTATAAACCAATAAACCACCACTTCTTGTGTGTGCAATCCATTTTTGATTTTCATCGTCAATAGCTACTGCCGAAAGGTAATTGCTTCCACTAAATACATTTCCTACCGAAAAACATTGTAAAACGCCATCATTTCTTAATACACAAATAGGTTGCCCGCTTGAATGATTGGTAAACCAAAGGTTTTTATCGGTATCAAAAGCTAAACCAGCTACCCTGCAACTACCTGTAAATGCCTCTTGCAAAATGCTATTGTTTTTATTGTAAACTGCTTCTACTCGGCCTGTCATATCCAATTTAACCAAACCCGAACCGTATGAAGCTGCAAATAATTTATCATTTACATCATCATAAATTATAGTTAAAATATCTCTAATAGAATCAGGAGTGATGGGGGGATTACCTTGGCCCGTATTACTCCATAAATTATTCTTTAAAATATACAAACCATTATTCCTAAAACTTTCATTGAAAGAAGCCGCATAGCCACTTGCAGCATATAGTTTTCCATTTATAAATTTAAAATCAGTTGCAATTTTGTCGTAAGGTCCGTTAGGATAAATAAAATCAGAACCATTAAATTCTCCACCAGGAAATAATTGAATTCCTGCAAAATTGTCAACACAAGCAAATCGGTTATTTGGCAGCTGCACTGCAGAGTTTTTAAGCGATTTTCCTGTTTTGGTTATTACATTATTTGAAGCAATTTCGCTAACATTTAAATTTGTGGTAACTATTAACTTGTTATTGCTAATAATCAAATCAAGTGTATTATTTAAATCAGAATCGTTAATAGGCGTCCAAGTGTTGTTACTAAAAGTGTTTAAAACACTATCAATTTCGGCATACAACATTCCGTTATAAGCTTCCATTTTATTACTTTTGGTTGATGATTTAACTAAACTCCAAAAGTTAAAATCACTCAAATTGCCGCTATTTAATTTGGCTCTGTAAATGCCATTATAGGTTGATGCATAAATAAAATTATCTAAAATGGCCACATCTAAAATTTCAATATTGCTGCCATTAACGCCAATATTTTGATACGAATCAACAATTTGTTTTTTGTTTACATCAATTACTACAATACCAAAACTACAAGCCAAATAGGCTTTTCCGTTAAAAAAGGTTACATCGTTAATTGATTTTTTGCCAATTACATTGCGTTGAAAAATTTGTGGCATATTTGTAATTGACTCATTTTGAAGTAAATCAATGTTGCCGTTTTCGTAAACTATAAAAAGTAAATTATTATTTGGGTTGCTGCGCAATAACTTTACTTCTACATCCGAAAGGCCGTTAACTTTTGAAATACGTTCTAATTCTTTTTCAGCTTCATTGTACGAAAAAACCGAACTTGATGAACCAACATAAACTGTTCTGCCAATAGCAGCAATGGTTTTATTTTGCCAATAAGGCAAATGAACACGCCAAGTTCCAAGTCCACCCGATGGTTGAGCTAAAATAAAAACAGGTAAAAGTAGGTATAAGGCGGTGCAAATTCTTTTAATCATTATAGAGCAAATTAATAAAAACTATTTCTCAAACGTTTAATTTGAATAATTATTTTACAATTATATGAAATCAAATGGTAAGCCTCAATTATTTGTTTATTTTGCACAAGTTTTATGTGGAGCAAAATAGCTGATTTTATTTTAAAATATAGATGGCAAAGTCTTTTAGCCATTGCAATTACTACCGTATTTTTTGGATACTATGCTGGTAAAGTTCAACTTACTTACGATTTTGCTAAGATAATTCCGGCCGATGACCCCGATTATATTGATTACATAAAGTTTAAAAACACTTTTGGCGAAGATGGAAACGTTTTAGTGATTGGTGTGCAATCAGACAAAATTTTTGATTACAATTTTTTTAACGATTGGAGTAATTTAACCAAACAAATAGAAGGAATTGATGGCATTGAAAAAGTAGTGTCGTTAAGTAATATTCAAACCATTTTACGAAATGATAGCTTACAAACGCTTAGTTTACAGCCATTACTAAAAAGTAAAATAGAAAACCAAAGCCAACTTGATAGTTTTAAAAACCAAGTTGCAGATTTGAAATTTTATAATGGATTTTTATACAACCCCGAAAGCAATGTTACGCTTTTAGCTATTACTTTAAAAAAGGAAAAGTTAGATAGTAAAGAACGTATTCCGCTGGTTAATAGCATAGAACAAGCTGCTGACGCATTTGGTAAAAAATATGGTTGCGAAATGCATTATTCCGGTTTGCCTTACGTGCGCACTGTTATGAGTAGCAAGGTGGCCGATGAAATTAAGATTTTTATTTACCTATCTATTTTGGTAACTGCCATTTTTATTTTTGTTTTCTTTAGGTTTATTAGTGCTGTTATTTTATCACTAGTAGTAGTAATAGTTGGGGTAATTTGTACAGTTGGTACCATCGCTTTATTTGGTTATAAAATTAGTTTACTTACAGGTATTATTCCGCCTTTAATGGTAATAGTTGGGGTGCAAAATTGTATTTATTTGCTCAATGTGTACCATCAAGAGTTTTTAAAACATAACGATAAAATAAAGGCCATTAAAGAGTTAATTGCTAAAAATGGTTTAGCGTTATTTTTAACCAATATTACCACAGCCATTGGTTTTTGCGTTTTTAGTTTTTCAGGAAGTGCCGTATTAGACCAATTTTCGGTTGTTTCTGGCATCAATATCATGCTAATTTATGTAATCAGTTTGGTGTTTATTCCAATAGTTTACAGTTATTTACCTCCTCCAAAAGTTAAACATACCAAACATTTAGAAGCAAAGCGTTTAAATAAAGTATTAGAGTTTTGTAATTACTTGGTTTATAACAAACGTAAAGCCATTTATATTTCAACTATTTTATTGGTGTTGGCCAGTGTTGGCGGTGCTTTAATGGTGGATGGAACTGGTTATGTGGTAGATGATATGCCCGAAGAAAATAAGGTGTACAAAGATTTGAAGTTTTTTGAAAAGAACTTGAAAGGTATTTTGCCTTACGAAATAGCCATAGATACCAAACGACCAAATGGCATTAAGGATTATGCTACGCTTCAAAAAATTAATAGATTAGAAAAAGAATTGGCCAAAATTCCTGAGTTTAGCAAAGCTACTTCTGTAGTTGATTTCTTGAAATTTGCCAACCAAGGAATGAATAATGGCGATGTGCGTTATTACCAATTGCCTGATGTTTTGGCCATTAGCGAAATTGTAAATTATTTACCCAAACAACAAGCAGGTAAACCTAATTTGTTAAAATCGATGGTGGATAGCACTTTCCAAACGGCTAGGGTTAGCATTCAAATGGCCGATGTTGGTTCAACCGATATTAAACGCATACACCAAATGGTACAACAAAAGGTAGATTCTATTTTTGATAAAGATAAATACTCGGTAAAACTTACTGGAACCAGTGCTATATTTTTAAAAGGAAACGATTATTTAATCAATAACTTATTGAGTTCTGTGTTTTGGGCATTGTTACTTAATTCGTTTATGATGATATTTTTATTTGCTTCATGGCGCATGATGCTGATTTCGTTATTGCCAAATATTATTCCTTTAATTGTTACTTTAGGAATTATGGGCTTTTTCCATATCAGGTTAAAACCATCAACCATTATTATTTTTAGTATTGCATATGGAATTGTGGTTGATTTTACCATTCATTACTTGGCTAAATACAGGCATAGCCTTAAAAAACATAATTGGGATATGAGCATTGCCATTCCTGAAAGTTTAACCGAAGCTGGACCAAGTATTATTTACACAGCTGTTGCACTTTTTGGTGGATTCATCATATTTGCGGCAAGCTCGTTTGGAGGAACTATTGCCTTGGGTGTATTAACATCATTATCACTTATTTTTGGTATGTTGATGAACTTGTTACTATTACCTTCATTATTGCTTTCGTTAGAAAAATCAATCAATAACAAAAAAGAGTTTGATACCACTTTTGTGGAGGTAGAACCAGAGGATTAGTTTTTTGAATTGAGAATGTATAATGAAAAATTGAGAATTAAAAGTATAAGTTTGTTAATATACCTTTGCTTTTTTTCCATTTCTTGTTTTGGGCAAAAATCAAAATTTTTAAATATTGGATATGATAGAATTGGACAAAGCAACTTCATTAAGGCTGGTTACAAAATTGCCTTAACCGATTTTGGGGAATTTGAAAGAAATTTCCACGCTTTTTCTACCGATTTAGCATACTCTTCTGTAGATAATAAATCATGTTATACGCCAAGTTTAACATATAATTTTTATGGCTTATTCTATTATACAGGAATTAGTGCTAATTATTTTATAAGAAATAATGAACAAGATTTCAGAATTGCTCCTCAAATAGGTTTCACTTATTTCAATGTTTTAAATCTTGGTTACAGTTTTTATTTACCAGTAAACACTGAAAATGAGATAAAAAATATTGGACGACATAGCTTTAACATTTCAATTAGTATTCCAATTGGTTTATTGCATAATTAACTTTTCAGGTTTAATTAGCTGCTAAAGGTCCTAAATAGTTTTCTATCTCCTCGTCATTTATCCTAATAACCGAAGGTTTTTTTGTTAATCTAGTTATCTTACAACTTAAATTAAAAAGGCAATCACAATCAGCATTCCTATAAATTCGTAAAGTATCTTCGTCTATATTTTCTATAAATGCACCTCCTCGAGTTTCAATAAATAGTGTATCATTTTGTAAATTAGCATTAATTTCTGCAACTCCTGCACAATTAAACCAATGAGAAAAGCTTAAATGTAGTGTGTCTTTAATAATTTCTAATTGAGATAATTTTCCCTTTTCTGTGCAATTCGTAATACATTGACTAATTTTAAAGGAATTGATTTGAACATTTCCTTGATGCAAAGGCTCAATTCCTTCTTTATGTTTTGATACTTTATCAATAATTGCTTTGCATATAATAATAGAGATTAAAATTATTGCTATACTATAAAAAAAGGTATTTTCATTCAATTTCATAACATTGATTTTATTTATTTTCTAATGATTTCTAGATGTTTCGGATTATTAATTATTAATCAATTACAATAAAGTATTTGTAGTTGATTTTAAACTGCTAATATTTTAATTTAGTATATTTTTCATAAGTTGGATAATTGCATCAACTTTAATGATATTATATCTGCATAGCCCAAAATGTTATTTTACTTCACCATAGCTTTTTCCTAATATCTCAAAAATTTCTGGGTCTTTTTTCGATATGTTTAAAATTATTTCATCATCTAGTAAGTAATATCCTATTGGGTCATTTATTTGTTGAGTATAGGTTTGCTTATTGTACTCATATTCAAATACCGAAAGATTCATTCTGGTTCCTTTCCATCTTCTTTCATCATGCCTTTTTATTTTTCCTAAAACTTGAACACCATGTTTTTTTAGTTGCCAAGCATCGTAATTCGGTTTTAAAATAAATAGGGTTAACCAAGTTAAAAACAAGAATAAAGTAAATCTTATTAAGTAGTCAACAACCGCAATTTTTCTATTAATAGTTTTAAATTTAGAAATATTTATACAGCCTATGAAAAGAGATAGGAAAATGAAAAATATAATGGAGCTTATTGTTCCAATTGGTCCATACCTATGAGCGTATTTTATAAAAATACAATTTGCTATTATTAATAAAAATGTTGTTGCTAGGTTATAAGCTAGTCGTTGGTTTTTTATATTGGTATTTCGTTTCAATTTATTAAAGCTATAAACGTAAAACAAACTTAGCTATTTTTTTCGCTTACATGCTAATATTTGCTAGGTTTTAATACATTTGCATCGCAAAAAATATTATATGAAATTTTATAATTTACTTATCAAATACCGTTTTTGGGCTGGAATAGCCTCGTTAATCATTGGTCTTTTACTTCAGTTTGCTGGCTTAGGCGATATTTGGGCCGCCATTATATTTTACACCTTAGCTGTTATTGCTATTTTTACCCATTTTTTTATTGGTCCGCTGCGGTTAATCCAAGACCCTATGGAGAATGGTGATGTAGAAGCTGTTGAACGTATTTTAAATTCTATTTGGTTTCCTAATTTATTATTCAAACCTATTCGTAGTTCGTATTACACTTTAAAAGGCAATTTGGCTATGGCAAATAAAGATTTTGATTCTGCCGAAAAACTATTGAAAAAAAGTGCTTCTATTGGCAGCACATTAGCCGATAATAAAGGCTCAACCGATGTGCAATTAGGTATGATGGCTTTACAAAAAGGAAACTTTAAGGAAGGCGAAAAATACATGAGAGAAGCTTTAAAAGGTTCGTTAGACAACGAAAGTCAAGCTATGGCTTTATTGGGTATGGTTCAAATTTACATGAACAAACGCGATATCAGAGCTTCGAAAGATTTTTTAAGAAGAGCTAAAAATTGCAAAGCTAAAAACGAACAAGTAGTTGCTCAAATTAAAGATTTAGACAAACACCTTGCCCGCGTGCCTGGATAATCACGAATTTTGGATTATGAATGTTGAATTATAAATTACGAATTATGAATATTGACCATCTTCCAGCATTAATTAAAGACTTGACAATAAAGCACAATTTAGTAGATTTCAAATTCGACACAGAATGTATTTATAGTCTAGGAGACTTAACACAATTAATTAAATATATAATAGATAAAACAATTCCGGAAGTTGGCATAAAAATCGATGAAGAAATTTCGCCTGACGAAAATAGATTCGTTGCAACACTTTCAAGTCTTGAAAATTCTGTTCAAATATTTGCAGACACTGATACAGATTGGCTCCCCGATGATTTCTTTCAAATTTTAGAAAAAATTCCAACTATATTTAATACTAACAAAAAGTTTTATAGCATTAATCCAGCTATTGGGCTTACAGGACAAGATGCTTGGTATTTTTGTGGGTCTGACGATTCTTTAAAGAAAGCTCGACAAGAAGGATTACCATTAATTTTTCCTGGTGAGAATATTGTTGAAACTGAGGAATTCAAAAAATACGTTGGATAGTAAAATTTCCGGTAACCATATTTTGGCAGAAGTGTAAGCTGTATTGCTTTTATTTGAGTTTTGTGCTCGAACTGGCCCCTTTCGCCAAGCTACTAAGCTAATTGCGAATTTTATTAATCAAACTTCAAACTTAGTACTTCGAACTCTGAACTTCGCACTTACTTAACTATAACAGTACCAATTTTTTTGGTGAGTTCGCTGCGTTTTTTTATCAAATCCATGTGTATATGCTGATGGATTTCAAAATCTTCTTCGGTTAATTCGGGCGTTAGAAGCTTTTGATTTTTTACAATCAATTTATTGATATACTTAATTTGTAAGTGTAAAATGGCGGAGTCTATATCAGCTTTTATATCTTTAAAAAACGAATCCATTTTTACTGCGGCTTTCTTTTCCCAATTAGGACTTAGTATGTACTCGCGCGCAAGCATATCGGCCGCTAAAGCTGTTATCAATGGGTTTTGATGGTTAGTAAAAAATTTACCATCTACCACTTCGCCACGTTCTACCACATGGTAAGTTTCTTCCAAAATTAATTGAACTATAGGGTGGTCAATTTCAATTTCTTTTTCGAGCAATTGCCTTAATAAATAGCCCGCAGCGGTTTCTGTTTCGTCAATGGTTCTATCTGCAAAATTGATGATTAAACGAATCAAATCACGCTCTTGTTCATCAAAAATAGACGAATCGTTTAAAGTATCTTGTAAATCGTCAGCATAACCTTGTTCTGGTATAGGCTCAAAACCTTCAAAAGGGTCGTGGCTTTCAGCATTTCTTTGTTGCTGCTGTTGTTCTCTATCTTTATCGGTTAAAAACTGCTTGCGCAATTTATTTAACTCTACCAAAAGCACTTGTTCATCAATGCTCATTAACCTAGCGCATTCATTTACAAATACCGAACGTTTAATGCTATCAGGAATTTTACTAATACTTTCTACAATATCGCGGGTAACAGTTGCCTTTTTAATGGGATCATTTCCAGCATCGTTCAGCAATAAATTTACCTTAAATACTATAAAATCCTGGCGTTTGGTTTCTAAATATTCTTTAAAAGCATCGCTGCCTACTTTTTGGCTGTAACTATCAGGGTCGTCTCCATCAGGAAAAGTTAAAACACGAACATTTAAACCTTGTTCCAAAAGCATGTCAATGCCTCTAATACTGGCTTTTATACCCGCAGCATCACCATCAAAAAGTACGGTAACATTTTCGGTAAATCTTTTAATAAGCCTTATTTGTCCTTCGGTAAGCGATGTTCCGCTCGATGCAACCACATTTTCAACACCTGATTGGTGCATGCTTATTACATCAGTATAACCTTCTACTAAATAAACGGAATCTTGCTTACGAATTTCGTTTTTAGCAAAATACAAGCCGTATAACTCGTTGCTTTTATGGTAAAGTATGGTTTCGGGCGAGTTTACATACTTTGGGCTATTGGGTTCTTTTTTTAAATACCTACCTGCAAAGGCAATTACTTTTCCATTTAAATTATGAATTGGAAATATAACACGACCACGATAAGCATCAAATTTTTTACCATCTTCCTTATGTTTAACTAAGCCCGAGCTAAATAAAAGTTCTTCGCTAAATTGATTGGCTACTGCTTTATCAAAAAAGGCCGACCAACTATCTAAACTAAAACCAAGGTTAAATTTTTTGATGGTATCGTGTCTAAAACCACGGTTTTCAAAATAGCTTAACCCAACAGCTTGACCTGTTTCATTTTGCCATAAAATATCCTGAAAATAGTCGTTAGCCCAATTATTTAATATTTGTAAACTTTCCTTTTCATCGCGTTGTTTGCGCTCTTCATCTAAATTTACAAACTCTTGCTGTGGCCATTCTACATTAAATTTTTCGGCTAAATGTTTTAAAGCAGGAATGTAGCCTAAGCTATCGTGTTCCATTACAAAATTTACCACATTGCCGGCTTTGCCGCAACCAAAACATTTAAAAATACCTTTAGCTGGACTTACTGAAAAAGAGGGAGATTTTTCGGAATGGAAAGGGCAAAGCCCAGTTAAGTTGGCGCCTCTGCGTTTTAAACGCACATAATCGCCAATTACTTGTTCAATATTGGCAGCTTGAATTATTTCGTCTATTTTGGCTTGAGGTATCAACTTTTCAAAAATAGCTTATTTGTTGAATTGTTCAATTGCTAAATAGTTTTATTATAGTCTCACAATTCTTTCACAAAAACTTGGTGTAATAAAAATGCCATTGAAAAGTATTACTTAGCAATGGCATTTAAAAATTAGAAAAACATAAAGTTTATTAACTACTGCAAGTTACGCAACCTTCTTCCATGGTACAAACTTGTCCTGTAAAGTCGGTTGTAATATCATCTATTTTGTTTCCTGTAGGTATGGTTGTGTTTACAATTGGCGTGTTTTCAATTACCGGAACCATTGGCTCCATATCGTTATTGCCTTGTTTTTCAATGGTGAACTGAACTGCTTGTGTAGCAGCTTGCGAGCGTAAGTAATACATACCAGTTTTTAAACCTTTTTTCCAAGCATAAAAATGCATTGAAGTTAGTTTTGAACTACTAGGGCTATCAACAAATAAATTTAACGATTGCGATTGGCAAATAAAGGCACCTCTATCAGCAGCCATATCAATTAAATTACGTTGTTTAATTTCCCAAACTGTTTTGTATAATTCTTTAACATTATCAGGAATTCCAACTATGTTTTGAACTGAACCATTAGCCGCAATGATTTTATTTTTCATGTCGTTGGTCCACAAACCTAATTGAACTAAATCTTTTAATAAATGTTTGTTAACTACCACAAACTCACCACTTAATACCCTGCGGGTGTAAATGTTAGAAGTGTAAGGCTCAAAGCACTCATTATTACCTAAAATTTGTGAAGTAGAAGCCGTTGGCATTGGCGCAACTAGTAATGAATTACGCACACCATGTGTTATAACTTCTTCTTTTAAAGCTGACCAATTCCAGTTTTCAGATGGACTAACGCCCCACATATCGAATTGGAAAATACCTTTTGATACAGGTGAACCTTTAAATGTTTCGTAAGCGCCTTCTTTTTTAGCTAAATCTTTACTCGCAGTTAAAGCCGCAAAGTATATAGTTTCAAAAATATCTTTGTTTAATTGCTTAGCTGAATCGCTTTCAAAAGGCATACGCAATAAAATAAATACATCAGCCAAACCTTGTACACCTAAGCCAATTGGGCGGTGACGCATATTTGAGTTTTTAGCCTCATCTACTGGGTAGTAGTTGTTATCTATAATTTTATTTAGGTTGATAGTAGCTTGGTAAGTTACTTCGTACAATTTTTTGTGATCAAATTTACTTTCAATAACAAAACGTGGTAAAGCTAAAGAAGCTAGATTACAAACAGCTACTTCATCAGGGCTAGTATATTCCATAATTTCAGTACATAAGTTACTGCTTTTTATGGTACCTAAGTTTTGTTGATTGCTTTTGCGGTTGGCAGCATCTTTATAAAGCATGTATGGTGTACCTGTTTCAATTTGCGATTCCATAATAGCAAACCATAAATCTTGTGCTTTAATAGTTTGACGTGCTTTACCTTCGGCCTCATACTTGGTGTATAATGCCTCAAATTCATCGCCCCAGCATTCGCTTAATCCTGGTGCTTCGTTAGGGCAGAAAAGGCTCCATTCGCCATTTTCTTCTACACGTTTCATAAATAAATCGCAAATCCATAATGCGTAAAACAAATCTCTTGCACGCATTTCTTCTTTACCATGGTTTTTACGTAAATCTAAAAATCCAAAAATATCAGCGTGCCAAGGCTCTAAATAAATAGCAAATGCACCTTTACGCTTTCCTCCTCCTTGATCAACATAACGAGCTGTATCGTTAAATACACGTAACATTGGAATGATTCCGTTACTTGTACCATTAGTACCGCCAATATAACTTCCTGTGGCGCGCACATTATGAATAGCTAAACCAATTCCACCAGCACTTTGCGAAATTTTAGCAGTTTGTTTTAACGTATCGTAAATACCATCAATGCTATCTTCTTTCATGGTTAAAAGAAAACAGCTACTCATTTGTGGTTTTGGAGTACCAGCATTAAATAGAGTAGGAGTAGCGTGTGTAAACCAACGCTCACTCATTAAATTGTAAGTTTCTATTACACTGTTAATATCATCTTTGTGTATTCCCAAAGCCACGCGCATGTACATGTGTTGAGGGCGTTCAGCCACTTTTCCATCTATGCGGAATAAGTACGATTTTTCAATGGTTTTAAAACCAAAATAATCAAAAGCAAAATCTCTATCGTAAATAATAGTACTGTCGAGCAATTCGGCATTTTTTACAATTATTTCGTAAACATCTTCAGCTATTAATGGTGTTCTTTTTCCAGTACCTTTATCGGTATAGTTATAAAGCAATTCCATTGTTTCTGAAAATGATTTAATGGTATTTTTGTGTAAATTACTTACAGCAATTCTACTAGCCAATAAAGCATAATCAGGATGTTTGGTGGTTAATGAGGCAGCAGTTTCCGCAGCTAAATTATCTAACTCAGTAGTTGGAACTCCATCGTAAATTCCTTCCACTACTTTTTTAGCCACATCAATTGGATCAATTAATGGACTTAAACTATAACTAAGCTTTTCAATTCTAGCCGTTACTTTGTCAAATTTAACGCTCTCTCTTTTGCCGTTTCTTTTTATTACAAACATCTTATTAATTATGATTTAGGATTTTTGACTTTTGATTTTTAGTTATGATTTGTACATTTTATATGAACATCAATACAGAAATCTCAGATCAAAAAATCATTGTTTCTTTTGTTTTACTGTTTTAACTGAAGCTACAAAAATGCTTACCAATTCATTTGCTTCTTTTATTAAAGGTTGAGTAATAGTTTTATCTAAAAGTTTTAACTCTTCTAAAATTTCTAACCAATACATAGATTCATCAGCTTCTTCAATTATAATTTCTAATTTATAAATGAAATCTGCTGTAGATTTTGCCCTTGAACTAGCCCTGTAGTTTGCACCTACCGACCCAGCTGCTCTTATTAATTGTTTTGCCAACTCAAAGCCTGCAGCAGTTTTTGGCAAACTATCACATGCTTTAATTACAGCTATATTGAACAATTTAGTTCTTGATTGTAAGGCTAATTTATTACTAATTTCCAAATCAAAAATCCTAAATCACAGTTCAACAATTTTTAAAAGTCCTCTTCTAGTGAAAAAGCGTGTCCTTCTTTTCCGCCCATTACACCTGCCTTTTGGTAATCGCCAACGCGTTTTTCAAAAAAGTTGGTTTTTCCTTGTAACGATATCATTTCCATAAAATCAAATGGATTGGTAGCGTTATATATTTTTGAGTATCCTAATTCAGCCAACCATCTATCTGCCACAAATTCAATGTATTGCTGCATTAGTTTGGCGTTCATTCCAATTAAATCAACTGGTAATGCTTCCGATACAAACTCTTTCTCAATACTTACAGCATCTCTAATAATGGTATGAACTTCATCTTGAGGTAATTTATTGCTTAACATGCTGTACATTAAGCAAGCAAATTCGCAATGCATTCCTTCATCGCGGCTAATTAACTCATTACTAAAAGTTAAACCAGGCATTAGTCCACGTTTTTTCATCCAAAAAATAGAACAAAAACTACCACTAAAGAATATACCTTCTACCGCTGCAAACGCTACTAAACGCTGTGCAAATGTTCCATTGCTAATCCAACGTAAAGCCCATTCTGCTTTCTTTTTAACAGCAGGAACAGTATCAATAGCATGAAATAATCTGTCTTTTTCTTTTGGGTCTTTAATGTAAGTATCAATTAAAAGCGCATAAGTTTCACTATGAATATTTTCCATCATTATTTGGAAACCATAGTAACACCTTGCCTCAGGTAATTGAACTTCGCTCATAAAGTTAACTGCTAAGTTTTCGTTAACTATACCATCGCTAGCAGCAAAAAATGCCAAAATATGAGAAATAAAATGACGCTCACCATCATTAAGTTTGTTCCAATCTTTTATGTCATCACTTAAATCAATCTCCTCTGCAGTCCAAAAGCTAGCTTCATGTTTTTTATACATTTCCCAAACTTTTGGATAATTAATGGGTAGAATAACAAATCGGTCTTTGTTTTCTCTCAATAATAACTCGTCTTGATTTTGCATTTTTTTGTTCTTTTTCCGCTAATAAAAATTATTTAATAATTCTAGCTAAAATTTTGAAATGGACGATTTACTATTCAAAATAAATCCTGTCAACAGTTTTTCATTATTTAGCTTCCTACAATAATACATTGATGGCTTTAAGTATGTTTCAAAAAGTTAGTAACAGGATTGTTAATATCACTTGTAAAGTCTGTATTTACAAGGCTTGCAAGTAATGATGTTTTTAGTTTTCAACAAGTAATCAAGGCGTTTATTTTATACTTGTTTTTGTGAAAAAAGTTGTACTCATCAATGAAATAGGCACATATAAAAAAAGGAACTTTTTCGTGTAAAAAAGTCCCTTTCTCTCAGTGAAAAAAATGTTGTAGTTTAAAAGTTTATTTGAGCTTGAATTCGTAATAATTTTCCTGCTTGAAAATTATTTTGTTTTGCAAAATCTTCAAATCTTCTTTCAGAAATGGTGTACATGCATACCAACTCAAATTGTTTAGAAGGTTGCCATTCTATACCTAACTCATACTCATCAACTTCGTAGCTTCGCGCATCTTTTTCATGTTTTTTACCCCCTTGATAGTATTGGTAACGTGTAAAAGGAATGATTAAGTGCTTTTTAAAATTTAGCTGATAATTGAATAAAATATAACCACCCTTTAAATCTTTCAGTTCTATTGAATCGGTTATCTTATTAAACTGCGGTCCTTGTCCTATATTGTATTCAGCTTGTATTCCAAAAGGTTTAGGATAAAGAATAAATGATGCTGCTAATCTTTCATCTAAGTAGTTTAAATCAGTAGCCGCCTTAACTCCTGTACTTAAATTTGCCTTCGTTAAAACAAATTTACCAGTATATCCTTGAATTCCAGCTTCAATTATTTGATTCTTGATTTTGAATGGATAAGAAAATCTTGTTACAAAATGTTGGTTGTTATTTAATTCAGGATTGTTTGCGGTTTGGCCATTAAAAGCTCCTAAAGCAAAGACTCCATAATCTCCGCTTCCTTTTAGTCCACTTTTTACTAAATCAGCAAATAATTCTCTAACTTTTTGAGGTGCCCAATAAAAGAAAATACCTAAATCCCTTTCATTGGAAACTGCACTATTTAAAGCATCATTTCTATCTAAAGCTAATCTATTTTGGCTTGATTGCATATTCTCGAAACCAAATGGAACCTTACTTTGTCCTATTCTAAATCTGAACTCGTTTTTATCATCTAAACCTAGGTCAAAATAAGCATCTCTGATTTGACCAAAGTGCAGTCTATCAGAACTTGGACTACTTGCAAAGTCAGGTTGAATATAAAAATAAACTCTTTTATTTATTTGTCCAAAAAAAATAAAACGTAATCGTCTAATAAAAAAACCGCCATTGTCTCCCCATGATCTGTCGCATTGCTCGCAATTTAATCTTGGGTTTGTTTCCAATATTCTATTATACCTTATTTGAGTATATCCTCTAATTGATATTGATTCATACCATTTTTTATCGTTTGCAGAATTAGGTTTTAAGTCAAGTGTTTTATCCTGCTTGGTATCTGTTTGAGCAACCAATAATAGTGGAAAAAAAAGGAAAATGAAAAAGGTTATTTTTATTGTCATATATAAAATTTTCGGCAAATAACGTAAATTAAATGTTATGAAATTAATAAATAAATACTTTTTAAGGAAGGTTAGAATGCATCTTTTTTGATACATTTTGATGAAAAATGGCATAAAAAAAGCCCAACCTGTAAATGTTGGGCTTTTATAAAAGTAATGTATTTGTTATCCTGCCATTGCTCTAAATAATAGGAATAATATTCCTGATAATAATATAGTTACAGGTAAAGTTAATACCCAAGCAATAGCAATATTTTTAATAGTTCCACCTTGTAAGTTTTTTACGCCTTTACTAGCAACCATGCTTCCTGCAATTCCTGATGATAATACCTGAGTAGTACTAACAGGTAATCCAAATGCTGTAGCTAAACCAATAGTGCTAGCAGCTACTAATTCACTTGCAGCACCTTGAGCATAATTCAAGTGTTGTTTACCTATTTTTTCACCAATTGTCTTTACAATTCGTTTCCAGCCTACCATGGTTCCTAAACCTAATGAAATCGAGATCATAAATATTACCCATTTTGGTGAATATTCAGTAATATCTTTAACTCCCGTAATTGATGTTTTTAAAGTATTTTTATCGGCTTCGCTTAAAGCTATCGTTTTGCTTTTTCTTAGTTTTTCTACTTCTTTACCTAATTTAATAACACCTTGACGCACGTCAAATTTTTGTTTTACATCCAAACTATCAAAAGGTTTTGAATTAATTATTGTAGATACTTTGGTAGAAATGGTAATTAATTTTGCTAATTCTAGGCTATCATCTTTAGCTAAAGAAGTATTAATTGTTTTATATAAAACTGAGTCAACAGCAGCTATTTCTGTTTTCACTTTAGTTAAATTCACATTTGCATTTAATGCAAAATATCCTGGAACCAAAGCAATTAAAATTAACATTACTAACCCTACACCTTTTTGTCCATCATTACTACCATGACTGTAACTCACCCCAGTACAAGTTAACAATAAAATCATTCTAATCCAAAATGGGGGTGGATCATTAGTTTTTGGAGCCTTAAATATTGATTTATTTTTAACACTTACTCGTAGGATATACATTATCAATATTGACAAACTAAAACCGACAAGTGGTGACACTAATAAACTTAAACCTATATCTCCCGCTTTACTCCAATTTACATAATTGCCGCTTTTTTCAGCAATAAATGAGTAAGCTAAACCAACACCTAATATACTACCAACCAAAGTATGTGAACTTGAACACGGAATGCCAAAATACCAAGTACCTAAATTCCATACAATTGCAGTTAATAATAATGACATAATTAATGCAACACTATGATAAACGTTTTGATCGGCTAAAACCTCTACAGGCAATAAATAACTAATACCCATTGCAACCGTAATACCCCCTGCAAATACACCAACACTATTCCAAATTCCACTCCAAATTACTGCAACCCAAGGTTTTAACGAATTGGTGTAAATAACTGTTGCCACGGCATTTGCTGTATCGTGAAATCCATTTATAAATTCAAATGCACAAGCAGCTAATAAACATGCAATTAGCAGAAATGTTAAGGTGGGGTCTAATCCAAACATAATTTTTTGTTTTAATTTTAGTGCGAAAGTAATTTTTCGTTACAATATTGCAATGTTAAGTAATTGTAAATTGAAATATATGTTTTTCGCCATAAAAAGTTATTTTAGGCTTAATAAATTTAAGTATTGTAACAATAATTTAGAATTTGTATCGTTGTAGTAGTTTAAATAAATTAAGTAAATATGTAAGATGCTTTTTTAGCTTAATAATTAAACTTCAAATTACTGAAACTAATAATCAATGAAAAATATTTTTATTTTATGTCTGCTAATTTCTTTGTCGGCAAAGGCGCAACTTGGGGGAAACAAACCCTATGGATTTTTAAATAATTATTCAAACGCTCGTATAGCTGCTTTGGGGGGAAGTGCCATTGCCACGCACGATAATGATGCAAGTTTAGTTATAAGTAATCCATCGCTTTTAACTGCCAATATGGATAAACAGCTCAGTTTAAATTATCAAAATTACTTAGCAAATATTGGAATGGGTTATTTTGGTTATGCTTTTAATACTAAAAAAGCAGGTCCTTTAATGGTTGGCGTTCAGTACATAAATTATGGTAGTTTTGATAGAAAGGATATAGATAATACTAATCTTGGAAGTTTTGCAGCTAACGATTTTGCCATTCATTTATCAACTTCAAGAATTATGAATAAATGGAATATTGGAGCTACCGCTAAGTTTGTCTATTCTGTTATTGAATCATATACCAGCACAGGAATGGCTGCCGATGTGGCTGCAAGTTACAGAAGTAAAGATAGTTTAGCAGTTTTTACTGCGGTAATTAATAATTTAGGGTATGAAATTTCTACTTACACAGGTTCCGAAAGAGAAATGTACCCTTTAAACTTTCAAATAGGTTACAGCAAAAAATTTGCTCATAATCCACTTCGCATTTCTATAATAGCTCATGATTTACAAAAAATAGGAGGTTTATTATATCAAAACAGTGCTAAAAACAACAGAAATATTGATTTATCTACTGGGTTGCCAATTGAAGAAGATTTTACTTCCATTAATTATATTATGAGCCATTTGATAATTAATACCGAATTGGTATTTGGACAAGGTTTTCAATTAAGATTTGGATATAATGACCTTCGCAGACGAGAGTTAGCATTGCCCGATGCCCGATCGTGGGCTGGTTTTAGTTGGGGTTTTGGTTTAAAAGTTCGAAAGTTTAGATTTTCTTATGGCTCTTCATCAATTTATTCAGGAAACGCTACTAATCATTTCTCAATAATTACTAACTTGCAAGAGTTTTATAAAAAGAAAAATTAATGAAAGCTATAGTAATTGCTATTGATGGTTATTCTTCGTGCGGAAAAAGCACCATTG
The DNA here is from genome assembly GCA_027484685.1 of Bacteroidota bacterium. GTDB lineage: Bacteria > Bacteroidota > Bacteroidia > UKL13-3 > UKL13-3 > JAAFJM01. Next base: position 57,122 of record JAIXSO010000020.1, read on the forward strand.
CCAAAGAATTATCAAAAATTTTAACTTATAAATATGTTGATACTGGTGCAATGTATAGGGCTGTAACGCTGTATTTTATTCAAAACAAGGTTGATTTTAAAAATATAGACCAAGTTATGAAAGCGTTAGACAATATTCATATTACGTTTAAAATTAACATGCAAACCCAAGCTCAAGAAACATTTTTAAATGATGAAAATATAGAAAATGAAATTAGAGTAAATCCACGTGTGGCAGGTTTTGTGAGCGATGTAAGTTCTATTAGCGAGGTGAGGCGTTTTTTAGTAAAACAACAACAAGTTTTAGGTAAAGAACGTGCAATTATTATGGATGGCAGAGATATTGGAACTGTTGTTTTTCCTGATGCTGAGCTTAAACTTTTTATTACTGCCGATCCAAACGTACGCGCTCAACGTAGGTTTGATGAACTAAAGGAAAAAGGTAAAGAAACCACTTTTGAAGAGGTATTGGCAAATCTTACCAAACGCGATTATATTGATTCACATAGAGAAGATTCTCCATTAATGAAAGCAGATGATGCTATTGAAATTGATAATAGCAATATTAATCATCAAGAGCAACTAGATTTAATACTCAAACTTGTAAATGAAAAACTAGGCTTAAAAGCCTAGTTTTTTATCAATAACATACAGCAGTAAAATAATAATTAGTTACTTTTTGCTAATTTAATAATTCTAATTTTATCTAAAATAATAATTATTGGATAAACTGGGTCAATTTCCCACCATTTAGCGGCAAAGTTTGGTCTTGCTCCTGCGTGGTGATGGTTGTTTTGAAACAATTCGCCAAGCATCAAGAAATCAATAATGAGTGTATTTTTTGAATGATCATTTTCATTAAAATTTCGGTACCCATATTTATGGCCAGCCCAATTAACTATAGCTCCATGCACTGGACCCATCAAAAAATGAATCGGTAATAATAAATACATCCACCAGCTAGTAGCAAAATAAACATAAAACAAAACATAACCTGTTCCAAATAAAATTCTACTAATCCAAGTATTTGCTAACCAGTCAATTGATTTCCACTCAGGAAAATTACGATCAAACTTGGTGTCAAATTTAAATTTATTGGTGTGTATACCACTAAAAATTTTATAAGTATATTTCATCATACTTACTACTTCTTTAAAAAAATGAGGTGAATGAGGATCTTTTTCGGTATCGCTGAATGCATGATGCATTCTGTGCATAATAGCGTAAGGTCTAGGTGTTAGATAGGATGCTCCTTGAGTTATATAAGTAAATAAATAAAAGAATTTTTCCCAAAACTTATTCATTGTAAACATTTTATGGGCTGAATAGCGGTGTAAATAAAAAGTTTGTGAAAACAATGAAAGGTACCAGTGAGCTAAGAAGAATATTAATATTGGCATTTAAAAATAATTATTGTTACAAAAATAGTTTTGGTAAGCATTTATACAACTACACCTTTTGTTTTGTTGGATGAGTTTAGTCAAGAATAAAAATGTTAAATGAAAGTTTTTAACCTAATCTCCAGAAAATCATACTAAATATACCAAAAATCATTATCAATTTAGACCAAAAACTAAGTTTAGTGAAGTGCTTTTTTGTGTCTGCATTCCAAAGTAAATACAAAGCATAAATAGATGGAATAATTACCAAAAATACTATATAGAATAAGAACTTAACAAAGGTTATTTTATTGCAATTACTCATGGATGGAAACAAAAATATAAAACCAAAACACGATAAAGTAAACAAGGATTGTAAGTAAAGTAAGATAGATTTTGTTTTTCTGATGCCTAATTTTATGGGTAATGTATTGGCATTAAACTTTGAATCGCCTCTTATATCTTCAGTATCTTTTATTATTTCTCTAATCAAATTGCTGAAAAACGCAAAAATGGCGTAAGAAAGGCAACCTAATACGTTTGTTCTTTCATCAAAAGGAATTAATATAAATATGGTTGATGCCGTCATTACTGCAACCAATAAATTTCCTAATAAATAACTTTTTTTAAAATATTGTGAATACATCCATAACAGCAAGGAGCAAGTAAATACTAAAAAAGCTACTTTGTAGGAAATTAACCAAGCTAAAGTAACAGCGAGTATATTAAATATTGAATGCAAAAAAATGGCCCAACGTCTGCTAATAATTTTTCCAATTATAACTGCATTGGGTTTATTAACCATATCTAATTTTACATCCATATAGTCGTTAATTATATAGCCAGCTGCTGCCGATAAAAAAGTGGCACTTATTAATAGTACAAACCTGTCAGAAAATAGGTCTTCTAAGGAAATAGATTCAGATAAAAAGTAGTAGCTAAATAGCTGTGTAACAGTAATAATTAATATGTTTTTGTACCTAATAAGGTTGAAAAAACTAATTAATTTATTCGATATTGTTATGTTAGTTTCCAATTTCAGTAACCCCACCACTAACTATAAATTTCATAAAGTCTGTTGAGTTGCCTTCGTAAGGTTTAATTTTATTTTTTTCTACAAAAAACAAATTACCACTAAAGGCGTAGGAATGAGGAAAATAAACGCAAACCAATCCTGGTAAATGAATCTCAAATAAATCGTCTTGTGTTATAAAGCCAGGTTTGTACACTCCTTCACTAAGTTCTACTATTACAGGCTTCGAAAATTTTTTCTTTTCACCTACAAATGCTTCCATTAAATCTTTAACCGAAGTGTAAATAATTTTTATGAAAGGTAGGCTCGATAAAAAATCATCTAATAGATTAAATAATGGTTTGGAAATAATGCTAGAACCAAACCAACCAATAAAAGTAACACCGGCCAATACAATTATAAACCCAATTCCTGGAACATTAATCGGAATAAACGCATCAATTGAAATTACAATTTGGGAAACAACATAATAAGTTAAAGTTACAGGTAGGCAAACCAATAATCCTTTCAGAAAGAAGTTAATCAATCTTTTTATTTTGTATTTTAAACTGCGTTTTAGGTTATCTTTTTTCATATTTATTTGTTTTGCAATATTATATGCAATTAGTCAATATTTGATTAGTTAGAATATTTTTTATTAAGCTTTGTGGTTAAGAATTTTACTAACAATATCCCAAATAGTTATACCAGCTGCTACCGATACATTTAGCGAATGTTTGGTTCCAAATTGGGGTATTTCTATAGAATTATGCGATAAATCAATAATTTCTTGAGATACTCCATCTACCTCATTACCAAATACTAGTGCAATTTTAGAATTAAAGTCAGGAATGTAGTTATGTAATTTAATACTGTTTTGGGTTTGCTCTACACTATTTATAATGCAATTGTCATTTTTTAGTTGATTTATGCAATCTGTAGTTTTATCATAATATTCCCAATTTACAGAATCAGTTGATCCTAAGGCAGTTTTGAAAATTTCTTTGTTAGGTGGTGTAGATGTTATTCCGCAAAGAAAAATTTTTTCAACATTAAATGCATCACAAGTTCTAAATAATGACCCCACATTTTGAGCACTTCTAATATTATCCAAAACAACGAAAATACTATTTCTACGGCTGTTTTTATAGTCTAAAACACTAGGCCTTTCTAGTTCACTGGTTTTTAATTTGTAATTCACTGATGTTGGTAATTGTTTGATTTGAATAGTAATAATAATTAATTAATCCATTAAAGTTATTAATCTTGCAAGAAAAGCACTTATATTTGCAAAGAAATTTAAACTGTTCTGGATAAAAGGATGTTTTGCAAAGTTATGATTAAAAATTTAAAAATATTATTGGTTTGTTTTGGTTTATTGTTTATAAATCACAGGATACTAGCACAAAATGCTACGAGATGGAGTACTGATTTATCAATGGGAGTACCAATTACTTTCTTTTCTGTTAATTCAAATCTTACAGGAATTTATCAATTAGGTTTACGATATTCTATCAATAAAAATTGGTCAGTTGCGGGTAGATTCGATTCAAAAGTGTTTTTTGGTAAAACCGAAAATGCATTAGGAACAGTTTCGCCAGATGGTATCTACGCTAAAGATATTGTCACTTATAGAAATGGTTTTTACAGTATTAGTGGATATGCTCAATATAATTTAAGTGATGTACTTGGTTTGACTAAAACTACAAACCGTTTTATGCCATATGCAGTTTTTGGTGCTGGTTTACAGTTTTGGAAACTGAAAACTTCTTATATTGATGGTACTAGTTCAGCCATGTCCGAGTTTGGGGATAGACCAATGAGAAACTACCAATTCGGTTTAGGTTTAAGATATTATATTAACTCTTCGATGGATCTTTTATTGTCTAGTGAATATAATTTTGTTGAAAGTTATTGGTTAGATGGCGCTTATGCAGATAAAAAATTAGATACTTATTTGAATACATCAATAGGGTTATCATACAAAATTGGCGCAAAGGATAATAAAAACCTAGCTGATTGGGCTTTTAAAAACATTGATTTGCAAGATATGCCTAAACGCGATTTTGCGCATTGGAGTGTTGATTTAAACGCTGGCTTACCTATTATGTTTTCGCCTATTGGCTATAAACCAACAGCTATGGGCGGTGTAGGAATAAGGTATTCTTTCTCTCCATTTTTCTCATTACAAGCCGCTTACCATTTAGGTCAGTTTTCAGGCAGCCAAGATTTACCGTTTGCTGAATCTGGTAATAGGATTGGGGCAAATTTTATTAAAGATTACACTAATACTTTGAACCAAGTTACCTTAAGGGGATTATTCAACTTAAGAAGGTTAACTAGTGAACCTACGCTTTTAAATAAGTGGAATTATTATGCTGTTGTTGGAGGAGGGTATTTGTTTTATAATTGCACAAACACTTACGCAAATAATACCTCAAATGATTTTTCTTATAATGAAGGTACTCAAAACTTAGTAGTTGGTTTTCAAGCCAGAAAGCATTTAAATTCAAGTTGGGACTTTTTATCAGGTGTTGACTTTAATTACAATCAATCAAAGTGGATGGATGGAGCGGCAGATAAAGATTATTCGAATCATCATTTTTACATTAATGCTGGTATTTCTTATAAATTTGCGGCTAAAAAGAATAGAGAATTAATTGATTGGAGTTACAGTGGTTATAATTATTCTAACCAACCAAAAGAAGTTCCAATAGATAGAATTCCAGTTATTGATAAGCCTAAAGTTGTGGTAGAAGAGCCAAAGGTTGAACCAAAAGTGGAACCTAAGGTAGAACCAAAAGTAGAACCTAAGGTTGAGCCAAAAGTAGAACCTAAGGTAGAACCAAAAGTAGAACCAAAAGTAGAACCTAAGGTAGAACCAAAAGTAGAACCTAAGGTAGAACCAAAAGTAGAACCTAAGGTAGAACCAAAAGTAGAACCTAAGGTTGAGCCAAAAGTAGAGCCAAAGGTAGAACCAAAAGTAGAACCAAAGGTTGAGCCAAAAGTAGAACCTAAGGTAGAACCAAAAGTAGAACCTAAACCTACTAAAGATGCATTTGAAAATAAAGATGTTGTAACTGAACCTGATAATACTTATAATGTTGTGGTGGGTTGCTATGGTTTAAGTCATCTAGATTTGGCTATGAAGTATAGAGATTCTATTCGTAAAAAAGGTTATAAAGCTAATGTTTACAAATCGGTAGGTTCTAAATACTATAGGGTAATGACAACTAGTACAGATGATAAAAAATCTGCATTGAGAATATTAAGACGCTCAAGAGTAGAGATAGATCCACAATCTTGGTTTTATTTGTACAATAAACAATAATATGTAGATAAAAGCCCCGAAAGGGGCTTTTTCATTTATACCTTTATTGTAATTTAGCATTTTGAAATTAAACACATTTTATAATGAGAAATATTCTAATAATCTTGGTTTTATTTATTACTAAGTTTACTTCTGCTCAAGTGGTTAAGCCTAGTAATAAATCAAATGAAAAGCCAGCTGCCAATGATGGTAACCTTACTTCAAACAAGTATAGTAGATGGTCCATTGCAGGTGGGATTGGTTCTACTTATACAGTTTTTGATATAGATCAAGATCAATTAAATCCAATTTATTGTTTAGGATTAAGATACTCAGTTGGACATATTGTTTCGTTAAGATTACAAGGTTTATATGGAACTTACTCAGGTAAAAATAATCAAGGCTTGAAAAAAGATTATGGCTACGCAAACAATATTGGTCAAGTTGGTTTTCATATAATGGGTAATTTTGGCGGATTGAATTTCAGGAAAAAAAATCCTAATACAATATTTTATGCTTTTACAGGATTCACTTTAACATTTAGTGATGGAGTAAGAGATAAAAATATTTCTGATAAAGGCGCCAGAACCTATGCTGGAGTTGATTATACTATTCCTATTGGAATTGGAGCTAAATACAAACTAAATAATATGTTTGATATTGGCTTAGAAGGTGTGGTTAATTTAGCAAGAACAGACATGTATGATCTTTATGATCCGACCCCAAACCAAGGCTTTCCTGATATGTTTGGTTCGTTTAATATTTCGGTAGGATACAATTTTACTGGAAACACTAGAACTCAACATCTAGATTGGGCCAATCCAATGGCTGTTATTTACGATGATTTAGTAAAAAAAGCTAATAAATCGGCCGAAGCTATTAAAAATGATGGCGATAAAGATGGAATTCCAGATTATTTAGATTTGGAGCCAACTACCAAGCCGGGTTACAAAGTTGATGTTAAAGGTGTTACTTTAGATAGTGATGTGGACGGAATTCCTGATACTGATGATCCTGATCCATACGGATTTAATCAAATGTTGAGCATTTATTATCCTGCAGAAAACTTTAAGGGAAAATCTTCTGTTGACGTGATGCAGTTTTCTGATTCAATTCCTGAAGGAGATTTTATTACTTTATCATCTGAAGGTTACGGACTGCCAATAATTACTTTTGAACCCAATAAATATGATATACATGTAGAGCAATATCCTCTATTACAGCAGATTGCTAGAATCATGGCTATCGATACAACTGTAGCAGTAGCTGTTATTGGCCATGCTGATGAAAATAAGCCTGATATGACACAGTTTAATGTTGCTGAAAAACGCGCTTTAGCAGTAAAACGTAAACTAATGAAAATTTTCGAAATCAGTGACGATAGAATTTTAGTGTTTAGTGAAAGAGATCCTTTTGTAAGAAAATACAAAATGCAAACTGAAGGTTTAGATAGAAAAGTAGAATTTAGACTTATTAGAAAACAATAATTAAACTTATTTATTATTATAGAAAGAGGTTCCAAGTTATTGTGAACCTCTTTTTTATTTTAACCTAAAAATACATTTTGTAATTTGTGGTAAAATAACCCAAATTTGCATTGCAAAAAAACACTAATGGCAGTATATAAATTTAAATTAACTTTTGAAGATTACGAAGATTCATATCGCGTAATAGAAATTAAATCGAATCAAACTTTTCTGGATTTTCATAAAATTATTTTAGAATCAATTGGTTTTGATGAAAAACAGTTGGCTTCGTTTTACATGAGTAATGATACTTGGCGCAAAGAACAAGAAATTACTTTAGAAGATATGACAGATGATCCGGAAAATCCAATTCCAGAAATGAAAACTGCTAAATTGAGTCAATTTGTAAACGACCCTCACCAAAAAATTATTTACGTTTATGATTTTATGGCCATGTGGACTATGCATTTAGAATTGTTTGGAATTGAAATAAAAGAAAATCCTAAATTTACTTACCCTAGAATTGGCAAATCTGTTGGATTAGCACCAAAGCAATATGATAAAGTACAACGTTTTGGGTTGGTTGATGATAATGAGTTTGATGAAATCACAAAAAATTATTTAGATAAAACTGAGGATACAGGAGGAGAAATTAGTGATGACGAAGCGGATGAATTTGGCTTTTTTTCCAAAGATTCGGATAGTGGCGAAGATGATGCTGCTATTGAGCCAATTGGTGGTTTTGACGAATACTAATTTATTTCAACTAATTTATATATTTAAAATGCAGGTTTAGCTTTAAACTTGCATTTTTTGTTTACTAATATTTATAAAAAAAATCTAATCAACAAGCTTATTACTAAATAATTATAAAATATATGATATTGAATTTAAAACGTCCGTTGGTAATTTTTGATTTGGAAACTACTGGAATAAGCATTTCTACAGATAGAATTATTGAAATGGCTACAATAAAAATTGATGTAGATGGTAAAGAAGAGGTAAGAACTCAACGATTTAATCCAACAATGCCAATTCCTGCTGAAGCATCTGCCATACATGGTATTTTTGATGAAGATGTAGCTGATAAACCAACCTTTGCCGAAAAAGCAAAAGAATATGCCGAATATTTTAAAGGCTGCGATTTTGGTGGATTTAATTCTAATAAATTTGATTTTCCAATGCTGGTAGAAGAAATGCTAAGAGCAAATGTGGAGTTTGAAACTGAAGGACGCAAATTTGTGGATGTACAACGTATTTTTCATCAAATGGAGCAACGAACATTAAGCGCGGCCTACAAATTTTATTGCGATAAAACTTTAGAAAATGCGCATAGTGCTGAAGCTGATACTATTGCTACTTACGAAGTGTTAAAAGCTCAAATTGAGCGTTATAAAGAAATTGGGAACGATATGGAATCGTTACATAAAATAAGTGGACAATCAAATTTGGTAGATTTGGCCGGAAGAATTGTACTGAACGATAAAGGTCAAGAAGTATTTAATTTTGGAAAACACAAAGGTAAAATGGTTAGCTATGTTTTTAAAAATGAGCCAGGTTATTACCAATGGATGATGGATAGCGATTTTTCGCTAGATACCAAACGCAAATTGACCAAAATAAAAATGCAAGGTTTTGGTACCAAGTAATTTTAGCAACTGAATTTAAAGCTAAGTTCTAGCAGCTTTAGGCTAGGCAGAATAAATGACAAAAACAGAAAGAATCATGTTGTTTACATTGGCCTCAATCAATTTTGTAAATATCATGGATTTTATGATAATGATGCCTTTAGGGCCTAATTTGATTAAGACATTTAATATTACAGCATCCGATTTTGGAATTTTGGTTTCATCGTATTCCATCAGCGCTTTTATTTCTGGTATTGTTACCACTTTTATTATTAATAAATTTGAGCGTAAAGATTATTTAATGCGCATATTTATTGGTTTTTTAATTGGAACTTTTGCTTGTGGTTTAGCACCAACATATCAAACATTATTGATTGCAAGATTTGCTACTGGATTATTTGGTGGCGTTTTAGGAGCCATTATTTTGGCTATTGTAAGCGATGCAATTCCATTTGAAAGAAGAGGTCAAGCTATGGGCATAATTATGGCCGCTTTTAGTTTGGCTTCGGTTTTAGGTGTTCCATTTGGAATTTTTATAGCAACCCATACCAAACAATATAATTTTTTAGGATGGCACGCACCTTTTTTATTTTTGGCAATTTTGGGTATACCAGTTTATTTTTTGGTTCGGAAATTTGTTCCAAGGCAAACCGCTGCGGTGCAATTGGCTGCCAAACAGATGGACGTAGGTAAAAATATTGAAGCCATATTCACCAATATAAATAACCTTTTAGCTTTGCTTTTTGGTGTGGTAATGATGATGGGACATTTTTGTATTATTCCATTTTTAAGTCCATATATGGTTAGTAATGTGGGTTTACTCGAAGAGGATTTGCCATTAATTTATTTAGTTGGTGGAGGATTATCCATTTTTACATCTCCATTAATTGGTAAATTAGCCGATAGGTTTGGCAAGTTATTAGTTTTTGTTGCCTTAGCACTTTTATACATTATTCCTGTTTATTTAATCACCAATTTAGCACCTCAACCGCTGTTTATGGTTTTAACTATTTCAGGCATATTTTTTATTTTTTCTGGTAGATTTATTCCAATGCAAGCCATGGTTACTGGCGCTGTAGATCCTAAAATCAGGGCTAGTTTTATGAGTTTCAATAGTTCAATTCAACAATTAGCTAATGGTGTTTCAGCTTTTTTAGCTGGTTTGGTGGTTACTACTGTTGACGGTAAATTAGTCCATTACAATTTATTAGGTTATTTTAGTATTGGAATGGCTTTATTAAGTATTTTTATAGCATCAAAATTACGTTCTTCAAATGGAAGCAAATTTTAAATACGATTTTATTATTATTGGTGGTGGAATAGTTGGTTTAGCTACTGCCTATCAATTATTGCAAAAAAATAATGGTTTAAAAATAGCCATTTTAGAAAAAGAAAATCATGTAGCTGCCCACCAAACTGGTCACAATAGTGGTGTTATACATTCAGGATTATACTATAAGCCAGGTAGTTTAAAAGCAAAAAATTGTTTGCAAGGTTATCAAATGCTCATTAATTTTTGTGATGAAAATAACATAAAATACGATTTATGTGGCAAGTTAGTAGTAGCAAGTGATGAAAGTGAAATTCCTGAACTTGATAAACTTTTTCAACGAGGTTTAGAAAATGGTTTAGTAAAAAATACCATTATTGAGCAAGATAGAATTAAAGAGTTTGAACCTAATTTGCGCGGGGTAAAAGCCATTCATGTGCCTTATACTGGAATAATTGATTACAGCGAAGTTTGTATAAAATTAGCTGAAAATATTAAAGAGTTAGGTGCTGATATTTTTCTTGGTCACCAAGTTGAAAAAATTGAAAACTACACCAATTATGTAGTAATTAGCACCAGTCAAAAAGAGTTTGAAGCTGCGCAATACATAAACTGTGCAGGATTATATAGCGATAAAGTTGCTGCTTTAACCAATAAAGAAATCGATACTCGAATAATTCCTTTTAGAGGTGAATATTATATGTTGAAGCCAGAAAAAAGAGCATTGATAAAGAACTTAATTTACCCAGTACCTGATCCAAATTTCCCATTTTTGGGTGTTCATTTTACACGCATGATTGATGGTGGAGTAGAGGCAGGTCCAAATGCAGTATTTGCTTTTAAACGTGAAGGCTACCATAAAAGCGATTTTGACTTTAACGAAACAATGGAAAGTTTGGCTTGGCCTGGTTTTAGAAAAGTAGCTGTAAAATACTGGAAAACAGGTTTAGGTGAGTTTTACCGCTCGTTTAGTAAAACTGCATTTACCAAGGCTTTACAAAAATTAGTTCCAAGTATTCAGGAAGATGATTTGGTACCAGCCGAAGCTGGTGTGCGCGCTCAAGCTTGTGATAAATTTGGTGGATTATTAGATGATTTTAAAATAATAGAAGAACCAAACGCTATTCATATTTTAAATGCACCGAGCCCTGCCGCTACTAGCAGTTTAAGCATTGGTAAAACCATTGCCGAAATGGCTTTGGCTAGGCTATAATTAATTAATAATCATATTATTCTTAATAAACTGACTAGCAATTAATTCTGAATAATAGTTTCCGTTAATTTTATCAAACGCAAAACCTACATGCCCACCAAATTGGGGTGTTTCTAAATGAAAATAAGGATGGTTTTTGGCTATACTATTTGGAAAACAAGTGGGAGCTAAAAATGGATCGTTTTGAGCATTAACTAAAAGGGTTGGAATTTTTATATTATCTAAAAATTGTAAAGAATTGCATTGTTGGTAATAATGTTGCGCATTTTCAAACCCGTGAATTTTTGCTGTAAATCGGGTATCCCAATCATCAAAAGTGGTAATTTTTTCTAGCCCTTTTATGTTTATTTGGTTTGGAAACAAAATGGACTTTTCAATCAATTTACGGTTCAAACTGTTTAAAAACCTAGTCATATAAACTTTATTCCAAGTTTGGCTAAGCGTTTTAGAACTTGCAGCCAAATCAACAGGAACCGAAAATGCAAAGGCCGATTTAATTTTATCGAGAATTTTATCGCCATTTTCGCCTAAATATTTTAGCAATACATTTCCTCCTAAACTAAAACCACCTAAAGCTATATTTTTATACAAATAATTACTTTCAATATAATTTATTATCAATTCTATATCATCACTTTTCCCGCTATGATAACTGGTAATTAAGCGATTATTTTCGCCACTACAACTTCTGAAATTTACTGCACAAATGTCAAAATTTTGAGCACTAAAATAGTTGGCAAAACCTTTAATATATTGTGATTGTGAGCTTCCTTCTAAGCCATGAAACAAAATTAATAAGTTATTGCTGTTATTTTGTATCCAATCAATATCCATAAAATCACCATCTGCAAGTTCCAATCTTTGGCGTTTGTAATGCACGTTCACTTTGCGAAATAAGGCAGGTAGAATAGTTTCTAAATGTTTGTTTTTTATCCATTTGTTTCCATTGAACGAACTTTTTATAATTGGCATTTGTTATTTTTGATTGTAAAAACGAAAGTAGTTATTAATACTTTATCTCAATAAAAATTAATAACTTATTTTACCTAAAACCCAACAAACCTAATTTTACGTAGTTTTATATAAACTGTAATTTTGTTTAAGATAAAATTGTTATTCTTGCTTTAAGGAAAAATGAAGAAAACAATATTTTTTATATTAATAGTGCTTTATGTTAATAATTTACAAGCGCAGTTAAAAGAGCCAAGATGGTCAATTTATGGAAATGCAGGATTACCGTTACTTAATAATTTTGATTTTAAGCCCACCATTGGTGCCTTTGGCGATTTGGGAATTAAATACAATATTGTTGGTGGATTGTCTATTATGGTAGATGGAAATTCAACTTTTTTTAAGAAACAAATCAACTTTAACTATTTGGTGGCCAATTATTTTACACAAGTTATGGGTGTTGGAGTAAATTTATTATACGAGTTTGAGACTTCTCCTAAATGGCATATTGGTATTGGCGGAGGTTATAATTATGGCATTTTTACAGGAAGGGCGTTTGCTCCAGATTTAGCCGAGTATTTTAACCAAACCGGATTAACTAAATTTAAATTTACCGAAAATACTTCAAGCATAAAAGGAATGGTAAATATTAGAAGATATTTAACAAAATATTTTGATGCTCAATTAGGCGTGAGTTATTATGCCACTCAAAGTCCATATTTAGATATGTATGCTCCTGTTAACGATAAAAGAAACGATAATTATGCTATGGTTTATGGAGGTTTGTTAATAAAATTAAATCTTTGTTCCTCCAATTCAGGTGGCGCAGGCAAAAAGGGTTCTAAACGACTTGCTTGCCCAAACGTAAATTTTTAAATACTTGGGTTATTGTTCATTTTTTTTATAATAATCATGTCATGTGTTTATTTTGTTATTTTATTATATTTTGCCATACTTTTTTAACAAGACTAATTAACAAAAAACAATATGGATTTTAAGGTAAGAACATTAGCAGAAGTAGCAGCCAATGGAGAAGATGTAGATGTGCTTTTTTGGGTAGGCTGCGCAGGTAGTTTTGATGAACGTGCACAGAAAATTACCAAAGCTGTGGCTAAACTTTTACACCAAGCTAATGTTAAATTTGCTATACTAGGAACCGAAGAAGCATGTACTGGCGATCCTGCAAAGCGTGCTGGAAATGAGTTTTTGTTTCAAATGCTTGCCATGCAAAATATTACTACCATGAATGCCTATGGAGTAAAAAAAATAGTTACTGCTTGCCCTCATTGTTTCAATACTTTAAAGAACGAATATCCTCAATTAGGTGGCAGTTATGAGGTGGTGCATCATACCGAGTTAATTAACGAACTTTTAGAAAAAGGAAAATTAAGTATTCAAGGTGGTGCTTTTAAGGGGAAACGAATTACTTACCACGATAGTTGCTACTTAGGCAGAGCCAATAATATTTACGAAGCACCACGCCAAGTTATTGAAAAATTGGATGCTGAGTTAGTAGAAATGAAACGTGCTAAAGCCAATGGTTTATGCTGCGGAGCTGGTGGAGCACAAATGTTTAAAGATGCTGAAACTGGCAAAAAGGAAGTGAATATAGAACGTGCTGATGATATGTTGGAATCAAAAGCCAATATTGTAGCTGCTGCTTGTCCGTTTTGTATGACCATGTTGCGCGATGGAATCAAACACAATAATAAAGAAGAAGAAGTTCAAGTGCTTGATGTAGCTGAATTAATAGCTAACGCAATGGATTTATAGTTGGTTTTTGGTTGATTGGTTGATAAGATAATTGGGTATTTAATTAAGTATAAAATTGAAATTAAGTTACAACTTTCGGTATATTATTTTGCCTATTAAAATAAAGCCTAATTTGATTTGCTTATTGACCTTATTTTTTGTGTTGATAGCCAATTTAGGGAGGACACAAATTAATAATAATAACTTTTCCTTTAAGGATATTTACGGAAATAATATAACGGTAGCAAACTATGATAAACTACCGGCTCCATTTGATACAACCTTTTTTAAATTAAACCTTACAGGACTATACTTCAATAAACAACTAACCGAAAAACCTATTCTATTTGATTATACTATTTCGGATTTAAAATGGACTAAAAAGAAAAATGAAGTTGAATTTTCTTTGAGCATTATTCCTGATACTAAAGAAATTGAAGAGATTTTAAAGTATTTAGGAGGACCAAATCATTATAGCATGAAGGTATCAATAGAAGAACATAAACTTCGAATTGATAAAATTAAATTTTTATACGGAGAAATATAAAAACCGATAGACGGATTAAGTTTTTTTTGAAACCGTTAAGTTTTCGAATCAACTTTTATTACAAAATCTCTAATACTTTTTCCGGTGGGCGGGCTATAATGGCCTTGTTGCCATTTACTACAATTGGCCTTTCAATTAAAATAGGATTTTGAGCCAAAACCGTTATCCACTCATCTTCCGAATATTGTTTGTCTTTATAGTTTTCTTTAAATATACTTTCTCCTTTTCGTATTAAATCAAAAGCATTGATATTTAGCTTTTTTAAAAGTGCTTTTATTTGGCTAGCTGTTAAAGGATTTTTCAAGTATTCAATTACTTTAAAATCTGCATTTTTTTTGGTTAAAATAGCCAACGCATCGCGGCTTTTACCGCAGCGGTTATTATGGTAAATTTCTATCATATCAGTTTTGTTTAAAATTGGATTATTGGTACACCAATTGCAATCAGAAAAGTCATCTAAAAAACCTCTTCCTTCGCATTGAGGACAAATATAACCGCACGTTTGAGCCATTCGCTTACAAATATATCATTTGCTTTTTAATTCATGCTAAATTGCTAATAGACTTAAATAAACACCATCAATAACTTGGCTCATTCTTTTTATATCAAGGGTTTCTATGGTGTCGGTGTTTTGGTGGTAATTTTTATTTCTATAAAATGAGGTGTCAGTTATCATTAAGGCACTAAAACCCAATTTCCAATAATTTAAATGGTCAGAAAAATCAATTCCTGTAAGGCTTGGGATACCAGTAAATTTTTTAGTTCGTATCACTTTTGTTTTTTTATAATTATTACAAAATTTTCGAGCAAATTTTCCTGCACCAAACTTTTTTACCAAAGTTATATAATTGCCTTTATTGCCATAAAACCAACTTAAAATACCAATTGGGTATTGTTGCGATTTTTTTTCATCGGTAAAATAACCAATCATTTCTAACGAAATCATTCCTAAAACTTGGTTTTTTATTGGCTCTAAAGATTTTGCATGAATATAACTGCCCATGTGTTCTGTTCTGAAAAAAGGCGGTTCTTCCAAAGTGTAAGCCACTAAATCAACCCTACAGTTTAGTTTTTTGCCTTTAAGTAAGCGAGCTAATTCCAATAGCCCAACTATTCCACTTGCATTGTCGTCAGCTCCTTGTTGATTGCTGCATACATCATAATGTGCGCCAATAATTATTCGTTTTTTGTTTTCAGTACCAAACGATGCAATCACATTTTTGAAAGTATTGCCATCTACTTGATAATTTTGTGTTTGCGTGCTATCAGCATATTTTTCAAAAACAGCGTTTATAAATAGAGCGGTATTGTTTAATTGCTCTATATTATTGTAAGTCCTAAATTGAGGAGTTTGCGTTAAAGCTATTAAGTGTTGTTTTATCAATGCTGTATCCGACAAATTATTTGATTTACCTTTTATGGCAATTGCTAATGATAAAAAAATGAAAAAGGCTTTTTTCATGCTGAATAGGTTTTGGCTTTATTTATTTTACCTATACGTGTTAGAAGCTAAAAGTTTACAGGTTTTGTTTCAATTAGTTAAAATTTGCACTTAGATTACTGTATGTTAAATTGATATCATTTGCATTATTTTGGTTATTTTAAAACAAATAATTTTTTAAAACAGTAAAACAACTTATTTATGCAACTAGTTGATAGTATAAATATACTATTACAAACACAATATTAAATAAAAAATGAAGAAAAGAGTCAGTTGTTTTTTTGCTTGTATGCTTAGTTTTTTTGCGTTTGCGCAAACCAATAATCAAACAGCTGAAATTTTAGGAACTACATTTAATACCAGAAATTACAACAAAATAATAGCTGAATACGATTTGTATTGGCAAAATAACCCCAACAGAACTAAAAAAGGTTCGGGCTTTAAAGTGTACCAACGTTGGAAAGAATATTGGGCATATTACTTAAATAGCGATAGCACGCTAATGACTGGTGCCGAAATAGAAAGAGAGTTTTTAATTGCGAGAATGGTGGGTAAATCATTAAGCAAAACTGCCGATAGTATTGATAATAGCAATTGGATTCCATTAGGGCCTTTTACCCACGAAAATCAAGGTTCGTGGAGCTCAGGGCAAGGTAGGGTTAATGTTTCTACCGTTGATCCAAACGACCCCAATACCATTTATATTGGTGCGCCTAATGGAGGAATTTGGAAAACTACTGATAACGGTAACACTTGGAAAATTATTTGTGATAGTACTTTAATTTCTGGTGTTTCGGGCATTGCGGTTGATTATAACGACCCCAATATCATTTATGTTTCAACGGGTGATGAAGATACCGATGAAAACCCCACGGTTGGAATTTTTAAAACTACCGATGGTGGACAAACTTGGGTTAAAACTAATTTTCCAACCAATGTTCTTAAAACTGGCGAAATTTTAATTAATCCAAATAACCCTAATATGCTTTGGTTGGTTAGTTCTGGTGGTATTTTTAAAAGCATTGATGCAGGCAATAATTGGGTTAGGAAATACAATTTTGTAAGTAAAGAAATTAGGTTGATACCTGGCAATCCAACTACTATTTATGCGGTTTCAATAGTGGGAAGTACGGTAAGTTTTTTAAAATCGACTGATGAAGGCGAAACCTTTACTGTAACACAAACCTTTACCAATGCTGGTCGCACGGTTATGGCAGTAACTCCAGCTAATCCTAATTATGTATATTTACTGGTTTCAAATAGTAACAAAACATTTAAAGGAGTTTATAAATCAACCGATAGGGGACAAACCTTTACAACACAAAATACCTCCACTGATATTTATGATGGTGCTACGCAAAGCGATTACGATTTGGCCATTGCTGCCTCGGATGTAAATGCAGAAATAATTTTTACAGGCTGTTTAAATATTTGGAAATCAACTAATGGTGGCTTAAATTTTACTAGATACAATAATTGGAGTAATCCAAGTAGTCCTCAATACACCCATGCCGATATTCACGATTTGAAGTTTTATAATAAAAAACTTTATGCAGGAACTGATGGCGGCATTTATGTTTCGGATATTGGGGTGAATACTTTTACAGACCTCACAGTTAATGGTTTAAACATCAGTCAGTTTTACAGATTAGATGTGGCACAATCAAAAATTACCGGAATAGCAGGTGGATTGCAAGATAATGGTGGGTATTCGTTTGCCAACAATGCTTGGGTTAATTATCATGGTGCCGATGGAATGGATGCAGCCATTGACCCAACCAATATAAACCAACATTATGGTTTTATTCAAAATGGCGGTAGCCTTTATAATATTGATGTAACTTTACCAGGAGCCAGTGGATTTTTTTCAGCCAGTGGTCCATTTACCGAAAATGGTAATTGGATAACGCCTTTAGAATTTGGAAATGGTGGAACTTTATATGCTGGTTATAGAAGTTTGTATCGTTTTGATTTTGGAGATTTTGCTAAAGTTTCAACTACAATATTTACTAATAATATCAAACAAATTAGGGTACATCCTACCAACGATTTAATTGTGTTATTGTCAGATGAATCAAGGTTGTATATTTCTGATGGAACTGAAAACTATAAATTCAAACAATTAACTACTTTGCCTATTGGCAATTTAAAAAACTTTGATTTTAATAGAAATAATCCAGCCATTATTTATGCCATGAGCAATGCTGGCATTTATAAATCATTAGATACCGGAAGTACTTGGGTAAACATAACTTATAACTTACCAAGTGGGGCTAAAAATGCGCTTGCACATCAAGCTAGTAGTTATAATAATACTGTTTATGTGGCCACCAATAAAGCAGTTTATTACATCAACGATTCGCTAACCGAATGGAAATTATTTAGCAATAATATTCCTAATACCACCATTACCGACATTGAAATAAACAATATTGAAAACCATGTTTTGATTTCGACTTATGGTAGAGGAATTTGGCGTTCACCTGTTGCTTTATCAAGCCTTAAAATAAAACCAATTGACCCAAATCCAACCGATACCAATATGGCTGATTTGGTTTTGTTTCCAAATCCTGTAAGGGATATTGCGCATATTAATACCACCATTGATGAGCCTGTAACTTTAAAAGTATTTAACATGGCGGGGCAATTAATGCTGAACCAAAATTTTGAAACGTTGGATAGAACTACCAATTTAGATTTTACCCATTTAGCTTCGGGTACTTATGTGTTAAACTTAACATCAGCCAAGCATTTAATTACCAAAATATTTATTAAGTATTAGGGTTTGTTTTCTGTTATTCAACTCCTTCGGAGTTGTTTAAATGGCTGTTTGTTTTCCACCGAGTTTCACTCGGTGCTATTTAAATTAAACTCCTTCGGAGTTTTGTAATAATAGTTTTATTTAAAACATTTAAACGCAAAATACTTGAAATTAATATTTTACGTTTATGTCAATTATTCAACTCCTTCGGAGTTGTTTTTGGTTGTTGTTTTGCCTTTCCACCGAGTTTCACTCGGTGCTATTTAAATTGAACTCCTTCGGAGTTTTGCAAGAATAGTTTTTGTGAAATCTGATATGTGTAAAAACTAATAATCATCACTTTATGGTTTAATTAGTAAATCAACTCCAAAGGAGTTGAATATGAATAGCTCTGCATGAAATGCAGGGTAAACAATGAGTTTTAAGCATACAACTCCGAAGGAGTTGAATTATTGAATTTTTGTTTTATTTATTCTTTATAAAAAATAAAGCAATAGTTACTCCAATGGCAATTGATGGAATTAAGATCCAAATAAGGTGATTTTTTTTGTTTTCGATTTTATGGTAAACATTGCAATCGCTACCATCGTTACTTTCTAAATTATTACTTTCTTTTTCTTTTGAAGGGCTATTAAATTTAATTGGTTGAGTTTCGGTTGAAATATTTCCACTTGCATCCACAATTGAAAAAGTGGCTTCATAAGCTTGGTTTTGCTCAAAACTAAATTCTCCTGAACACATTCCATGTCCAATTTCAAAATAAGAAGAGTCAGGTGTAATATAATAATCTTTGGTGATGTTTGTTTTTAGGTTTTTTATTTTAGCATAAACTAAAGTAGGCGAATTATCGGAAATACAACCGCAAAATCTAACATATAACTCTGGTCCACAGCCATAAAAAATAGTTCTTTTAGATTGATAGCTTGGTGGTTTAATCCACGTAGGATTTTGGTTATCTGTTAAATCACTAACTGTCCAATTGGTTGTTTCATTTTCAAAATCCGATTTTTCGTTTTCATCAAGGCTGTCAATATGTAGTTTGTAATTTCGGCCAGCAATTAAATTTGATTTTGGCTTAAGAATGGCTTGAGTTAAGTTATAACCGCCCTCAATTGTTTTTAAAACAATTAGTTTTACAGTGTCTGTTTCCGAAACTAAATAAATAGCATTTTTTTTATTTAAGTTATTAATTAAAGTTTGTGATGACTCATAACCTTCTACTACAAAAATAGAGTTGGTACTAATTTGGTTTGTTTTAGGAAATACCTGTATTCCTGAAAAAAGGCACTTGGCAGAGCTTTTAATTGCGCTAAAGGATATTATTGTAAGCCAAATAATTATTTTGAAGCAATGAATATTTTTCATGATTAATGAGCTCGTTTTGTATAATTTTGATAATAATTATAGTCAAAAAAACCAGTGTAATGGTTTGCTAAAGCCCTAAAAATAGTTGGTAATTTATAATTAAACTTAACATCAGCCAAGCATTTAATTACCAAAATGTTTATTAAGTATTAGGGATTGTTGATGTTATTAGTTTACAAAATGAGCATTATTTTTAATGCCCGCTTTTAGTATTTACCTTGCGTTGCCACCATTTCCTTTTTCCTTTTCTTACTATTACAACATCACCTCTTAATTCAGTGGCTGGTAATAGACCAATTCTACAACCATAATTTAAGGTATTTAAATTATTGCTGTCTGTGGAACTTTTTAGTAAATCAATCTTTTGTGTTAGATTAGTTTTATCAATTTTAAATTCTGTGCTTTTATAACCGATGTAACGAACAATAAGCGTAATACTATCAATTGGTAATTCATTTGGAATGGTAATTTTAAACTTTCCTTCTATATCAGTAGCCACAACCTTATTGGTATTCTTAAGTTTGATTATCGCACCAAATATTGGTTCTTGATTTGTTGAATCAAGAACAATTCCATGAAGAATATTTACTAAGCTATCCGTTGGATTTTCTGTGTTTTCAATTTCATTGCTTATAAATTCTTCGTTATAAATTGGAATTGAAATTTCTGTTTTATTTGAAATTACATTGGCCGATTGCACATTTTTGGTGCTTCCTAACAATAATAATCCGGCCAATAATTTGTAAAAACTAGGAGTACTTTTGCTTTCTTGGATTGAAATGATACGATTAAGTTGGTCTGTATTTAAATTGCCACATAATCTACCTGAACTTTTTTCTAAGAGTTTTACAATTTCTGAGTCGGATAGAGTAGTGAAATCAATAACTGTTTTGGAACAATTGGAACAATATCTTCCACTGCCTTCATGCTTCATTAAGTTCCAGTTTTCTTTACAAGGATTGTCAATATTTAGAATATATTCTTGTTTCATCAGTTGTTTTACATGAATTATTATTACAAAACTATTTATTAAAATAATTAAAACAAGTTAAGTAATTTATATGCTATCAATATAAACGCAAAAAGCCCAAGTTTTCACTTGGGCTCTTATAAAATGCTATCAACCGACAACTATCAACCGACAACCATCAACTGACAACTAACTAATCTCTTCTACGTCTTCTTTCACCAGCAGGTTTGTCGCCACTTGGTCTATCGCCATAGCTTCTGTTACGTCCGCCATCTCTGGTTCCGTAACCGCTTCTTTCGGTAGTTCCTTCGCTGCGGCCATAGCTGCTTCTGTCGCTTCTTTCAGTTCTTGGTGCTCTTTCTCTGTCTCCGCCTCTTTCTCTATCACCTCCGCTGCTGCGTCTTCTTTCGCCACCACCATAGCTTGAGCTTCCGCCTTCGCTTCTGCGGCTGCTGTATCCGCCACCACTTCTTCCGCCTCTATCTCCTCCGCGGCCTCCTCTGCCTTCGCGCGAACCACCTGGTTTTTCACCACTTAATTCTGCTCTAACAGGTCTGCCTTCGTAAGTATTGCCATTTAAAGCAGTAATTACTTTTTCGGCTAATTCTTCTTTTACATCTACAAAGCTAAATACACCACTTACATCTACATGTAATTCTTTCCAATCTAACTTACTTTCTTGAGCAACCCAATCTTTAAAACTGCGAATGTCAAAGCCATCTTTTTTACCTACACTCACAAAAATTCTTTGTCCGCGTACATTTCCACCACGTTCGCCTCTTTCACCATCTCTGGTTCTATCGCCCGAAGTTGTATTTAAATCAGGAGCGTTTAAGTATTCAGCACTAAATCTGCGTAACTCTAACGAAAGGAATTTTTGAACCAATTCTTCCGAAGGTAAAGTTAATAACGGGCGCAAGCTAGTCATTACTTTATCATCAAAAATGCTTTCTTCAATTTCGGTATTTACAATGGTATCAATAAATGCTACTAATTTTTTATCGCGCACTTCTTCAGCACTTGGAATTAGTATTTTTTCAAATTTTACATTACTCAATCTTTCAATATCGCGTAATCTTCCATTTTCGCGCATGTTTAATAAAGTAAACGATACACCTAATTTTCCAGCTCTACCTGTTCTACCACTTCTGTGTGTGTAGTTTTCAATATCATCTGGCAAGCTAAAATGGATTACGTGACTAATGCCTGAAACATCAATACCGCGGGCAGCCACATCGGTTGCTAATAATATTTTGATGGCATGATGACGGAAACGGTTCATTACCTTTTCGCGTTGTCCTTGGCTTAAATCGCCATGTAAACAATCGGCATTGTAACCATCTTTAATTAATTTATCGCTAATATCTTGTGTTTCGTGTTTGGTAGTACAAAATATAATGGCGTAAATATCATCGCTGTTAAAATCAACAAAACGTTTTAAGGCAGCATATTTATCGCGGGCATGTACTACAGCATATTGATGTGTAATGTTTACGTTACCCGAGTTAGATTTACCAACTGTAATTTCAAAAGGATCGTTCATGTAACGGTTTGCAATGTTTCTGATGCTTTTTGGCATAGTTGCACTGAATAAACAAACGCGTTTTTCTTTAGGAGTTTCTGCTAAAATGTATTCTACATCTTCTTCAAAACCCATGTTTAGCATTTCATCTGCTTCGTCTAACACTACATATTTTACTGTAGAAATGTTAAGCGCTCTGCGGTTCATTAAATCCATTAAACGACCTGGAGTAGCCACAATAATGTGTGCACCACGTTTAATATCAGAAATTTGACGTTCAATACTACTTCCACCGTACACTGCTACGATGTTAATACTAGATTTGTTTTTGCTGTAGTTACCTAAATCTTTGCTAATTTGCATGCAAAGCTCACGTGTAGGACAAATAACTAAAGCTTGAATAGTTCTGTTAGAAGGTTCAACAAGTTGAATAATTGGCAGGCCAAATGCTGCTGTTTTACCGGTTCCCGTCTGGGCTAATCCCAAAATATCTTGGCCTGTTTCTAAAAACACAGGAATAGACTGTTCCTGTATAGGCGTTGGAGTCTCAAACCCCATCTCTTGAATCGCATTCAAGATGGACGTTTCTACGCCCAAATCACTAAAATTTTTCAAAGTACTTTATTAAAAATAAGCTGCAAATATAGCTTAATATTTGATATATTGGCTTTTAGTGACTTAAATAAGTTTTAATGGTTGAATTGTTAGATGGTTTAATTGTTCTATGTTAGGTTGTTTTCTTGGTTTTATATGGTTGACTTTATTTCCATTATTTAACCTCATTGCTTATATTTGATTAACTATTTAACCTCCATAACTTGAAATACGAAGAAGAAATTGCTGAACATTTACATAATAAAAATGCCATTGATGAAACTAGCTTCCAATCAATTGTTTCTAATTTAAGCGCACAAAAATTTTCGCTTCATTGGGAATTGCGTACCTTGCTCTATATTGGAATCACGCTTTTTACCTCGGGTTTAAGTGTTTTTATTTATAATAATATTGGTGAATTAGGACATATAGCACTCATTATTTTGCTTTTTGGGGCTTGTGCTGCATCCTATTGGTACATTTTTAAAAATGCACTTCCTTTTAGCAATCAGCAAGTTAATCATACAAATCTGTTCTATGATTATGCCGTTCTTTTGGCTTCGCTATTACTTATAAGTGCCGTTGGTTACTTACAGTTTAAATATAATTTATTGGGTAACTTTGCTAGTTTTTCGGCTTTAATTATTTCGTTAATATTATTTGCTACTGCTTTTCGATTTGACCATAAAGGAGTTTTAACATTGGCAATCAGTTTTCATGCTTCGTTTTTTGGATTAGTGGTTACACCACTTCAGTTTTTGGATAATATGGAAAATTTTGCCGAACAAAATTTACTGCACGTGGCTTTGGGTTTAGGTTTATTGCTTTATGCTTATGTGTTTGTTATTAATTATTTACAATTAAAAATTCATTTTGCCATTGTATTGCTGAATTTTGCAGTTAACATATTTTTGATTGCTGCTTTAATGGGCGTTTTTACCCAATCTTTTTCGGGTATTTATTATTTAATTTTATTGGTTGGAAGTATTGTAAGTTTTTTTCAAGCCAAACATCATCAATCATTTGCTATTTATTTAACTTTGGTTTTAACTAATTTTATAGCTTTAAGTTACTTTATTTTAAAAGCTCTTTTCGATTTTGATACCAGTGCTGTTATTTATTTAGGCTTTTTATATTTAATTTTTGGAGGCGCTGCTTTGGTTTATTTATTAAAGAATCACAAAACAATTTTAGGCTATGATAAAGTATAACAAGCAAAAACTTACCAATGAATTACTTTTTACCACTATAGCCAAATGGGTAAAAAAAGGTTGGATTAAAGCCGATGATGTTCAAGGTTTGGATAATGAAGTACCTTATACTAAATATCATTTACTGAAACGTATTGGTTTATTTATTGCTACTTTTTTAAGTATTTGGGGAGTAATAGGTTTTTTTAGTTTATTTTTAGCTCAATTGGCCGATTCTAGTTTGGGTTTAATTGGTTTTTTATTAATGGCTTATGGTTTGGGTTTATTGCCGTTTTTAGAAAAAATGATTGACGAAAAACAATGGTATAAACAAGGAACAGATGATGCTTTTTTATTTAACGCCATTTTTTTAGTATTTACGGGCATCGTACTTCTTATAAAGCCAGACTTTGACCAAACATCGTTTTTGTTAGGAAGTATACTTTTGGTTATTATAATGATTGTAGTTAGTTATAGGTACTTAAATTGGTTTTATGCTATTATTACTATCTTGTTAATCAATAGTGTACCTATTCAGATTTTAGCTTTAATTGATACCCAATTGCTTTTTTTTGCAGCTTTGGTTTTAATTCCGTTAAACATAGTGGTGCTGAAATGGGTGAAAAAGTATGAAACGTTTGATAACCATTTTTTTATAAATTGTTTTAAATACATAAAATATGCTGCTTGTGTAATGATGTACCTAAGCATTAATTTATATGTAATCAAAGAATTTGCTTATCAATTATTGGGTGTTAACGAAATTCCATTACAAGGTTTGTTTTTAGCATTAACCATTATTTTTCCTTTGTTATTTATAGCTTTAGGTTTGTATTACAAACAAAAGTTTATGTTACACAGCGGCTTGTTTTTATTAATGTCAACAGTAGCAACTGTTAGGGCTTATTATGCGGTAATGCCCATTGAATTAGCTTTAACTTTAGGTGGTTTGGTTTTGATTTTGGTTTCTTATTTTTCTATAAAACAAATTCAGAAAAACAATACACCATTTACTTTTGAAGCCAATGAAGAGGAGGATTTAAGCAACGTTGAAATAGTAATAATAGCTCAGCAATTTGGGAGTAAAAATATTGAAGCACCCAACGATAAAACTTTTGGAGGTGGAACTTTTGGCGGAGCAGGAGCGGAGGGAAGTTTTTAGGGTTATATAAAAACATCTTAAAAGCCTTGGCTTTATTTACAACTTAACTTAAAGCCAATGCCATGGTAATTAATTATTTCTATAGAACTGTCGTTAGCTAAGTATTTGCGTAGCTTTGAAATAAATACATCCATACTGCGGCCCGAAAAGTAATCATCGTTTTTCCATATTTGTTTTAAAATGTACTCGCGTTTTACCATTTCGTTTTTGTTAACACAGAGTAGTTTGAGCAAATCGGCTTCTTTTTGTGTTAGTTTTTTTCGTGTGTTTGGTGTTTCTAAATCAAGGTTGGTATAGTTAAAGCAATAAGTGCCCAATTCAAATATGTTTTGAGCAGGTTCTTTAATAGTTCGCTTTAAAAATACTTTTATTCTAAATACCAATTCTTCTATATTAAATGGCTTGATAATATAATCGTCAGCACCTATTTCAAAGCCTTTAATTTTATCTTCTTGCATGCTTTTGGCTGTTAAAAATATAATTGGAATTTCTTTATTTACTTGTCTAATATTTTGAGCTAAAGTAAATCCATCTTTTTTAGGCATCATTATATCAAGCACACAAATATCAAAAGTATTTTTTTCAAATATCTGCCAAGCCATTTCACCATTTTCGTAATGAAATACCTCAAACTGATGAGCCTCTAAATTATCTTTAATTACAAAACCTAAGTTTTTGTCGTCTTCTGCTAAAAGTATTTTGGGTTTCATTATGCTATGGGTAAAGTTAAGGTAAATGTGGTACCTTGGTTTAATTGGCTTTGCAAGGTAATGGTGCCTTTATGTGCTTTGGTTATTAAACTTACATAGTTTAAGCCTATACCAAAACCTTTGGTATTATGAATATTGCCGGTGGGCACTCTATAAAACTTAGTAAATACCTTTTTTTGATTTTCTTTTACAATGCCAAGTCCATTATCTGCTATGTGTATGCTAATGGTTTGATTGTTTTTATTTTCGGTAGTAATGGTAATAGTAACTTGTTCAAAGCTGTATTTAATAGCATTGTCTATTAAGTTGGCTATTAAATTACCTAGGTGCATTTTATCGGCATTAATTATAAAATGTGTAGCTTGAGGCTTAAAGTTAAATACTATTTGTTTGCTTGTATTATTAGAAATTAGCTGTAGTGCTGTTTGATTGATAAGTTCATGCACGTCAAATTTTTCAGTGTTTAATTGTAATTTGGTTTCCGAATCGGCAATGGACAAAACGCGCTCCACTTGGTTTTTTAGTTTATTGGCTTCATCAATTATTATGGTTGAATAATTTAGCAAACGTTGAGGATTATTTAATAATTCACCATCTTTTAAAGTTTGAGCAGATATGGCTATAGTGGTTAATGGTGTCCTTATTTCGTGGGCCATATTATTAATAAAATCACGTTGAATTTCTGAAAGTCTGCGTTGTTTTAAAATTACAAATAAACTGTAGCTAAAAAATATAACTATAATTAACACAATGGCCGATGAATACAACCACAATGCCATTTGGCCAACTATACCCGAAGTTTTATGAGGAAAATAAATGGTAAAATAATAATTATCGGCTTTCCAGGTTGGTAGGTTACTTTTATCTACAGGTTTGTAATTGTCTTCACCATCTACATAACCACCAAAAACAATTTGCTTATTACTACAATCGTAAATACTGTATTCAAATCCTTGTTTTATATTAAATTTTTTAAACTCGGTTTGTAAATAATGCTCCAATACTTCAGCATTTATTTTATCGTTTACCATTACAGCATAATAGTTAGGTTTAAGTTGCTTTACAGGATAAAGCGGCACACTGCTTACATTATTGTATTTTAAAATACCCTTTACCACTTCTTTAAGCGCAATATTTATGTTTTTATCAAACTCTTGTTCCTCGTTTTGGTATGCTTGTGTAAACCAATAGAGTTGAATGACCACTATGCCAATAATGGCCGAAAGTGCCAACAATACAAATATGCTAATGGTTCTTCTTTTCATAAAGGGTTTAACCGTTTTGAACAAATGTATTTTATTACCATCAATGTTTTTTCATTACAAACCATATTTAACATTTCATTATGAATTTTTGGCAAATCGTTAACAAAATAGCTGTTTGATAAGTGACACATTTGTGGTGTAATTAAAACACTAACAATATGAAAAATTTAATCTTAACCGCAATCGTTGCATTATTAACCGGAACGGTAAATGCACAAACTACTGCTATGGCTACTACAAATGTAGTAAGCTCCGCTACTTTTTCTAAAGGTGCTGAATGCACTTGGGATAAAACCAATTTTGATTTTGGAACCATTCCACAAGGTAAACCAGTATCTGTTACCTTTTCGTTTACTAATACTGGCGATGCTCCATTAATTATTGCTTCGGTTAATCCATCGTGTGGCTGCACTACCGAAGATTATACCAAAGAAGTAGTAGCTCCAGGAAAAAAGGGTTATGTAAAATTAACTTTTAACGCAGCAGCTATTGGGGTATTTACCAAAACTACCATGGTTAGCACCAATGCTAGTAGCAGCCCGCTTACTTTAACATTTAAAGGAACAGTAGCTGCTGCTGAAGTAGCAACTCCATAACTTTAATTATTTGTTAAATGAAAATTGCTTACAAAACTTAAAAAATTTGTAAGCAATTTTCATTTAGCTATAAAATAATACTTTAGTTTTATTAGTTTAACCATACGCTAACATCAATCAAGTTGTTTTACGAATAAATAAAATACAATAAAATTATGGAAGAATTATTTGAAATAGGTGATACTGTGAGATTAATATCTGGTGGCCCATTAATGACCGTAAGTAAATACACTGAAGCATCAAAAGAAGTAACATGTATTTGGTTTAATGCTTTAGATGATAAATGCGAAAGCATTTTTGATCAAAATGTACTGATATTTGATTTTGATGCAGATATTGATGATGATATTGATGAAGATTTTGAGTTAGATGATGCAGATTTTGATGATGAAGATTTAGACTTTGATGATGACGATGAGGATGACAATGAACAAGACGAAATAGCAGGCGAAAGTGAACCTGATAAAAGCATTGTTTAATAACATAAATCACCATAAACTAAAAAGTATTTTACCATTGCCAGTAAAATTGAACCTACTTTTGTAATTGTAATTTCTTTTAATTTTATATGTTGAATCAACCTTTAGTTTCGGTTATGCTTGCGGTGTATAATACGCAGTTTGAATTGGTGGAACGTGCTATTAATTCGGTGCTAAAACAAAATTTGAAAGATTTTGAATTGATTATTATGGATGATGGAAGCGATAAAAGCTATCAGCTTGAATTATCTAATTTTTGTTCATCACTTCCTTCTAGTGTTACCTATATTTATCATAGCAACTGTGGTCAGGCAGAGTCAATAAACAAAGGGATCTTAAAAAGTAAAGGTAAGTTTATTACTATAATTGATGCTGATGATGAGTTTAAATACAATCATTTAAGTTCATGTTTGGAGCAAATGGAATATGTAGACCTTATTGCCTCAAATGCGCATATGGTAGTAGATAATGAGTCCGATTATTATATTCCAGATAGAGTTGATAAATCGAAAGTAATACATGTAGACGATTGTATTTTGTTTGCTACTTTGTTTGGTAAAAGGGAGGTTTTTAACAACTATAGATTTTATAATATGTATGGGGCTGATGCCAACTTTTATGAAAGGGTAGCTGAAAAATACAAAGTAAAAAAAGTTGACCTTCGTACTTATATTTATTATCGGAATATACCCAATAGCACTTGTGCTAAATTAAAGAACAGTTTGTTGCAAGCTCAAGCTAACTAAGCACTTATGCCTAATCAACTCATTTTTGCTTGCCTTTTTACTGGAGTTTACGATGTGAACCGTTCGGGAATATTACCCAATGACGATTTTTCGTTAGTTGAAAAATGGGCAAATTCAATTTCGGATTTAAAACTTCATGGCATTATTTTTCATAATAGTTTTTCAAAGGAAACAGTTGCTAAGTATAGTAATGAGTTCATTACTTTTAAAGAGGTAACATATAATCCAATTTATAACTTAAGTGTATATAGGTATTTTGTTTATTTAGATTATTTAATGAAACATCCTTCTTCAATTGAATCATTATTTATTACTGATAGTACCGATGTAGAAGTGGTAATTAATCCTTTTGAGCAACCATTATTTAAAAGTAATCCCACAGCACTATTTTGTGGCGATGAACCTACTACTTTAAATAATGAATGGATGGTAAATCATTCAACCCATTTTCGCAACCAAATACCAGAATTTACTGCATACGAAAAAAAATTTGCAAATGAAACTTTACTCAATTGTGGTATAATAGGAGGGAACATCGCTACCATGACTAGTTTATTGAATGAATTGGTGAATTTTCATAGCCAATTTAATCAAAACAATAAAACAGCATACACAGGCGATATGGGGGCATTTAATTACATAGCCCGTAATCAATTTAACAATCATTTATTTCATGGAGCTCCGGTAAATACTTTATTTAAAGGTTATGAAAGTGATAATAATAGTTGCTGGTTTAGACATAAATAATAACTTGTTTTCAGCTATAGATTGTATAGATTTATTAAAAACTCATTTTCTTTTTAGAATGGGTTGAAACCCATTTTAATTGATTTAATAGGCAAGTTGTTTTTAAGGGCTGAAGCCCATTTTTTTTGAAGATGATAAAATGTTTGTAAGAATTGGAATGGCATTTATGCCATTTTCTTTTTTTGAATGGGTTAAAACCCATTCCAATTGATTTATAAGGCAAAATATTTTTAAGGGCTGAAGCCCAATTTTTTTGAAGATGATAAAATGCTTGTATGAATTGGAATGGCATTTATGCCATTTTCTTTTTGGGTTAAAACCCATTCCAATTGATTTATAAGGCAATTTGGTATTTAAGGGCTTTAGCCCATTTTTTTGAGGATTATAAAATGTTTGGATGAACTGGAATTGCATTTATGCCATTTTCTTTTTTTGAATAGGTTAAAACCCATTTCAATTGATTTATAAGGCAATTTGGTATTTAAGGGCTAAAGCCCATTTTTTGAGATTTTATATGTTTCTAACAAGTAAAGTTATTTTGCTATAATAATTTTATTACTGCTAAATTGCCCAGATTCAGTCAGAAAATGAATAAAATAAATTCCATTATTTATGTTTGATAAATCAAGTTCTAAATTATCAAACTTAGTATTATTTTCTAGGTTGTGAACCAATTTTCCTGTTGAACTATAAACACATAAAGTAGTTATGTTTTGTGTGTTTGATATTATGATTTTTCCTGAACTTGGATTTGGGTAAATAGTAGGTAAAGATAAAGCATGTTCAATAATATTATTAAATTGGGTTGGTGAATAAAACAGCGTGAATTTTTGAAAATCAAACCAATTTCCATCTTTGAAACTTTTTACAGTACCATTAGTAAGCATGTGTTTAAAACTAAAATTATTCAACTCATAAACAACATTACTATCTGCGTAGTTGTAATTATATTGATAATCAGTTTTTGTCCATATATTCCATTGGTTAGTAATACTAAACCAGGTTGAAAAAGTACGCGATAATAAGTTTCCTAAACTGTCATTAGTTTTTTCTTCTTTTGTATGGTTAGTCCAGTCTTTTGTTGTTATATCCCAATTAAACCTTTGAGCTAAGTTTTGAAAGTTATTTAAATCATAACTATATGTGTTTTTATAATTTCCATCCCATTCATTGGTTAAGCTATTCCAACTATATGATGCTTCAAGTGTTTTGTTTCCATTTAAATCATAAATAAATTCGCTCTTATAATCTTCTTGCCATTTGTTTTTGGTAAAAGTTGAGGATGCAATTGTTTCAATCTTACCCCAATTATTATATTTATAAGCTGTTTTAAGTGCTGTATCCCAGTCAATTGGGCTTTTGGTAAAATATGCACTAAGAATTGTGTTCCCTGCACTATCATATTTATATTCATTTTTGCTAACTAGTTCAAATGCCGTATCAATACCGTTATTTAAATAATGATAAGAAATAACGGGTTTGTTTAAATTATTTAGCTCATTTATAACTTTGTTTCTTTGTTTAACTCCAAAGCTTTGTGTAATGGAGTCCCACTCAAAATAGGTTTTAAAAGTTTTATTACCATTTTTGTCAAAAATATATTCTGTTTTGTAAGCATTTATCCATTTGTTTGTGCTTTGGTTCCATTTTTGATACCCTTCATTTAATGTTTTATAACCGTTTTTGTCATAGGCTGATAATGTTTTAGTGTTATTTTGCCATTTGTTGAAAGAATCGTTCCATGATAGTGTTATATCAGATAGTTTGCGTCCTATTACATCATAGGTAAATATAGCTTTGCCATCTGAAACATACCTGCTATTATCACTATCGTAATATTCATACAAAATGCTATCTAATCTTTGTTTAGTACTAATTTTACCAAGATTTGGGGTGTATTTTTCTTGTGGATTGGTTGTTGCTGTTTCACTATCAATAACACCTAACACGTTGCTATTTACATTTTTTACTTGGGCATTAACATGTATAATATTTAAAATAAAAATGAACACGCTATATAAAAAGATACTTGTAAAGTTTATTAATTTGTTCATTTTAAATATTGAAATTATAGGGTAAATGGAATTATAAAAATAACAACTTATATTAAATAAGTACACATTTAAACAGTAAAACGAGTTTTAAGTACTTAAGGTTTGGTATTGTTTAAAATTAAATAGTTTAGGCTACCTTTTCTGTTTACAATGGGTTAAAACCCATTTCAATTGATTAAAAGGCAAAATGTATTTAAGGGCTAAAGCCCATTTTTTATGAGCACGAATCTTTAAATAACAGGTAAATTGATTAGTAATCTAAAGCATTAACTTTTTTGCTGCTGTAAGTAGAGTCGGTTTTTATAAACTGATAATTTTGCCATTTAAACTTAACTTTAGCTTCTGAAGTGTTGGCAGTAGTATCGTCTTCGTTTCTTTCCCAATGGTAATAGTTTTTTAAAATATAATTGGGTTGACCAAGGGTATCTATTGGAAAAGTAATTTCATAACCATCCGAAAAAACATCTGCATCGGCAACACCTCCATCTTCTATTTGTGTTTTTACTTTATAATTTTTAAGTAATAAATATTGGCTACCATTCCAATAACCACAAGCATCAATTCCAGTTGTTATTCTTATAATATTATCTATACTATCCAAACCTTTGTTGTTAAATAATGCCATATCTAAATAACCAGTCATGGCAGCATTAATGGTATCGCTTTCTATTGGATTATAACTATAACTGGAGCTTGGATTAAAGGCATAAAAGCCCACCATTTGAAAGTTTTTGAGTATTTTTAAGTTCAATAAAAATAGGTTGTTAGCATATTTATCTACTAACAATAAATACCTCATATCTTTATGATTTAAATAATTAGTGGCTAAAAACTGACTAGGGACATAACCAATAAAACGCTTGCCATTAAACGGAAAACTAACTTTACACCAATTACCATATACTTTTTTTAAAACTACTTGTGTGTTTAATATTTCCAATACTTTTAACGAGTCTTTAAATGATTTGGTTTTATATGATGTTTTTGATTTAATGCTTGGTGCGCTATAAACTGCTACTTCTTTGTAGGCCGGCAAATAATAATTTCCTATTTCAGGCTTGCCAATATCTCCAATAGTGGTATAGGTTATAAGGCCTTTTTCACCATATTGAGCCGATGCATTCAATGAAATAAATAAGAAAAGGAATAGTAAAAATTTCATTTGGTAAAAATAGGGGATTGGACTTGTTTTTTTAGAATGGGTTAAAACCCATTCTAATTGATTTAAAAGGCAAATTGCTTTTTAAGGGCTAAAGCCCCAATTTTTTAGGATTATAAAATGTTTGGATGAATTGGAATGGCATTTATGCCATTTTCTTTTTAGAATGGGTTAAAACCCATTCCAATTAAAAATAATAGGTAAATTATATTTTTAAGGGCTGAAGCCCATTTTTGAGGATGATAAAATGTATGAATCAATTGGAATGGCATTTATGCCATTTTGAAAGGAAAGTAGATTTAATAAATTAGTTATTCTTCAAATTTTTGAAATCCATGTTTTAAAACAAATTCATCAAATTCTTGATTGAATGTATTGTTAAGGTGATGTTCTTCTTGGTTTTTAATATAATTTCTTACTGTTTCAATCATAGATTCAGAAACTGAAACTGCATAATATTCATCTTGCCATTCAAATTTCTGTTCTGTTATTAAGTGTTTGTTTATCCAAAAGGATGATTCACCTTTAATCAATTGCATTATTTGCTGTATTGTTTGATTACTATTCATTGAAACTAAGCAATGACAATGGTCACTATATCCATTTACATAGTCAATAAAAATACCTTTTTTATGAGCATTTTCTTTAATGTGGTTCCATACTTTTTGTCTAATTTCTTTGCTATTTAATAGTGGAACTCTATTTTTAGTACTCCAAACAAAATGGATATAAACCTTAATAAATGGCATAATAAGTTTACTGATGTTTTTTCAATTGCAATATATTTATTTTTTAAAATCTTTCTTTTTAGAATGGGTTAAAACCCATTCCAATTGAATGAAAAGGCAAAATGTTTTTAAGGGCTGAAGCCCGTTTTTGAAGATTATAAAATGTATGAATCAATTGTATGTCAATTCCTTTTTACATGGGTTAAAACCCATTTCAATTGATTTATAAGGCAAATTGTTTTTTTAAGGGCTGAAGCCCAATTTTTTAGGATGATAAAATGTTTGAATCAATTATATTGAAATAGCGCTACCTATTATAATTATTTATTATTGAATTGTTATTATTTTTCATAAAACCTAGTAAACTGAAATAAATTCATGTTATTGCGCTTATAGCTAAAATCAAAACAGCAAATGAATTCAAATAGTATTGGTAATAATTTTAGCATCTTTTTTAGTTTAATTTTATTCGCAAATCAATATTGATGGCAATGCTAGCAGGTCTTAGGTTTATTATAAATACATCTTTATTTAAAAATAATAAGATTGGAGAGGAGCATGAATTATCACTTTCAAATGGTAAAATACCTGTACTTTTATATACACCATCCAAGAAAGAAAAAGGACTCATTATTTCTCTTACAGGATTTTCAATGCATGGCTATCAAGATAAACGCATAGCCGTAGTAAATAATACCTTTGTAAAATTAGGATACCGTGTAATAACCCCCAAAATAGATACCATTGATGCCTTGCTCATTCATCCATCAGGAATTGATGAAGTGAAAGAGGTTATTAATAAAATTACTGCTGATACATTATTGAACCCAAATAAGTTTAGGCCTGCTGTATTTGCACCTTCTTTTACTGCTGGCATAGCAGCTTTGGCCATTGCTGAAATGCCTGTAAACACTGTTTCTTCTTTTTGTTTGTTAGGTGGTTTTTGTGATTTTGAAACAACTATTCAATTTGCTTTAACCAACGAAAAAAATGTAGATGATTATGGCATGCATGTTTTGATGAAAAACTTTTTGAAATATGAAGTGGGTAATAATCCTGCATTAGAAGCATTAATTCATACTGCCTTGGAAGATAATGGCTTGAAAAGACAAGTACCATTGCTGCCAAACCTACTTGCCCAAACAGATGCAGCTACTGTTGAATTGTATAAGAAGCTTAGATTTAATACTGAATACAGAAGCGAAGTAATTATGCGGGCTTGGACAAAAATTCCTGATTTTGCTATTTGGAAAGATCGACTTGATTTATCAAAACATGCGCATAAAATTAGTTGTCCAGTTACTATTATTCATGGAAAGGACGATAATGTAATTCCTTCTTCTGAATCTAAATTGTTATACTCATTGTTGAAAAACAAAAACCCAAATATACATTTAGAAGTATCCAATTTACTGGACCATGGAGATATGAAAGTAGGGGTTAAAATTTTTAGTGAAGTTACCAACTTGGCTAAGGCTTTCAATTGTTTTATGGATTATATCAAATAAAGTGAGCCACAGATTACACAGATTTCACTGATAATTATAAATACAATTGGTTAAAACCCATTTCAATTGATTAATAGGCAAATTATATTTTTAAGGGCTAAAGCCCATTGTCCGTCATTGCAGTTCTGCTCGAGCGGAGGAAGCTCAAGCGAACATGCTTAAACTACTAGCTTCACAATAGCTATTGGCATTATTTTCCCGCAGATTTCGCAGATAGACGCAGAGGTTTCCGCATATTGCTTTCTGCAAACACTAGCGTCTCACTAGTGTTTGTATTCCTTTGCCTCTAGCAATTGTAACCAATGCTTTCTTTTTGCAATGGGTTAAAATCCATTCCAATTGATTTAAAAGGCAATTTGTTTTTAAGGGCTAAAGTCCTTTTGTTTAAAGATTATAAAATGTTTAGATGAATTGGAATGGCAATTATGCCATTTTCTTTTTATAATGGGTTAAAACCCATTTCAATTGATTTAAATGGCAAATTGTTTTTTTAAGGGCTAAAGCCCAATGTTTGAGAGTGATAAAATGTTTGAATCAATTGGAATGGCATTTATGCCATTTTTATTTTACAATGGGTTAAAACCCATTCCAATTGATTTAAAAGGCATTTTGTTTTTAAGGGCTGAAGCCCAATTTCAATATTGTCCGTTGTTGTGTCTCCAAATCAACAACTTATATGGCATTTGGGAAATAAAAAAACCTAACAATTTTGTTTTGTTAGGCTTGTTATATTATACTGCTAATTGTTGTTCTATTTCTGGCATTTCATCATAAGTTTTGCCATCTAATAATCTACCTGCTTTCTTTTTGTTGGTTCCGCCCCATTGTTTAAAAAAGAATTTCGTATCGTAAACTTCACATTGGTCCTTAATATCTAATACCCAATCTGCAGCCATCTTTCTTGGTGTTCTGCCGCTTTCACCACCTACTATTACCCAATCAATATTGGCTAAGTTCATGTTTGGTAATGGACCAATCAATGGCTCACATGAAAGAAACTTGGTTCTTGCATTGGTTTGTCGTAAATCATCAATGCGGTGCATTACTTTTTCGTTTTCTACCGATACACCCATCCAAATATTATGTGTCCATTTTAACTGCGTATGCAACTCTAACAGTCTTTCTGAACGCTTGGTAAGTACTTGAAATACATGTTGAGGATTATCGTTCATTACTGCAAACACCTTTTTTATAAATTCCAAAGGCACATCTTTATGAAACAAATCGCTCATAGAATTAACAAAGACTACTTTTGCTTTTTTCCAACTATAAGGTATACGTAAAGCATCTTCATGGGTTCTTATTTTAAAGCCATCCTTGTATTTGTCAACGCCCATTGCTTCAAGTCTACGGCTCATTACCTCTGCATAACAAAATTTACACCCTGCCGAAATTTTATCGCATCCTGTAGTAGGATTCCATGTCATTTCTGTCCACTCTATTGATGATTGTGCCATAGTTTATTATTTGAAATAAGGTTTAATAACATCATTCGCAATTTTAAGAGCCGTGCTATTATTTGTTGCCATCATAAAATGGTACATTATTGAATTTGACGAATTTCTCATTACAAATGGTTCTGATACAAATTTAAAAACTTCATTTAGTCTAGCCTTATACAAAAGTGCTGCTTTGTCCACAGCATCTTCTTCTTTCTCAATTATTTTAGATTCTCCAAATAATGTTAATTCAGTTCTTGTTTTATAAAAATGATTTTTTATTGTTTCTGAGTTAAGACCTAAAAATTTTTCTAATTTCAAAAGCCAAGCATCTGATATATCACCATTTCTTTTAAGCAATCTGTTTAGTTCTATTCCAGTTGGAACTAAAATCCAAATATCTATATCCAATGATTTTAAGCTTTGAATAGAATCCCAATTAACTGACATTCCATATGGATCAATATATGCAAGAGCTTTTGTATTTTTATTTTTTTTCAAATACTCAGACATAGTTTTCATTCTTGCATTGCAATCGTCACAAACAACAAACGCTTGCTTTTTATTGAAGTTTTTGACAGATTCCTCAAGTTGAGTTTTTAAGTTTATATCTTTTTCAACAAAATAATAAATATCAAATTCCCGAGGATCTTTTATTTCAAGAATTCTTGTAGCTGTTCCCTTCATTACATCTACATCAACTTCGTCTGTGCTTATATCACCAGAGCCGGCAAAACCGTCAAAATATAAAAGATTCCAATATTTTCTATCTTTCATAACTTGTAAATATGCCTTAGCATATTTAACAACAATTTCTATTTTGTTTTCAGTCCAATTTCCTCCGAATTCATTCATTCAATTACCTCCCATTTATTTTCAAAACCATTTTTTCTTAAATATTCTTCAATTAAACCAGCTTCTGATTGTTTTTTTGCCATATGGCTGTAAAAATAACTTTTTAATGTAATTAATAATAAAAGTAATAACAAAACAGCCTAACAATTTTTGGTTGTTAGGCTGTGGGGGGGGACCTATATCAATTAATAAACTAATTTTTAAGTTTAAATGGTTGTAGACTTAAGTTTCTAAAACTTTGTAAATTAAGTTTAATTATTATTTGCTTTAAAAGGTTCAAGAAATGAATATCCTACTGAAAATGATAGCCATGGTTTTGCATTATAATCCCATTTAGGTTCAACATCTGAAAAGTCCCATCCGAATGCTAAACCCATTTGTACTTTTCCAACATTGAAAACTAAAGCTGGTACTAAACTAAACCCGGCAATATTTTGCTTTGTTGTTTTTGTATTATCATTTTTATCAATTATCGTTCTGTTAAAAGTTGTAATACCTCCTCCAATGTTTAAAGAAAGGCCATAGTCAAAGAGTCTATTATTATATATTTTAAATCCAATAGAGGTACCAATAGTTCCATCTGTTGTAAATTCGTTTATTCCATTTTCTCCAAACCTATACTTAAATGGAACGGATAAAACTGAAACACTTACTCTTGATATTGAATATTCAACATTGAAAATTTCGTTAATTTTTCCAGCATCAATATTTTCAGCTGGTATCCAAAATGACATTCCAAATTCGTCATTTCCAATAATTTTCAAAGAAACAGGTGCTAAGTTTGCATTATTATTACTATTTGATTTTTTACCAGGAATGTTAATAAGGTAATATTTCTTATTGTTTGATACAATTGAAACATCTTTAACTATATTGAAATAAACGTTATTGTTTAGTGTATAATTTATGCCTAATGTCGTTACATCTGTGGCAAGATTAACCACAATGCTAGATGAAGCATCTTTTAGTCGATACCCAATTTTAATTCTATCTTGTCCATATGACAAACAGTTTAATAATAAAATAATTAATGTTGAAAGTGCTATTTTTTTCATAATTTTTTTCTTGCCTACTCTTTACAGGATTTTCGGCTTAACTCCTTTTGGTCTTTATTGTATTATTTGGTAAAACGTTTTTATCATTTTGTTTTACCGCTA
Organism: Bacteroidota bacterium; assembly: GCA_027484685.1. Classification (GTDB taxonomy): domain Bacteria; phylum Bacteroidota; class Bacteroidia; order UKL13-3; family UKL13-3; genus JAAFJM01. The sequence continues at coordinate 96,097 of JAIXSO010000020.1, forward strand.
CAAACATTTACAAAAAAAATAGGAGATACCATACCAAGAAATAGGTATTTTTTAAAAAACGAATATTAAGTTTATGTTACTTAAGGTGAATTACTTAGAGAAGAAGAGATGAAATAAAAAATACCAAGAAATAGGTATGTTGCAGTAATATTATTTATTACATATTTGCCATACACTAAATAAATATAATATTATGAAAACAAAAACCCTATTAAGATTGGCTTTATTCATTTCAATCACTGCTACCATGGTCAGTTGCGGTCCATCAGAAAATAAAAATGCTAGCTCTTCTAGTGCAGATTCAACAGCAGAAATTATAGTGGTAAAACCAACTACATTAGACACCGCTGAATGTTTTATCAAAAGATTTTTAACCGAAACTGACTATTTAGTTCCAAGTGCTTGGCTATTTGAAACTGGTATTAAAAACATGATTGATAATGTACCCGATTTAGTTGGTATCAAATTTTATGCGGCCATTAATAGTGAAAGAAATGTAAATGAAGACTCGTTAACTTTGGTTATGATTCCTGTTGTTAAGGATAACTTAAATTTAAAATCTGATTATTTAATGGATAACTATGTGTATGAATTTTCAGATCTATGTCCACCAAGATGCAGTATTTCTCAATCAGCTATAAATGTCAGTCCAAGGCCTAAAGATAATAGCTTTTCAGTACCTCGTTCTTGGTATTTTGGCAAAGATAAGTTAGATAAATTTTTCAAAAATAACAATTACAGTGTGCGTCTTTACCAGTATATTCATGATGGAATTTTAGACTTAAAAATGGTTTCTGTTCAATATGTTAACGACACTACTTATAATGATGTAGTTAATGGTAATTATATAGCTGCTGATGAAATATGTACCAATAGTAATAATAATTGTGATAACAATAGTCGCTTATACAATGCCACCAATTGTACTTTTAAAAAGTAATAATGAACGTTTCAGATATTTTAACAGAATTCTCAAAGTTTAGCAGCTTTTTGCCTGTTATAGTTGGGTTTATGTACTTTAATAAAATAAACAAGCCGTTTAAAAGGCTTGTTTATTTTTTTTGTCTCTCAGTTTTTTTTGAATATTTTGTAACTGAATTTAAAAAAGTTTATGGTACCAATGTGCCCCTTTTACATTTATTTACTCCAATAGAGTTTTGTATGTTTATTTGGGTGTTTTGGAAATACTTTGATAAAAGTATTTTTGTTTATTTAGCAATAATTGTTCCGTTTGTGGGCATTGCTTTGTTAGATGCCTTTTATATTAATGGTATTTATAGTCATAATATTGTGGCAAGGCCTACTGAAAGTATAATACTTATGATTGCTTCTTTTTATTACTTTTATTTGAACTTAACCAATCATAATAAAACTACTTTAATTTATAGGGAAGCCATGTTCTGGTTTTCAACAGGTATATTGATTTACTTTGCTATTAATTTTTACATGTTTTTGATGATAAGCCAGCTAGTGCCTCCAACAGCTTATTTATCAATCGATATTCATTCAGTATTTAATATTATAGCCAATTTGCTTTTTGCAAAAGCTTTTACTTGTTTTAAATGGAAGGATTAACTATTATTTATTTAGCCGGCACTTTGTTTTCATTCCTTTTGGTGGGGTTTATTATTTATTATGTAATCCTACATCAAAAAAAGGTAAATGAATATAATTTGCAACTAAAGGAACAAGAACTAAAAAAACAGCAAGCTTTATTGGTTGCTCTTACCGAAGGGCAAGAAAACGAACGTAAACGATTGGCCGAAGAACTGCACGATGGCATTGGTGCTAAACTTTCAGGCCTAAACATGAGTTTAGAATATTTGTATAACCAAGCCATTACCGATATAGATTTACTAAAACAAGTAAGCGTAGGAGTGAGCGAAACCATTGATGAAATCAGGGAAATTTCGCAAAACTTAAAGCCGAGTTCTTTATTTTCGAAAGGGCTGCATAAAAGTTTAGCAGAGTTTGTAGAACGATTGAATACCAAAGGCAATTGTTATTACCATTTATACATCGAAAATTTTGATGAACCTATCAGTCAGGAGTTGCAGTTTGCTTTGTATCGCATTATTTCTGAATTAATGACCAATATAAATAGACATGCAGAAGCTACCGAAGCATCCATACAAGTGTTATTAAATAACGATGGTGTGCTACAATTGATAGCTGAAGACAATGGCATTGGCTTTAAAACCGAATACCAAGCCAATGGAAAAAATGGTATTGGTTTACAAAATATTGAAAATAGGGTAGCTGCTTTTAATGGTGAAATCAATATTGATTCTACCGCACAAGGCACTACCATTATTATAGAAATACCAGTAATTTAATAAAAGATGAAAGAGTCGATTAACATTTATATAGCCGATGACCATCAAATAGTAATTGATGGTTTATCGTTATTGCTCAAAAATCAAAACAATATTACCATAATTGGCACCTCCAACGATGGTATAAAAGCATATAACGATATAGTAGCATTGAAGCCCGATATTGCCTTGCTTGATTTACGCATGCCTGGTAAAGAAGGTTTAGAAATAATCAAATCGTTATTGGGCAAAACCCACACTAAGTTTATTATACTTTCCATGCATCAAGAAAAACGTTATGTGCTTGATGCCATGAATTACAATGCGCATGCTTATTTGCTTAAAAATGTGGGTCAGCAAGAATTGTTAAACACCATTTATAAAGTAGCCGTTGGCGAAAAATTATTTAATCAAGAATTGTTAAATAATCAAAAAGAAGAAAAAGCATTTTTATCACCACGAGAGATGGATGTATTGCGAGAGATAATGAATGGTTTAAAATCGGCAGAAATAGCCGAAAAATTAAACCTAAGCCATTTTACAGTAAATACCCACCGCAAAAATTTAATGAAAAAAGCAGGCGTAAATAATGTATCGCAGTTGATAAGTTGGGTAAACGAAAAAGGAATTGTGTAGTCAAGCCCTGCGTGATTGTTGTCCCGATAAATCGGGAGTTTAATTGTTGTATTGTTAAATTGCTTATTGCTCATTTCCCATTGCCTCCTTCGACAAGCTCAGGATGACAATTTTCATCCCATCTCTCATTTCTCACTTCGCCCACGCCTTGTGTGATTGTTGTATTGCTAATTGCCTATTACCTATTGCTAATTGCTCATTGCCTCCTTCAACAAACTCAGTATCACAAACTACAATTAGCAAAAATCTATCGTCTATAGTCCATTAACTAATTACCAAATTCACGCTTAAAACACTCCTCATCTCTAATTTAAGGCATTAGTTTGATTTGCCAATAGAAAATCCTACATTCGCCACGCTTTCTTTTTTATGGAATTACTTATTTTAAATGCTACTATTTGTTTTCCCGCAAGTCCTTTTTTTAATAAAGTTTGCGATGTACTCATAGTTGGTAATCAAATAGATACTATTGCTTTGAGTAGCAAAAAAACATTTGCTAATTATACCAAAAACAAAAAAAACTGGATTACCGATGCAAATAATTCTTGGCTAATGCCATCTATGGTTTGTTTGCGCAGCCATAGTTCAGATCCAGGAGATGAACATAAGGAAAGTTTAGAATCATTAGCGGAAGCAGCAATAGCAGGCGGTTTTTCCACTGTTTGTGTATTGCCTGATAGCAATCCAACTATCAATACCAAAAGTGCTGTGGAGTATGTTATCAATAAATCAAAACAACTTCCAGCTAAATTATTGCCTTATGGCACTTTAAGCCAAAAATTAGAAGGAAAAGAGTTAAGCGAAATGTACGATATGCATTTGGCTGGTGCGGTGGGTTTTACCGATGCCAACCATGCAGTAAAAAACAGTGGCTTAATGTTACGTGCTTTGCAATACAGCCAAATTTTTGGTGGTAAAATATTTACCCATGCCGAAGATGTGAATTTAAGTACAGGTGGCCGCATGCACGAAGGAAATATAAGTGTGCTTTTAGGTTTAAAAGGTATTCCGGCCATGGCCGAAGAAATGGCTATTAAACGCGATTTGGAATTGGCTAAATATGCCAATGCGCCCATTCATTTTTCACATATTTCGAGCAAAGGCTCGGTAGAAATTATACAGAAAGCTAAAAAACAAGGCATTGCAGTTACTTGCGATGTGGCTGTAGCTAATTTAATTTTTACCGATAACGATATGTTAGAGTACAACTCTAACTTAAAATTAAATCCACCATTGCGCGGTAAAGAAGATAAAAGAGCACTTTGGGCAGGTTTAATGGATGGAACTATTGATGCCATTGTAACAGATCATTATCCGCAAAATGTGGAGTTAAAAGATGTGGAATTTGAGTATGCCGATGAAGGAATGATTATGTTACAAACTGCTTTGCCATTGGTTTTAGCCAATGCGCCTAAAGGTTTTGAAATAAACCATTTGGTAGAAAAATTATGCATCAATCCGCGTAATATTATCAATTTGCCAATTCCTGAATTAGAGGAAGGAAGTTTTGTTGACTTTATTATTTTTGACCCCAACGAAAAATGGATTTTGAACGAAAAAACCAATCAATCAAAATCGAGAAATACAGTATTTTACAATAAAGAAATTAAGGGTAAGGTAAAATCATCGTACACTTCAAATTTAAATTACGAAAACTAAATAATATGATTATAGAAAATCAATCAAGAGTGGTTTTAAGCTCTTTAAAAGCGCTGCTTGAAACATATGCAGAAGGTAAAAATTTAAAAAACATAACTGACGAATGCGGTCAGATTTTTGTAGCACAAAACAGTTTTGAGGATAAACTAAAAGCGTTAGATGCTTTGGTTCCTAAAAATGGTTATGGCGAAATAGAAGAAGTGGTTTTTGATTTGATGTTGGTTCATTTTTTATCGGCATTTGCGCACGATGAAGAGTATTTTGACTCGGAAGAGTGGATAGAAATTGAAGAACAAACAGTAGAGCGTGGCACAGAATTATTAAATGTATTTTTATACATTAATGAAGCTAACGATGCTGATGCTGAAATTTCGATTGGCGACTTCTTAAACGAATTTTTGCTAACCGACATGGACGAGTTTCAAGATGAGTTTAAAATTTATGAGCCATTAATTGAAAACGATTTGGAAGAAGCTGATTTTGACGATTTAACTGCTTTGAAGAAAACTTTAAGCGATGATTCGCCAATTAAAGATATGTTTATTCCTATGGTTATGTTTTTCCAAACTCCTTATTCTGTAAATATGGTAAGTCAGTTTAAATCAACTTATAATTCATACGAAATTGGTGTATTGGCTTCGTTAATTGCATTTGCAAATACTAAATAATATGAAACAGGACTTAAACCAAACTAGCCTTTGGCAGCTAATATTCAAGTTTGCCATTATTTATTCATTGGCTTTTATAAGTTTTCAATTGCTATTATTTATAATTTCTATTGAGCAAGAAAAATTTAAATGGCTCGTTTTTTTTATAAATATAGCCATTACCTTTAGTATATTATTTATAAGTTTAAAGAATATTAGAAATGAACTTTTAGAAGGATTTATGAGCTATGGAAAGTCCATTTCTATAGGATCGAAAATATTGTTAATTGCTTCACCTTTAATGGCATTTTGGACTTATATTTATTCTGCTTTTATTGATTCTGAAACAGTAAAAGCGTCAATTGAACTTTCCAAAAAGCAAATAATAGAAAAAGGAGGAAGTGAAGAGCAAATTTCCGCTAGTTTAGAAATGATGAATCTTTTTACAACTCCAACATTTTTAGTAATATTTTCATTTATTGGTGTGTTTTTTTCAGGTTTTATTTGTTTATTGTTGGTGTCTATTTTTATTCAAAAACCAAATACTGAAGACGAGTATAATAAATTAGGTAATTAAGGTAATTTAAGTTATAATTATTAATACATAAAATATTTTTAAGTGAAAGAAATTCAAATATCGGTTGTAATACCATTTTATAATGAAGACGAATCTTTGCCTGAGTTATTGGCTTGGATAGAACGAGTAATGAATGAAAATAATTTCACTTACGAGGTGATAATGGTAGATGACGGAAGTACCGACAATAGTTGGGCTGTAGTTGAACAATTATCGGCTAAAAATCCATTAATTAAAGCCATTAAGTTTAGACGCAATTATGGAAAATCGGCTGCATTAAATGTGGCTTTTCATAAAGTGCAAGGCAATGTGGTAATAACTATGGATGCCGATATGCAAGATAGTCCTGATGAAATTCCATCACTTTATAGTATGATAGTAAACGATGGTTACGATTTGGTAAGCGGTTGGAAAAAGAAACGTTACGACCCCATTACCAAAACCATTCCTACCAAAATATTTAATTGGGCTACTCGCAAAATGAGTGGCATTCAACTAAACGACTTTAACTGTGGTTTAAAATCGTATAAGGTAGATGTAGTTAAAGCCATTGAAGTTTATAATGAAATGCATCGTTATATTCCTGTTTTAGCTAAATGGAATGGTTTTACTAAAATAGCCGAAAAAGAAGTAGAACACAGAGCACGCAAATACGGAACTACCAAGTTTGGTTTCGACCGTTTTATCAATGGCTTTTTAGATTTGTTGACCATTTTCTTTGTTTCTAAATTTGGTAAAAAACCCATGCACTTTTTTGGTGTATTAGGAACTTTGTTTTTTTTGTTTGGTTTTTTTGGTGCAGCATATATTGGCGCTCAAAAGCTTTGGTTTATGTCTCATAACTGGACTTTGAACCGTGGCATTACCGAACAACCTATGTTTTATATTGCATTGGTTTCAATTATTATTGGTATGCAATTGTTTTTAGCAGGTTTTATTGGCGAGTTAATTAGCCGTAATTCAAGCGATAGAAACCATTACGGTATAACCAAATATTTGGGTTATAATGACTAAGAAAAAAATTTTAATTATTGGTCCAGCTTGGCCTTTGCGTGGCGGGTTGGCTACTTTCAACGAACGTTTGTGCCATGAGTTTAATGCACAAGGACATGAATGTGAAATAGCTAGTTTTTCGTTGCAATATCCAAATTTTTTATTTCCGGGTAAAACGCAAATGAGCGATGACCCGCAACCAACTGATATTGTAATTCACTCTATTATCAATTCAATTAACCCGATTAATTGGCTTTCAGTTGGCTATAAATTAAATAAAAAACAATACGATTTAGTAATTTTTAGGTATTGGATGAGCTTTATGGCTCCCGCTTTTGGTACCATAGCTAGGTTAATCAGAGCAAATGGTAAAACCAAAATTATTACCATAGCCGATAATATTATTCCTCACGAGCAACAGTTTTTTGATACTGCATTTACCCAATATTTTATTGACAGTAACCGTGGTTTTTTGGCCATGAGTCGCGAAGTTTATGCGCATATTGATTTATTTACTACAGGTAAACCCAAAAAATATGTGCCTCACCCCATGTACGATATGTTTGGGCCATTGCTTGATAAACAAGAAGCAAAACGCAAACTAGGGTTAGATGAAAACTGTAATTACCTTTTATTTTTTGGGTTTATACGCAAATACAAAGGCCTCACTTTGTTGTTAAACAGTTTTGCTTTATTACAGCAAAGTAATCCCAATTTAAAGCTAATTGTAGCAGGCGAATTTTACGAAAACAGTGAGCCTTATTTGGAACAAATAAAAAATTTAGGGCTAACAGATAGTGTCATTCTTCGCACCGATTTTATTCCAAATAATGAAGTAGGAGTTTATTTTTCGGCTGCTGATTTAGTAGTGCAAACTTATATTACTGCTACTCAAAGTGGTGTAACGCAAATAGCTTATTATTACAATAAACCTATGTTGGTTACCAATGTAGGTGGTTTGGCCGAGTTGGTTCCTCACGAGGTAGTGGGTTATGTAGTTGAAAGAGACGAGCAAGCCATAGCACAAGCCATTAACGATTATTATACACAAAATAAAGAAGCAGAATTCACCGCCAATATTGAAGTAGAAAAACAAAAGTTTACTTGGAAATATTTAACGGAGCAGTTGTTGGATATTTAAGTTGTGGAGTGCTTAAGTGTTGATGTTGGGAAGTGTTAAAGTGTTTAAGAATGTTCATTTTTTTAGTTTAAAACTACTAAACTTGTATTCCAATATTTATTGTTTTGAAAAATTACTTTAACCTACCCAATATTCAACAAAAATTAAATGCCAACTATCAGTTTGATTTAAGGGCATTTGCTCTTTTTAGAATTGCGTTGGGTTTTGTAATGATGCTTGATATTTGTATCAGGCTTAGCGATTTTACGGTATTTTACACTCAAAATGGCGTTTTGCCTTTACAGTATTTTTCGCAATTTTTCGATAAATATTATTTCCTTCCCATTTACCAATTAAACGATACTCCTTGGTTTGTAGGTATTTGTTTTGCAATTCATTTAATAGCTATTTTTTGCTTTGCAATTGGTTACCGAACCAAACTTTTTCAAGTTATTACCTTGTTGTTTTACATTAGTTTACACATGCGTAATCCTTATGTATTGCAAGGTGGCGATGATTTAATAAGGTGTATGCTGATTTTTAGTTTGTTTATGCCTTTGAATGCTAGGTGGGCTGTGCAGACAAAAAAAATAACTCATAATTATACTTTTTACACATTGGTTTTTATGTTTCAGGTATTAATGGTGTATTGGGTTTCGGCATGTATGAAAAACTCAGCCGAATGGCATAGCGATGCTACAGCACTTTATTATGCCTTTAACCTCGATATTATTCAATGGCCTTTGGCTAAATATTTATTGCAGTTTCCAACTTTGCTAAAAGTGTTAACGCATGTGGTGTTTTATTTTGAAATATTGATACCCATTCTGTTTTTTATTCCGTTTAAAAATCAAAAAATGAGAGCCATAGGCATAATAAGTATTATGATATTTCAAATTGGAATTGCATCAACATTATATGTTGGGTTATTTTATTTAATAAATTTATGCGCTTTGATTCCATTATTGCCAAGTCAGTTTTTTACTTATTTTAAAATGAAGCCATTAGAACAAGCCGAAGCATTGCCTTATCATCAAACGTATAATTATTGGGTAATAGGTATTTTAGCTTATGTGTTGGTTTGGAACACCACTTATATTCCACAGTTCAGGTATGGTTTGGCTAAAAAATTTAGGACTGTGGCTTATACCATTGGTATCAATCAAAGTTGGGGCATGTTTGCTCCCTCAGTTTTTAAAGATGATGGTTGGTTTGTTTACGAAGCACATTTGGCCAATGGCGATACCTTAGATTTAAACAAAGCTTCGCAAAAAATAAGTTACCAAAAGCCAGAAAATATTTTAAGCACTATCAAAAACGACCGTTGGCGTAAGTACTCCGAACATTTGGTAATGCAGGATAAAGTTTGGATAAGAGAACCTTTAAAAAATGAAATTATACAAGAATATAACGCCTCTGTTTATGATGAAAGTAAAAAAATAAAACGTTTTTTTATCATTTACATGAAAGAACTAACACCTCTACCTGGCGATACTGCCAAGATTACCCCAGAATATTTGACTTATTAATTTAATAAAAGAAAGTAATTTCAATAAACGTTCGCAAGTTGAATTGTTTTAATATTTCAATGTCATTTTTTTTTGTAAAGGTTTAGAAAGAAATAGTGTGGTGGCCCGACAAAAATGCGGGGGTGCTTCAGGCCTAGTGCGGTGGGGAGCATATTTTTGTCTAGCTTTTTTGCATACTTTTTTAGCAATGAAAAAAGTATGAAGAAAAACTTGAATGCTTGTGGAGTGAAGTTTGTTCTTTTGAAAAACTATAAGGTACTTTTAAGAAGATACTATCTAGGTAACTTTTGCATATTTTTAGGCAAACTCAACAAATTAGCAAACAACCTATAAGCTCCTGGAACACCTGCCGGCAACTCTCTAAAGAAAGCCAAGCCTGTATACACATAATTTCCTTTGCCATATTTGGCAATAATTAAACTGCCTTTATTGGGTTTTTCACCCTGATCATTCATGCTTAACGGACATTGGAAACTGCTATCTATTTCAGTTGCAAAATAAATTCCACGTTCTTGAATCCATCCATCAAAATCGGTATTGGTAATTTTGTTAGGAAAATTTAAAACAGGGTGCTCTGGCAATAAAAACGTAACGGGTGCTTCTTCAATGGTAACTCTATCGCGGCTTAGTTTAAATGGCACTGGTGATATTTGATCTTTTAATGGTCCAAAAAAGCTGTTGGTATTGTACTGAACAATTAAGTTTCCACCATCTTTTACATAATCAAACACACGTTGTTTGTATTGTTGTAATTTTTCGTTGGTGTTAAATGCACGCACTCCTAAAACAATGGCAGGAAATTCATTTAAGTTTCCATTTTGCAATTGTTCATCGGTAATCATTACCACTTTATAACCCATTTGCTCTAAGCTTGCAGGCACTTCATCGCCCGCACCTTGAATATAACCAACTGTGTTAAAAGTTTTCTTTACCTCTACTTTTACCAATTTGGCTTCAGCCTCTGGAAACCAAGTTTGCACAGGAATATGGTCGTACTTTATTTCTTTGATGCCTTTGGTGTATTCGATGCCATCTATTTCGGCTATGAAGTTGATGGTTGATTGTTTCTCGACTACGCTCGAAATGACAAGTGGTGATTTTATTGAAAAAGAGATAATTTGTTCATCGCCTTTTTTGGGTAAAGTGATGTTTGCAAATGCAGGCTCTATTGTCCAACCTTGCGGTAAGTTTGCTTTTATTTTAGCTTGTATATTATCTTTTCCAGCTTTAACAATTACTTTGATTTCTTTTGGTTTTTCATCGGTAAATACAAAACTTTTTTGAGTTAAGTTAAGCATTACAGGTGGCGTAATTACCAAAGGACGATACAATTCACCTTTTTCAGGGTCAACCCATTTGTATTGGATTGGTTGAGATAAATTAAAATTGTCATCGTATGTTGAATAATTTACACTAGCAATCGGGGTGTTTGCTAGAAAATCTTTTCCAATTAACTTTTGATTTTTAATTTGAAAAATATTATTTTTTATTGGATATTCAATCCAATAAGGTTGTGAAATTTTTTCTAATTCAATTTTAGATTTTTTACTTACCGTAATAAATTTATTAGTTTCCAAATTGATATTAGTGTCAATTTCAAACGTATTTATTTTCACTTTATTTATTCTCATTCCATTTTGTCTATTAACAAAACTGGAACTCCATTTAGCATCATCATTTACTGAAACATTATAATTATCTGAATTAGTTTCAGAGAAAAAAGCAATTGAATTTATAAATAAGTTATTTAAAAAATTAAGTTTTATTTTTCTCAATATACTATCACTAACTAATTTATTATTTTGAAAAATTAAATAATAATCTTGAATTTTAGCATTTATTTCTGTTGAATTCATGCAGTTTAAACTTTCATAATTCAATATTTTATTGATTCTAATAAACATGTTTTTTGAAGTCGTCTTATCATATCCTAAACTTTGAAGTTTTTTTTCGTCAAATGGAATTTTATTTTTTAAACTAAAATCCATTCCTTCAAAAATATCTTTTAGTCCAGTTGTATCTCCTTTTAAAGGTTTAAAAAACTCTAAACTTTCGCCACGTTGTTTGGCACTTCCAAAACCTTGGCTTTTGTGCATGCTGCGGCTTTCGGCTGCTATTTCGCCATAACTTTTGCCCAATAAAGGATTGTAACCACCTACATCTAATTTTATATACGGACTCATATCAGCATTTGGATTTGCAAAACGAGTGCTTACATTCCAAAACATCCTGCGGGTTTTCCAAACCGAAACATATTGTAATTGCTCAGGAAAACGAGTTGGATCGGCTGCTGCATCAAAAGCTTCTTCAGCCAACATAGCCGATGCAGTATGATGTCCATGTCCGCCACTTCCATCAGTTGCAAAACGAGTAATGATAATATCTGGCCTAAAATTACGAATTACCCAAACCATATCGCTTAATATAGAATCGTGGCTCCATTTGGTAAAAGTTTCTTCCGGATTTTTACTAAAACCAAAATCGTAAGCACGGGTAAAAAACTGCTCGCCACCATCAATTCTGCGTGCTGCCAATAATTCTTGCGTACGAATCATTCCTAACTCAATTCCTTGTTCCGAGCCAATTAAATTTTGACCACCATCGCCACGCGTTAAACTTAAATAACCAGTACGCAAGCATTTTTCATTGGCCAAATAAGCAATCAAACGGGTGTTTTCATCATCAGGGTGCGCTGCAATGTATAACACAGAACCAACGGTATTTAACTTTTTAAGTTGTAACAATATTTCCGATGAAGTGTATGATTTGGGTGCTTGCGCATTTACCAAACCTAAAATGCTCAAGGATAAAATGAAGATTATAAGTTTTTTCATAATGATTTTTTTGCCACAGATTTCACTGATATCACTGATTGAATACTGTTTTTGTTAGTATTTATTTGCTAGTGATTTCACAGATTCTCTTTTAAAATTCTTTTAAAATTTTTTGTGCAATCTATGGCTATTTTTTTTGTTTCCGTTGGCTAATCCCGAAAGCTTTCGGGAGAACGGCAATTGATCTTTTGATCTTAATTTTTCAGTGTAATCTGTGAAATCTGTGGCTACTTTTTTTGTTAATTTATCACACTATAACTCGTTCCTTCTTTGCCATCTTTTATTTCAAAACCAATTTCTTTTAGTTTGTTTCTAATGGCATCGCTGGTAGCAAAATCTTTGTTTAGCTTAGCATGGTTTCTTTGTTCAATAATCATATTCATCAATCCATCAACTTTGCTGTTATCGGTATTGTTTTCTTCTTGTAAACCCAAAACCTCAAACACAATTTCAGTCATTAGTTTTTTCAAAGTAGCTCTATCCGATTCATTAATGGTTTCTTTGCCATCGTTGATAGAATTAATCATTCTCACCGCTTCAAAAATACTTGCAATGGCGATTGGAGTATTGAAATCATCGTTTAAAGCGGCATAAATTTCTGATTGAACGCTATTGATATTTACCGAACTATTTTCACTTACTTTTAAACCATCCATCAACTTCATAGCATTCATTAATCTTGCAAAACCTTTTTCGGCAGCTTGCAATGCTTCGTTGCTAAAATCTAACGTGCTGCGGTAATGCGCTTGTAACATGAAGAAACGCACGGTCATTGGGCTATAACCTTTATCTAGCAGTTTATGATTTCCAGAAAATAATTCATGAGGTAAAAAAGAATTGCCTAAACTTTTGCTCATTTTTTGTCCATTTACGGTCAACATATTTGTATGAATCCAATAACGCGCTGGTTGTGTTTTATGGCAAGCCAAATTTTGCGCAATTTCGTTGGTATGATGTGTTGGAATTAAATCCATTCCACCACCATGAATATCAAATTCGTTTCCTAAATATTTACTGCTCATGGCCGAGCATTCTAAGTGCCAACCCGGAAAACCAACTCCCCATGGACTTGGCCATTTCATGATATGTTCAGGTTTTGCTTTTATCCAAAGTGCAAAATCTAAGCGACCACGTTTATCATCTTGCCCGTCTAAATCGCGGGTTCCGTTTAACAAATCGTCTAAATTTCTATTAGATAAAATCGTGTAATTATATTCTTTGGTAAATTTTTGTACATCAAAATAAATAGAGCCATTTACCTCGTAAGCATAACCATTGGTTATTATCTGTTTGGTCATTTCTATTTGTTCAATAATATGGCCAGTAGCGGTAGGCTCAATGCTTGGTGGCAAAGTATTAAACATGCGCATGGTTTCCCTAAAATCAATGGTGTAGCGCTGTACAATTTCCATTGGTTCTAGTTGTTCCAATTTTGCTTTTTTTGCAATTTTATCTTCTCCTTCATCCGCATCACTTTCCAAATGCCCTGCATCGGTAATATTGCGCACATAACGCACCTTAAAACCCAAATGCAAAAAGTAACGAAAAATGACATCGAACGAAATAAAAGTACGTGCATTGCCCAAATGCGCATTGCTATAAACTGTTGGTCCACAAACATACATGCCTATGTGGCCTTGGTGAATGGGTTTAAAATCTTCGGTAGTTCGTGATAAAGTATTGTATATTTTTAAAGTAGAATCCATAATAAAAAATGTGTGGCGAATATAGCTTTTTAAATGTTGAATTTTGGATGATGAATGTTGAATTTAATGAATGATTTGTAAAAGCAATCGTAAGTTTTAGGAAGGCTGTGTGATTTAATAACTATCTTAAAGCATATTCAATTCAAATAAGAAAAATTAGTCGTCTATCTAGTTGATAATGAATGTAATTATATGGCTTCAAATTAATTTATAAAAAAGCTTTTTTAAGATAAAAAATTTACTGATCAGATGGCATCATAAAGTACTTTAAAAAGCAATTCATTGTGTGAGGTATTTTTAAACGTAAAAGTAACAACTATTATTTACGTTTATTTTTTTCATAAAATTGATCTCTACAAAAATTAGAACAAAAGGCTTCTTTTTTTAAGAAGCCAAAAAATCCTTTGGGTTTATAAACTTTTCTTTTCGAAGTATTTATTTTCTCGTAACAGTTATCGCAAGTTTTATCTAACATAATCTTATCAATTTGTTTAAATCTATCGTTTAGCTAGGCTTTCAATAGGTAAGACATTCCTCAGTTCATCATCTTTGGTAAGTCTTCTTTTGGAAATTAAAGTTCTAGTAATTAGTAATTTTTAGCAAACGTAAATAAATTAATTTTAAAATATATAGCAAAACAAAAAAGGGTTAGTAACAAAATCATACCTTTTGGTCATTAAACGATACTGCACGTCTTGACACATTGGGATGCGCATAGCTGCAAAAAAAACAAAGGTTTTGTTTCATTATCACCTAAACAGATTTTAACTAAAATTGTATCTTTTGTTGGTTTGTCCAAGCCAAATTCCGAAAGCTTTCTGAAGCGAACCAGCTTCGTAGGTTTACACTTGGACTAGCTAGGCAAATCCTTGGATAATTGAATTCGGATTGCAAATACGAATAAGCGGGTTCTCAGGCAGTTTGTATGAATTTCTGACCACACAAAAAATGACATTGTGGTTTTATTTTAATGAATAAATTGCCAATCTCAAATAAAACAAAAAAACTTATGAAAAGTACCTACATCACTTTAATGGCAATGGCTTTGATGGGTTCAATTGCCTGCAACAACAACTCTGCTCCGGCCAACTCGGCAAAAACCGACAGTTCAGCAACAACCAAAGAAGAGGCTGCAGCCCCTCCCGATTCGGCAACTATGATGAAAGCATGGATGGATTACATGACACCAGGAGAAATGCACAAATTAATGGCAAGTTGCGATGGTGAATGGAATTCTGAAATTACTATGTGGATGGCCCCTGATGCACCGCCTTCGCAAAGCACATCTACTTGTATAAATAAAATGATTTTAGGCGGCAGATACCAGCAAAGCGAGAACAAAGGCAGCTTTGACGGGATGCCTTTTGAAGGAATAAGCACTACTGCGTACGACAACGCCAAAAAGAAATTTATAAGCACTTGGATTGACAACATGGGATCAGGCATGATGATTATGGAAGGCACCTACGATGCAGCTACCAAAACCATGAGTTGCATTGGTAAACAGGTTGACCCTGTGAGCGGCAAAGACATGGATATGCGCCAAACTTTAACATTTGTTGACAATGACCACCAAACTATGGAAATGTATACCACCCCTATAGGAGGAAAAGAATACAAAAACATGGTAATTAAATATACCCGCAAGGTTAAAGCAAAATAATGCTGTTGCTATTGAAAAAAAAGAGGTTGTCTCAAAAGGACAACCTTTTTCGTTTTGTCACATTGAGCGAATACCGATATTTATCGGTAGAAATGTTTTGAAAACGTGATTGTTAAGTTCTCGTCCGATAGCTATCGGACTTCGCTCGAACTGACGAGCATTTTATGGCATTTGAGCCAGCTTTTTTTGACTAAAGCCTAATGTATTTTATTTTCCACTTGCTAAGAATGCTCACACATTGCATATTGTTGTTTTAAAGCATTTAAGCTTTCTACCGTTGTTTTAGTTTTAGCGTAGTGAAAAAAACTTATCCCAATGGTTGCAGGCATGCACAAGGACTAGCTAGGGTTTGTTAAGGTATATTGTTTGTTTATTTCCAACAAACAATTTTTACATAAACAATCGTTAAAAGTACTGCTAACCAGTTGTTTGGCTTGGTTATTTAGCTCTATGCCATAACATTGACACTGCATAATATTTTCCATATTACACTCAAAAGGTTGGTGGCATTTCTCGCAAATTTTTGGCATATTATTTTTCGTTATCAAATTTATAAATTCGAGTAAAGTAACCTTTAAACTCTTCTCCTTCTTGTCCAAAATAATAATAACCTAGTTTTGTTAAATTAGGTTTTATTTCATAATAATTATAAAACTCGAGTTCATGAAAAATAATTTTATCTCCATTCTTCAAATAAATTATAGTTAAATCAGAGCTTTTGCCCTTTCCCATTGTCCAAGATTTGCTAAACCCTTTAATTTCTGATTTGGGGATTATTTTCTTTTTGAAGATAATGAAACTATAGCGCTCTATTTCATCCTTTCTTATGGTGTAACGAACACAGTTTTTGATTAATGTTTTTATGATTAAATACAAACAAAACGTAATACCTAAAGAAAGTAAAATGAATCCCAGTAATTCAAGATTTACTGTATTTTTATTTACAATTAAAAGTAATAAAAACACTAACAATATTGAATACACGCAAAAAAATAATACTAAAACAATTGTTCTAATAGGTTTAAAACGAGTTTTAAATTCCGACATACTGTTTTTGATTTTGAGTCTAGCTTTTTTGTGGCAATATTAATGTTATTATACAAATTCCTTTTCACCGCTGTAAGTAATTTCATTTTGGTGTAAATACAATTTTGTCGTTTATGTGTTATTTTTTATAATTTGCATGCTTTAAAAACAATTTTGGTTTAAAATTATTCCATATAATAAAAACAGTTATAAAGTGCCATATCCGCAATCAATAGAACTTAAATTAGAGTTCAATCAAATAAAAGAATTAGTAGCAAAAAAATGTATTTCAAGTCTTGGTCAACAATACATTGATAAAATAAAGTTTAATAATAAAGCAGATATTATTGAGCGAATGCTCATGCAGGTTAAGGATTTTAAAAATCTTTTAGAAACCGATACGCCTTTTCCTGCCGATCATTACCACGATGTTTTTCCTTACTTTAGAAAGGCAAAAATAGAAGGGATGTGGCTTTTGGAAGACGAATTACATCAATTAAAATTAACGTTACAATCGTTTCTACAAATAGCTAAATATTTTAGAGATAGACCTGAAAAATACTTGTATTTACAAGCCTTGCTCGAAGGTTTAATGTACAATGATTTAATCATTAGGCGCATTGAAAGAGTTTTAGATAATGATGGTGCTATGAGGCCCAATGCCTCGCCTGAGTTGGCTAAAATTTCGGGTAAAATTAACGAGAAAGAGAAAGAAGTTCGCAGGCGCATTCAAAGTATTTACGATAAAGCTGCCAAGAATAATTATATAGCTGAAGATTTAGACATTACCATTCGCGATGGACGTTTGGTATTACCAGTTTTGGCCGAACATAAACGCCATATTGCAGGTTTTGTGCACGATGAAAGTAACACAGGGCAAACGGTTTTTATTGAACCAACTGAATGCTTTGAAATGAATAATTTAATACGCGAATTACAAATTGCTTACCGCAGAGAGCGTGAACGTATTTTATTGGAACTAACCGACCAAATTAGACCTGAAATTCCTGAATTAGAAAAAAATATTCAGCGTATGGGTTTGTTTGATTTTATCAGGGCCAAGGCTTTGTTTGCTATGGAATTAGCTGCGGATATGCCAGCTATTTCAAAACATCCAAATGTGGTTTTGCGTACTGCTTTTCATCCGTTGTTAAAGTTAAATCACCAACGTAATAAGTTAAGTATTGTTCCATTGAACATTGAGCTAAATGCTGAAAATAGAATTACAGTAATTTCGGGTCCAAATGCGGGTGGTAAATCGGTTTGTTTAAAAACAGTTGGCTTGCTGCAATACATGTTGCAATGCGGCTTTTTAGTGCCTGCAAGTCCCGATAGCGAAATGTGTGTATTTAAAGACATTATGGTTGATATTGGCGATGAACAAAGCATTGAAAATGATTTGAGTACATACAGCAGTCATTTGCTGCGTATGAAATATTTCACCGATTTTGCCGATGGAAAAACCCTGTTTTTAATTGATGAATTTGGTATGGGAACCGATCCACAGTTTGGTGGTCCGTTGGCCGAAGCCATTTTAAACCACATCAATCGTAAAAATAGCTTTGGAGTAGTTACTACGCATTTTAGTAACCTGAAAAATTTTGCCAATAATACCAAAGGTTTGGTAAATGCAAGTATGCTTTTTGATAATGAAAAAATGCAACCTTTGTACCAACTTGAAATGGGTAAACCGGGCAGTAGTTATGCTTTTGAAATAGCTACCAAAACAGGTTTGGCTCAAAGCATTATTAATTATGCTAAAGATAGGGTAGGAGTGAAGCAAAAACGCGTAGATGATTTATTGATTGAAGTAGAAAAAGAACAAAAGCAAGTAATTGATTTGCGCCAGCGTTTTGCTGAAAAAGAAGCCAAGGTAAATGCTTTAATGGAGCAATACGCCAAGCTGAAAGAAGAAATTGAAACCAATAAAAAACAATTAATTAAAGAAGCCAAGCAAGAAGCTTTAGCCATAATTACCGAAGCCAATAGCAAGGTAGAAGCAACTATTAGGGAAATAAAACAAAACCAAGCTGATGCGGAAACCCAGCGCAAGGCAAGAACTGAAATAAAGGAACAAATTCAAGAGTTAAAAGAATTTACTGAAAAAGAAATTGCAGCCGAAAAACAACAAGCTCCAAAACCTATTGATGCTGCCATTTCAGTTGGTGCAAACGTTATGGTTGAAGGTCAACAAAGCGTAGGCGAGGTTTTAGAAATAAATAAAAATAAAGTAGTGGTTGCCTTTGGTGATTTACGCACTACTGTAGCTATCAATAAACTACAAGTAGTAAGTAAAACCAAGCAAAACGAACTTAAAAAAGCAGTAGAAGGCGTAAACATGAACACTAAAATGAAAGATTTTAGTCCTGAGTTAAACCTAATAGGCACGCGTGGTGAGGATGCTTTGAAAAAACTAGAAGTATTTATTGATGATGCTTATTTGTTGGGTGTAAAACAAGTTCGAATTGTGCATGGAAAAGGTTACGGAATCTTGCGCAATTTGGTACGCGATACTTTAAACAGAAATCCATTGGTTTCAAGTTTGCAAAACGAGCATATTGAATTTGGTGGTGATGGCGCAACTATTGTGATGATGAAAGTTTAAAGTTAAACTGATTTTTTTGGCACATTAAAATAATTTTGGTTTATGTAGTTATTTTACAATACACTTATTACCAAGTATTTATTTTAAAGTAGTGATAATTTTTGTGGTAATTATCCATAAATTGAAAAAATACTTAAAACAAAATTTGTAGATCTTAACATACAAAAGGAAGTACATTTTATTATTATTATAATTTGCTTTATTATTGCCAAGTGTTTGTAGAAAAATTTCTACATTAATTTTTTATGAATAGTAAGAAACAAATTTTATTGGCTGATGACCATGTAATTATTAGAAGAGGGCTTAAAGTACTGCTTGATAATTACTTTGGAAAATCGGATTGGGTAGAAACAGAAACCGCTAAAAGTATAATTGATTTAATAAATACCAATAACTTATCTCACTTAATATTAGATATGCAATTGCAAGATGCTAATATTTTAGAGGTAATTGCTGCTGTAAGAACTTTACGTCCAAAAATCCCTATTTTAATTTACACCATGAGTTCAGAAGAACTTTTTGGTCCACGAATGATGAATTTGGGAGTAAATGGTTACTTAAGCAAGCAAAGTAGTGAAGAAGAGGTTTTAAAAGCATTTCATATGTTTTTTTCTGGAAGAAATTATTTTTCGGAAAACTTATTAGAAATGGTAAATAACAAAACTTACAATACCAAAAATCCTATTAATACCCTTTCTGAAAGAGAGTTAACGGTTTTAAATTACTTGCTAAAAGGAAATTCGGTAAAAGAAATTACTGAAATTTTAGATTTAAAAACTTCAACAGTGGCTACTTACAAGGGGCGTATTTTTGATAAATTAGGTGTAAATAATATTATAGATTTAAGAAACATTACAGATATTTACAACTTTAAGAGTAGTTGAAAAATGTATATTCATAAGCCATATCATCATGCTTTTAAATATAATTTAGTATTACATTTTATCCTGCTTTCTACTGTACTTTTTTCTCAAAATAAATTTGTAGTAAAACATTATACGCAAAAAAATGGGTTGCCTCAAAATAGTGTTAACCAAGTTTATTTTGATAAGAACAATTTTTTATGGCTAGCCACTGAAGCAGGTTTGGTTCGTTTTGATGGTGTTAACTTCAAAGTATTTAATACTCAAAACTCCATAGTTGAAAACGAACGATTTAGGTGGATTTTTCCTACTTATGATAAACAAGTTATAGCTTCAGATGCTGGAGGAAATTTACTTAAAATTGAAAATAACTTACTCCAAAAAGTTCATAGGGCAAATTCATTTACCAATCTTATTAATTTAAATTGTGGCTTACCAACTTTAAGTAATTTTTTAAAATTTAAACAATTGCTTACTGATGCCACTCCAAATATCAATTTTTATCCATTTAAGTTTATCCCTCATAACGATTCTATTTCGTTTATTTTAGGAAAAAAATATATTTATAAATACCATAATGCCTTATTGGTTGATAGTATTTTAACGGCTACTAAATATTGCAATTATTTTTTTAAAGTAGGTGCCCACTATTATTTGGCTAATAATGAGGGCACTTTTTTTTATGTTAATATTAAAAATAAAAGTTTGGAGCCTTGCAGTGTAGATGGAATTACCAGTTCAAAAAACACTTTTATTACCATAATTTATAAAGCCCAGGCATATAAAACCTACTTGGTTCAAGAAAATAATATAGGCACTTTAGAAGCAGTTGGAAACAATCCGAACCATTTGAAACTAAGTTTAGTTTCCAACCAAATTCCCGAAAATTTTAAAATAGTTGATATAGAATACAATAAAGCTTTAGATGTATATGCTATTGGTTCTACCACCAATGGTTTATGTATATTTAAACCCCATTTATTTAAAGTTCAGTACGAGGTAAATACTACCAAATCAGGAGCTAATGCCATTTATGCAATCGATAAAATAAACGATAGCACTGTTTTCTCAACCATTCAAACTAGTTTTAGCAGCAATCAAGTTACACCTTATATAGTTTATAGAAGTGTTATTAATTTTGAAGCTGTTTTTAACGATAACCAACACAGATTGTGGTTTGCTAAAAACGATAGCTTATTTTATTTTGATAAAATTATTAAAGCAAAAGTATACGTAAAAAAATATGCTCAAGTAATAACTTGTATAAATATAAGTTGCGATAGTATTTGGGTTGGCCAGCCCAATCATTTATCATTAATTATTTATAAAAACCAAAAAATTGTTTACCAAAAAGAAGTAAATAAAATTACATCTCGTATCGTATCTATTTGTATTTCGCCTAATAACGAGGTATATTTCTCAAATGCTGAAGGTGTTTATAGGGTAATGATTTCTGATGAAGATACTTATATTGTTAAGTTAATTCATGGAACTAATTTTAGGGATGTTTATTATTACAAAAACATAATATTTGCTACTAGCTATGGAAGTGGTTGGTATGCATTTTATAAAAATAAAGCGTACAAGTTACCTTTAGATAGAAACCATTATTTGGCTAAATGCCATAGTATTCAAATAGATAGTAATCAAAATGTATGGCTAAGTAGCAACAATGGTTTATTTGAAACATCGTTTAAACAGGTTTTAAATTATATAGCCGATACTTCCAAATCTGTAACATTTAATTATTACAATGAAGAAAATGGAATTGATAATTCTGAATTTAATGGAGGTTGCTATCCTGCAAGTGTTCAATTAAAAAATGGAACAATGGCATTTCCTTCTATGAGTGGTTTGGTTAGTTTTAATCCTTATTTGTTTAAAAAACGAGCCAATTCAAGTCAAATATTTATTGATAAAACTGAAGTTAATAATTTACCAATTAATGCTTTGAAAAGTATTGAAATTGAGCCTAATACAGAATTATTAAATATTTATTTTACATCTCCTTATTGGTATAACGATTACGAGGTAAATTACCAATACCAGTTAATTGGTTATAACTCAAAACCTATAAGTATTACTGGTGAAAATAAAGTGAGTTTTACCAATTTAAATGCAGGAAAGTATGTGTTAATTATAAAAAAAATAACAGGTAAAGATGGCGCTGAAGGCATG
Source organism: Bacteroidota bacterium (assembly GCA_027484685.1). Taxonomy (GTDB): domain Bacteria; phylum Bacteroidota; class Bacteroidia; order UKL13-3; family UKL13-3; genus JAAFJM01. Next base: position 118,448 of record JAIXSO010000020.1, read on the forward strand.
TTAACTTTAAATATAAAGGTTCATAAAAAATATTATCAAACATGGTGGTTTATAGCACTTCTTCTTGGTTTAATATTTACTTTATTGGCACTTTCTGTAAAATATTATAACAGTATTTTGGTAATGCGAAATGCTGATTTAGAACAAAAAGTAAATGCGAGAACTTTTGAGTTAGCTCAATTAAATAGTAGTTTAAAAGAAACCAACGAACAATTATTATTATCGGAGCAGCAAAATTTACGTTCACTTAATTTAAAAAGTAAACTTATTGCCATTCTCTCGCACGATATCATTACTCCTTTAAAGTTTATTTCTATGGTGGCTCGCAATAGCAAAAAAATGAACGAAGGAGATGATTTTAAAAGTATTTTGAACGATATTGATCACACTTCGAGGCGATTATACGAAAATGCACAAAATATTTTGAATTGGATTAAGTACCAAAGTACTTTAATTAATGTTCAAAAAACCAACGTGCCTCTATTTGTTTTGGTAGACGAAATTGGTGAGCTATTAAAAGAAGTAATGGATAGTAAAAACAATGTTTTGGTAAATAGCATTGACCCTGACCAAATTATTTACACCGATAAAAATATTTTATCAATTGTAATTCACAACTTGGTTTCAAATGCTACTAAATACAATTCCAAAGCCACTATTGAGGTAACTGCAGAAATAAAAAACGATTGCCATTACATTATCATTTCCGACAATGGAAAAGGAATGAGTACTCAAAACTTGGATAGAATTAACAGTATAAAAAATAGGCAAAAAGCTTATTCAGTATCTGAAAATAGCGAAAGTAGTGGACTTGGATTTGTCATTATTACAGAGCTTTTGGCTATTTTAAATGGAACCTTCGATATCAAATCAAATATACACGGTACTCAAATAACTTTAGAAATACCAATAGATACTTTTACTAATTCTTATAAATAAAAAAGAGGTTGTTTCAAAAAAAACAACCTCTTCGTTTAATAATCTTGCTTCATTACTTTGTTTCTAAAACAATGAATGGAACTATCATTTCTTCTAAGCTTATTCCACCATGTTGAAACGAATTGTTATACATGTTTACGTGGTAGTTATAATTATTAGGATAAGCCATAAAATCTTCTCCAGTGGCAAATGCGTAGCTAGTACTCATATTTTGTTTTGGTAAAAATAAATCAGCTGGATTTTTTACGCCAAATAACTCTTTGGCATTGTAACTTAAATTACGTCCTTGTTTGTAGCGTAAGTTAGTGCTAGTACTTTTATCGCCAATAATTTTAACAGGATTTTTTACCCTAATTGAACCATGATCTGTTGTTATGATAACGCGTACTTTTTTCTGAGCTATTTTTTTAATGGTTTCAAATAATGGCGAATGTTCAAACCAACTTGCAGTAATACTGCGGTAAGCAGCTTCATCTTCAGCTAGTTCTTTCATTACATTCATTTCTGTTCGCACATGGCTCAGCATATCTACAAAGTTGTAAACTATTACGTTAAATTTATTATCCATAAAATTAGCTACATCATCTATCAAATTTTTACCTGCTTGTAAATTGGTAACTTTGGTATAGGTAATTTTTTCTTTGTAGCCCAAGCGTTGCATTTGTTTGTTAATGAACTCTTCTTCATAAATATTCTTGCCTTCATCCTCCTCTTCATTTACCCAAAGGTTTGGATATAATTTTTCAATTTCACTCGGCATCATACCTGCAAAAAAGCTATTTCTAGCATAATGAGTAGTAGTAGGTAAAATAGTTAAATAAGTATCTTCGCTAATAATATTAAAGTATTCTGTCAATTGGTTTTGAACCATTTTCCATTGATCGTACCTAAAATTATCAATCATAATTAAAAAAGTAGGAATCTCTTTATCAATGGCCGGCATCAGTTTTTTATTAACTACTGTATGGCTCATGGCAGGAGTTTGCGCATTAGGTTTTTTTAAAAAATCAATAAAGTTTTTTTCAATGTATTTTACCCAAGCATTATTGGCATCGCGTTTTTGCATGGCCAAAATTTCGTCCATACCAGTGTCGCCACTTTTAGCCAATTCTAATTCCCAATAAATTAATTTTTTGTAAAGCGCTACCCAACTTTCGTAACCATCTACATCATATAATTCCATGGCTATTTGCCTAAACTCTTGTTGGTAGTTTTGAGCAGTTTTTTCGGTAACTAATTGCTTACTATCTAAAATGCGTTTAAGCGAAAGCAAAATTTGGCTTGAGTTAACAGGTTTTATTAAATAATCAGCTATTTGGTTACCAATGGCATCTTCCATAATATGCTCTTCTTCGCTTTTGGTAATCATAACTATAGGCACTTCAGGCATTATGGCTTTTATTTGGCTCAATGCCTCTAAACCACTAATGCCAGGCATGTTTTCATCTAAAAATATTACATCATAGCGTTTTAGTTTTACTGCATCTACTGCATCCACACCGCTTGTTACTTTATCTACAGTATATCCTTTGTTGGTTAAATATATGATATGAGGCTTTAATAAATCTATCTCATCATCGGCCCATAAAATGCTTGTATTACTCATTAGTTTTTAATTGTTTTTTGCAAAGATTACTTGTTTACTTAAAAATAAAAATAGTTTGTGTGTTAATTTGGTTTACTTTTATAAAAGGTAAATATAACGCAGTTTTTGGAGTTTTAGTGTTTTTGTTTTATTAACGTTGAGGGCAGACCTGCATGTCTGCCCGAAAAAAGAATAAAACCCTAAAATTAGGAAACAAACGTTTAAAGGATTGTAATCCATTTTCATTTTTTTAATTAATTCAAAAAACTTTTGCTTTATTGCTCTTAATATAAATATGCTAACAATGAAACCCAAAATCTTGCTTATTCTTTTATTTTTAAATCTAACTTCTTTTGCACAAATAAGCTATTTATTAAATATAGATTCAATTCCTGAAACGCCCAATTTACCGCAACACCTAGTCTTGTATTATAAAAATGCCAATGAAGCCAAATGGCTTTTTTACAATAAAAAATACAAAGAAGCCATCGTAAAATATAAAACTGCCTTTGAAATAGCCAAGCCACAAGCGCAGCATATTGGCGATTTGATGCAATGCTATTTTGAGTCAAATCAAAAAGACTCTGCCGTAAAATATGCCGAATTTTGTATAAAAAACTTTGGACTTGATGTGTATAGAATGGTAAAAGATTCGAGTATTGATAGCTTTTATAGTTTAGAGATTTTCAAAAAACCTTTGTCAGAATTTTATGCCAAAGATAATATTATTAGGAGAGTGATTATGATTGAACATTACTTACACAATGACCATTTTTTTAGGTCAGAGTTTGCTAATTTTAACTTGGGAAATGAAGTAAAAAACAAAGATGAATTTGCTTTTAAAATAGCACTACAATATGATAGTATTTATGCAATTCCATACATTACAAATTTGATTAAAGAATTGAACTTTCCAAATGAATACGATATTGGTTATTACTCAGTCAAAAATATAATGTTTTTGTTGCGCCATTATAATATTGAAAGATATGTTTACGATAGTGCACTTTATAACGGAAAAATGTTGCCTGAAAATTATGCTAGTTTAACTGATTATAAGTTCAATACAGACTGGGAAGCCTTAATAAAAGAAAACAAGTTTAGACCAAAAAATAATTATGGTCCAAATTTGAAAGAAATAAATAACAAAATGGTTGTTGGTGAATTAGATGATATTGAAAATGTAGATAAAAGACGAGAAGCCATTGGATTAATGCCTTTGTGGCAATATGCCAAATATAAAAATATTGAATTGTCGGATGCTTATAAAAATGTTCTCAAAAAACAAAAAATTAAATACTAAAAAACTATGAAACATAAACTTCTTTTAAAATACAACATTGCCTTTTGCCTGTTTTTTGCAATTGCGCAGCAAGCATTCAGCCAAACCCAAAAATCTTATTTGGGATATTACAGCTTAATCAATGAAGCTGAAATGCTAACTTTTGAAAACAAAAACCAACAAGCTTTACAAAAATATTTGGAAGCATTTAAACAATATGATGGCTTTGAAGAAGATTATTCAAAAGCAGTGAAGTTAGCTTTGAAGCAAACTAATGCTGAAATAACTTTTAATTTGTTGAAAGAAAAAGCACTAAAAACAGGTTGGTTTACCGATGAATTATTTGATAAAAATAAAATAGATAGTTTTACACAAACTAAAATGGGTAAACTATATTTAAAAAATAAAGAAAATTGGTTTGAACAAAATTTAGCAAATCGAAATTATAAGGCAGTTTATTTAAATCATACTATTAATGCCACAGACCAATTTGTTAGAAGTTGGTATTTAGAAAGTAGCAAACAAAATTTTAAAAACGATAGTTTGATGGAAAATACTTATACAAATATTTTGATAGAAACCGATAATAAGAATTTCAAAGAATTTAAGCAATTTGTGAAAGACAATGGTTTTCCAGGTAGAAAAATGTATGCAGGCAAAACAATATTAACTGCATTTATTATTCATATTTTTAAATACAGTGATATTTTGGATAGCAATAGTTCTCAATTTGATAAAGACAAGTTTTACTACTTAGATTCTTTATTAAAAATTCAAGTAATTAATGGTGAATTTAAGCCAAGTGACTATGCATATTGTTATGATTATTCATTGAGTTCAGACAGCGTTACTTACTTTGCACATCCAAGTTTTAGTCGCATGAATGGTAAAAGGTTTCTTATCAATTACCCCGTAATTGACCCACAAAATCTAAACAAACGCAGAGCAGAAATTGGCCTAATGAGCATTGAAGACCAATGTAAAATATTTGGCGTTCCATTACCTCCAAATTATAAATCCAATTAACTAACGTTGGGGCAGACCTTCGTGTCCGCCCGAAAAAGGGATAAAACCCAAAAATAAGAAACAAACGTTTAAAGGATTGTAATCCATTTTCATTTTTTTAATTAATTCAAAAAACTTTTGCTTTATTGCTATAATAATTCCAGCACTTTATATGAAACACAAACTTCTTTTGAAATACAACATTGCCTTGTGCCTGTTTTTTGCAATTGCACAGCAAGCATTCAGCCAAACCCAAAAATCTTATTTGGAATATTATGGCTTAATCAATCAAGCTGAAATGCTTGAATTTGAAAAAAAGCATGAACAAGCACTTTCAAAATATATGGAGGCATTTAAATATGCTAATGGTTTTGAAACGGATTATTCAGAAGCAATTAAAATTGCTCTTAATTTAAAGAAATATGATTTAACATTATTTTTCTTAAAAGAAAGAGCCCTAAAAACTGGAGGTTACACCCCTGAGGAACTTTATGATAGTTTGAAGTTTGCTACATTTTTAAATACAAAGTTTGGAAAGGAATTTGAAAATAATTATAAAAAATGGATTGCTATTAATCAAAAAACGTATGATATCTACGCATTGGGATTGGTTCGGTCAATAGATGCAACAGATCAATTTGTGAGATCTGGTTATTTGAGAAAGTATAAAGAAAGTTTTACAAATGATAGCTTATATCAATTTACTAAATTTGCAATTTTAGAGGAGGTTGATAACACAAATTTTCTTCGGTTTAAAAACTTTGTCAAAAATATTGGTTTTCCTGGTAGAAGTAAACTTGGGGGGTAAAACATCGTTTACTAACACTTTTATAGTTCATGTTTTTAAGTTTAATAAAATTTATTCTAAAACAGCAAGCACTTTCGAAACTGAAAGATTTTATTTTTTAGATTCTCTTCTAAAAAAACAAATTTTGATTGGTGAGTTTGAGAATGAAAGATTTGCATATTGTTATGATTACTCTTTCTCAAATGATAGCGTTACATATTATGCATATCCTAGATATGATTTTGATGTCAATGGTAAATTGGTGTATGCAAATTACCCAATAATTGACCCACAAAACCTAAACAAACGAAGAGCAGAAATTGGCCTAATGACCATAGAAGAACAATGTAAAATATTAGGTGTTCCATTACCACCAAATTATAAATCAAATTAACCAACGTTGGGGCAGACCTGCGCATCTGCCCGAAAAAAGGAAAAACCCAAAAGGTTTGATATTATATCTAATCTTCCAAATCAACTAAATTAACTCAATTAACCTATCAACTAATATACCAATAAACCAATCAATCATTAAATACCCTATTTTTGAAACGTGAATTTACCCAATAAAAAGAAAATCATTAACGATCCTGTATATGGATTTGTAAATATACCTTTTGAACTTATTTATGATTTAATAGAACATTCATGGTTTCAGCGTTTGCGTAGAATCAAGCAATTGGGCCTTTCGTATTTGGTTTATCCCGGTGCTCAACATACACGTTTTCAGCATGTAATTGGCGCCATGAGTTTAACTTTTCAAGCAGTTGAAATTTTAAAAAGCAAAGGCATAGAAATTACTCAACATGAGTCTGAATCGGTTTGCGCAGCAATTTTATTGCACGATATGGGGCATGGTCCATTTAGCCATACTCTTGAAGGGTTAATTATAAAAGAAGTTCCTCACGAGGCTATTTCATTACGTTTTATGGAATTACTCAATGAGCAATTTGATGGAAAATTAACCACAGCCATCGAAATATTTACCAATAAATACAAAAAGAAATTTTTGCATCAATTGGTTTCTAGTCAACTAGATATGGATAGGCTTGATTACTTGCGCAGAGATAGTTTTTACACGGGTGTGCAAGAAGGTTCTATTGGCCACGATAGGATAATAAATATGCTAAATGTGGTGAACGATGAGTTGGTAATTGAAGAAAAAGGCATTTATTCAGTCGAAAAATTTTTAATAGCGCGCAGGTTAATGTATTGGCAAGTTTACTTGCATAAAACTGTGGTTGCAGCCGAACAATTATTAATTAAAATAATTCAACGCGCGCAGTATTTGGCTAGTCAAAATGAAATATTGTTTGCTACGCCAGCATTGCATTATTTTTTATACAATAAAATTGGCAAAGACGAGTTTTATAAAAATAATGAAGCCTTTAATAATTATTGCTTGCTTGATGATGATGACATATTTACCTCAATAAAAGTTTGGTGTAATCATAACGATAAAATTTTGAGTACTTTGTGCAATATGCTTCGCAATAGAAAATTGCCAAAGGTAGTACTTCAAAATGCACCATTTGAAAAAACCACGCTAGAAAGTTATAAATTCATGGCAGCCGATAACTTAGATATTACCATGGAAGAAGCTGACTATTTTGTTTATACCGATTCAGTTCAAAATAAAGCCTACAGCGCCAATAATTTTCATATCAATATTTTATTTAAAAATGGGCAAGTACAAGATATAGCCGATGCCAGCGATCAATATAATATTGATTCACTAACCAAATTGGTTACCAAATATTTTATGTGTTTTGTTCGTTAATGTGTTGATTGTTTAATAAGTCGAATGGTTAATAAGTTAAACTGTTAACCAAATAACCAAATAACCAAATAACCCGCAACGCGCTAACTCAACATCCCGTAACTCGCCAACCCACAACCAAACGTTTGAAAATGTAAATCAATCTTATATATTCGTACTTTATAAAAATTAAAAAATGCAAATTAGTGTAGCGCAATTAGCGCAATTGTTAAACGGAACAGTAGTTGGAAACCCAGAAATATTGCTTCATACAGTAGCTAAAATTGAAGATGGTAAAGAAGGTGCTTTATCGTTTTTGGCCAATATGAAATATGAATCGCACATTTATGATACCAAGTCGAGTGCAGTATTGGTAAATAACGATTTTGTGCCTAGCCAAGAAATAAAAGCTACTTTAATAAAAGTAGAAAATGCGTATGCTTCTTTTACTTTATTGTTAGAACAATTTGCGGCCTACGCCAATAAAAAAGAAGGAATTGAAGAAGGTGCAGTAATTAATAAATCGGCCGAGTTAGGCACAAACCTATACGTAGGTGCGTTGGCTTACATTGCCAAAGGCGTAAAAATTGGAAATAATTCGCAAATTTATCCTACAACGTATATTGGTGATAATGTAACTATTGGCGAAAATTGCATTATTTATGCAGGTGTTAAAATTTACAACGATTGTATAATTGGCAATAATGTAATCATTCATTCAGGCACAGTTATAGGCAGCGATGGTTTTGGTTTTGCTCCATTGGCCGATAGGTCTTACAAAAAAATTCCGCAAATTGGTAATGTAATTATTGAGGATGATGTAGAAATTGGTAGTAATTGCAGTATTGATAGAGCAACAATGGGAAGTACCATTTTACGTAAAGGTGTAAAACTAGACAATTTGAACCAAGTAGCTCATAATGTGGAAATTGGCGAACATACTGTTATGGCTGGTCAAAGCGCTATTGCTGGAAGCACCAAAATTGGAAAATACTGTATTTTAGCTGGTCAAGTGGGTATTGCAGGCCATTTGACCATAGCCGATGGAACCGTGCTTGGCGCTAAAAGTGGCGTAAACAGTAATATTAAAAAGGAAAATCAAAAATTATTTGGTTCTCCTGCTTTCGATTATGGTGAATCTATCAAAGCATCAATTGTTTACAAAAAATTACCGCAACTTTATAAAACGGTAACCGAGTTAGAAAGAAAAATAAATGAAAAATAATTTTAAGCGGCTGTAACTTTTTTTATTTGTAAATCGTTTCAGTTGTAATTTTAACCAAATAGGCTTATTGAATGACTATTACTGAGTACAATACATGCGTTAAAAATTATGCTGATGCGGTGTACCGATTCATTTATAAAAATATAAAAGATGAAGACAGAGCTAAGGATATAGTGCAAGACACATTCGAAAAAATGTGGCTTAAGGTAGATGATATAATAGCTGAAAAAGCAAAGTCGTATTTATTTACCGCTGCCTATAACACCATGATTGACTCAATAAGAAAAGACAAACATAAAGCAACCTATGAAGAACATTACGATGACTACTTAACTACCAATAATACTTACAACGATTTGAAAAAAGTAATCAATTTAGCTTTTAGTAAATTGAACGAAATTCAAAAAAGTGTAATTATGTTAAGAGATTACGAAGGTTACTCGTACGAAGAAATTGGAAAAATTACTGGTCTTAATGAAAGCCAGGTTAAAGTATATATTTATAGAGCCAGGTTAAATTTAAAAGATTACATTGGCTCGTTAGAAAATGTGGTGTAAAGCGGTTTTAAACAAATAAGGGAAATGGAAATAAATATTAATAATTACGAAGAGATTATAATTGACTTTTTAGATGGAAAGTTAGATGATAATGCTGTGGCTAAACTATTTGTATTTTTAGACCAAAACCCTGCTATTAAAGCAGAGTTTGATTTATTGAATGCTAATCAAGCTGCTTTGCCAGCTGAACCAATGGCTTTTGATTTTTCTGGCTTGCTTAAACAAGAAAAAATAAATGTAGCCGATTATTCTGATAAGTTAATAGCTCTTTTAGAAAACGATTTAACTCCAGAAGAAACAAAATCATTAGAAACTGAAATTAAAACTTATCCTGAATTAGCAGCAGAATTTGAGCTGTTTAAGAAAACCAAATTAGTTCCAGAAAACGATATTGTATTTGCTAATAAACAAGTTTTAACTAAAAAAGGTGGTTTTGCCATTATTCCATTATTTGCGCGTTATTCAGCCATTGCTGCTGTTTTTATTGCTGTTGTTATGGGAGTTTATTTCTTTACCAATAACAATGGTAAGCAAATGGCCGATAAAGTAGATACAACCATTGCCAAATCAAAACAAGATTCAATAAGCGAAATACTTAAATCTAAAAATAATGTACAAAAACAGTTAGAAAAAGAAACTGAAAGAAAAATGTTGGTATTTGGAGGAGTTAATGTAGCAAGTGTTCAAAAACAAAATAAAAAATCTGTTACACCAGCAAATAAAAACTTGCAAAATAAAAAACCTATTAAAGAAAATCCATTAAATGGCGGCAACAATCAATCAGTTGTGCCAAATAACAATACTCCTAAAAAAGTAGTAACTGATAATGGTGCAGGAACAAGTAATTTAGCAAATGCTGATTTGCCTAAAGATAAAAATGAATTTACTGTTCAACCTAAAGTAGATGAAACTCCAATTGTAAATAACAATAATGAGCCAGTGGTAGCTGCTAATACTTTTGGAAAAGATAAAAATGTTGATTTAAGAGATTATGTAAAAGAGCAACTAAAAATAACGGCTAAATCAGAAGTAATTGCAGTAAATAAACCATCTGATTCAAACGAAAATATTACCTTAGCTGAGTCAATAGGTTTAAACGTACTTTCACTTTTCAATAAAGTTTCTAATCGTGACGTTAAAGTTAAAAAAACTTATAATAACGATGGTGAAGTAGAAAAAGTAAGATTTGTAGCCAGTGGTTGGTAATTTATTCGTAATCAGCTGTATATAGCAAAAAAGGTTGAAACATTTGTTTCAACCTTTTTTATTTAAAATCTTTAAGTAGGAGAGGAGTGTATTAATTGCTACTCATAATGGCAATTCTTATTTTTATCAAACCCTCGTCAAACTGTAATTCAGTTTGTTCTGTTTTGGTAGGAATTTGAAACCTATGAAATGGATTATAACCCACATCTTTATAATCTTTCCAAGTTAATTTAGTTTTATCGCCACCAATACGTTCAAAATAAAATGTACTGCTCGAGGTCATTCCTCCATCATTTATATCTAATGCGGTAGTTAATTTTTCATTTGGAATACACTCTACTATTTTTAAATAGCCTTTGCCCAATAAGTTACCTCTAAAATAATAACTAGCATTTAAACCTGAAATATTTTTAGAAAAAAACCAAGCCATTGAACTATCAACGTTTTTATCCCAAGGGCTTAATTTAGCAATGTTTTGTATGTTATTTAAATAAGCAAATGTTTCATAAATAGGTTTATCAATTACTATGCTTCTTTCTACCTTGAATTCGCGAGGAAAAAATAAAGAAGCTAAAAATATACCACCTACAAATAGCCAAAAGCCTAAAAATACTTTAAATAATTTCATATTATATAATTTATAAAGCCAACGCAAAATGATTTTACGTTGGCTTTGAGTTGTTTGTTATTGATTAAATATAATTAAATAGCAAAAGCTTGGTCTATAATAGCAGCTTGTTCTTTTGCATGTACTTTGCTAAATCCGGTAGCTGGCGATGCACTGCTTTCGCGGCTTATACGTTTTAAATGCATATTGTTATCCCAACGTAATAAGTATAACCAAGCGCCCATATTTTTAGGCTCCTCTTGTACCCAACAGAATTCAGCTCCTTTGTATTTTTCGTAAATAGCTGCTAACTGAGTTTCTGGCATTGGATACAATTGTTCTACTCTTACTATAGCAATATCTTTTCTATCATTTTTTTGTTGATATTCAAGCAACTCGTAATAAATTTTACCGGTGCAAAGTAATACACGTTTAACCGATTTTTTAGTTACAAATGCATCATCAATTACTTCTTGGAAAGTTCCATCAGTAAATTCTTCTAACTTACTTACACAAGCAGGGTGGCGTAATAAACTTTTTGGAGTCATCACTACCAATGGTAATCTGTAATCGCGTTTCAATTGTCTGCGCAATGCGTGGAAATAATTAGCAGGACTGGTAATATTACAAACTTGCATATTCCAATTAGCACATAATTGTAAAAAACGCTCTAAACGTGCCGATGAATGCTCTGGTCCTTGACCTTCATAGCCATGAGGTAACATTAAAGTTAAGCCGCTATAGGTTTTCCATTTGGTTTCTGCACTTGCCAAATATTGGTCTATAACTATTTGCGCACCATTGGCAAAATCACCAAATTGTGCTTCCCAAATGGTTAAATCATTAGGCGTAAACATACTGTATCCGTATTCAAAACCTAATACAGCATACTCACTTAACAATGAATTATAAAACTCAACATTTCCTTTTTTATCATCTCCTAAACTATCTATCACATTATGAGCCAATTCGCTATCTTCTTGTTTTATAATAGCATGTCTGTGGCTAAAAGTACCACGTTCGCAATCTTGGCCAGTCATTCTTACGTTATGTCCTTCGTTACTTAAAGTAGCGTAAGCCATTAACTCACCCATTGCCCAATCGTAATTATCATTTTTTATCATGTTTTTACGATCATTGAACAATTTTTCAATCTTGCTAAATGCTTTAAAACCTTCAGGAATTCCAGTAATTTTATCTGCTAATCTTAAAAATAATTCTTTACCAACTGCAGTATTTGTTTTTACTTCAAAATCTTCGCGTTTAGCCGATCTAAAACCTTGCCATTTGTCTGCTAAGAAGTTCTTAGCTTTCGATGGTTCCGATGCTTTTGCACTTTCTAACTTTGCTTGTAACTCTTTTCTAAAATCAGAATCCATTTCCTTGGCCAAATCAGCCTCAACACTTCCTGCACTTAACAGTTTTTGGTTGTAAATTTCTCTTGGATTTTGGTGCGTTGCAATAGCTTTATATAATAAAGGTTGCGTAAATCTTGGCTCATCACCTTCGTTATGTCCATATTTTCTGTAACCTAACAAATCAATAAATACATCACTATTAAATTGTTGACGGTATTCCATGGCCAATTTTACTGTATAAACCACAGCTTCTACATCATCTGCATTTACATGGAATACTGGGCATAAAGTAGTTTTAGCTACGTCAGTGCAGTAAGTTGATGTTCTGGCATCAATATAATTGGTAGTAAATCCAATTTGGTTATTGGTTACTATATGAATACAACCTCCAACTGAATATGCTTTTAAGCCTGCCATTTGAAGTACTTCGTAAACTACTCCTTGTCCAGCTACTGATGCGTCTCCATGTATCAATATAGGAGCTACTTTACCAATATTTCCACTATGGTTTTTATCTAATTTTGCTCTAGTTAAACCTTTTACTACAGGGTTAACAGTTTCTAAGTGCGATGGATTTGGCGATAAACTTAGTTTTACTTGTTTGTTTTTTCTGGTTGTTAAGTGCGATGAAAACCCTAAATGGTATTTTACATCACCCTCAAATATGCCTTCGTCTTCAGCACTTTTCCCTTCAAACTCTTTAAAAATATCCTCGTACGATTTACCTAAAATATTAGCCAATACATTTAAACGACCTCTATGTGCCATCCCTAATACAAACTCTTCTACACCAATTTCAGCACCAAACTGAATAACTTCATCTAAAGCTGGTATCAATGTTTCAAGACCCTCTAACGAAAATCTCTTTTGACCAACAAACTTCGTATGAATAAAATTTTCAAATACAGTTGCTTGGTTCAATTTTGATAAAATATGTCTTTTATCCTCAAGGTCTAATTTTGGAGTATTTTTAGCGCCTTCCATTTTACCTTGTAGCCAAGCTAATTTTTCAGGATTTCTTATATAATCAAACTCTGCACCTATACTTTGGCAATAAGTAGCTTCTAAATGAGCTATTATATCCTTTAACTTAGCTGCACCAATTCCAATTTCAACTCCTGCATTAAAAGTTTTATCTAAATCACCAGCATTTAAGCCAAAGTTTTCTATAGCTAAGTTAGGTGCATATTTTCTTCTTTCTCTAACAGGATTAGTTTTGGTAAATAAATGCCCACGCGAGCGGTAGCCTTTTATTAAGTTCAAAACATTTATTTCCTTCAATATATCTTCCGATAATTCAGCACTGCCAGTGCCCACACTTTTACCGTTAAATTTTTGTTGGCCCATTTCAAAGCCCTCAAAGAATTTTTGCCATCCAAAATCTACCGATTCAGCATCAGTTAAGTATTGCTGGTAAATATTGTCAATTGCCGCTACATCAGCATTCGATATATAAGAAAATTTATCCATTGTATATTATATATAGTGTTGTTTTGTTGCAAATATAATAATATAGCCAATAATGCATTTATAAGTAACAGTATTAAAAACTGATTTTAGGTATAAAATAAATATAGATACACTATATATATACATCAAACAAAAAAGTATACATGTCTTACATTACATATATAATATACAAACCTATTCTAATCCTTACAAGATTTATTTTTTAGGAGCTAATCCAGCTATCAGCACTAGTTTTTCCGTTTCACTTCAAAAGCTAGTTGCCTCTATCTGGGCTAATATCTAATTTTGAGTAATAATTAGCATATATATAATACATACATAACATAAGTATAACATGTTTTAATCAGTATGCTATCAAGTAAAATGTATTCCAACTTAGGTTAAATAAAAAATAAGTACTTGAAAATAAGGCATAATGGGGGAATGATAAATAAAAGAGTTGCAAACTTAAAATAAGTACATACATTTGCACCCCCTTGAGAGAGGAAAAGTTCTAAAGAAGTGAGTAGAGAGGAATCGTTGGAGTACTAATAAACACTAGCGGAGACGAAAAAAATAATTAAAAATAAATCTTGCATAAAGAGAAAAAATAATTATCTTTGCCACCCCTTAGAAAAGGAAAAAGTTCTAAACATAGTGAAGAAAAAAATAAATTTTTTTTTCTTGCAAAAATAAAAAACTTACTTACCTTTGCAGCCCTTTAAAATTAGAGAGAAGCGAAGAAAACAAAATAAAAAAAGTTTTTTAAATTGTTTGGAAATAAGAAATAAAAAATTATCTTTGCACCCCTTGAAAAAAGGAAAGTTCTAAAAAAGACTGTAAAAAACTAAAAAATAGTTCTTGCATAAGAAAAACTTTTTACTACCTTTGCAGCCCTCTTAAAAACAAGAGGAAATGAAAATGAAATATTTAAGCTTAAAGAGATTTAAGCAATTAATATAAAGTTCTTTGAAGAAAATGAAATAGCAAACCTTGTTAGAAATAACATTTTTAACTTTGAGAATTCAAATCTTGAAAGTCAGACAATCAAATAAACTTTTACTATGAAGAGTTTGATCCTGGCTCAGGATTAACGCTAGCGGCAGGCATAATACATGCAAGTTGAACGAGATTAGTTTTAGCAATAGAACTAGTTTAGTGGCGCACGGGTGCGTAACGCGTATGCAACCTACCTTAAACAGGGGAATAGCCTCTCGAAAGAGAGATTAATACCGCATAACATATATTTAGAGCATTCTAGGTATATCAAACCTACGGGGGTTTAAGATGGGCATGCGTGACATTAGCTAGTTGGTGAGGTAACGGCTCACCAAGGCAACGATGTCTAGGGGGTCTGAGAGGATGTCCCCCCACACTGGTACTGAGACACGGACCAGACTCCTACGGGAGGCAGCAGTAGGGAATATTGGTCAATGGAGGCAACTCTGAACCAGCCATGCCGCGTGCAGGATTAAGGCCCTATGGGTCGTAAACTGCTTTTGAATGGGAAGAAATGTATCTACGTGTAGATATTTGACGGTACCATTAGAATAAGGATCGGCTAACTTCGTGCCAGCAGCCGCGGTAATACGAAGGATCCAAGCGTTGTCCGGATTTACTGGGTTTAAAGGGTGCGTAGGCGGACTTATAAGTCAGTGGTGAAAGCCTTCAGCTTAACTGAAGAACTGCCATTGAAACTGTAAGTCTCGAGTTCGGTTGAGGTCATTGGAATGTAACATGTAGCGGTGAAATGCATAGATATGTTACAGAACACCAATTGCGAAGGCAGATGACTAAACCGAAACTGACGCTGAGGCACGAAAGCGTGGGGATCAAACAGGATTAGATACCCTGGTAGTCCACGCCCTAAACGTTGAATACTCGACCTTAGCGATATACAGTTAGGGTCCAAGCGAAAGCGTTAAGTATTCCACCTGGGAAGTACGTTCGCAAGAATGAAACTCAAAGGAATTGACGGGGGCCCGCACAAGCGGAGGAGCATGTGGTTTAATTCGATGATACGCGAGGAACCTTACCTGGGCTTGAATGTGAGTGACCGGTGCCGAAAGGTACTTTCCCTTCGGGGCACAAAACAAGGTGCTGCATGGCTGTCGTCAGCTCGTGCCGTGAGGTGTTGGGTTAAGTCCCGCAACGAGCGCAACCCCTATCTTTAGTTGCCATCAGGTTAAGCTGGGGACTCTAAAGAGACTGCCTACGTAAGTAGTGAGGAAGGTGGGGATGACGTCAAGTCATCATGGCCCTTACGTCCAGGGCTACACACGTGCTACAATGCGCATTACAAAGGGTTGCAACATGGTAACATGAAGCCAATCCCTAAAAGGTGCGCTCAGTTCGGATTGAGGTCTGCAACTCGACCTCATGAAGTTGGATTCGCTAGTAATCGGATATCAGCAATGATCCGGTGAATACGTTCCCGGGCCTTGTACACACCGCCCGTCAAGCCATGGAAGCTGGGAGTGCCTAAAGTCTGTAACCGCAAGGAGCGGCCTAGGGCAATACTAGTAACTGGGGCTAAGTCGTAACAAGGTAACCGTACCGGAAGGTGTGGTTGGACCACCTCCTTTCTAGAGATTCTAGATTTGAAGTTTGCTATTTCATTTTATCTTCAAAAAATAATAGTTCTAAAAATAAATAAAAAAATCCCATTAGCAGAATTATCAGGAGGTAATCTCCTCTTGAGTTAATAAGACTAATAAAATAGTCTCGTAGCTCAGTTGGTTAGAGCGCTACACTGATAATGTAGAGGTCGGCAGTTCGAATCTGCCCGGGACTACACCGCTATTGGGGAATTAGCTCAGCTGGCTAGAGCGCCTGCCTTGCACGCAGGAGGTCATCGGTTCGACTCCGATATTCTCCACCATTCCTATTAAGGAATAAGTTCTTTGACATATTGAAAAAAAACAAAACAATTAACCACAATTGTAAATTAGAATATTACAAATAAGGATTAAGTTACTAAGGGCGTATGGGGGATGCCTAGGCTCTCAGAGACGAAGAAGGACGTGTTAAGCTGCGAAAAGCTGTGGGGATTTGCCAAAGAGAGTTGATCCACAGATATCCGAATGGGGAAACCCTTCCAATTTATTGGAACATAAGGACAACCCGCTGAACTGAAACATCTAAGTAAGCGGAGGAAGAGAAAATAATAATGATTCCCTGAGTAGTGGCGAGCGAAATGGGAAGAGCCCAAACCAATAATGTTTCGGCATTGTTGGGGTTGTAGGACTGCGATATTGTTGCATAAAGCTAAGTAGAACTGTTTGGAAAGACAGACGATACAGGGTGATAGTCCCGTACACGTAAACAATATGAACATAGCAGTATCCTGAGTAGCGCGGGGTCGGAGAAGCCTTGCGTGAATCTGCCAGCACCATCTGGTAAGGCTAAATACTACTGAGAGACCGATAGTGAACTAGTACTGTGAAGGAAAGGTGAAAAGAATCTCGAATAGAGAAGTTAAATAGAACCTGAAACCATACGCTTACAAGCGGTTAGAGCGGCTTTGTGCCGTGATAGCGTGCCTTTTGCATAATGAGCCTACGAGTTGCTCCTCACTAGCAAGGTTAAGAACTTAAGGTTCGAAGCCGAAGCGAAAGCGAGTCTGAATAGGGCGTGCAGTTAGTGGGGGCAGACGCGAAACCTGAGTGATCTACCCATGGGCAGGATGAAGTGTCGGTAACACGACATGGAGGTCCGAACTCATTAGCGTTGAAAAGCTACGGGATGACCTGTGGGTAGGGGTGAAAGGCTAATCAAACTGGGAGATAGCTCGTACTCCCCGAAATGTTTTTTGGAACAGCCTCGCAGTTGAGTGTCATAGAGGTAGAGCTACTAATTGGGTGAGGGGGTGTCAAAGCCTACCGAGCTCAGATAAACTCCGAATACTACTGACATATATGCGGGAGTGAGCCCTTGGGTGCTAAGGTCCGAGGGCGAGAGGGAAAGAACCCAGACCATCAGCTAAGGTCTCCAAATATAATCTAAGTTGAACTAACGTGGTTCAATCGCAAAGACAGCTAGGATGTTTGCTTGGAAGCAGCCATTCATTTAAAGAGTGCGTAACAGCTCACTAGTCGAGCGATTGAGCGTGGATGATAAACGGGCATCAAGATTATTACCGAAGCTATGGGATCTGAAATACGATCGGTAGGGGAGCATTCTAATTGCATAGAAGGTGTAGCGTGAGCTATGCTGGAGCGATTAGAAAAGCCAATGTAGGCATAAGTAACGATAATGCAGGCGAGAAACCTGCACTCCGAAAGACTAAGGTTTCCTGATCAACGTTAATCGAATCAGGGTTAGTCGGGACCTAAGGCGAAGCGATATAGCGTAGTCGATGGACAACAGGTTAATATTCCTGTACCAGCAGAGAGGGACGGAGAGACGTGGTAACTACGTACTGACGGAATAGTACGTTGAGCAGAGTCTTCGGACAAAGCGAAGTTACAAAATCTCTTCCAAGAAAAGCTCCTGCATAAGCCCGTACCGTAAACCAACACAGGTAGTCGGGATGAATATTCTAAGGAGCTCGAGTGATCCACGGTTAAGGAACTCGGCAAATTAACCCTGTAACTTCGGGAAAAGGGGTGCCTCACTTCGGTGAGGCCGCAGAGAAATGGCCCAGGCGACTGTTTATCAAAAACACATGGCTTTGCAAAATCGAAAGATAAAGTATAAGGCCTGACACCTGCCCGGTGCTGGAAGGTTAAGAGGGGATGTTAGCGTAAGCGAAGCATTGAATCGAAGCCCCAGTAAACGGCGGCCGTAACTATAACGGTCCTAAGGTAGCGAAATTCCTTGTCGGGTAAGTTCCGACCTGCACGAATGGTGTAACGATCTGGGCACTGTCTCAAC
>JAIXSO010000008.1 GCA_027484685.1 Bacteroidota bacterium
TAGCCAATTAAAAAACAAATTGCCTTTAAATCAATTACCGTTGTCCCGAATGCTTTCGGGATCAACCAATTAAAAAAAGTGCGAAGTTCGGAATGTTGAATGCGAAGTAAAAATCAATCATAAAATCCCATTGGCTTTAGCCAATTAAAAAATAAAATGCCTATAAATCAATTACCGTTGGTTTTAACCAACGATAAATAAAAGTTGTCCCGAAAGCTTTCGGGATTAACCAACGGTAAAAGGAAATCCTTTAAATAGATTATTCGGATTGAAAATAAGAACTAGTGGAAAAGCAATTTCAATTTATGCAGGACAATGGCTTGAGATTGCTTCTCTGCGATCGCAATGACGTTTGTTGCTGGTAAAAAAACTTTATCAAAGTTAATGCTAATAGAAAGCAATCAATTAAAGCTAAGAAGATGCTTCCAGCATGACCGATTAGGAGTTAGTATGTTCGAAGTTCGGAATGTTGAATGCGAAGTAAAATGCCAATAAATTAATTGCCGTTGGTTTCAACCAACGGAAAAAAGAAATAGAAATCCCATTGGCTTTAGCCAATTAAAAAAAACAAATTGCCTATAAATCAATTACCGTTGGTTTAAACCAACGGCAATACCAAAAAGCTAATAACATGTTGAAAACAGCCTTGTTTAAAGCAGTAATTTGCAGCCGTGGATTATTTAAGTTTGTTAAACTCAAGTCAGCGCGCAGCTGTAGAAAATACCAAAGGTCCTGTTATGATTGTAGCAGGTGCAGGTTCTGGTAAAACGCGCGTGCTAACTTATCGTATTGCTCATATTTTAAAAGAAGGCAACGATGCCTTTAATATTTTAGCCCTTACCTTTACTAATAAAGCCAGTAAAGAAATGCGCGAACGTATTCATTCTGTAGTAGGTAGCGAAGCCCGTAACCTTTGGATGGGTACTTTTCATAGTATTTTTGCACGCATTTTACGTGTGGAGAGTGAGCGTATTGGTTATCCTCGTAATTTTACCATTTACGATACCGATGATGCCAAAAGTTTACTCAAAACCATTATTAAAGAATTAGGACAAGACGATAAATTATACAAACCTGCGGGCGTTTTAGGCCGAATTTCAGCTGCTAAAAATGCTTTGGTTAATGCTGGAGAGTACATGGCAAACGATGAAAATACTTCGTTTGACGAAAGCAGTGGAAGACCCATGTTTGGAAAAATTTTCCAAATGTATCAAGACCGTTGTTTCAAAGCCAGTGCCATGGATTTTGATGATTTATTACTTAAAACTTTCGAATTATTTAAAAACCATCCTGATGTTTTGCACAAATACCAACACCAGTTTAAATACATCATGGTGGATGAGTTTCAGGATACCAACCAAGCGCAGTATGCAATTATAAAAAAACTGGCAGCAGTTCATCAAAACATTGCTGTAGTGGGCGATGATGCACAAAGTATTTATGCTTTTAGGGGTGCAACTATTGCCAATATATTGGGCTTTCAGCGCGATTTTAGCGATACCCAAGTTTTTAAATTAGAGCAAAATTACCGCAGCTCGCAAACCATTGTAGAGGCAGCAGGCGGATTGATTAAATTAAACAAAGACCAAATTCCTAAAAAGGTATTTACTACCAATGATGTTGGTGAAAAAATTAAAGTACTACGTGCTTTAACCGATAACGAAGAAGGCCGAATGGTGGCAAGTTCTATTTTTCAAGAAAAAATGAACTCCCATGTAGCTAATAAAGATTTCGCCATTTTATACCGAACCAACGCACAAAGTCGCTCGCTAGAGGAAGCTTTGCGTAAAATGAATATTCCTTATCGTATTTATGGTGGATTGAGTTTTTACCATAGAAAAGAGATAAAAGATATTTTAGCTTATTTGCGTTTGGTGTTAAATACCAACGATGAAGAGGCTTTAAAACGTGTAATTAACTATCCTGCTCGCGGAATTGGTAAAACTACCATGGATAAAGTAATGATAGTTGCTTCGGAAAATAACATCAGTTTATTTGAAACCTTGGAACGTGCGCGCGAGTTTCAAATAAAAGGCTACGAAGTTTTGGGCGATTTTGTTTTAATGATTCGTAGTTTTCAAACCATGCTTAAAAAACCTGCTTACGATGTAGCCATGCATGTAGCCAAGCAGACAGGTTTATTAAAAGCACTTTACGAAGATAAAACAGTAGAAGGAATTGCTCGATATGAAAATATTGAAGAGTTATTGAACGGTTTAAAAGAGTTCAGTGTAGATGATAGTGTGGATGAAGATGGTGTTCAAAAATATGGTATTTTAGAGGAATACATGGCCGATATTGCGCTATTAACCGATTCGGACAAGGAAGATCCAAATGATAACGATAGAGTTACCATGATGACTATACATGCTTCTAAAGGTTTGGAGTTTAAAAATGTGTTTATTGTTGGTTTAGAAGAAAATCTATTTCCATCGCAATTGTCGTTAAATAGCCGCCAAGAATTAGAAGAGGAGAGAAGACTTTTTTATGTGGCAATTACCCGCGCCATGAATAAATTAACACTTTCGTTTGCTACCAGCAGGTTTAAGTTTGGCAATATTACCAATGCAGAACCAAGCCGTTTTTTAAGTGAGTTAGATCCTAAATTTTTACAGTTTGATGCATTGTTTAGCAAAGGCAATAGCAATGTGCAAAGCAAACCTACAGTTCAAACTTCAAGATTTGGTAAGCCACTGTCGCCAACAGCTAAAACACCTCCAAGCACTGTGGGGCAAAGGTTTAATACGCCAACCAAACCCGCAGCAGCACCGCCACCCGCGGTTGACCCTAATTTTGTGGGTGATGATACCAAAAATATCCAAGTTCAGCAACGTGTTGAACATCAGAGGTTTGGATTTGGAACGGTAGTAACATTAGATGGAGTAGGAGATAACCGAAAAGCAGAAATTGAATTTGAGCAATTTGGTAAAAAAATGATTGTTTTAAAGTTTGCCAAACTAAAATTGCTGTAAAATTAAAAAAATAAGTTTTCCACCGCTTTAGTAGCTGTTTATCATAGTTTACGGCAATGCTATTCACTTTTTATTAAATAATGTTGATACCTAACTTGGTTTTATATAAATTGCGACATTATATTTGAATATTAGAAGTATATAAATGCAGACGGAAGTTAATATTTGGTCATTAGTTAAAAGTTTATTACACAGGAACAACTGTGTAATTGTACCTAACTTGGGAGGATTTTTGGCGCACCAACAAAGTGCTACCATCGATCCTCTTTCCATGTTGATAACTCCTCCATGCAAGCACATTACCTTTAATGCGCAACTTACACTTAACGATGGATTATTGGCTACCAAAATTGCTGACTATTTAAAAATAAGTTACAGCGATGCCATTAAAATTATTGATGAGGAGGTTTCTAATTTCCACCAAACTTTAAAAAATAATAGTCAATTTGTTATTGAAGGTTTAGGACATTTTGAACTAAACGAAAGCCAAAATTTGGTTTTTAGCCCAGATAAAAAATCTAATTTTTTAACTAATTCTTTTGGTTTAGAAGCTGTTAGGGTAAATAATATTGTTGTCTCAAAAACTACCAAAATAATTCCTAAGGTTGATTTAATTAATAATCCGGCTGTTATAAAGGTTGAAGATGTTATTTTAGATTCTGACTCAGAGGAAGGTGATGTTATTATTGATAATAATAACAAACCAACATTTACTAAAGGTAAAAAACGCAGAAACAGTGTAATGTTTTCATTAATTGGTTCGGTTTTAGTTTTGATATTGGGTTTAAATGCTTATATCTTTTTGCAAGAAGGCAATTTAACTCCAATCAGAAATAAATTCAATGAATTAGATTTAGGAGTGAAAATACAATCGGTAGTTGCTATTTTTAGTAACAAAACTGAAGGTGTTTCTGCACAAAATAACGAAGGGCTTTTAAAATATTACAATCCTACAAACGAAACTAAAGAAGTAACCTTTAAAACTGAATTGTTTAAAGAAAGTAAAGCAACCGAACCTATTGCGACTTTGGCAGATACATTACAAAGTGCAGAAAACCAAAATATTGAAGAAGTTATCAGTAGTCAACCTATTGAAGAAGTTTCTGGTTCTGAAGTAAGTGCTTCTTTTTATATTATTGCTGGAGCTTTTCAAAACGAAACAAAGGCAAAAAAATTGTTAAAAGAGTTAAATGCTGATGGTTTTCCCAATGCTGAAATTATTGAAAACCCAAAAGCCTCATCAAAAAAATTAAAGTTTTTTGTTACTTATAATAAATTTTCTTCATTACAGGAAACAACTTTAGAGTTGGGCAAAATTAATGAAAACGAAAATCCTGATGCTTGGATTTTTGAAGCCAAATAATTTCATAAAATCTTTATTATCTTCTTTTTCTTTTCGTTATTATTGCCATAAATGAGCGCAGTAGAAACCACAGATAACGATAATATTACCTTTAACCTTGCTAGCGATTTAGTAAAAAATACCAATATAAGCTTGTTTTTAACCGGTAAAGCAGGTACTGGTAAAACTACTTTTTTAAAGCATATTCAAAACTCGTGTAATAAACGTATGGTAATAGTGGCGCCAACAGGTGTAGCTGCTATTAATGCCGGTGGAGTCACCATGCATTCGTTTTTTCAATTGCCTTTTTTACCTTTTATTAAGGAAGCCAATCATGGTTTTGGACAAGTAGAATGCGTAAACAGATATACTCATTTTAAAAATGTAAAATTTAACCGCGAAAAAATTGATTTACTAAACGAACTCGATCTTTTAATTATTGACGAGGTAAGTATGTTGCGCGTTGATATGGTTGATTGCATTGATGAAACGCTAAAATATTATCGCAGAAATCAACTGCCTTTTGGTGGTGTTCAGGTTTTGTTTATTGGCGATATGTTTCAGTTGCCTCCTGTTACCAACGATAACGAATGGACACTTTTGAGTCAATATTATAAAAGTCCTTTCTTTTTTAGTTCTGAAGTTTACCAACAGTTAAATCCTGCGCATTTAGAGTTAAATAAAATTTACCGACAAAAAGAAGAACGTTTTATTAATTTGCTTAATAATATTAGGCATAATAATATGGATGATTACGATTTTGAATTACTTCAAGAACGTTATGATCCTGAAGCTGCAAGGTATGTGGATGGTTTAATTACTTTAACCACCCATAACAGAACAGCAGATAATATTAACCAACAAAAGTTGGCCGAAATTGAGGCCGAGTCAATTGTATTTGAGGGAGAAATAAATGGCGATTTTAACGAAAAATCGTTACCAGCCGAAAAATCATTGGAGTTAAAAGAAGGTGCTCAAATTATGTTTATTAAAAACGATATTGAGAAACGCTACTTTAATGGCAAATTGGCCAAAATAAAAAGCATTGCCAAAGATGAGATAATAGTTGAGTTTGAAAGTGGGTCTGAACTTAAAATTGAACGCGAAACTTGGCGAAACATAAGGTACAATTTAAACCGTGACGAAAACCAAATAGAAGAAGAAGAAATTGGCAGTTTTAAGCAATTTCCCATAAGATTGGCTTGGGCTATAACCATTCATAAAAGTCAAGGTTTAACTTTTGACAGATTGGCTATTGATGCAGGGGCTTCGTTTGCAGCAGGACAAGTTTATGTAGCTTTAAGTAGGTGCAGAACTTTTGATGGATTGACCCTTTTAAGCCGCATTTACCAGAATAGCATTTTAAGCGATGATAGAATTGTTCAGTTTTCGCTAAAACAATCAAACGAGCAAGCTTTAATGGATGGATTGGATAATGCTAAGTTTGAATATGGATTAAGCCAGCTTTACAAAACTTTTGATTTGCGCAAAGTGGTACAAGAATACACGCTTTTTGAGGCATTTACTGCCACTAAACAAATTCCAGATAAAGAAGAAACTTTACAACATTTAAATGCCATCATCAGAAATTTAAATGAGCACAGAATTGTAGCTGATAAATTTAAAATTAGGGTAGAGGAAATTATTAAACAAAACCCAATTGATGCCAATTTATTAAGCGAAAGGGTAAAAAGTGCTAAGACGTATTTTGCTAAAAAAATATTGGATGATGCTTTTAAACCTTTGCAAAGCATAGAAACCAATTTAAAACCTAAACAAAAAACAAAGCAGTTTATTACCAATTTACAAAAGGTAAAATCGTTTACTTGGAAACGTATTCACGATATAGAAACTGCCACTTTAGGTTCGTTTGATATTAGCATTGAGGCAATCGACAAGCCAAACGATATAGCTGAAACCATCAATCAAAAAGTGGTTAAAGTAAATTCGAAGGAAGAGAGTTTAAAACTATATAACGAAGGTAAAACAATTGAAGAAATTGCAACAATAAGAGGAATGGCAGTTTCCACTATTGGAGGACATTTGGCGCATTATGTAGATTTAGGAGAATTAAGTGCACTTGATTTTGTTAAGGAAGAAACAATTGAGTTGGTAAAAAAACTATTAGCTGACGGAAAAGAACGATTTGGTGAATTAAAAGCAGAACTGCCAACGGAAGTTACTTTTGATCAAATTAGGATGGCTGTTGCCCATTTAAAAAATCAAAAAAGTTAAATTAAATTCAACTTACTTATAATTTTATTATAATACCTGTGTCAGGTGGCACTTATTTTTATTTGAATTGAGGGTTTTGTGATGTTCGCATATTAAAAAAATGTTTTAACTACTCATCAAAATATTATCATATTATTACATAATATATTTGTGTATCAAATTTTTATGAATACTTTTGTTCATTATATTTTAAAATAGAAAATCATGTCTTTAATTAAGGTGGAACGTTTTTTACATTTAAAAGATTGCGAAATAGCAAGAGTTTATATCAATGGTGAACACTATTGTTACAGTGTAGAAGACAGTGCAAGAACAACAAAAAAACAAAACCAAAATTGTATTCCTGATGGAGTATACGAATTGGGAACAACAAACTCTCGAGAAATAAAAATTTCGAGTATTTACAAACACGAAATGTTAACTATTAACGGCATACCAGAAATGGAAAATACGTTATTTCATTTTGGTTTTTTAGTTAGCCCAACTACTCATTTTTTTATTATTGGCGATAAAATTGGCATGATAAAAGGCAAAGAAGGTTTATTATCATCAAAAGCTACCTACTTTCAGTTTCATAGATTAATTTATGACAAAGTAAAAGAAGGTAATCAAAAAATTGAATTCACTACCATTTAACCCTAAAAACTCCTTTCAGCTTTAAATTGAAAGGAGTTTTTTATTGAAGTTACAAAAAGCCGCTTTAGCGGCTTTTTTGTTTTATTTTTTTAATGATTTAAACCATTGTAATGCTAAAATTAGGGTGTTTTACCCAAATGCAAAAACACAATAAAACAAAAAGCTCCGAAACAATTCGGAGCTTTTCTATAATAATTATAACTGTAATGTTTTTTTAGTTGCTGGCTTGCGAAGCATAAGCTTCTGTTGGAATACAAGCACAAACTAAGTTTCTATCACCATAGGTATCGTTAATTCTACCTACACTTGGCCAAAACTTAGCTGCTCTTACAAATGGAAGTGGGAAAGCAGCTTGTTGACGGCTGTAACCATGTTTCCATTCATCGGCAGTAACCATACTAGCTGTATGAGGTGCATTTTTCAATACATTATCAGTTTTGTCGGCAGTACCATTTTCAATGGCTGCTACTTCTTCTCTAATTGAAATCATAGCATCGCAGAAACGATCTAACTCATGTTTAGCTTCACTTTCAGTTGGCTCAATCATAACGGTTCCAGCTACAGGGAACGAAATGGTTGGTGCATGGAAACCATAATCCATTAAACGTTTTGCAATATCAGCTACTTCTACTCCTGAAGCCTGTTTAAATACACGTGTATCTAAAATCATTTCGTGAGCACAACGGCCTTTTGAACCTACGTATAAAATTTGGTAATGTTTTTCTAAACGAGCTTTGATATAGTTAGCATTTAAAATAGCGTATTTAGTTGCTAATTCTAAACCTTCAGTTCCCATCATTCTGATATATGCATAAGAAATCAAAAGGATAGAAGCACTACCCCAAGGAGCAGCGCTAACCGCATGCATTGCTTGATTTCCACCTTCCATATCAACTACAGCATGGCCAGGTAAAAATGGAGCTAAATGAGCAGCTACACCAATTGGGCCCATTCCAGGTCCACCACCACCGTGAGGAATACAGAAAGTTTTATGTAAATTTAAATG
This sequence comes from Bacteroidota bacterium, assembly GCA_027484685.1. Classification (GTDB taxonomy): domain Bacteria; phylum Bacteroidota; class Bacteroidia; order UKL13-3; family UKL13-3; genus JAAFJM01. The sequence continues at coordinate 8,192 of JAIXSO010000008.1, forward strand.
GCAAACATCGGCACCAATATTAGCTGGGCTAGTTAAACCAACTTGTGCATTCATATTCGCACCATCCATATATACTTGTCCACCGTTTTCGTGAATGATATTACAAATATCAATAATGCCTTCTTCAAAAACACCGTAAGTTGATGGATAAGTAACCATTAAACAAGCTAAATTATCTTTGTGTTCAGTTGCTTTTGCTCTAATATCTTCAATATCAATGTAACCGTTTTCTAAAGTTTTGGTTACAATTACTTTCATACCAGCCATTACTGCACTTGCAGGGTTTGTACCATGAGCCGATGATGGAATTAAAGCAATATTTCTGTGGCTTTCACCTTTTGCTTTAAAATACTCTCTGATTGTCATTAAACCAGCATATTCACCTTGAGCTCCAGCATTTGGTTGTAATGAAATTCCAGCGAAACCAGTTACTTGTTTTAAATATTCAGTTAGTTCGTTAAATATTTGTGTGTAACCCGTTGCTTGATTACGTGGAATAAATGGATGTAAAGCACTGAAACCAGCGTAAGTTACAGGAATCATTTCGGCTGTTGCATTTAATTTCATAGTACAACTTCCTAATGCTATCATACTTTCGCAAAGCGATAAATCTTTACTTTCTAAAAGTTTGATATAACGTAACATTTCATGCTCGCTGTGGTGTGAGTTAAACACTGGGTGTGTCATGTAGTCACTTGTACGTGCTAACGATGCAGGTACATTTAAATCAATATTGGTTGGAATTGAAACCTCAAGCGATTTACCAGTTAAGCAATTCAATAATTCAACAATATCTTGCGCTGTATGTGTTTCGTCAATTGAAATAGATACATGTGAATCGTTTATTTTATTGATATTAATTTCTGCTTTTACACAATTAGCCAAAGTAGCATCGGCATTGCCAACGGCTACTGTAATGGTATCAAAATAGTTTTTATTGGTTACCGTAAAACCATTTGCATTTAATCCATTTGCCAAAGCATTGGTTAAACCATGAACTCTACTTGCTATTCCTTTTAAACCTTTAGGGCCATGGTAAACACCATACATACTTGCCATAATTGACAATAATACTTGCGCTGTACAGATGTTTGATGTAGCTTTTTCGCGTTTAATATGTTGCTCACGAGTTTGTAAAGCCATACGTAACGCAGAGTTTCCTTGGCTATCAATTGATACACCAATTAAACGACCCGGCATTTGGCGCTTATAAGCATCTTTAGTAGCAAAAAATCCAGCATGTGGTCCACCATAACCCATTGGTACACCAAAACGTTGTGATGTACCAACTACTACATCAGCTCCCCATTCGCCTGGAGGGGTTAATAAAGTTAAGCTTAAAATATCAGCAGCAACAGTAACTAATACATCATTTTGTTTAGCTGAAGCCATAAATGCTGAATAATCAATTACCTCACCATTGCTAGCTGGGTATTGAATCAAAGCACCGAAATAAGTATTATCTAATTTTACTGTTTCATGATTACCAATTACTATTTCAATACCTGTTGGTTCAGCACGGGTAATTAATACATCAATGGTTTGTTTGAAACATAACTCAGAAACAAAGAATTTATGAGCGTTTTCGTTTTTAGCTTCGGCATGCAATAAATGCATTGCCTCAGCCGCAGCAGTAGCTTCGTCTAATAAACTAGCATTGGCTATTTCCATTCCGGTTAAATCAATAACCATGGTTTGGTAATTTAGTAATGCTTCTAAACGACCTTGTGCAATTTCGGGTTGGTAAGGAGTGTAGGCTGTGTACCAATTTGGATTTTCGAAAATATTACGCAAAACTACATTTGGGGTGTGGGTTCCATAGTAACCTTGACCAATAAAGTTTTTGTAAATTAAATTTTTTTCCGAAATCTGTTTCAACATGCTTAGCAATTCCATTTCAGTTAAAGCAGCAGGCAATTTCATGCGCTCTTTTAGGCGAATATGAGCTGGAATGGTTTCATCAATCAGTTGATCAACCGAGCTAACACCAATGGTTTTAAGCATTGCTTCAGTGTCTTTTCTCATTGGCGAATTATGTCTGTAAACAAATTCGTCTTTGTGGTTTGTAGCTATTTGCATGTGAATGTTTTTTTGAATTTTTTGTCAAATGTACTTTTTTACAAAGTATTTATATAAATGATTAAGGTCAAAATAAATCGTAAAACAATTTTAGTACTAAATTTAACATAATAAAGTTTTACAATAAAATCAGATATAAAAAAAACCCGCGTCAAGTAAATGAGGCGGGTTTAATGAATATTTTTATAAATTATTTTTGTGGTGTGTCAACGGTATTAGCTTGATTTGTTGCTGGTGGTGTTTGACCGCTTGTTGTATTAGGAATGGCAGTCATTTCATCAGTGTTAATTTTTAACTCTGTGCCTGTAGTATCTTGGTCAGCAGGTTTGCGCACAAAGTTAGATGCTAAACTCAAAACAATTAAAGCAATAGCTAAAATCCAAGTAGCTTTTTCTACTACATCTGTACTTCTGTTTGCTCCCATAATTTGGTTAGGGGCTGTAAAATTAGCAGCAATTCCGCCACCTTTAGGATTTTGAATTAAAACTACCAAAGTAAGTAGTAAACAAACGATAATGATTAGGATTAAAAAAAATAACATAGTTTTTAGTTTATATTGTGTTCTGTTTTAAGTTGATTTATTAGGGCTGCAAAATAAGTAATTTTATGTGGATATATCAAACTTAATTTTTCATAAGTTGAAATTGCCTTTTTTATTAGGCCTTGTTTTAAGTAAATACCTGCTAATGTTTCACTTACAATTTCATCTTTTTCTTCCACACTTTGTTTTGCAACGTTAGCAGGGTTAAAAAATTCGGATTTAGGGCGAGTAATACTTGGATTTTCGCGCATAAATTTATCCAAAATGCTTTCTACTGCTAATTTTGAATTATCGAGTGTAGTATTTTTAGCAACTACTTTTGGTGCTTCTACTTCAGCTTTTACTGCTTGTTTTTCTATTACAATTGGTTCATAAAAAAAAAAAAAAAAGGCATCAAAATCAGTTTCGTTAATTGGAGCAATATCAAATTTTTGAACTTCTTCTACTTCCTCTTTTTCATCATCAATAGTAAGTGTTTCCTCAACTTCTATTATTGTTTCATTAGTTTCATTATCTGCACTAACTGCTATTAACTCCTGCTTTGTATTTTCCTCTTCTACTTTTAACTCTGCATTTTGTAATTCATCAAAATCAGCTTCTTTAATAGGAGGAATATCAAATTTTTTAACTTCTTCTACTTCTTCTTTTTCATCATCAATAGCAGGTGTTTCCTCAGCTTCTATTGCTGTTTCATTAGTTTCATTATCTGCGCTAACTGCTATTATTTCCTGCTGTGTATTTTCTTCTTCGGCTATTGAATCTGCATTTTGCAATGCATCAAAATCAGGTAATATAGATTCAACTTGACCAGTATAAATTTCTTCAATAAAATGATTTTCTATTGCAACCTCTTTCTCAACTTGTGGTTCTGTATCAACAATATTTGCTTCAACTGCACCAATAATTGGTGTGTGGGTTTTAAATGCTTCTATTTCATCAAAAACTTCATCGTCTGTTGAATTTGGAGTTTCTATTATATCATCAACACTATTTTCAACTTCGTTTTCAATAGGTTCTTCTTCAGTTTCTGGTATTTCAATGACGGCTGTTTTTCTTTCAAAAGTAGCCATACCATCATGTGCCGACTGTATGCCATGAGCAATATTTCTGCTCAATTCAAAATCGGCTTTGGTTTTTAAAATTTGATTGATTTTTTCTACAAAATCATCATTCTCAATTTCAAAACTATTTTTACTTGAACTCGATTTTACTTCAAATTCGGATAAATGAACTTCACTTTTATTTTTAGCAGCTAACCATTCAATAAAATTATGGCTTTCAACCTTATTAGAATCATCATTTGTTATTTCTTCAATTGATTGATTATCAAAATTTTTATCAATTTCGCTGTTTTTACTTTCTGTTTCATTGAAAGTTTCAACTTCTGAAATATTATCTGTTTCAGCCGTAAAAGTATCAATAGTTTCAGGCTGAGCTATTTGCTCAATAATATCAATTTCAGTTTCTTTAATGGATACTATTTTTTCTGTTTCTTCAGTAGTTTCGGTTGTATTTACTGCATCTAATAAATTTTCAAGTGTAACAGATGGTTCAATAACAACAGGAATTTCCGTTTCTTGTTCGTGTATAAAAGTTATTTCTTCAGTTTCAATAACCTCTTTATTTTCATTTAACGAAATAATTTCATTTTCAATTATTGTTTCTTCTACACTATCAATATGCTCAGAAATTGGTTGTAAATTTTGTTCTTCAACTATTTCATCAATAGTTGGAATGCTTTCAACAGGAATATCTTTAACAATTTCAGTGGTAGAATTTACAATTGGTAAAACCGATTTTGTAATGGTTTCAATTTCTTGTTCATCAGCAAATAAACTTGCTTCATCAAAATCGGGTAAAAAATTATCATCTAACTTAAATCTAACCAAAGTACCTTCGGTTTCGGTTAATTGATAGTTTGTTTCATTATTAGTAGGTTCAGGTATTTCGGTAATGTGTTCTTCAATTTCTTGAGCTAGATTTTCTACCGAACTTTCTATTGTATTTTCAACCGAGGTACCTTGCTCAGTATTAAGTTGATCATTAGTTGTTAGTTCTAACTCTTCAATGTCATTTTTTACTACTAAAACTTCTTCAATAATTGGTTCATTTAAATTTGAATCAATTATTATATCCTCTTCCTTTTCTTCAATAAAATGAGCTATTGGTGGCTCTATTTCAGCTTTTGTTTGTTCAATTTCTGTGCTAAAATCAGGTTCGATTACATCAATATTTTCTGTAACATTTTCTACCACTGATTCCGTTTCAATTTCTGTAATATTTGAATGATTTGGAGTTATTATATCTTCAATTTTTTCTTCAACAGTTTCAGTAATATTTTCTGTTGTAATACCATTAGCAATAATTTCTTGAGCCTCATTTAACAATGCTTCTTGCTCTTCTTTACCAATTTCAAAATCGGGTTTCGAAACTTTTTCAACTTTAAGTTCTAATGGAACATTAAAATGGTTATTTTCTGTTTCAATTTCTAAGCTATTATCACTCAAAAATTGATGTAAAATAGACCTATCTCCAACAGAAAGCGCTGTGGTTTTTAACTGTTTTTCGTATTCGTAATGTTTGGTATTAAGTAGTGCTTTGGCCAATAAAATATGGGCTGTGCTAAAATACGGATAGTCAGCAACAATTTTCTTCAAAGTATCGATGTGTTCACTACCCAGTTTATCGGGATTTTTAATTAAATCGGTAAATTCGGCTTTGTTCACTGCTTATTGCTTCAAATTTTATTAACCGTAGCAAAATAGTAAAAAATTCTTTAAAAAGAATTTATACTTTACTAATGGTTATTGAATAAAAAAACTACCAATTAATAAAGGCTGCATTAAATATATCCTGAACTAACATATCTACCACTTTACCAGATAGTTCAGCTTCTTTGGTTTGGAAATTATCTGTAGCGTTAAAGTCAATATTATTGGTAAATGTTTTAGTAAAATTTTTATCTGCAGCTTTTTTATTTTCAAAAACTATTTCAATACTTATGGTTAAACGGTTTAAAGCATTGGTTTGATTACCTTGAACAGCTGCTGGTTTTATATCGTAAGTTAGTATTTTACCACTAAATGTTAAGTCACCTTCATTCGAAACTAGTTTCAAAGGAGTTTCATTCACAAATTTTTGACGCAATTTTTCAGCCATATTTTGGCTTAAAAGTGGGTTTACAATGCTTGCCATATTGGTAATATAAGCTACTGATACTGTTTCTGCATCGCCTACACTTGCCCCAGTATGGCTATAAATGCCACAACCACTCAATAAAAATGTTATCGTAAAAATTGAAACTACAATTATATTTTTCATGCTACAAAGCTAAAAATGTTTAGCAAAATACAGTACTCAATTATTATGCCTTTTATTTTATTAATTATTAATTCTAATTTCGACCCTCTAATTGAATAATATAATATGAAAAAAATAGCCTTGTATGCAGTTGCATTTTTATTAGGTTTTGTAAAGTTAAATGCGCAAAATTTAAATTTAAAAGACCTTGAAAAGCAAAAAGATGCAATAGCATTAGCTACTAAAATTAACGAACAAAAAATAAAACTAGCTAAGTTAGAAATACAATTAAATGAATTAAAAGAAAATACTGAAAAAGCTCAAAAAAATTCGTTAAAGGCTGCTAATAAAGTGGTTAATAATGGTAATGATGAAAAAGATGCAAAACTTACCGAAAAATCAATTGATGCTGCCAATAATGTTCAAAAAATGCAAAACAAAACGCTAAAAGTAAAAGCTAAAATAGAGTCGCTTCAATTGAAAATAGCTGATTTAGAGAAAAAAATGGAAAAATTGGATTGGTCGGTACAATTATTCCCTAAAAACTAACCATTGATTTTGAAGTAAATACGCATGGTATTTATAAAATTACACAAAATTATACAAAGGTGCATTAATACTTACATTTATCAGATACAACCTATTAATAAAAAGTTATTTTCGCCCCTTTGTAATAAATATAATACATGATAGAACTAGCAAGCCGATTAAATAGAATTGTAGAGTCGAACACTTTACGTATGGCTAAGTTAAGCCGCGAGCTTCAAGCACAAGGCAAAGATGTAATTAATTTAAGTTTGGGTGAACCTGATTTTCAAACACCTCAATTCATTAAAGATGCAGCTAAAAAAGCCATTGATGATGGTTTTACTTTTTATACACCTGTAGTTGGTTATTTAGATTTACGCCAAGCCATTAGCGAAAAGTTTAAACGTGAAAATGGTTTAGAGTATGCTCCGGATCAAATTGTGGTTTCTACCGGTGCAAAGCAATCTATTATAAATGTATTGCTAAGTTTACTAAATACAGGTGATGAAGTAATTATTCCAACTCCGTTTTGGGTTAGTTATTCAGAAATGGTTAAATTGAGCGAAGGAGTTCCTGTTTATGTTCATAGCAATGTAACACAAGATTATAAACCAACTGCTGCGCAATTAGAAGCTGCTATTACTCCTAAAACCAAAGCATTTATTTTTTCATCGCCTTGTAATCCTACAGGTTCTGTTTTTACTAAGGAAGAGCTTTATAGCATTGCTAAAATGTTTGAAAAATATCCAAACATTTATATCATTTCTGATGAAATTTACGAACACATTAACTTTATTGGCAAGCACGAAAGCATTGGTCAGTTCGACTTTATAAAAGATAGGGTTATTACTATAAATGGTATGAGTAAAGGCTTTGCCATGACAGGCTGGCGTTTAGGATATATTGGCGCTCCAAAAATAATTGCGCAAGCTTGCGAAAAACTACAGGGACAATTTACCAGTGGTGCTAATTCTATAGCTCAGCGTGCTGCACTTGCTGCATTGCAAGGCAGCTTAGAACCAACTTTAGAAATGACTAAAGCCTTTCACAGACGCAGAGACTTAGTACTTGGTTTGATGAAAGAAATTGAAGGTTTTAAGTTAAATATTCCTGGTGGCGCATTTTATGTTTTCCCTGATGTAAGTAGCTATTTTGGCAAATCAGATGGAACAACCACTATTAATAATTGCGAAGATTTATGTATGTATATTTTGCATAATGCCAATGTTAGTATTGTAGGTGGCGACAGTTTTGGCGCACCTGAATGTGTAAGGTTTAGTTACGCTACTAGTGATGAAAAATTAGTAGAAGCTATTAAACGAATTAAAGAAGCACTTTCAAAACTAAAATAACTGTTATTAGCGTTAATGGGTAATTTTAATAATTTAATTAATCAGTTCGAAAACATTCCAGTTCTCATTATTGGTGATGTAATGATAGATGCATATCTGTTTGGAAATGTTGAAAGAATATCGCCCGAAGCTCCTGTTCCAATTGTAGCTGTAAATAAAAAAGAAAGTAGGTTAGGAGGGGCTGCAAATGTGGCTTTAAACTTGGTTTCGTTAGGTGCTAAACCTATTTTATGTTCTACCATTGGGAACGATACAGAAGGAAATGAGCTGATTGATTTATTAACCAGAAGCAATATAAACGCAGCAGGAATTTTAAAGGATAATGATAGAATTACTACTGTAAAAACTAGAGTAATCAGTCAAAATCATCAAATGTTGCGCATTGATAATGAAAGTACCAAATCATTAAACGATGCTCAAACCAACGCTTTATTAGCTAAAATTGAACAGTTATTGCCTTTGGCTAAAATTGTAATTTTTGAAGATTATGATAAAGGTGTAATAACCGAAAATTTAATCGAAAAAGTTACCAAAAAAGCCAATCAATTAGGCATTCCTACGGTAGTTGATCCTAAAAAACGTAATTTTACTTATTATAATAATGTAACTTTATTTAAGCCAAATTTAAAAGAGTTACGTGAAGGAATAAATGAACATTTTTCGTTGCAAAACAAATCAAAATTTGAGCAAGTTTGCCAAAACTTAATGAGCAAAATGAATATCAAATACCTGTTTGTAACCTTAAGCGAAAATGGAGTGATGATTACCAATGGCACTGAATTTACTTATATACCAGCGCATTTGCGCAAAATTGCAGATGTGAGTGGGGCAGGAGATACCGTAATTAGTGTGGCTTCACTTTGTTTAGCATTAAACTTACCATTACATCAAGTTGCTGCTATTTCAAATTTGGCAGGTGGTTTGGTTTGCGAAGAAGTTGGTGTAATTCCAATTGATAAAAATAAATTAAGTGTTGAATTGAAAGAAGTTTTAAATGCTTAGTTAAAAGGTCATTTCAATCAGTTTAATCATTAAAAAACGTATTTCGTACCAATTTCTTTTGTATACTTATTTAATTTATTAACTTTCACCATTACTCACTCTATTAATAATTTTTAGTAATGACAAAAAAGTTATTTTTTTTAGCAATTTATTTAAGTGTTTTTGCTCCCTTTAACGTTGGAGCTCAAATACAAAAAATAGATAGTATATGCAAACTAATTATTAGTGCTGAAGGTAATAAAAACTACCTTTCAGATACAATTTATCTCAATAATATCAACGATTTAGCTGTATATTATAACTCGGTAAATCCTGATAGTACCATTTATTTTGCAAAACAAAATATTGATTATTGCAAAGCTGCAAAATATGAAAAAGGACAAGCCGAAGCAATGCGTGTTTTGGCTATGGGTCTAACCTCAAAAAGCGAATATTTAGAAGCCATTAAATGGTATGATGATGCATTGGTTATTGCTCAAAATGTGCATTCGGAAAAAGTAATTTCAAAAATTTACAATGGTTTAGGTATTGTTTTTAAAAATTTAGGAAATTATGAAAAAGCCTTACAATTTCACCTTAAATCGTTATCCATAAAAGAAAAACTAAATGATAGAAAAGCCATTGCTAATAGTTTAGGAAATATTGCCATTATTTATAAAAATACAAAAGATTACAAGGAAGCTTTAGAAAAGTATGAACAAACTTTGGTTATTTTTAAATCATTAAATGATAAACAAGGTATTGCCACTGCTTTAAATAATATTTCAAGCATTTATACCATCCAAAAAAAGTTTATTGAGTCTATAAAAGTAAATAAAGAAGCTTTAAAAATTCAAGAAGAAATAGGCGACAATGCAGGTAAAGCTTTTAGTTTAGAACAAATTGGAATAAGTAATTTAAGACTAAAAAAATATGATGAAGCCATAAATTATTTTGAAAAATCGCTAGCAATGAAGCAAGCAATTGGTGATAAAAATGGTTCTTCTAATTCATATAGGTATTTGGCTTCGGTATATAGAGAAAATAAAGAATACAATAAGGCACTATCAATCATTAATAAATCCTTAGACTTATCTATGTCAATTGGAAATAAACTACAAATTGCAAATGCTTATGATGAAATGTATGAAATTTACAAAAAACTAAATAAGAGTGATTTGGCTTTATCAGCATTAGAATATAGAATTCTGTATGACGATAGTTTAGGAAATATTGAAATTGAAAAACAATTGGTTCATCTTAAATCACAATACGAGTACGAAACTAGAGAAAAAGTATTAATTGCCGAGCAGCAACAAAAAGATTTGATTAGAGATGAAAAATTAAATAAACAGTTTTTTATTTTATTGTTTACTATTCTTTTGGTTGTAATAGCTTCAATATTTATTGTTTTAACATTGCGTAGCAGAAGAAAACTTCAAGATGCTTATCATAAGCTTGAAAAAGCTAATAACGAAATAGCATTACTTAATGAAGGCTTGAATGAGAAGGTAAAAGAACGCACTCAAACATTGGAAAAAGCTAACGAAAAACTGAAAAAATATTCGTTTACCAATAACCACGTAATTAGGAAGCCAATCGCAAATATTTTAGGGATTATAAAGTTATTTAATACCGAAAAAATTGATGATCCTGTAAATATAACTTCGCTTGAATTATTGAAAGAAACTACTAAAGAGTTAGACGAAATTATTCATGAAATAAACAAAAACTTAGAAAATGAACCTTATCAATAACTCAAAGGTTTTTCTCTTTTAGTAATTGGTAAGTTTCTATTTGACTTCTCAATTTCCCTTCGCAATTACTTGCTTGGTAATCGTTTTCGCCATGTTCATTTATTTTTCTTGCCTTACAATTATCCGCCAATTGTAAATTAATAATGGCCTTTATTGATTCTTTAATTTCTTGGTTATAAATTGGAAATGCACACTCTATTCGGTTATTGAGGTTTCTACTCATCCAATCAGCACTTGCTAAATACATTTGCTCATTGCCATTATTGCCAAAAATATATACACGCGAATGTTCTAAAAACCTATCAATAATGCTGATAACTTCAATATTTTCGCTTAATCCGTTAACTCGTGGAACCAATGAACAAACACCACGAACAATCAACTGAATTCTTACACCTGCTTTGCTAGCTTCGTATAATTTTTTAATTACATCATTATCTACCAAGCTATTCATTTTAGCTATGATATAAGCTGGTTTTCCGGCTTTTTTGTTGTTGGTTTCGTTTTCTATCATTTCTAAAAACCTGCGTTTCATATTATCAGGTGCTACCAATAAATGTTTGTAAACGCCACGTTTTAGGTTTAAAAATAATTGATCACTTATCATTTCCAACTCATTGGTTAAACGCAAATCCTTAGTAAAAATGGCAAAGTCGCTGTAAATTCTGCTGGTCATTCCATTGTAATTACCAGTAGAAAGATGCGCATATTTTACTGTATGGTTGTTTTCTTTTCTATAAATTAAACAAAACTTGGTATGAACTTTCTGCCCCGGTTTTCCAAAATGAACATGTGCACCAGCTTCTTGTAATTGATTGGTCCAATAAATATTCGATTCTTCATCAAACCGTGCTTGTAACTCCATTAATACAATTACAATTTTGCCATTTTTTATAGCATTTATTAATGCATTAACCACGTTGCTATGTTTGGCTACACGGTAAAGTGTAATTTTTATGGTATGCACATTAGGGTCAATAGCCGCTTCGCGCAATAGGCGAATTAAATAATCGAACGATTGGTATGGATGATGAAGTAAAACATCATGTTGTGAAATTACATCAAAAAGGTATTTGGCTTTATCCAATGCTTTAACTCCTAAAGCTGGCAGGCTTGGATAATAATCTTCAGGATTTCCAACTTTTGGAAAATCCATAAAATCTTTAAAGTTATGGTATTTACCACCCGCCACCATGTTTACATTTTTAAGCTCTAATTTTTTTGCAAACAATTCTAACATGGGTTTTGGCATGGCTGCATCGTACACAAACCTTGTTGGAACTCCACGCGAACGTTGTTTTAAGCTTTTTTGAATTTTATCCAATAAAGTTACGGTATAATCTCTATCGTCAGCATCCAATGTAAATTCGGCATCGCGTGTAATTTTTATAATATATGCCTCGTAAGTATCGTAGTCAAACTGCTGGAAAATACGGCTTAAGTTCAGTTTTATTATATCTTCTAAACAAATAATAAAGTTACCGTTTTCGTTGGTTGGTAATTGATAAAAACGGTTCAAAATACCAACTGGAACTTCAATAATGGCATGTTTTGGACTTAAGATGTTTTTACTATCATTAAGCCTAACTGCTAAATATATCGACCTATCACGTAAATGAGGAGTATGCCTTAAATCGTCAATTATAATTGGAAACAGTAAGTTGATGATATTGGCTTTAAAATACTCTTTAACTTGCTGTTTTTGTTCTTCGTTAACTTGTGTATCATTTACTAAAAAAATATTTTTAGCTGCCAAACTTGGCAAAATACTGTTTTGATAAATATTGTTAAACCTATTTTGTAAGGTTTGAGTTTTAAGCTGAATGGCTTCTAAAATTTCATCGGGACTATTTTGAACATCGCTAATTGCCTTTTTTCCATTTACGCGTTGCACCCTTCGTAACTGTGCTACACGCACCCTAAAAAATTCGTCTAAGTTTGATGAAAAAATTGCTAAAAACTTAATACGCTCCATGAGCGGGGTTGCTTCATTTTCGGCTTCTTGAAGAACACGTTCGTTAAAATAAAGCCAACTAATTTCGCGGTCTTTAAATAAATAGCCTTTGTGGGTTTTAATCATACAAAACTTTGATAAATATTGTTTTTTACAAATAAACAATAAAAATTGATGGAGTTTTTGCCATCATTTAAACAACAAAGAAACAAAAAAGGTTAAAATGTATAATAAACAAGATGTGATGATAATGATTTAATAATGTACTATACAAAAAAAATCCTGCCTTTTTTAGGGGCAGGATTTAATAATTATAGGCTTTTAATAATATTACTAGGCTTTTTCTTCTTTTAAAAATGGTACATTAATACTTAACAAGTAGAACGAACCAAACAATACAGTTGTATACAATAAATCGCCTTTAACTGAGTTCTTGAAAAAAGGAATAGCACCAAAATAACTTTGTAATACACCACCAAATGTATGCGGGTATAAGGTATTATCTGATGTGTAAACAAATACAAAATTGGTAATTAAGAAAAACAATAAAGAGCCCAACAATGATGACCCAATAATTGAAATTGGATTATTTTTATTGGTAACTAACATACCGATTACGCTGAATAAAGCTGTTGCAAAATAAACAGGAATCATTCCTGCGCCATAAAATCCAATGAAGAAATCGCTTATAAATAATGCAATTAAAGGCAATGCCACGGCCAAATATCTGTTAGCTATAAAAGCACCTGCAAATAAAGCTACTGCGCCCATTGGCGAAAAATTAGGAGCAAAAGGTAAAAAACGGCTAGCTGCTGCTAAGGCTACTAAAGCTACAATGGTTATAAATTTTTTATTCATTTTTTAAATGCAATTATTAGTTTTAAAGATTGCGAAAGTAAACCATATACTTAAAAAACAAAAACATAAATTAAGTATTTCATCCACAGGGTGTGTATTTTGAATTGCTTTTAGTAATCAGCCGTTTAATTAGTAATTAAGCCATTAAGCAATTTTTATTGTTTAATTGTTTAGTAAATTATTCATATTGCAAACAAATTATTTTAAAACAGATATGAAAAAACACTTTTTACTAGCTGGATTAGCAATTAGTTTAGGTTTTAACACCAACTTATTTGCACAAACTCAGCCTGCGGCCGCCACTGGAACAGTTTTGGTTGAAAAGGTTGAAGCCAAACCAGGCGAATTAAAAATAGCTTACGAAAAATATAAGCTTCCTAATGGTTTAACACTAATTATTCACGAAGATCACTCTGATCCTTTGGTTCATGTAGAAGTTACTTACCACGTAGGTTCAGCGCGCGAAGCTGCTGGAAAATCAGGATTTGCACATTTATTTGAACACATGTTGTTTCAAGGTTCTGAACACGTAAAAGATGATGAACATTTTAGAATAGTTTCAGCGGCTGGAGGTGATATGAACGGAAATACCACCAGAGATAGGACTACTTACTTTGAAACTGTTCCTTCAAACTATTTAGAAACTGCACTTTGGTTAGAGTCTGATAGAATGGGTTTTTTATTAGATTCATTAACAACCAAAAAATTTGAAATTCAACGTTCTACTGTTAAAAACGAAAAAGGTCAAAACGTTGATAATGTGCCTTATGGAAAAGTAGGCGAAATTCGCGATCAAAATATGTACCCAATGGAGCATCCATACAGCTGGCCTGTAATTGGTTACTTGCGCGATTTGGATAACGCAACCATTGATGATGTGAAAAATTTCTTTATGCGTTGGTATGCACCAAATAATGCTTCATTAATTATTAGTGGTGATGTTAACCCACAAGAAGCTATTAAGTTAGTTGAAAAATATTTTGGCCCAATTCCAAAAGGACCTGAAGTGCGTAAACAACGTGTAGAGCCATTTAGATTAGCTGATAATAAATATGTAAACTACCCAGATAAAGTATTTTTCCCTTTAAATGAATATACTTGGCCTACTGTGGCTCAATATCATCCTGATGAGCCTGCATTAGATTTTTTAGGTGGAATTTTAAGTCAAGGTAAAAACTCTATTTTTTACAAAAACTTAGTTAAACCAGAAAAAGTGGTTCAAGCAGAAGCTTATAACTTAGGTTCAGAGTTAGCAGGTGAGTTTAGCATTGATTTATTAACTTTTCCTGGAAGTGAAGATAACGAAGAAAAACTTTTAATGGAAACCCTTGCCGAGTTTAACGCCAAAGGTGTTACTGATGAACAAATTGCTGCTGCTTATGCTCAAGTTGAAAATTCTTTAATTGGAGCTATGGAAAGTGTTGCAGGTCGTTCTTCTATGTTAATGTTTTTCCATTATATTCATAATGGCAAATCATACAATTTACCTGAAGAATTAGCTCGCTACAAAAAAGTAACCAAAGAAGATGTTATGCGTGTTTTTAGAAAATATATTTATAATGTAAATTCAAAAACTAGCCAAAACTTTGTAAAAGTGCGCGTTTTCCCTAAAGATTTAAACGCTGCTAACAAACAAGAGTATGTGCATAAAGATCCAGAAATGGAAAAAGGTACCAATGAGTTAGAGTACAAAGGATTGAGTTATAATAAACCAAAAGATAATTTTGATAGAAGCATTCATCCTACACCAGCTCCAGCCAAAAATGTTACCGTGCCTACTTATTGGCAAACTACCTTGCCAAATGGTGTGAAAATTATTGGAACCCGTTCTACTGAAACTCCAAATGTGGATATTACTATCAAAATGAAGGGTGGAAACATGGTGTTAGAGCCAAGCAAAACTGGTTTAGCTAGTTTAACTGCAAGTATGATGGGTGAGGCAACTCAAACCATGACAGGTGAACAATTAGATGCAGCTATTCAAAAAATTGGTGGTGGATTTGGTTTCAGTGCTGGTTTTGATGCTACATTTGCTAGTGTAGGTTGTCAGAAAAAGGATTTAGATGCCATGCTTAAGTTATTTGAAGATGCATTATTACGTCCCAAATTTAATGCTGACGATTACAAACGTATTTCAAATCAAACTTACCAAAATGTAGAGCAAAGTTTGCAAAACGCATCGTTTGCTGGAAATGTAGTTTTTTCTAGATTAATGTATGGTAAAAACTCTATTCAAGGTGTACCTGCAAACGGTACTACCAAATCAATTAAAAGTTTTAGCATTAAAGATGTTCAAAATTACTACGATAAATATTATGCGCCTGATTTTGCAACTGTAGTTGTAATTGGAGATTTAAGTCAAGATGAAGTTTTGGCAAAATTAAGTTTCTTAAAAAATTGGGGTAAAAAGAATATAGTATTACCTACATTACCTCCTCCTGTGGCTGTTGAGCAAACTCAAATTTATATTGTAGATAAATACAAAGCACCTCAATCGCAAATATTTGTTGGAACGCCAGCTATACCTTACGATTGGGATGGTAAATTCTACAAATCAAACCTAATGAACTTTTTATTAGGCGGAAACTTTAATAGCCGCTTAAACTCAAACCTACGCGAAGATAAAGGCTTTACTTATGGAATTTACAGCCGTGTAAGTGGTAATGATTATAACGGAATTTGGTCAACTTCGGCTGGTGTTCGTGCTAGTTCTACCGATAGTTCAGTACGCGAAATTATTAAAGAAATTAAATTACTACGCGATAGAGGAATTGATGATGAGGAATTAGCGTTTATCAAATCTTCAATTGGTCAAAGCGATGCGTTAAAGTATGAGTCAAATGGAGATAAAGCAGGATTTTTAAGTGGAATTGCTGATAGAAACTTACCTTCAGATTACCAAGCTCGTCAAAAAGCTATTTTAAATGCTTTAACCAAAGATGAAGTAAAACAATTAGCTAACGAAATAATCAACCCTGATAAGTTAGTTATAGTAGTAGTAGGCGATAGAGATAAGATAACTGAACCTTTGAAAAAATTAGGTTATAAAGTTACTGAAGTAAAAGCAAACGACTAATTTTATTTAGTGATTTAGAGATTTGGAGATTGATTGATTTTCAGATTTCTTGATTTAAAAAGCCCTTTAGAACGTAAGTTTTAAGGGGCTTTTTCATGTGTGTTGTATATAGCTTTGAGTTATTTTAAATGTTTTGTTTTTAGTATTTTACAGAAATGTATAAAGTTAACTTTTGTAAAAGATTAATTATTGCTAAAATTGAAATTTAAACGACAAAAATCAACAAACACAAAAAAGATGATTAAACACAACTTGAAATTAGTTCTATTATTAGCCACATTGATTTGCGCTAATGTTAAAGCACAAAAAGTTAATGTAAACTGGACTGACTTTTACACCAATAATACTGGATTTGTTATTGGTAATTGGCTTGAAACGGATAATAAGTTCTTTTTTTTAATGAATGATTCGAGATTTGATCATAAACCTGTTATTAACTTGGTTAGGTTTGATAAAGATTTGCATTTGGAAAAAATAATGCCTATTCCTGGTTTATTTAACAATGAGAAAATAATTTATGAAGGAATAATTTTATCAGGAAATGATTTGGTTTTAAGTGCTAAGTATTTAGAAACCAAAGGAACAAATAGATATGTAATGATTAAAGCCATTGCTGATAAAGAATTAACAAAAACTGTAAATTTTGAAAAGGTAATGGATATAGAAACAAAATCTTTTTTTAATCAAACTACTGACGAGGATAAACAATGGATAAATGGAAATAAAATATTAGTAAAAACTATTCCAAGAGAAGGTTTAAAGGATAAAAGTATGTTTAAATACGAAATCTTCGATAATAAACTGGAAAACAAGGAATGGTCTGCAAATATTGATTTAACCCAATTTATGAAAGATTTTGAAATGGTTAGTTATCAATTTACAGAAAAGAGAGATTTTATTTTTTTATTGAGGTCTCAATTGAAGTTTTTGAAAAGAACTAAAGATGAATATATTTTAGGTAAATACACCAAAGAAAAAGGAATAGAAATAAAGCAATTTGATTTTGGTAAGGATAGATTTATTACTGATTTAGATTTGATAATTGATGAATATAGGAATTACGCCTTTGTAAGAACTTCATTTAGTACAAGTGATACAAAAAGGAATGAATTCAATATCAAAAAATTTGAAATAGGCACTTTTACTGAAATTACAAATAAAATGATTGATTTTGGACCAAGCTCAAGTAAGTGTTTCAAAGGTTCTGCTAGTTTTTTGGGTGCTGAATTTAGGTTTGATGATTACACTATGAAATATAACTCAATTGATAAAGTAACTGGCGAACTAAAAGTGATAGGCGAATTGAAAAACCCTTATAAAGTTGAATCTTATAGAGATGAAAAAGGTAATCTGATGTACAAAGGGATTTTTGGACTTACCGGAAACATAGTCATATTTAAAATGGACTCTTCTGGAAATTATACCACTCAAGTTATACCACACAAAGTAACAACTACTTCTTATTCAAATGAATATAGTACTTTTTATTTAACTGAGTATCAAAATAAAGATTGTTATTTAATTTATGATGATATAGAAAATGCGAATAATACACCTTGTAATGAGGAGGCTAAAACAAAAGTAATTAAAGACGATAGTAAAAAAATGCAACTATTTATAGTGTTAGTAGATAAGGATAATAAAATAAAAAAAATTAAACCTGTTACCACTTATAAAGGAGAAGGCAAATTTTTTAAAAAATATGTAAACTTTGATTTGGTTCATATTCGCCCAATATCTGATGGTAGGTATTTAGTATTTAGTGATAAGTTATTTGGTATTATGACCATTGAATAAAATTAACAAAAAATCCCTTTAAAACATCAGTTTTAAAGGGATTTTTTTATGTTTCAAAACAATCCACATTTTAACTGAAAATTGTGGGTATTTTATAGCTGTAAACAACTTGTAATACTATATATTTGAATGTTATCGGTTTTGGTAATTATTGGTGTAAAATTCATTACTAAATAATTATAAAACAGGTAGTTTTAAACATTATACAATGGCAGAAGACAGAATTATACCCATTAACATTGAAGATGAAATGAAAACCGCTTACATCGATTATTCGATGTCGGTTATTGTTAGCCGCGCATTACCCGATGTGCGCGATGGATTAAAACCAGTACACCGCAGGGTTTTGTACGGAATGACAGATTTAGGTTTAGCCTCTAATCGTCCGCATAAAAAATCAGCGCGTATTGTGGGTGAGGTTTTAGGTAAATACCATCCACATGGTGATTCATCGGTTTACGATACCATGGTGCGTATGGCTCAAGATTGGAGTATGCGTTACACTTTAGTTGACGGACAAGGTAACTTTGGCTCGGTAGATGGAGATCCACCTGCTGCTATGCGTTATACTGAAGCACGCTTAAAGAAAATAGCTGAAGAGCTTTTAAATGATATTGAAAAAGATACTGTTGATTTTCGTCCAAACTTTGATGATAGTTTGCAAGAACCAACTGTATTGCCAGCTAAAATTCCTCATTTATTAGTAAATGGTGCATCAGGAATTGCGGTAGGTATGGCCACTAACATGGCTCCTCATAATTTAACAGAGGCAATTAATGGAATTATAGCCTATATAGATAACAGGGAAATTACCATTCCTGAGTTAATGAAGTTTATTAAAGCACCAGATTTTCCTACAGGTGGTATTATTTACGGTTACGAAGGTGTTAAAGATGCTTTTGAAACTGGCCGTGGTAGAATTGTAATGCGTGCTAAAGCTGTTTTTGAAACCAGTAAAACGGGTAAAGACCAAATAGTAGTTAACGAAATTCCTTATCAAGTAAATAAATCAACTTTAATTAAACAAACTGCTGATTTAGTTAACGAAAAGGTAATTGAAGGCATTAGCGATGTGCGCGATGAGAGTGATAGAGATGGAATGCGCATTGTTTACGACTTAAAACGTGATGCAGTTCCAAATGTAGTTTTAAATAAATTATTTAAATTTACTCAATTACAAACTTCGTTTAGTGTAAATAATGTTTGCTTGGTAAAAGGTCGTCCTGAAATGTTAAACCTAAAAGGTTTAATTGAGCATTTTGTGGCACATAGACACGATGTAGTTGTTCGTAGAACACAATACGAATTAGCTGAAGCCGAAAAACGTGCACATATTTTAGAAGGTTTATTAATTGCTTTAGATCATTTAGACCAAGTAATTAAATTAATTCGTGATTCGCAAACTCCTGATGAAGCTAAAAATGGTTTAATTGAAACATTTAAGCTTTCTGAAATTCAAGCAAAAGCTATTTTAGATATGCGTTTGCAACGTTTAACAGGACTTGAACGCGATAAAATAAAAGCTGAGTACGATGAGTTGATGAAAACCATTGCTCATTTAAACGAAATTTTGAATAACGAAACTTTACGTTACCAAATTATAAAAGATGAACTAGCTGAAATGCGCGATAAATATGGCGATGACAGACGTAGTGTAATTGAAATGGTAGGTAACGAAATGAGTATGGAAGATTTAATTCCAGATGAAGAAGTAGTAATTACTATTTCGCATTTGGGTTATGTTAAACGTACTTCGTTAAGTGAATACCGCACCCAAGCCCGCGGTGGACGAGGAAGTAGGGGAGTAGCAAAACGACAAGAAGATTTTGTGGAGCACATATTTATGGCAACCAACCACAATTATTTATTGTTATTTACCGAGCAAGGACGTTGTTTCTGGTTACGTGTTTACGAAATTCCAGAAGGCGAAAAAGCTACCAAAGGACGTGCTATTCAAAATTTAATTAATATTCCGGTTGACGATAAAGTAAAAGCATTCTTAAATGTGAAGAGCTTAAGCGATCCTGATTACATCAATCAAATGAATGTAATTATGGTTACTCAACAAGGTACTATTAAGAAAACTACTTTAGAGGCTTATAGTCGCCCAAGGGCAAATGGTATCAACTCAATGAATGTGCGCGAAGGCGATCATTTAGTAGAAGCCAGATTAACCAACGGTACTTGCGAAATTATTATTGCGAGTAGAGAAGGAAAAGCCATTCGTTTCAATGAAAGTACAGTTCGCCCAATGGGAAGAAGTGCTACTGGAGTAAGAGCTATTCGTTTAGCTGATGGCGATGAAGTAATTGGAATGGTTTCTATTGAAGATCCTAAAGTAACCAATGTGTTAGTTGTTTCTGAAAATGGAATGGGTAAACGAAGCGAAGTAGAAGATTACCGTATTACTAACCGTGGTGGAAAAGGTGTAATGGCTATGAATGTTACCGATAAAACAGGTAAATTGGTTGCTATTAAAGATGTAGATGATACCATGGATGTTATGATTATTAACAAAAGCGGTATTACCATACGTTTGAGTATGAAAGATTTACGTGTATTAGGACGTGTAACACAAGGTGTACGCTTAATTAATATTGGAGATAAAGATGAAATAGCATCGGTAGCTAAAATTAACTACATACCTGGTGATGAAGAGGAATTAGATGAAAATGGAAATCCAATTGTAACTGTAGAGTTAGATGAAAACGGAAATCCTATAGCTGTTATTCCACCAAGCGAAGGTTCAGAGTTATTGAATACTATTATTGACAGAGCAATGGATGATGCTGAAATAAATCCAATATCTTCAGATGATCAATTAGACAAAGAAGAAGATGAATTGGCTAAAGAGGAAGACGAAGATTTAGGTGATGATGTTCCTCCTGTAGAGTAACTAAATTAGCCTTTGGCAATAATAAACAACCTCCAAGTGTAAAAGCTTGGAGGTTTTTTTATGGGGAAAAGTTTGGGCTAGTACTTATATTTTTAAATACCAAAATTCGTCATGCAGAAGGCATCTCCTTTCTTAAGAAATATTCAATATAACGTCAATTGCATTTGTATCATAAAAGAATACTTTTGTTAAATAAAACATCTACATCTTTATTCATCATTGTAAGAGTTCCTTCTTACGCTAAGGCGTGCTCAGGAAGACTTTCCCGTGCGGATCAATTTAATCATTATAATCAATCACGTAATGTGTGCATGGTTCAGATAATTATTAGGATTTGGATGCTTATTTAGAGGATTAGCCCTGAAAGGGCGTTATAAAACAACATAGGGTGTAGCCCTATGAAAGTAAAAAGTTAAATGAAAAGTAGCTGTTAGTCAAGTAAGATGCTTACAGCATAACGTGCGGGAAAAGCTTTGTCAAAGTTTTAAACTTTGACAAAGGTAAAAACCAGAACAAACGTTACTTCGATAGGCTTAGTGACCATTTTTGAATGAAGAAACAAATATTGGACATTTCATTAAAAAAATTGTATAAATACTATGAACGGAATGTATTGCAGGCAAGGTTGCATGCAATGGCAAGAATAAAAGGCATCTTTTCCCGCAATGGAGGTAATCGTAAAGTTCCATCAATACGCTCAAGATGACGATCCTGCGCGAGGTTATTAACCAGTAGAATAAGAAAAATCATGTGTTATACACTACTCAGAAATTAGAAAAAAAATAGGCTGCCTTTTTGCTGACAGCCTATCTAATACCATTTATTTATTCTAAACCTATTATTTTTTTCCAGAATGATTTTTTAGGTTTTTCTACGTTATCGCCATAAACACCATAATTTGAATAGGCACCATAACTATATCCATATCCGTAACCATATCCATAACCGTATCCGTATCCGTAACCGTATCCATAACCATTTCCATAACCGTATCCATAAACAGGAGCAAAGTTAACATCGTTGAATACCAAACCAATATTTTTGGTTTTATCGCTCATGTAGATATCATTGATTAGGTTCAAGTAATTTTTTCTACTTACTCTTTGGCGAACTATGTATAAATTTAGGTCAGCATATTTCATTAAATCTAAACCATCAGCCACTAAACCAATGGGTGGTGTATCTAATATGACATAGTCATATCTTTCTTTCATTAAATTTAATAAAGTTTCAAAGCCCTCACTCATTAATAATTCTGACGGATTTGGAGGGGTTGGGCCCGCAGTTATAACATCCAAATTTTCAATGCTTGTTTTTTGAATGATTTCATCAATTGATGCTTTTCCAATTAAGTAGTTAGTAACACCAATAGAATTATTTAAATTAAAGTCTTGGAAAATTTTTGGTTTACGTAAATCTACTCCAATTAGCAATGTTTTAGCATCTCCAATTGCTAGAACTGAGGCAATATTCATAGATACAAACGTTTTACCTTCGCCTGAAACTGTTGATGTTACAAGAATAACTTTTTTGTCTTTTTTGTTTATCACATAATTTAAGTTACTTCTCAAGTTTCTAAAAGATTCAGAAATACTCGCTTTAGGATTATTTGCAATAACTAGCGCATTATTACTTGTGTTATGAATAATATTTCCAATTAATGGAATTCTAGTAACTTGTTGTAATTGTTGGTGATTGATAATAGCAGTACTAAAAAACTCAATTACAAGAATTAAAATTAATGGAATAATTAAGCCAATTGAAAAAGCAATGGCGTAAATCATACTGGTTTTTGGATAAACCTGACTTGTTACAATAGCCTTATCAATTACTTTATTATCAGCTATTACAGAGGCACCTGCAATGCCAGCTTCTGCTCTTTTTTCTAACAGATAGGTGTATAATTTATCACTGATATTAAATTTACGGTTGATATTTACAAATTGACGCTCTGTTGCTGGAATTTCACTTAATTCTTGTTCAACAACATTTATTTGATTGGTGATATCATTAGTAATTAATTTGGATTGATTTTTTATATTATTTAAATTTTCAATTAGGGTTAATTTTATATTTTTGATATTATCTTCTATCTCAATAAATGCTGGATTATTTTCTTTCATGCTATTACCATAGGTAATTCTTTTTGTATATAATTCAGCTAACCTTAAAATCAATGCATTTAACAAAGGATCTGATATACCCATAGCACTAGGGGCAATAACTTCTTTGAAATTTTTATTTTTATTAATATAATCAAATAAATACGAATAATATTTAAATTTAGATTCTTCAATGGCTTTTTTACTTTCCAAATCACTTAATTTACTCATTATTTGCTTGCCTTCTTCACCAAGATTTACTAACTTGTTATTGGTTTTGAAAGCTAGAATTTTATTTTCAATGCTTTTTAAAGTATCTTGAATATCATCTAATTGACGATTAATAAAAGCAATGGTATTTTTTGAAATTTGTGCCTTATCATCAAGACCTGAATTAATGTATGTTTTACATAATGCATCAATATAATCAATATCTTTACTAGGATATTCAGTTTGTTTGGTAATTTCAACAATAGAAGATTGTTTATTGATAGTTGATACATTAATTGAACCATTGTATTTATCAATTAATGATTTTTTTGAGTTAAGAGTTATAAAAAACTTGTTTTCATAATCTATAAAACGCGTTTTATCTAGAATTGTTATTTTTATTTTTAAAAACTCATTTTCAAGGAAACTACCATCTATTTTACCCTTAATATTTATTGCTCCAGAGGCAACTTCAACAGGTTCTTCATTTATGGGCATTAAAACTCTACCTATTTTACCCTTTGAGGTTACTTCAACTTGCCCATTATTTAAAAATGTTATATAAATAGGTACATCATATGATTGGAAGTGGTTACTATCAATTTCAATGTAAAAAGGTGATGAATTGTAAAGTTCTTTGATGTTAATTTTGCCTTCTGTGTAATAGGAAATACCAAAATTCAGTGAGTTTAAAGTTTGTTCTACAATAGTTCTTGATTTTAATATGCCTATTTCATTTTCAATATTCTTACTCTGCATAAGTAAGGATGAACCTTGTAAAAAACTTTCAGCTCCATCAAACGAATTTCTGCCTTTATCTTTAATTAGTAAGGTAGATTTAAGTGCGTATCTTGGTTTAGCGTATCTATTTACAAGGTAAGCAATGGTCATAGAAAGAATGATGCTTACAATAAAAAATGGAAGGAAGGCTAAAAATTTCCCTAAAATAACTTTAAAGTTAATTACATTATCAGCAAAGTTTGTTTGTGCGCTGATATTATTTTCTTGATTGTTTTCCATTTTATCGGGTAATAATAATATAGGTATTTAAAGCTAGAATTAATGTACTAAGAAGAGGTGTAATGGTTGAGAGTGAGTTTCTGAAGCTACTAAAATCACCAATAGAACGAGACTTTAGTGGTTCAATATAAATAACATCATTTGCTCTTAAAATATAATTTGGTGAATTTAAAATTTCCGCTTGAGTTAAATCAAGCTTAAATATTTTAGCTCCTTCTGGTGTCTGTCTAATTAAAGTTGCACTTTTTCTGTTAGCTATAGGAGTTAAATCCCCTGCTACTCCTATTGCTTCAGCAATGGTGATTTGGTTCACCAAACCACTAAACCTTCCTGGATTTTGAACTTCGCCAAGTATGGTAAACGGCATTTCAGATAGTTTAACAACTAAATGAAAGGTTTTAAAATATTTACTTAATTCTGTTTCTATTTTCAATTTGGCATCAATTACCGAAAGGCCTATCAAGTTAAATTTTCCAATAACAGGCAAATCGATTTGTCCATTTTGGTCAATAGCATAACCGTTTATGTATAACATATTACCCAATCCACCTTGCACCTGCATCATTTGACCAGTTGCATTATGGGAAAATGCTTTGGTTACGTTTTCATCAGTTGAAACAAGACTGATATATAGAATGTCGTTTACTTGTAATTTGTAAATGGTTCTGTCTAATTGGTAGCTGCTTTTGGTTGTATCGTTTGGGCTACTGGTTTTGGCATTTTGAAACAAAATATACTTTTTGTTTGAAACACATGAGCTAAGCAATGCTAAGCCTAATACACTGAATAATACTATATTTTTTATTTTCATTTTTAAATTTTTCGTATGATGTTGTTAGGTAATTGAACTACCAATGAAAAGCCAGTGTTTTCTATTTTTACCATTACTTTTTTCATTGATTTGTATTCAATTAATTCTCCTATTTGATTTTGAAGCGGACCTGCAATTATTTTAACTTGCTCTCCTTTTTCAAAAATTTCAGTTACAGCCTCTAAGTCTTCATAATTGGCAACCATTAATTTTATTAAACTAATTTGGCTATCACTTAATTCGGCAGGCTGCCCTTGAAAGGTTACAAATTTAACTATTCCCGCGATATTTAAAAGTTCGTAATAGAAACTTAACGAGGTATAAATAAAAATGTATGAACTAAAAAGGGGCGTTTCTACCATTTTTTTTCTATCACTCCATTGCACTATTTTTTTTTGTAAAGGCAAAAAAGTAGTAAAGTTTCGTTTAGCTAACTCTAAGTTTACTTTTTTTTCGGCCCTTGGAGCCGTATATAAAAGATACCATTTGTTCATTTTTTATTTATTAAAACGGTCACTGAGCGAAGCCGAAGTGTCGTTATTCGTTTAACTGTTTAATTGGTTAATCGTTGTTCGTTTATCGTTGATTGTTTCTGGTAGTTCGATGCTCGTTTACCGTTTAATTGGTTAACTGATTAATCGTTGATTGTTTATCTTTTACTGCTTAATTCATAAATCCAACACTCAACATTCATAATTCTCATCTCATATCTCACAATTCATCATTCTAAATTTTCTTTCAATATTTTATTGAGCCATTTTAATAGCATAAACATAATTATGGCTGAAATACCTAATAAAGCAAAGTTTACTAAAAAGAAGTTGGCTTTATTTTCATACCCATCCCACATGGTGGCTAATATACCCGAAAGTTTATTTCCGATAGAAGTTGATAAAAACCACCCCCCCATCATTAAGGCGGTTAAACGTTTTGGGCTTAATTTTGAAACCAATGATAATCCCATAGGGCTTAAAAATAACTCACCAATGGTTACTACTCCATAACAACCAATTAGCCATAGTGGAGAAGCTTTCATATTTCCATTGTCGCAATAATAAACAGCACCCACCATTACCAAAGTACTTAATGATGATATAAGTAATCCAAATGCAATTTTAGAAGCTGTGCTAGGTTCTGCTTTTTTCTTTTTGAGAAATACAAAAAATGCCACCACTACAGGAGTTAATATAATTACCCATAAAGGATTAATGGATTGAAAAAGTTCTGTATTAAATAATGAAATTTCAGTATTTTCAGCAGGAGTTAATGCTGGCTGTAAGTTTTTAAAATAAACAGGTTTATCCCAAACTTTTTTTACTATTCCATTTTCTTTAATCAGCGAAAATTTATCTGTGTAGGCTTCTACCGAATCAAACTTATTAGTAACTTTTTCAACTTGATATAAGGTTTCAGCAGTGCTTTTAACTAATGTTGGAGTTTCTCTATCGGTATAAAATTGTGCCCAAGTAGTTAATGCAGTTCCGTTTTGCTTAAAAACAGCCCAAAACATTACTGATACTAGCATTATTGTTAACAAAGCCGCTATAGGTTTTTTATCGGCTAAAGATGCTTTTACATATAAACCAACATAAAATACAATAATTGGAATGGTTGCAAAAATAAATGCATCGGTACTGTCGCTTCCAAAAATATTTCCGGGAATAAACCATGCACTTAATCCTACCACAATGGCAGGTAAAAACACAGTGGCAAAAATTTTGGAAAGAGGCATGTCTTCTTTTTGGGCAGGTTTTAATACATCGGCATGTTTATAGTGCTTTAAACCTATAAAATATACAATTAAACCAACAAACATACCTATACCTGCTGTAGCAAAAGCATAACTCCAACCATATTTATTACGCATAAATGCTGCTATAAATGTGCAACTTGCAGCTCCAATATTAATACCAGAATAAAATATATTGTATCCTGAATCTTTCAGGTGTTTGTATTTTTCATCATTGTATAAATTCCCTAATAGCGTAGAGATATTGGGTTTGAAAAAACCATTCCCCAACACAATTAAAAAGAGAGAAAATGCAAAAAATTTAGTTCCTGGTATGGCTAATCCTAAATAGCCTAAACCCATTAAAATTCCACCAATGAAAATGGATTTGCTATAACCTAAAATTCTATCAGCTAGCAAACCTCCTAAAAATGGGGTAAGAAATACAAAAGCTATAAATGTTCCGTAAATATCTGCTGCATCTTTTCTTTCCATTCCTAACCCGCCTTTTTCAACCGAAGTGGTTAAGTATAGTTGAAAAATACCAATCATTAAGTAATAGCCAAATCGTTCCCACATTTCGGTAAAAAACAAAAATGAAAGACCTAAAGGATGTTTTTTATTCATAGTTTGCAAAAGTATTATTTTTTTTATTTGAATGACATTTTAAAACTTAACTAAATGTAAACATTTAATGTGAATGGTTTTAATGGTTGTCAGACATAAAATAATACAATAAATCAGATAATTTTGCTGCAATGATAGGTTTTAGTAGCAGTTTATGTTTTTCTGATTTACCAAATGCTTGTTTTACTTTACAATTAATTTAGTTTTAGGTATAATTGGTTTGTTTTGAAAATACATGAAATACAGAGCACCAATTCCATAAGCTAAGCAGTCAAACCAATCTGAAGTAAAATGATGATTAAATTTTGGGATGATGTACTCAAATATAATACAAAAATATAACCAACTGTAAATGACTGTTTTGTAATTAACAGTAAATAAGTAGTTTGTGATGAATTTCTGTTGTATCATAATTGCCATTCCCAAAACTATTGGAATTATAACTAAATCGTCTAAATAATTGTCAACTAGTTTAATATGTATTTTAAAAAATAACATGCAGAAATGTATTAACCAAAGTAATATTGGTAATAAGAAGCTAAATCGAAAAAAGATAAACATAAAAACTATCCAGGTAAAGCCAATAAAATAAAAGTTACTAAAGCAATTATACCAATAATAATGGCTTGCCCACCTTGAATTAATTTTTCTATTGCAAAAAGGAAAATACTTTTATCGGCATTTTTTATTTTAACAAAATTCATAAATAGCGGTTGTTTTTGCCATTTTTGCTCAAGTTCGAATAAGTTTTTCCGATGTGAATAATCTAACATTTCACCACAATAAAAACAAAAAGCTTTAGTGCCATCAGTCCATCTATCGCAATGTTCGCATTTTTTTTGATTAATGTGTTGTTCTTTTTGCATTGGTATTAAACCAATTATGTTTGTGCAATATGCTAAAATTATACCGCATGTAAATATTTTTTAGTCAAATATTATAATAGGATCGGCATTAACTTCCGATTTATCGGAAAAATAGTTTTGGACTATTTTGTAAAGACAATTGGTATTATTTAAAAATTTTCAATAATTCAATTTCTCTGAACTCAAAAATTTCTTTTACTTTTTTATCTACAAAAAGCCAATGTAAGAATGGAGCTAATATCCAACCTTTAGATAAATACGTGACTCTGTCGGTCATGATGGTAATGCCATTTTTTTCTTCAAAAAAGTGTTCATGGTACCATTTTGTATATGGGCCTTTTAATTGTTGGTCTGCAAATTTAAACGGAGGATTCCACTCACTTATTTCAGTTTTCCATTTAAATGGAATGCCATTTAGTTTGATGCGGTAATCAATTAAAGTGCCTTTAGCCATTGGAATAGGCGATGGAGTTAGTATTTTAAAATAAACCTCAGATGGCGTTATTTTATTTAAATTTTCCGCTTTGCTAAAAAACTCAAAAACCTCAGCTAATGGTTTGTTTATTTGTGTTGTTTTTTCTAAAACATATTCTCTCATGCTATATTATACAAAGCAACTGTTTAATTGTTTAAGTTAGTATTTAGAGATATGTTGATTTTTGATTTGGAGATTTGTTTATTGTTTATTTGCTTATTTCCCAGCTCACATTTCACATTCCATCATTCATACTTCATTTTTGTTTAACTGTTTAATTGATTATTTGCTTAATTGGTTATTTCTCATTTCCCAACTCTCAAAACTCAATTCCCATCTCGCAACTCTCAATTCCTATTTCATCATTCATACTTCATTTTTTTATTTCTTGCCTAATTCAACATCCAAAATCCAAAATTCAACATCCAACATCCAAAATCTAACATTCATCTTTCAAAATTCATAATTATTGTTTTATTTAGTTTAAACTTGCGGCATGAATTATTTACGCGCTGAAAACCTTTCGAAATACTATGGCGAAAGACATTTATTCAGTAATATTACTTTTACAGTAACCAAAGGACAACGAGTAGCTTTAATAGCTAAAAATGGCTCGGGTAAAACCAGTTTGTTAAATATACTTACAGGCAGAGATAAAGGTGATGAGGGGCAAGTTGTTATTGATAAAAATATACGTTGGGCATACATTGAACAAGATCCACAATTTTACCAAACTGATGATGTTTGGTCGGCCATATATAAAAGTGATAACGAATTATTAAATTGTGTAGCGAGGTACGAAGAGGTAATTGAAATACTAGACAAGGATCCTGAAAATATTGACAATCAAAACCAACTACAATATGCCATGGAAGCCATGGATTTGAATAATGCTTGGGATATTGAAACAAAAATAAAAACCATTTTACAACAGTTAAACTTACACAATCACTTACATAGTAGTATTGCAAGTTTAAGTGGTGGGCAAAAGAAACGTTTGGCTATTGCTACCGTTTTGGTTCAACAGCCAGATTTTATTATTATGGATGAGCCTACCAATCATTTGGATTTAAAAATGATAGAATGGCTTGAAACCTATTTAACGGTTAATAATACCACCTTACTTTTGGTAACTCATGATAGGTATTTTTTAGATAAAGTTTGTAATGAAATTATTGAATTAGCTGAAGGCAATTTATACACCCACAAAGGAAATTACGCATACTTTTTAGAGAAAAAAGCACAACGAGAAGAGTATTTAGATAAAGAAGCAGATGCTGCTCGCAAGCACATGCGCAAGGAGTTGGAGTGGATGCGTAAACAACCTAAGGCTAGAACCACCAAATCAAAAAGTAGGATAGAGGACTTTTATGAAACCAAAGAAAAAGCATCGTATAAGCGCGATGATGCTAAGGTGGAAATAAAAATGAAAATGGAACGTTTGGGATCTAAAATTCTAGAAGTTCAACAATTGAAAAAATCGTTTGACGATTTGAAAATTTGTGAAGACTTTACTTATATATTTAAACCAGGTGAGCGTATTGGAATTATTGGCAATAATGGAGTTGGTAAAACTACGTTTTTAAATATGCTTTTAGGTACCGAGCAACCTGATGGTGGTAAAATTAGCCTTGGCGATACTGTAAAAGTTGGGTATTATAATCAACTTGGTATGCAGCTTAAGGATGATAAACGCGTAATTGAAGTAATAACTGATATAGCCGAATATGTAGAGATGACCAAAGGAGAAAAGTTAACAGCTAAAACTTTGTTAACTCGTTTTTTATTCGATCCTAAAAAACAACACAATTATGTAAGTTCATTGAGTGGTGGTGAAAAACGAAGGTTGTATTTACTTACCATATTAATGAGTAAGCCAAATTTTTTGGTATTAGATGAACCAACAAACGATTTGGATATTGAAACTTTAAACGTATTAGAGGAGTTCTTAGAGGAATATGAAGGCTGTATTATGGTAGTTACTCACGATAGGTATTTTATGGATACCATTGTTGATAGTCTATTTGTATTTGAAGGCAATGGGAAGATTCGTCCGTTTAATGGCAATTACCAAGAGTATTTAAATGAACAAGAAGAAATTCAAGCAGAAGCACTTTTAGCAAAAAGCAATGCAACCAAAGCTAACAATACTGCGGCCGTAAAAGCCGAACCCATAAAAACAGAACAAGCAGCTACCAATAAACGCAAGTTAACCTTTAATGAACAACGATTGTTTGAACAATTAGAAAAAGATTTAGCTGAATTACATGAGAAAAAAAATGCTCTAGAAACTAAATTAAGTGCTCCCAATGCCAATACAGACGATATTGTGAACATGGGGAAAGAACTGATAGAAGTCAATAACAGTATTGATGAGAAAGAGTTAAAATGGCTAGAATTAAGCGAATAAGAATTTTACTTGGAGGTAAAATAAAAATAATAAAAAAATATTTTACTTTTGAGTTGCATTGTTACGAAAGAGGGCTATATTTGCACCCGCTAAAAAGGAATAATTGATAGCAAGATTCCGTAGCTCAGCTGGTAGAGCATTACACTTTTAATGTAGGGGTCCTGGGTTCGAATCCCAGCGGGATCACAAAAAGCCTCAAAAAAATTTGGGGTTTTTTTATGCCCTTTTTTAAGGTTATCAACAAATCAAAATGTGGAATAAAAAATAGGGTATTCTGCAAATAAAAATTGCAAACTTTAAATAGAATATTATATTTGCAGCCCCTTTAAGGAAAAACAAAAACGATTCCGTAGCTCAGCTGGTAGAGCATTACACTTTTAATGTAGGGGTCCTGGGTTCGAATCCCAGCGGGATCACAAAAAGCTCTGAAAAAATTCAGAGCTTTTTTTATGCAATAAAACATAATATTAAAATTTGGGTTGATTTCTAAATATACTTTTTTATCCTTAAAATTTCTATTATTGTTTTTAAATGAAAGAATCAAAACGCAACATTTTATTTTTAGCATTGGGCTCGTTTTTTATAGCCAATGCAATTATAGCCGAATTCATTGGGGTTAAAATATTTTCGCTAGAAGGCACGCTTGGTTTAAATCAAGCTAATATTGCAATAGGAACTTACAATTTATCATTTAACCTTACTGCTGGTGTAATACTTTGGCCTTTGGTTTTTGTAATGACCGATATAATAAACGAATATTTTGGACAGAAAGCCGTTAAACTCTACAGTTATATAGCAGCTGCTTTAATTTCATATTCGTTTTTAGCCGTATATTTAGCCATGGGAGCCAAAGGTGCTGATTTTTGGAATATCAAAACTTTAGAAAATGGAACGCTTGACATGAATTTGGCTTATAATAATATTTTTGGACAAGGTTTATGGATTATTATTGGCTCGTTGGCTGCATTTTTAATTGGACAAATTTTAGATGTAAGGGTTTTTCATGCTGTAAGAAAAATTACTGGTGAGAAACGTTTGTGGTTGAGGGCTACTATTAGCACATTGGTTTCTCAGCTAGTTGACAGCTTTGTGGTATTATTTATAGCATTTTATATTGGTAAACTAAATACCCCTGATCAATGGCCACTAAGTCAAGTAATGGCTATTGCTACTGTTAATTATATTTATAAGTTTACCGTGGCATGGTTAATGATTCCTGTTTTATATTTTATTCATAAACTGATAGATAATTATTTGGGTAAAGAGCAAGCCCATGCCATGACCGAAGCAGCTGCTTTAAGCTAAGCTACTTTTTAATGAACAAATTTTTGGCATTATTTTTTCAAAGTAAATAAAGCATTACTTTGCAGCGTTATTTAAATGAAAAAAATAAAAGACTTTTTTACTTTAGGCATTATTGATAGATACATCATGAAGAAATATATTTCTACATTTTTGTTCTGTGTTTTGCTTTTTACTTTAATAGCTATTTTTATTGATATATCCGAAAAAATGGATGATTATATAAAAAATAAGCCACCTCTTTCAGTATTGGTTTTTGATTATTATATTTGGTTTATTCCATATTTTATGGGTTTATTCAGTCCAGTTTTTTTGTTCTTATCCACCATATTCTTTAACTCCAAACTAGCTCAAAATACTGAGATAATATCTATATTAAATAGTGGTGCTCCTTATTATAAGTTTTTAAAACCCTATGTATTATCATCATTAATTTTATTTGTGGTATTTTTATTAGCCAACATGCATTTAATGCCAATTGCTGATAAGCATAGATTAAAATTTGAGGATGATTGGATTCATGAAAAAGTGGTAACTCAAAACAATAATATTTTTTACATGCTCAATGATTCTTCTGTGATACATATGGAATCATATAATTACCTAGATAGTGTTGGGTATAATTGCACTATTGAAGGTTTTAAAGCAAATAAAATTTATAATAGAATATTTGCTACTAGATTACTTTGGAATAAAACTGCAAAAATGTGGACTTTAGAAAATGTTCAACAACGTGTTTTTGTTGGCGATGATGAACCATTGAAAAGATTTTCTAAATTAGATACAGCATTAAATATTAAGCCAGACGAATTTATTTTGAAAGCAAATTATGTAACAAGTATGACCAATCCTGAGCTTAACGAATACATTAGGAAAGAGAAAGAAAAAGGAGCACCCGTTCATAAATTTTTGGTAGAACTTTACAAAAGAGTTGCAGTACCAACTTCATTTTTTATTTTAACTATATTGGCTGTTGCGGTATCTAGCAAAAAAAGTAGGGGGGGAACAGGTGCGCACATCGCATTAGGTTTTGGTTTAACAATTACATATCTATTTCTTATACAAATATTTAATGTAATGGGTTTTACTGGAGTTTTGGCTCCATATTTAGCCGTTTGGATTCCTCCAGTATTTTTCTTGATTATAGCGCTTTATCTTTTAAAAACCGCCCCTAAATAACATTCATTTGATTAGTAAAAATAAGTATTACCAGCTTCATTTTATTGTTTTATTATGGGGTTTCACACCTGTATTAGGTAAGTTAATTACTCTTCCTGCCCTCGATTTGGTTTTTTGGAGATTGATTTTATCTATTTTAAGTTTGGGTATTTATATTTTATATAAAAAGTTTAAATACGATTTATCTACCAAGGAACTTTTTGAAATTTTATTGATGGGACTTTTGGTTGGTTCGCATTGGTATTTTTTTTACCATGCTATTAAAGTTTCCAATGTTTCAATTGCCATGGCTGGTTTTAGCACCATTACGTTATTTGCCTCTGTTTTACAGCCAATTTTATTAAAGAAAAAGTTTTTTTGGGGCGATGCGTTTTATGGAATAATTATACTAATTGGTTTAAGTATAATTTTAAGTTTTGAAGGAGGCGCTGCTTTAGGTGTATGGTATGGAATACTCGCAGCATTTACAGGTGCTTTTTTTGGAACATACAATGGTAAATTAATTGAAAAACACAATAGTTCTTATATTACAATTCTTGAGTTTATTGGCGCCCTAATTTTTACTATTATTGTAATAATTGTGCAAGGTAACGGTAACTTTACTTTACAAGCTGTATCAAATATTGACTGGTTATGGTTGTTTATTTTAAGTGTTATTTGTACTACTTTAGCCTTTACTATGAGTGTTGAAATCATGAAATATTTCACCCCATTTACTGTAATAATAACTAATAATTTAGAACCAGTTTATGGAGTTGTTTTTTCTGTTTTATTATTTGGAAAAACAGAAGTCATGTCGAAACAATTCTACATTGGAGCAATCATCATTTTGATTTGCGTTTTTAGCTACCCTTTTTTTAAAAATAAGTTCGATAAATCTATTTTATAAATAACTTCGTATATACCTAAAAGTTATCATACTTCACCAAGATTATTTTTTTATAATAATAGGGCTAAAAAGCAAAATGTGCTCGCCAAAGCCTGAAATTAACTTAAATAGATGCTTTGTAAAGTTAAAGTGGTTTTTCATAAAACGAATAATTATCCAAATAATTATTTCGTAGTTTTACATTTTGATAATAGCAGTTTACACTATTTTAACAAAATAACAATATATTTGCGCAGTAATTAAATTCAATATGAAATATTTACGTTTACTCTTCACAATTAGCTCTAATATACCTCGTTGGTTAATATTTTTATTCGATTTAGGAATTTGTTCCTTTTCGTTTGTTCTTTCAGTTATTCTTCGCTTTAGCTTTAGGCTAGATGATAATACTTTTACTAGCATAATCACTGTATTGCCGCTTGTGCTATTAGTAAAATCTGTTTTTATGATGTATTTTAGGCTATACTCAGGAATTATCAGACATACTAGTGTTCAAGATGGTATCAGAATTTTATATACAACTTTTTTTAGTAGCGTAGGATTATTTATAATTTCTCTTTTTTATAAATCATTTTTTATTTCTGGCTTTTCAATAATACCTTTTTCAATAATTATTTTAGATTTTATAATAGCCACATTTTTACTTGGCTCATTTAGAATTTTTATAAAATTGCTTTATATCAAAACATCTAATCAGAACAAAGGAGAGGTTGTTAATTATGTTATTTTTGGTGCAGGCGAGGCTGGTATTATTACAAAACGCAAATTAGAACAGCATCGTGGATCCAATATAAAAGTAGTAGCTTTTTTTGATGACGATACTGCTATGAAAAATAAATCATTAGAAGGAATTAGAATTTATGACTTTGACAAAGATTTAGAAGATTTAAATGCTAAATATGAAATAGACAATTTAATTATCAGTGGCATTAATTTAAGTAAAAATAGGAAACAAGAAATTATTGATAAATGTCTGAATATCAATATTAGTGTTCAAAGCGTTCCCCCTGTAGAAAAATGGATTAATGGAGAGTTAAGTTTTAATCAAATTAAAACAGTAAAAATTGAAGATTTAATTGAACGTGATATTATTGAATTAGATGTTGACGCAATTGGGCAACAACTTAATGGAAAGGTAGTAATGGTTACTGGTGCTGCTGGTTCTATAGGAAGTGAAATTGTAAATCAACTTTGTAAATTTAAAATAAAAAAAATCATTGCAGTTGATAGTAGCGAAGAGAGCTTGTATCAATTGGATGCAAGAATTAATGAAAATCTTCAAAATTCAAATAGAAAGAATATCGAAATTGTTGTTGCAGATATCACCAATTTGGAAAGAATGAAAGGTTTGTTTGAGCGTTTTCAGCCTGAAATGGTATACCATGCCGCTGCATATAAACATGTTCCTTTAATGGAAAATAATCCTTCAGAAGCAATAAAAACAAATGTTAGAGGAACTTTAACAATTGCCAATTTATCGGTAGAATTTGGTGTTGAAAAATTTGTTATGGTAAGCACTGATAAAGCGGTAAATCCTACAAATGTAATGGGAGCTAGCAAGCGAATAGCTGAAATTTATGTTCAATCATTAAGTAACCACCTAAAACAAGACAAGTCCAATAAAACTAAATTTATTACCACAAGGTTTGGAAATGTTTTAGGTTCAAGTGGTTCGGTTATTCCTAGATTTAGAAAACAAATTGAAGCAGGTGGACCTATAACAGTTACTCATCCAGAAATTACCAGGTATTTTATGACCATACCTGAAGCTTGTCAGCTAGTTTTAGAAGCGGGATACATGGGCAATGGAGGCGAAATTTATGTTTTTGATATGGGTAAATCAGTAAAAATTATTGACCTAGCTAAAAAAATGATTCGTTTATCTGGACTTACTTTAGGAAAAGATATTCAGATAGTTTATACAGGCTTACGCCCAGGTGAAAAAATATACGAAGAATTATTAAATGATCAAGAAAATACTGTTCCAACTCATCATTCTAAAATAATGATTGGTAAGGTTAGAAACTATGATTTTGAAGCTGTAAAAAATAGCATTGATTCTTTACTTGATTTGTACAAAACGCAAAATCAAACAACCATAGTTGCTAAAATGAAAGAAATAGTTCCTGAATTTGTGAGTAAAAATTCGCCTTACGAGCATTTAGATAAAAAACAAGAACTAAGCGATATTACTGTTGAAAAACTTCTTGAAAAATAAAATACATAGATTTTCAGTTCTTTTTAAATAGAATTTGTCTAAATAATATTTATTTATTAACAGCATATTGTGCTGCCTTAATCTTCCTATATTCGCAACATGTTAACAAGTGCTAGGCTTGATAAAAATCAGTATGGCACTACACTCAACATACAATAGATTTGTAAAGATTTTGTAATTAAATTAAATGAGACTGAATAAACTATTACTTCTACTTACTGCTTTCTTTTTAGGAGCAAAAGTAACACTGGCCGATGTAGCCGAAGGTGAAAAATTATTTAACGCAAATTGTACTTCTTGTCATGCAATTAACGAAAAGGTAGTTGGACCAGCGTTAAAAGACATAGACAAGCGTCAATCAGAAGCTTGGATTATCAAGTGGGTCAAAAACCCTCAAGCTGTAATTAAATCTGGTGATGCATATGCAAACAAGATTTACAACGAGTACAATCAATCACAAATGACCGCCTTCCCTCAATTCAGTGATGGTCAAATTAAATCAATTATTGAATACATTAAAACTGGAGGAGCTGCACCAGCCGCTGCTGCAGCAGATGGTGTTGCTCCTAATGGCGGAGGGCAAGCGACAGGCGAAGGTTTTTACTCTCAAACCATGTTAATTGGTTTAAGTATTTTCGCAGTTATTTTGCTATTTATCATTTTCATTTTGGTAAATATTAGAAAAGTAATTGAAAGAATTTACAATGAAAAATTTCCTGAGGAAATTGATTTAGAGGATGTAAAATTACCTTGGAAACAAAATAAAAAATCTACTCGTTACAAATTATTTGTTAAGCACCCTGTTGTTGGAACTTTAGCAGTAGGTGCAATTATTACCTTAGTTTTAGGGTTATATGGTTTTGATTTTGCGAATAAAAAAGTTGGTGTTCAAAAAGGATATGCTCCTGTTCAACCAATAAATTATTCACACGAGTTGCACGCAGGCAAATACAAAATAAACTGTCAATATTGTCATTCAAGTGCTGATAAGAGCAAACAAGCTTCAATCCCTTCAGCAAGTACTTGTATGAATTGCCATACGTATGTAAAAGCTAAAGAAAAGTACAATGGTCAAGTATCACCAGAAATTCAAAAAATTTACAATGCAGTTGGTTATGATGCTGAAAAAGGTGCTTACATTGAAGGTTATAAACAACAACCAATCAAATGGGTGAGAATTCACAATTTACCTGATCATGCGTACTTTAATCACGCACAACACGTAAAAATTGGAAAAGTTGAATGTCAATCATGTCATGGTCCAATTGAAAAAATGAAAGTTGTTAGTCAACAACGGAGTTTACAAATGGGATGGTGTATTAACTGTCACCGTGAAGCTAAAGTTGATGTAGCAAATAATGATTATTACGAAAAATTACACAAGGACTTAAAAGCAAGCAACAAAGATTTTATAACTGTTGCTCAAAATGGTGGATTAGAATGTGCTAAATGCCATTACTAGTAAATAACCAAAAACAGATATAATTTCTTAATTTATTAACGAAGAAAAAATTTTAAATGGAAAATAAAAATAAATACTGGAAAGGTTTAGAAGAGTTAAACAATGATCCAAAATTTGTTGCTGCTAAAAAGAATGAATTTGCACAAGGAATTCCTTTAGAAGAAGTATTAACTGATTCTGACGGTGAAATGCAATCAAACAGACGCGATTTCTTAAAGTATTTTGGTTTTAGTATTTCAGCTGTAGCATTAGCAGCTTGTAATAACATACCAGTAAAAAATGCTATTCCTTATGTTGTAAAACCCGAAAATATTACACCTGGTGTTCCTAATTGGTATGCTACTACATGCGGAGCTTGCTCTACTGGTTGTAGTATTTTGGTTAAAACACGTGAAGGTCGTCCTGTTAAGATAGAGGGTAATGCTGATTCTCCTGTATTTAAAGGTGGAGTTTGTGCTACTGGTCATGCTAGTTTATTGGGTTTATATGATAATGAGCGTTTAAAAGCTCCTCGTAAAGAAGCTAATGAGTCTACATGGGATGTAGTTGATGCTGATATAACAAAAGCATTATCAAGTGCAAAAAATATAAGAATTGTAAGTGGTACTATTACTAGCCCATCTACTAAAAAAATTATTTCAGAATTTACCGCTAAATATCCTTCAACCAAAGTAGTTGGTTATGAAGCTATTTCTTATGCAGCTTTAATTGAAGCTAACAAACGTGCTTTTGGTAAAGCTGTGGTTCCTTCATATAATTTTGACAAAGCCAAAGTTATTGTAAGTTTTGGTGCTGATTTCTTAGGAACTTGGATTTCACCAGTTGAATATACAAAAGCTTGGGCTAAGAACAGAAAAGCTGAAGATAAGAAAATGAGTCGTCATTTGCATTTTGAAAGTAATTTATCATTAACAGGTTCAAATGCAGATTATCGTTTTCCTATCAAACCTTCGATGGAAGGTGCTGTATTGTTAAGCATTTACAATAAAGTGGCAGTTGCAACTGGAGCTCCTACTTTTTCAGTTCCTACAATAGAAGTAGCTTTAAATTCAATTGATTTAACCGCTAAAGAATTATTAGCAGCTAAGGGGCAATCTTTAGTGGTTTCTGGCTCAAATAATTTAGATAATCAATTATTAGTTGCAGCTATTAATGGTTTATTAGGAAATATAGGTACTACAGTTGACTTGGATAATTATTCAAATCAAGTAAGTGGTGATGATGCTAATTTTGAAGCATTTGTTGCTGAAATGGAAAGTGGTGCAGTTGATGCAGTTATTTTCTACAATACAAACCCAGCTTACAGTTATTATAATGCTGATAAATTTAAAAATGCATTGAAAAAAGTGGGTACTAGAATTACTACTAATTCTTCTACTGACGAAACAGGTGAATTATGCAACTACCAAACACCTGATAATCACTATTTAGAAAGCTGGAATGATGCGGAACCTAAAGTTGGTTATTTTGGATTAACTCAACCTACAATTTCCAATGTGTTTAACACTCGTCAAGTTCAAGAAAGTTTATTGAAATGGGCTGGTAACAAAACAGATGTTTATTCATACATCAAAAATAATTGGCAATCAAGTATATTAATGGCTGGTGAAGAGGCTTGGAATAAAGCTTTACATGATGGTTTTTATATAGCTGCACCTAAAGCTGTTTCTACTGCATCATCTGCTCCTTTAGCTAGTGATATTGCAAGCAAAGTTACTGTTAATTATACAACAAATAAAAATAACACTGAGATCAAACTTTACAGTAAAATTGGTTTAGGTGATGGTACTCATGCGAATAATCCTTGGTTACAAGAATTACCTGATCCAATTAGTAAAGTATGTTGGGATAACTATTTAACTATTGGAAAAGTTACTGCTGACCAATTCAATTTAAAAGAAGGTGACGTTGTAACTTTAAAAGCAGGAAAAACTACTATTGAAGGTTTGCCAGTTTTAATTCAGCCAGGACAAGCCAACTCAACAATTGGTTTAGCAATGGGTTATGGTAAATCAAAAGGTAAAGTTGCCTCTAACTTTGGAAATGGTTTAGGTAAAAATGCATTTAGCTTAGTTGGTTTTGAAAATGGTACATTTACTTATAATACTGCTAATGGAGTAAGTTTAACTAAAACTGACGATGGTTATGAATTAGCTCAAACTCAAACTCATCATACTATTGAAGGTCGTAATTTATTACGTGAAGCTTCTTTAGATGAGTATATTAAAAATCCTAGTGCTGGTAATAACGATCATGCTCACATCATTTCATTATGGGAAGAGCACGATAGCAAAGGTCACAAATGGGGAATGGCAATCGATATGAATGCTTGTACTGGTTGTGGTGCTTGTGTAGTAAGTTGTTCAGCTGAAAATAACGTACCTGTTGTTGGTAGAAAAGAAATTTTAAACAGTCGCGAAATGCATTGGATTAGAATTGATAGATATTACAGCTTCAAAAATTTAGCTACAGGCAAACCATCTACAAAAGAAAAAGAATACAACGATAAAAATAATAAAATTGATTTTGAACACGTAACTGTTATGCATCAACCAATGATGTGTCAACATTGTGGTCATGCTCCTTGTGAAACTGTTTGTCCAGTATTAGCTACTGTTCACAGTTCTGAAGGGTTAAATCAAATGACTTACAATCGTTGTGTTGGAACCAGATATTGTGCAAATAACTGCCCTTATAAAGTTCGTAGGTTTAATTGGTTTAAATACAGAGAAAATGATCAATTTGACTTCCATTTCAATAATGATTTAGGAAGAATGGTAATCAATCCAGATGTTACTGTTCGTTCTAGAGGTGTAATGGAAAAATGTTCATTCTGTGTTCAAAGAATTCAAGCTAGTAAGTTAAAAGCAAAAATTGAGAACAGAAAAATGGTTGATGGTGATGTTAAAACTGCTTGTCAACAATCTTGTCCTGCTGACGCTTTAGTTTTTGGAGATATGAATGATCCTAACAGTGAAATTTCAAAATTATTCAAAAACGAACGTAAATATGTATTATTAGAGGAATATAATGTTCAACCATCGGTAGGTTATATGACTAAGATAAGAAATGTTAACGAGCCAATTGCTGGCGAGCAAAAAGCACCTGCTAAGCATGATGAAAAGCATAAAGCAGCTGAGCATGCTCACTCATAATTCAATTATTCAATCAATTAAATAAAATTTAAAATAATATAATTACATGTCATACGAATCACCAATTAGAGATTTGCTCGTAACAGGTGGTAAAACCTACAGTGATATTACAACAGAAATCACTCGTCCAATCGAAAACAAGCCTTCAAAGGCTTGGTGGCTTGGATTTGGTTTATCAACAATTGTTTTAGCAATTTGGATTTTTTCAACTACTTACACAATGGTTGTAGGATTAGGAGCCTGGGGTTTAAATAAAACGGTAGGTTGGGCTTTTGATATCACCAACTTCGTGTTTTGGGTAGGTATTGGTCATGCTGGAACCTTAATCTCAGCAGTATTATTATTATTCCGTCAAAAATGGCGTATGTCAATTAACCGTTCAGCAGAAGCAATGACAATTTTTGCGGTTATTTGTGCTGCTTCATTTATTTTGTCTCACATGGGTCGTCCATGGGTAGCATATTGGCCAATCCCACTTCCTAATGCTTTTGGTAGTTTATGGGTTAACTTTAATTCTCCATTGGTTTGGGACGTATTTGCAATTTCGACTTATTTTTCTGTATCGTTGGTATTTTGGTACGTTGGTTTAATACCAGATATTGCTACAGTTCGAGATAGAGCAACTAGTAAGGCTCGCAAATTCTGGTATGGTTTCTTTGCAATGGGCTGGAATGGTTCTACCAAAGTATGGCACAGATATGAAGTTATAAGCTTAATTTTAGCTGCTATTTCTACACCTTTAGTATTATCGGTACACTCAATTGTATC
Organism: Bacteroidota bacterium; assembly: GCA_027484685.1. Lineage (GTDB taxonomy): Bacteria > Bacteroidota > Bacteroidia > UKL13-3 > UKL13-3 > JAAFJM01. Next base: position 50,534 of record JAIXSO010000008.1, read on the forward strand.
AATGGATTTTGCTACTTCATTAGTACCAGGTTGGCACACCACCATTTTTCCTCCATACTTCGTTGCTGGAGCTATTTTTTCTGGGTTTGGTATGGTGTTAACACTACTTGTTGTTGCTCGCGAAGTTCTAAATTATAAAGATTACATTACATCGGAGCATTTAGATGCTATGTGTAGAGTTGTAATGTTGACCGGAACCTTGGTAGGTTTAGCTTATATTACTGAGTTTTTCGTAGCTGCTTATTCAGGTGTTGAATATGAACAATATGCATTCTTAAACAGAGCTTTTGGACCATACGGTTGGAGTTATTGGATTATGATGGGCTGTAACTTAGTTGCACCTCAAGTTTTTTGGTCTAAATGGGCTAGAACTACACCTTGGTTTATTTTCATCATGTCAATTATTGTAAACATAGGTATGTGGTTTGAGCGTTTCGTTATTATCGTAACATCATTACATAGAGATTTTTTACCTTCAAGCTGGAGTATGTACACGCCAACTATTGTTGAATTTGCTATACTATTGGGATCATTTGGATTATTCTTCTTCTTGTTCTTCTTATTTATGAAATTCTTACCTTCAATTAATATGAGTGAGTTGAAGAGTATTGTTAAAACTAAGCATGCTTTAGAATTAGAAAAACATTATACTGAATTATTAAATAACAATCACAAAATGCCACAACACGCTCACGAAACGAAAGGAGATTCAGTTCATGGACACTAACAAAGTAATTTTAGGTATTTACAATGACCCTGATCATATTTATGATGCAACTAAAAAGTTGATTCATGATGGATACAGAGTTAGAGATGTATATTCTCCATTTGCTATTCATGGAATGGATAGAGTACTAGGCATAAAAAGATCAAGATTAACAGTTGCCGCTTTTTGTTTTGCTATGACTGGTATTATTTTGGCTTTGACACTACAAACTTACGCCTCTTATTTTGATTGGCAAATGAATGTTGGAGGTAAACCTTCGTTACATATTCCAACTTACATTCCAATTACTTTTGAGTTGGCTATTCTATGTACTGCCTTCGGAATGGTAGGTTGCTTTTTTGCTGTAAACAAAATGGTTTGGGGTAAAAATGCTGATATTATTGATATTCGTGTAACTGACGATTTATTTGTAGTTGCTATTGATATCATTCCTAATAAAACTGATGTAGCCGAATTAAGTTCAATTTTGAAAAATAATGGAGCTATTGAAATAAGAGAAAGGGAGTTTGAAGACTAATACTATGAAACTAAGAAATATAAGTTTAGCAATTTTAGTAGGTTCAAGCATGGCATTTATGACATCTTGTTCTGCTGGTGGCGATAACCCAGGTATGGAATATGCGCCAAATATGTATCATTCTTTTGCTTATGAACCATTAAGCCAAGAAGAGAGCAAGCCTAATACAATTAATCCTAATGGCATGAATATGCGCTTACCTGCAAAACATACTATCGCTCGCGGACAATCAGATTATGCAAAATACGATTTCCCAAAAACAGCAGAAGCTTATGAAGCTGCAAGCTCTTTGGTTAATCCAATTGCTCCAACTGTTTATAATTTAGCAGAAGGTAAAAGATTATATAATATTAATTGTACTCCTTGCCATGGAGAAGATGGTCAAGGTAACGGTACAATTGTAGCTGATGGTAAGTTTCCTAAAGTACCTAGCTATGCTGATAGGTTACCTACTATTAATGATGGTAAATCGTTTTACTCTATTAAATACGGTAAAAACTTAATGGGTGCTTATGGTACAGTTCTTTCTCCAAACCAAGTTTGGCAAGTAATACATTACATCAACACTTTCAAAACAACTGCAACTGAAGCTACAGCTACAGCAGCAGCTGATACCACAGTTAAAAAATAAGTTGAATTAATTATTTGAAAAAAAATTATGTCACACGATACACATATAGAAATTAAAGAAGAAAAATATACTATAACTGACGGTAATAAAAAGTGGTCATACGGTTTAATGATTGTAGGTTTACTTTTAACTATTTTAGGTTATTTTACTTATCATCCTTCTATTGAAGGTATGAATTTAACAGCTGATGATTTACACCATTTAGTATCAAAACGCTTTTGGGGTAACCTATTAGTTGATAGTTACTTTACATTTATTATTGCTACTTGTGCAATTATATTTGTAGTAATTAGTCAATTAGCTAATGCTGCTTGGTATGTAGCTATTAGAAGAATTCCTGAAGCAATGAGCACTTACATGATTATTGGCGCAGGATTATTGCTTGCAATAATTTTAGTTAACTTTTATGTTTTGCATGGTGGTATTTATCATTGGGCTCATCCAGGTGTAATGGAATCTGACCCTTTATTAGCTAAAAAAACTTGGTACTTATCACAGCCGTTTTATTTAGTTCGCTTAGTGCTATTTACTGCATTTTGGATTTTCTGTGCTGCGCAAATTCGCAAAAATTCAAGAAACGAAGATTTAGTTGGTGGAGTTGAAAATTTTGATAAAAACTTTAAAATTTCTACAGTATTTTTAGTTGTTTTCGGTTTTACTTTCTCCATGTTTGCATGGGATTTGATGATGAGTGTTGATGCTCATTGGTATTCAACTATTTTTACCATTTATAATTTTGCTACAGGTTGGGTTAGTGCTTTAACAGTAACATATTTATTAGTTTGGTATTTAAGAGGTAAAGGATATTTAGCAATTGTAACTGATGAACACCAACATGATTTAGGTAAGTTCATGTTCGCATTCTCTGTATTTTGGACTTACATGTGGACTGCTCAGTTCCTGTTAATTTGGTACGCAAATATTCCTGAAGAAGTTGTTTACTACGAGGAACGTATGTTTGGTTCATATCAATTCAGTTTTTACCTAAATATTGTTTTAAATTTTGTGGTTCCTTTTTTCTTATTTATGATGAGGGATGCAAAACGCAATAGAAAAGTTGGTTATTTTGTTGGTGGTGCGATTTTATTTGGACATTGGAATGACTGTTTGTTAATGGTTATGCCTGGTGCAATGGATTTGCCAACTGCTATTTCTGAACACAATCCAACTGGTACAATTGAAATACCTAACCAAGGAATTGGATTTATGGAAATTGGTATGTTACTATTCTTTGTAGGGTTGTTTTTAATAGTTGTGTTAAAAGGTTTAACCAAAGCAAATTTATACCCAACTCGTCATCCTTTCATTTATGAAAGTGCAATGCATGATGTAGGAGTTTAATTTTAACGTTTTAATAGAAAACCTCAACTGAGCAATTGGTTGAGGTTTTTTATTTTAAAAGGAATATCTTTTATTCTTGAACTCATTCTTATAGTTTGTTTTGGATTTAATTGTTGTTATCTAATAATAATTTTTATTTTGGTGGCTGATCATGATTATAAGTTCACAAAATCGAGAGGCATACATGAAGTTGAGTGTGATAGGATTCCAATGTTAATGGTAGGTGGAGCAATTAAACCTGATTACAAAGGTAAAATTATTAGTAGTATTGCTTCACCAATTTTGCTACTACTATTTTAGCTCAATTGGCTATTCCTAATGATCATTTTTTCAAGATGAATAAATTTATTTGCTCCTCATTTTGCTTATTACGCTTTCGATAATGGTTTTGGAATTGTGACCAATGAAACAGAGTCAGTTTACGACTTAATCAACAAAAAATTATCCATATCAATAGTTCCGATTCGATGCTTAACAAGAAGTGGCTTGAATATGTTATAGCATATTTGCAAACTAATTTTCAAGACAACTTAAACTATGCTGCTGTAAAAAATAGTTTAATCTTATTAATAACCTTAGTTCGGGATAAGAATATGTTGATATTTTTGTTTATAAAAATCTGTAAATCAATTAAATAGTAGCATTGAAATTGTTAAATTTGTAGTGCAAACAATAAACAAAACA